>CAKNXK010000016.1 GCA_932182025.1 uncultured Candidatus Melainabacteria bacterium
ACACGGTCGTAAAGACTCTTAGCGGCGAAAATACTTGGAGGGCCACTTCCTGGGAAGATAGCTCGTTGCCAACATCTATTTTAGAGAAAACAGAGAATTGATTTGATTATCAGTTCTCTGTTTTTTTTGTGATAAATGACCATTAGAAGGATAGACATTTCACGGAGATTTAATTATGATAGGGTTGAAATGGAAAGGATTTAAGAGTAATGGAATATTTAACACCACAAAAAATTAAAATTATCAAACTGGTTGCAGAAGGATATGAAAATAGTGAAATTGCAAAATTACTTAATATATCAATTTCCACTGTGAAAACCTATTTAAGAACTATCTTTGAAGACTTATGTCTGAGAAATAGAGCTCAATTAGCAGCGTGGGCAGTAAAAAATGGATTGTTATAAATTAAAAAGAACCTCTTTTAGAGGTTCTTTTTAATAATAAGGTTACAGTCTGCAATCACCATACTCGCATGTTTCGATTTCATCAATTGTTTCACATCTGTGCATAGTTAGCGCTGTAACGACGGCACTGATACCGACTAAAGAGTAGACAATTCTTGCTAAAACTGTCATGTCACCAAATATTGCTGCTACAAGGTTAAATCCGAATAAACCTATCAGACCCCAGTTAAGAGCACCAATAAGTGTTAATACATAAGCTGTGTATTTAAGAAAATTCATAATACACCTCCTTTCAATTCTTATTATTACCGACCTTTCTATTAATTAATTAGCCATTGGAATTAACCATTTTTCCCTATTTTATGTTAAGATTTGTAAAATTTTGTAAAGAATTATTAAATTGGAAAATGCATTAATAGGTTTTGGCAGCTTTGTTATATGATTAAAGAATAGAGTTATAGGAGTAACATATGAAAAATGATTTAACACAAAGAGAACTTGATGTTTTAACACTATTAGCACAAGGTTGTAAAAATAAAGAGATAGCTGCTAATTTATATTTATCTGTTTCTACTGTTAAAACACATATAGAAACAATATCCCTGAAATTAGGTGTATCAGGACGCATGCTTATTGCGTTAACTGCCATAAGATCAGGGATAATTGAATAACTATTTAATTTTAAATGATATATTAGCAACTGCAGTTACTTTTTTATCAATAGATGTTGCATCGTTAATACCCATATCGGAAACATCAGTTGAGTCAACCGGTGTTATTTGATAAACACCCATTCTAACAGATTGAATTTTACCGACGCTGTTATGAGTAGCTTTTAACATTGAAGCAGCTCTATTCTTTGCATCTGTTGAAGCTTTTTCAAGAAGAGATACTTTAAGTTCCGGAAGTTTTGAGTAAGCGTATGATGGTGAATAAACATTGATATCTATACCTTTAGTAATCAAGCTTGAAATATCTGTTGAAATTTCTTTAATTAGTTCAACATTATCAGAACTAATTGTTACAGGCTGTGATAAATTGTAACTTTCAGGAATATTAGTATAGCTGCCATTATAATCTCTTTTATAATTGTAGTAACCGTTTACAGTTTTCTTTTCAATTTTTTTGATTTGTTTATCTGATAGATACTTTTCTACAATTTTATATTGTTCTTGGCTGGCAGTATAAGCATCTTGTTTTGTTGGCTTTTTGGTAACAATGTCAAAGCTTAGTGTTCCGGAATCTGATTTTACAATTTCATAAGCGGAGCCTGTTACTGATATAACATTTCCAGAAAATGATGTTGAAATCATTTTTGTGCAGATTAAAATAGTTAATACTACTAAAATACCAACTGTTAATGCTTGTAGTTTTTCAATTCTTTCTAGCATAATTTACCTCCTATTTGCATTCATATTATAAAA
Source organism: uncultured Candidatus Melainabacteria bacterium (assembly GCA_932182025.1). Taxonomy (GTDB): domain Bacteria; phylum Cyanobacteriota; class Vampirovibrionia; order Gastranaerophilales; family Gastranaerophilaceae; genus CAG-196. Next base: position 1,829 of record CAKNXK010000016.1, read on the forward strand.
CTATCTTAACTCGCTTTGCAAGCCCCTATTTACATCTATCCTCTTTTGTTGTAATGTTTATACTTGATGAGGATATATTAGAATAAGGGGATGTATTAATGAATACTAAAATTGAAAAACTTCCTGAAAATGTTGTAAAGGTTGATATAGAAGTTCCTGCTAAAGATGCAGTAAGCTACTATAATAACGCAGCTAAGAGATTAGCCCAGTTTGTGAATATTCCAGGCTTTAGAAAGGGTAAAGCTCCAAGAAATGTTCTAGAACAACATATTGGTGAAGAAAGAATTAAACATGAAGCATTAGAAAATGCGCTTCCAAGAATTTTTGCTGATGTTGTAAAAGAGAATGATTTTGATGTTGTTGCTCAACCGTATGTTGAATCATATACTTTCAATGTTGGTGAAGATTTAAAAATTACAGCTAAGATTGAACTTAGACCGGAAGTAACATTGGGTGAATACAAAGGTTTGACAGTTGAAGTTGAAGAATATAAAACACCGGAAGATGCTTTCCAAAAGTCTGTCGATAATCTTTTATCTCAATCAGCTGAAACTATCTTAGTTACTGATAGAGTTACAGAAGCAAATGATATAGTTGTGTTTGATTTCGAAGGTTTTGCTAACGGTGAAAAAATTGAACATGGTGATGCGAAAAATTATACATTAGATTTAGCTAATTCAAGTTTTATTCCTGGCTTTGCTGAACAGTTAGTAGGAAAACCAATGGGTGAAGAGTTTGAAATCAATGTAACATTCCCTGAAACATATCATGAGAAAAAACTAGCAGGTCAGCCAGCTGTATTTAAGTGCAAAATTAATGAAATCAAAACTAAGGTTTTACCTGAGTTAACTGATGAATTTGCTCAAAAGGTTGGACCTTTTAAGACAGTTGATGATTTGAAAGCTGATATTCAATCTTATTTAGATACACAAAAATCTGATATTGATAGAACAAATTCTGAAAAAGCTGTATTTGAAAAAGTTGTGAATGATGCTAAGGTTGAAATTCAACAATCTATGATTGATAGAGAAACTGATCAATTAGTTGAAGAATACAAACAAAAATTACAAATGCAAGGTTTCAATTGGGATCAGGCAGTAGAAGCTCAAGGTTATGAAAATATTATGAAAGAGCTTAAAGAGGACGCAGCTGTTAGAGTTAAGAATTCTCTTGTGATTGATAAAATCGCAAAAGAAGAAAACATTACAGTTTCACAAGCTGATTTTGGTGCTAAACTTTCTGAATTAAGCAGAATGTACCAAATTGATACACCAACTATGATTAAGCAATTATCACAGACTCCTGGTGTATTCAATGCATTGTCTCAACAAGCTTTGAATGAGAAAGTTACTCAATTCTTAGCTGATAATAATACTGTTAAATTAAAATAATTGAGAATAAAAAAAGCGGTTGGAAGAAAATCTTCCAACCGCTTTTTTTTATTAGATATTAAATTAAAGTCTTCTAGGATCTGTTACTTTTATAACGGTATTTTGAGATTCCCAGCTTTGTTTAGATGGAACTAATATAAGTCCGTTGCAATTTAAATAACTACTAATTATATTTGGGATTCCAGCACTAAATTTAATACACATAGCTTCTTGTGCAGAGCGGAATATTCTAGCGTTGTATTCATCTTGATTAGTAGTTTCATTTTTTAGAACACGTCCTCTTTTTCCATCTTCAAAATAAAATGCCAGTAAATCTTTACGAACCTGAATATTAGTATCATCATTTATTGCTGGTACAGAATTGTTGCATGCAGAATTATCAGTTATTATCTGGTAAGGCAATAAGAAGTTTTCAGTATAATTTGTATCAATTTGAAGGTTTTCAACATATACCATACAAACAGTTTTTACAGAAGAATTTCTTGTTTTTACAGAAGGAACGCGCATTATAATTCTATAGCGGTTTTCTGGTTTATCTTCATCATTGATTTTAGGGGTTACATTTCCAATCGGTTCTATATGAAAATTGGTACCGTTTGGTGTGTCGAAATCAAGAGAACCTAATGTGTTTGAAACATGTCTTCCTGATAAAACATCAACAAATCTTTTTGAAAAATTACATGCGTTTACATTGTGCAGATTGTTATTTAATACACAGTCTCTAATTGTATAACCCAGACCATCTTCAGCATCGGATAATGCTGTTGTGAGCGCATAATATCCTGTATATATATATATATTGTAAGCTCTTTCTATGCCTTTTCTTGCGATTGTAAATCCCATTGTAGCAATTATTGCTGCAATAGTTACTGCTATTAAAACTTCTGCAAGAGAAAATCCTTTTTTGTTATTTTTCATTTTAAAAGCTCCAGTAATTCTTCGTATGTTTTTATTATATCACATGTAATTTGAAAATTCTCGGGGTTAACATTTAAGACTGTATTATTTTCTTTTATAGCAAATATTTTTTTGTTATGTTTTGACATTTCTAATACCGGAATGCAGCCGATTGAGTTGTATGGAACAACAAGAAAATCAATATCATTAAAACTAATTCCAGTATCCTCTATTAGAGGTGCTTGGTTTAGCCCTAAAAGTATACATGGTAAAAAGGTTGGTGTTATATATTCTGCTGAGCAACGAGAATCAACAATATCTGTAGTAATTGTATAATCATTAAAAGCTGGTGCATGGGCGCATGGAACTTTTAATTCTTTAGATATATAATGCGATAGAATTGCTTCTACTCCTCCAACAGGGTCAACACCATTGCCGTTTGTATAGTCTTCTCCTTGTTCGTCAGGAAAGTGACATACAATTGCCAGTGCGTCACATCCTTTATCTATAAGCTTTTGTCCGGCGCGTTTGAGTGTGTCCAAGTTTTTTACATTTCCCATTGAGGCACCGGATTTGTCAATAAAAAACTCTACTCCAACTTCTTTGTCAGTTATTTCAAAGTCATGTATATCAATATCATAAACTGTTTTGACTGCATTTATTGTATTAATGTGTATATTTAAAACATCTTTAGAAATTGATTTGTCAAATATTACACCGATTTTATTGTTTGTGCTTTCTTTCAAGCAGCATTTGTTCTTAAAAAATTCATCAAGGGTATAACCTTCGACATAAAGCATGTTTTCTGTAATACCTGAAAAACATGCTGCATTTACAACATTTGGATTAACTATAAGTTTATAGTTTTTTGATAATTTCCTTGCCCATTTACTGGCATCACCAGCAAAGCCTCCGATTGAAGCACCGATACCGGTTGGGATTATAAAAGCTCCGATTTTCATATATAAATTATATTATAATATCTCAATGTTTGCAAAAAGTTTATATGTATTGTAAAATGACAATTGTAATTTTATAGGTGTATGAGAGTATATGAACCTGATGGATATATTAATTAATATTTTTGTAATAGCATTTTTACTATTTGTTAATGGATTTTTTGTCGCAGCGGAATTCGCTTTAGTCAAAGTTAGAAAAACAAGGCTTGAACAGCTTTCTAATGAAGGAAATTCAAATGCAAATAAAGCGTTAAAACTTGTAAATGATACAAACAAAATGCTGGCAGCGGCACAATTAGGCGTAACAATTGCAAGTATTGCACTTGGTTGGGTTGCTGAGTCTACAATTGTTCAGTTAATTGAACCGGTAATTAATTTGATACCTGTGGCAAATTCTTTGATCACAGCGCATGCGATAGCAGTTCCTATTTCATTTGTTGTTGTGACTTATTTCCATGTGCTTTTAGGTGAACAATTACCAAAATGTTTTGCACTTAGACATCCTGACAGTTTAGCTTTGTGGGTTGCTCGTCCGATGGATTTGTTTATAACACTTTTTAAACCTTTTGTTTGGTTATTGCTTATATCAGGTGATAAAATTTTATGTGCATTTAATGTTTCATCTGATGATGCTTCTCTTGTTCATTCAACCGAAGAGCTTGATATGCTTGTCGATGCAAGTTATAACGAGGGTGTGCTCAACGAAACTGAAGCTGAAATGCTTCATAATATGTTTAAATTTTCGGATTTAACTGCAAAACAGGTTATGCTTCCAAGAACTGATATGATGTGTATTCCTTCAGATATTTCTTATGATGATTTGAATAAATTTGCACTTGAGAATCAATATACCCGTTATCCTGTCTATGAAGGATCTATTGATAAAATTTTAGGTTTTATTCATGTTAAAGACTTATATTCTTTAGCTATGACTAAGGATAATTATTCAATTGAAAAAGTTATTCGTCCTTTGATGCTTGTTCCTGAAACAATGACATTGGATAATTTAATTCTTGAATTTAAGAAAACACATACTCAAATAGCTGTTGTTATTGACGAATTCGGCGGTACTTCTGGTTTAATTACTTTGGAAGATGTACTTGAAGAAATTATCGGTGAAGTTCAGGATGAATTTGACGAAGAGGAAGAGGCTGATATCAAAGAAATTGCGGAGAATACTTATATTGCTAACGCAATGGTGCGAATTGATGAATTTGTTGATTACTTTGATTTAAACGAAGCTCAATTTGAAGAAGATGATGTTGATACTATAGCAGGGCTTGTTGTAAAACTTTTGGGTAGAATTGCAGTTGTTGGCGATAAGGTTTCATTTAATGGTTTAACATTCACTGTAGTTGAAATTGATGGTGCACGTGTCACAAAATTACAAGTTTTTAAAGAGCCTGTAAGTGAAGTTATAAGTACAAGCGACGAAAATTAATTTTTGTAAAAATTTGTAACATAATCTGATTTTTGCGCAAGAAAACTAAATAAAAATACTTTATATATTTGTAGTGTGATAGTATGTAAAGGTATTTAGTATGCCAGCAGGTATTCAAACAATAGGTTTATTTGCACCAATTGTTGCCTCCAATGCCATTTTTTCGGCAAGGAGAGCATCAAGAGGCATGAGCTCTATTGATGAAAACCCGCTTTATGGAGCGATGAATATGGATATTGCAGCAGGACAAACTTTAAAAGGTTTCAAGGCAGCAAAAGAAGTCGCAGCCGTAAGTAATTCTGAAGCGCATATCGTAGCTGAAGGTGCAAGTGAAGCTATCAAGAATTTCTCTAAGACAAATAAACTTGTAAAAGGTGTGGGTAAAGTTGTGGATTTCACTGCAAATAATATCAATCCAATTATTTGTGCAACCAGTGCAGCAAAAGTTTTATTTGGATCTGACGATAAGCTTGATGCAGGAGCAAGAGAAATTATATCGCTTGGTTCAATGTTTGCAGCTGAGCGTGCGGCTAAAACCTTCTTAGGTATGCCTTACACAACAAAAGAAGATGGTAAAGTAGTCACTCATTTAAGAGAATCACTTTACAATAAGAACCCGTTTATAAAAGAACAAGTTTCTGCATTAAAAGAATTTTGTGCAACTAAGAAATTATTTAACAAGGTTTCTTTAGAATTTGTGCCTGGTGCTGCAAAAGGCCTGGCTTTTGTTTGTGCTTCAATAGCAGGCTATAAGTTAGGTAATATGGCCGCAGATTGTTTATTAGGTAAAAATGAAGAAACAGAGGAAGGTTAGTTAAACTTTCCTGTTGTTTTGATTTTGCCTTTCTCACGGTATAAAGTTTTAAAGATTGATTGTGAGTTTCTATAATTATTTATAGAAGCTTCTAGCGATGCGTTTATTATATAGTAAATAACAGGAACTGATATTGAAATTGTGATAATTGCAATAATGGAATGTTTAATCACAGCTTGAAACATATTAAAACGTTTTTTTGTTATTGCAATATCGTCCTGCTCTCGAAGAATTTTATTAATAAGGTTCTTTCTTTCTTTTACTGTCAGACTTTCGATAAAGTCTGTATTTTCCGGGTCGATATAAATAACATATTTTGAATATTTTACATTTTCATCTAAGTAATCAAGGCTATCATTATAATTTACTTGTTCTTGTACAATAGGTTTTTCGACAATATTCCCTGCTGTAAGATTTTCTATATCTCTAGGTTTTTCTGTTGCACTAAAATCAGTTTTTTCGTTTGCATCTGATGTTTGTTCTGTAGTACCTCCGTTTTTTTGTTTGTTGAGTTTTGCTTTATATTTTTTTATAAAGTTATCATCGAAACTATCATCAATATTTATTTTTGGAGTTTTTTCAACGGTTTCATTTATTACAGGTTCAGGCGCTGCCGGTTCTTCGGTTTTTTGTTGAACTTCTTCAAATAATGCTCCATCATTATTTTTTTCAGAAAAGCCTGTTGCATTTTGAGCAACCTGATTTTGGAGCTGCTCCAGAAAATCAGCTGAAATATCTTCGTTTAATGTTGCTAGTTCATTTATATCAAATGAATCCTGATTACTATAGTTTCCCGCCATTTGCTCTCACTTTTTCTTTATGCTACTATTATATATGATATTTTGTTTAATAGCAATCATAAGAGAGATGGAGATATGTTAATAGATTCAAAAAAATTATCAGACTTGATAAAAAAATTAGGAGAGGCAAAAATCCTTGTTGTAGGTGACTTAGCGCTTGATGAAATGGTATATGGTGATACAGAAAGAATTTCAAGAGAAGCGCCTGTTCTAATTTTGCAACATACTCATACAAAATTTATATTAGGCGGAGCTTCAAATGCTGCGCATAACGTTTCTTCTATTAATGGTGGAAAAGTAAGCGTTATTGGTGTTGTTGGAGATGATTATCAAGCACAGGATTTGAAAAATGCTTTTAATGAAGCAGGAATTGATTGTTCATCTTTGATTACTGATTGCAGCCGCAAGACAATAACAAAAACACGTATCTCCGGTTCTTGTTCTCATTCTATAACTCAACAAATTGTTAGGGTTGACAGACAGACTAATGCTCCAATTTCAAAAGAAACAGAAGAAAAAATTATAGAAAAAGTAATAAAATTGATTCCTGAGCATGATGCTGTAATCCTTTCTGATTATCATATAGGAACTCTTTCTGATAATATAATCAGAGCAGTTATTGATACTGCTAAGAAGTATTCCAAGAAGGTTATTGTTGATGCTCAAAAAGATTTAAACAGATATAAAGGTGTTTATTCCATGACTCCGAACCTGCCTGATACACAAAAACATGTTGGGTTTTATTTAAGAAATAAAGAAGATTTTATAAAAGCCGGAGCGAAACTTATTGATGATACAGGAGCTGAAAATGTTTTAATAACTTGTGGTTCAGAAGGTATGGTAGTTGTAGGACAAAATAATAAATATACCCATATTCCTGTATTTAATAAATCCAGAGTTTTTGATGTAACCGGAGCCGGTGATACTGTTACAGCAACATATACACTTGCATTAGCTGTTGGAGCTGAGCCAGTTTATGCTGCGATTATCGGTAATATAGCAGCGGGAATTGTTATTAAACAGTTTGGATGCGCTACAACTAATATAGAAGAAATCTTATCAGCAATGCCTGAAAATATTGAAGTGGAGGAATAATTATATATGAAAAAACTAGGTCTTGTAGATTTAATAATAATCGCAGGTGTGATTATTGCTCTTGCAGTGGGTGTTTATACCGCTAAGCATTTTAGACAAACTGCTGATAAACAAATTGAAGCAACTTCGCCTATAACTTTTCAGGTCTTCTTGAGAGGTGTTACTGTAACCGGCGAAGAGTTTCCTATTAAGCCTGATAACAAAACTTTTATTACTATTAGAAATGTTCCTTATACAGAACTTAATGTTGTAGATGTTAAATCTGAGCCAAGACAGACATTTGCACCAATGGCTAAAAATGTTCTTGTTCCAGATCCTGCACAACCTTCTATTTTTGATGCTGTGGTAACTATTACTGATACAGCTAAAATAACAAAAGATGGTGCTGTTGTTGGCGGTAATAAAATTAAAATGGGGCTTCCTGTAACGTTGGAAGGCGAAAAATATAAATTTAATGGAACGATTTCTGATGTTCGTGTTGTTTCTGAAGAAACGGTTGAAGATGCAGGCGAAAATAATCAGGTAGGGTAGGTATAAATGCTGATTAACGCCCTGTTGGGAAAAATGCAATCTGTTTTACAACCTGTTTATGACAAAAGCGTTGTATTGCAAAAAATTGACTGGCTTATATTTGCGAATATATTGTTCGTAATATTTTCGTCTGCTTTTTCGCAATCTGATAATATCGGATATTTTGCAATATTTGCTATGATATTGACCGGCGTAAAATTGTTAACCAAATCGGGCTTGCGTTTTGAACTTACAACTGCAGAAAAGTTTTTATTAATTTATTTTTTGATAGTTGTAATAAGTGTAGCCGGTTCATCATTGTTTTATTTGAGCTTGAAAGGCTTTTTTAAAACTTTTATTTATCTTGGATTCTATGTTTCTTTTGTTCACTATATTAAAGACAATAGAAGCAAAATAAAATATATTTTAATTGCAATGGCTATGGCTGTTGTTGGCGAGTCGATAATTGCTTTAAAACAAAACTTTTTATCTGTTTCAGAAATTTCAGGTTGGCAAGATATGTCAAGATTGAACCCGGAAGAAGTTATGACAAGGGTTTACGGTTCACTTAAACCTTATAACCCCAATCTTTTTGGCGGATACATGCTTGCAGCTTTGCCATCAACTTTGGTTTTGGTATATTTGCCCCTTTTGAATAAACATTATAAAACTGCACTATTTGGTGTAGGTTGTTTTGTTCTTGCTGCTGTTTCAATTGTTTTGACTGGCTGTCGAGGAGCATATATTGGTCTGTTTTTAGAATTTGTTTTGTTGGCACTTTTAACATACAGGTTTTTAAAACCTGAATTCAAAAAGCTATTTATGACTCTTGCTGCGGCTTTTAGTGCGTTTGTGTTTATGGTAATTGTTTCAACAGCTTCTCTTAGAGCAAGGATTTTTTCTATTTTTGCTATGAGAAGTGATAGTTCGAATTCTTTCAGGTTTAATGTTTATAATTCTTGTATTGATATGTTCAAAGACAATTGGCTGCTTGGAATTGGGGTTGGAAACCAAAATTTCCGAGAAATTTACGGGCTTTATATGAAAACGGGCTTTGATGCGTTAAGTGCATACAATATTTATCTTGAAACAGCTGTAGAAAGCGGTGTTTTTGCTTTATTAGCATTTTTGACTTTTATTGTTTTAAATATAAAAGCTGCTATAAAATATATTTTAATACGTAAGAATGCAAATGTAATATATCTTGCAATTGCATTAATTTCATTAATAGGAATCTTAATCCATGGTTTTGTAGATACAGTATTTTTTAGACCGCAGATACAATTTGTATTTTGGATGATGATTGGGATAATTAGGGTAATAACTAATGCAAAAAAGAATTGACTTTTTAAAAGATGAACTAAATAAATATGCATACAATTATTATGTATTGGACAATCCTCTTATAAGTGATTTTGAGTATGATAATTTATTCAATGAGCTTAAAGAGCTGGAGGAAAAATATCCTGAGCTTATAACTCCTGATAGTCCGACTCAAAGAGTTGGCGGAATTAGTTCAGGTTTTGAGGAACATAAACATAAATATCGTTTGTACAGCCTTGATAATACTTATAACGAGGAAGAATTACGCAAATGGTATGAACGCATACAAAAAGAATTCTCAAAAAAAGTTGAACTTGTCTGTGAATTAAAAATCGATGGTCTTGCTATTGCTTTAACTTACAAAAACGGTTTGTTTACAACAGGTGTAACCCGTGGTGACGGAATAATCGGGGAAAATATTACCCAAAACCTTAAAACAATTAAAGCAATACCTTTGAAACTTTTTGAAGATGCCGATGTTGAGGTTAGGGGCGAAATTTATATGCCAAAAACTTCATTTGAAAAACTCAATGAAGAAAGTCTTGCGAGTGGGGAAAAGGTTTTTGCAAACCCACGTAATGCTGCAGCTGGTTCGTTAAGACAGTTGGATAGTACCATAACTGCTAAGCGTGATTTATCAATGTTTACTTATACGGCAATAATTGAAAAAGCCAAAGAACAACCGCTTACGCATTGGGATGCCATTCAATATATCAAAAAACTCGGGTTTAAGACTAATCCGAATATCAGACTTGTTGATGATATAGAAGGTGCTATTCAATTCTGTAAAGACTGGGAAACAAAGCGTTTTGATTTAGATTATGCAACAGATGGTGTTGTTATAAAAGTTAATAGACTTGATTATCAAACTGAATTAGGCTTTACTTCTCGTGCTCCAAAATGGGCAACAGCCTTTAAGTTCCCGCCGGAAGAGATTACAACAATACTTATGGATATTGAACTCGGAGTTGGGAAAACAGGTGCAGTTACCCCTGTTGCAATATTAGAACCTGTAAATCTTGCAGGAAGTGTGGTTTCACGTGCCAGCCTTCATAACTTTGATGAAATCAAGCGTCTTGATGTAAGAATTGGAGACAGAGTTTTAATCAAAAAAGCAGCAGAAATTATTCCAAAAGTAATAAAATCTGTGGACTCTCCTGAGCACAATGAGTTGTCTGTGTATCAAGTGCCGGATAAGTGTCCAAACTGCAATTCTCCTTTGGTAGAAAGAGAGGGTGAAGTCAATTTGTATTGTGCAAATCTCGATTGTCCATCTGTTGCGAAAGCCCGCTTAGAATACTGGGTTTCAAAAGAAGCTATGGATATCGATTTTATCGGACCTTCCGTTATTGAAAAATTGTTTGCACTTGGGCTAGTAAAATGTCCTGTTGATTTTTATAAATTAACTTATGAAGACTTTTTGAAGCTGGATTTGGTTAAGGAAAAATCTGCAACGAATATGTATAATTCTATTCAGGATAGTAAATCCAGACCGCTTTCAAGATTTGTTACAGCTTTATCCATAAGACATGTGGGTAAAGAAACAGCGGAGCTTTTAACAAATGAACTTCCGACAATTGATGATTTAAAATCTGCGTCGGTTGAACAACTTGCGGGTATAGAAGGGATTGGAGAAAAGATTGCTCTAAGTATTTATGAATTTTTCCATGATGAAAAAAATCTTCAAATGATAGAAGATTTTCAGTCTTTGGGATTTGAATTTAAGCCTCTTAATATAAACAAAACCGATGAACTTGCAGGAAAAACATTTGTTTTAACCGGAACGTTACAAAACATGACAAGAGACGAAGCTGGTGATAAAATAAAATTAAGAGGAGGAAAAACATCGTCTTCTGTTTCAAAAAACACCTCTTATGTAGTAGCTGGTGCTAATCCGGGTTCAAAATTAGATAAAGCTGAAAAATTAGGTGTTATAATATTGAGTGAAGATGAGTTCCTAGAATTAATAGGTGAGAATAGATGAAGAAAAATTTGAATATAATTAAGATAAATGGGTTGAGAGGATTATTATTTGCAGGCATGGTTGTTACTTGTTTAGCTGCAGGTTTTATTGCTTTTCCCGGCTATGTAGCTATGCATCTCTGGAACTATATAACAGCATCATTTGTTATTCCACAAATTGGTTTGTTTCAAGGAGTTCTTCTTTGGGGGATTATAGTTGCTTCATACTTTATATTTAGAAAAAATAAAGTTGTTGTTTGTATAAAAACACCTCAAGGTTTATCAGAAGAAGAGTTGAAAGAAGTTTTTGCTGATATGAAGAAACAATCACAAGAAGACCCTATCTTAAAAGCTATGTTAAAAGCTCGTGAAGCTGAATTGAAAATTCAAAAACAGGACGAGCAAGAGTCTCAAAGCAGTAAATAAGATTAGCCTCTTGTATTTGTATTTTCAAAAATCATTCTGCTCTGGCTTAATGCAAGCATTCTAAGTGAGCATTCTCCTTCTGTACGAGAAAGAACCCCGATTGATGAAAGTCTTGCTGTAACAAATTCGTTTAAGTCATCAGGTTTAATGAAGAGCGGACAAGAATCATTACATTCTCTTCCTGCAGTGAAAGGACAAGTCTTCATTACTTAAGTTCCTCTAATGCAAGTGCTAATTGTTCATCGTTAGGAGCCTTACCATGCCAGCCTGCATTGTTTTCCATAAACGAAACACCTTTTCCTTTTATAGTATTTGCAACGATTGCACAAGGTTTTGTTGATTTTTTTGCTTGCTCTACAGCTTCATAAATCTGGTTCAAATCATGACCGTCTATTTCTATTACATCCCAACCAAAAGCTTTAATTTTAGCAGCTGCGTCTCCAATAGACATTACATCTTCTGTGCATCCGTCGATTTGAAGTTTATTACGATCAATTATTGCGATTAGATTATCAAGATTTCTATGTGCTGCTTGCATAAAAGCTTCCCAATTAGAACCTTCTTGCAATTCGCCATCACCCATATAAACAACAACTTTTGCAGGATTTTTGTCAAGTTTTAAACCTAAGGCTATTCCACAGCCTAAAGAAAGCCCTTGTCCCAATGAGCCTGTAGAAGCTTCGACTCCTTTAACATAACCGCGAGAAGGGTGTCCTTGAAGCTTTGAACCTATTTTTCTGAATGTCATCAAGTCTTCTTCGGGAAACATTCCATGTTGTGCAAGTATCGAATATAAAAGCGGAGAAGCGTGTCCTTTTGAAAGGATGAATCTATCTCTGTTCTCGTTCCAATCAGTTGGAATATTTAAACATTTTTCATATAGAACTGTTAAGATATCTGCACCTGATAGTGAACCTCCCGGATGTCCGGACTTAGCTGCATGAACCATTTTGACAATGTTTCTTCTTACATTTTTAGCTGACGCTTCCAATTTTTCAATTTCTTGATTATTTAACATATCTATCCCTCATTGATTTTAAAATAAACAACGGTAGTGTTGGAAAAATTCTTTTTATTCTTTCCGGCTGGCATGCTGTTCTATACAGCCACTCTAAGCCAAGAATCTGGTAAATTCTGGGTGCTCTTTTAACCGCGCCTGACCAAACATCAAGGCTTCCGCCAATACCTACCATTAAAGCAGGTTTTAAAACTTTTTTTGCATTATAAATAAACTGTTCTTGTCTGGGTGAGCCCATTGCTACAAGAATTAGTTTTGGTGATTTTGCATTAATTTCATTATAAATTTCTTCGTCATCCGAAAAATATCCATTATGGTAATAAATAATATTTAAACCACTGATTTTTTCCGTAAGATTTTCAATAGCTTTAGTAATAATGTCTTCTTTTGCGCCTATTATAGCGACTGGAATATTATTTATTGCTGCTTTTTCAAGAAGTTTATATGCAAAATCAATACCCGGTATTCTATCAACATTATGACCATTGATTTTTAGAGCAATTTTTACGCCAACTCCATCAGGAATAACCATTTCAGCTTCTTTTACTATGTTTGAAAACTCATTATCTTTGGAGGAATATTCAAACATCTCAGGATTAATGGTAACAACTTGTGAAACCTTCTGACCGTCAATAAGCTCTTTTGCTTTGTTTACAGCTTCATCAAAACTGTATGTATCAATATTAAAACCTAGTAATTCTACACTCATAATTTTATTATACTTGAAAGGGGCAAATATACAAAGGGGTATATTGCTTAACAAAAAAATCTATGCTTTAATTTCTTTATAAGGAAAGGAGTTTTGATTATGAAAAAATTATTATCTTTATTTGCAATTGTTGCTATTTCGGCTTCTTTGGCTGCAAGTGCTGCTGAGTCACAACTACAAAACTATGTAAACAAAAAACTTGAACCTGCAGTCAAGAAAGAGCAGGAATACAAAGCAAAACAAGCTGCTCAGCAAAAAGCTAATGAGCAAAAAAGAGCTGAATTTCAAAAAAAACAAGAAGCTGACAGAGCTGCTTTAGAAAAAGCTAAAAAAGATGCTCAAGCAAGACAACAGGCAAGAAAAGATGCTTTACAAGCAGAAAAAGATTATATTAATTCTTTTAAAAAGAAATAACCTCATAAGGAAGGCTAAAAGCCTTCCTTTTTTGTGATATAATTTGCTTATGATAGATAGATATTCACGCGAAGAAATTAAAAAGATTTGGGATTTAGATGTAAAGTTTAACTATTATTTAAAGGTTGAACTGGCTGTATGTGAGGCTTATGCAAGACTCGGGCAAATTCCTTTAAATTCATTGGATGAAATTAAACAAAAAGCTTCTTTTTCAGTTGAAAGAATTGATGAAATTGAACAGGAAGTCCGACATGATGTTATTGCTTTTTTAACAAATGTTAACGAGAATGTTGGAAAAGAAAATGCTAAGTATATTCACATGGGACTTACCAGTTCGGATGTTATTGATACAGCTTTTGCGCTTCAGATTAAGGACTCTTCTTTAATTATTCTGCGTGGTTTGGAAAATTTAATATCTGTCGTTCGTTCTAAAGCGTTTGAATATAAGAATACTATCTGTATTGGACGTTCTCACGGAGTTCATGCCGAAGTTATGACGTTTGGATTTAAACTTCTTAATTGGTTGGATTCGCTAGAGCGTGCTAAAAAGAGTTTTGAATTTGCTCTTGATGAAATTTCTGTTGGGCAAATCTCAGGTCCCGTTGGAACATATTCTAATCTTCCTGTAGAGATTGAAGAGATTACTTGCGCGGAGCTTGGTTTAAAGCCGGCAAGGATTTCTACGCAGATAATTTCAAGAGATAGGCATGCTAAATTCATGTCTGAACTAGCAGTTATTGCAAGTTTAATAGAACAGTTTGCAACAGAAATACGTCATCTTCAAAAAACTGAAGTTCGTGAAGTGGAAGAAGGTTTTGGAAAAAATCAGAAAGGCTCCTCTGCAATGCCGCATAAAAAGAATCCTGTTTTATGCGAAAATCTTTGTGGTTTGGCTCGTGTTGTACGTTCAAACATGATTGCTGCTTTTGAAAATATTAATTTATGGCATGAAAGAGATATTTCTCATTCTTCTGCTGAAAGAATTATATTTCCGGATTCATTAATTCTTGTTGATTTTATGCTTTACAGATTTAAGAATGTAATGGAAAATCTTGTTGTGCACGAAGACAATATGCTTAAGGATACTCAGCTTTTTGGCGGTGTTATTTATTCGCAAAAAGTTCTTTTGAAACTTGTTGAACAAGGTATGACAAGAGAGGATGCTTATAGAGCTGTTCAGAAACATGCTCTGGATGCACTCAACGGGGGTGATTTTAGATCTAATTTTAAGGAATTTGATGAATGCTTTGACGTGCAAAGCTATTTGAAGAATATTGATGAAGTGTTTAAAAGATTTAATGAGGAAGCATGAAGAAAATAGTCTTTTTTGTTGCCGTATTTTTATTAACATCAATTTGTGTTTTTGCAGCTGAACGCAGATGGCTTTCACAGCCAATTCATGTTTATATTCCGCCGCATGGAAATATGTCTGTATATATGAAGCAAGCTTTTATGGCTTGGGAAAAACTTTCCGGCTCAACTGTGCGGTTTAAATTTGATTCTTCGCCGAGCAGTGCTAAAATTCAGGTTAAATTTGTTGATTTTGTCACAAATTGCAGCAGTAATGATGCTGTTGGATGTACTCACTGGTACGAAAGAAACGGAAAGATTAATAAAGCTGTTATAACAATTGGCACTAAAGAATATCTTATGATACGCGGTAATGGTACAATTACTCCAAAGAAAGTAACACGTTCAAAGGAACATATCTATGGAGTCATGTTGCATGAGGTCGGTCATGCTATAGGCTTGGAGCATTCTAATAATCCAAAAAGTATAATGTATCCTTATGATTTGGAAACAATGCAATATTTAACAAAAGAGGATTTAAGAATTTTAAGACAAAATTACCACTAAACCGGTACCCACAATTCTTTTATTGTTCTATTGCCCTCATTTTTAATGTGGGTAATACCATCTGAATAACCTTTTCCGTTTCCATCAGATATTTCACCGTGACCGCAGGTTGGATATTTTTTGCTATATCCTGGTCCGTAAATTATTATTACACCTTCAGGAATATCTTTTACATTAATGCTTGCTAAATCAACTCCTGTGACTTTTTTGAAGTTGCTGTCTGTTGATAGAAAATCTCTGCCTACATTACATGCTTTACCAAATTGTGTGTAATGTTTTGCTCCATTATAATAAACGTGATTTATAGCTTGACGTACTACGCCTACGCAATTTCCATTGAATCCGGTTGCTTTTGGTCGCATGAAATTCATCAATTCTTTACCTTTTTGTTTGTTGTAACCTAAGTTTACCCACCATTGAATATTTTTAGTAGAAGATAAAGTTTTAGGTTTGGTAGCGGTTGTAGGAGCTTTTGGTGTTGTTATTTGGGTTGGAGTTTGTTTTGCGGATGTCAATGTAAATGTATCTATATTACAGTTCCAATAATTAAATTCGGGTTGTTGAAATTGAAATTGAAACAGTGATTGATTAAAGCTTGTATTCCAATAAGTAGGAGGCAAAAAATTATTCCAATTAAAACTAGGAAATTCAAAACTATTATAATTAATAAAGTTAAAAAATGACATTATTGCTCCTTGTATATATAAAGTATATATCTTTTAAAGAATTGCTTAATTGTAACAAATTGTTAACAAACCACTTGAAAAAATGTACTTTATACCCTTATTAACTTGACGTTACATTTTGATGTTGTACGATTGTATAACATGCTTACATGTATATGGGATAATTATGTCCGAAATTATAGTGAAAGTTTAATAGTGCGTACATTCATTAGAATAGATGAGGTGAATTAATGTCGACAAAATATGCAAAAAGAGTAACGCCAATGGGTATTCCAAATACACGTTTGGACGATTTACCAGATTTAATTGACGTGCAGAAAAAATCATTTGAATGGTTTTTGAAAGAAGGACTTAAAGAAGAATTATTAGCTTTTTCTCCTGTAAAAGATTATACAGGAAGATTAGAATTACACTTCTTGCCTAACTACACGTTTGATAATGCAAAATACACAGTTGAAGAAGCTCGTATCCATGATACAACTTATGCTAAGCAACTACGTGTAATGGTCAGACTTGTTAACCGTGACAGCGGTGAAATCAAGGAACAAGAAGTTTATATTGGTGATATTCCTACAATGACAGACAAAGGTACTTTCATTGTTAACGGTGCAGAACGTGTTATCGTTTCTCAGATCGTTCGTTCACCGGGTGTTTACTTCAAGCGTGAAATCTCTCCAACCGGTAAGAGACTTTACAATGCAACAATGATTCCAAACCGCGGTGCTTGGTTGAAAATTGAAACCGATTCTAACGATATTATTTACGTTAAAATTGATAAAAACAGAAAAATCCTTGCTACAACATTACTTAAAGCAATGGGTATTACAGTTTCTGAAATGGAATCTTTATTCACTCACTTCGAATTCTTGAAGAAAACATTAGATAAAGATACAACAGAAACTACAGATGATGCTTTAATCGATTTGTATAAAAAATTAAGACCTGGTGACCCGGCTTCAGCTCAAGGTGGACGCCAAATTCTTGAATCAAGATTCTTTGATGATAAAAAATATGACATTGGTCGTGTGGGTCGTTATAAACTAAACAAAAAATTGAACTTGAACATTCCTAACAGCACAAGAACATTGACTGTTCAAGATATCGTTGCTTCAATTGAATACCTTATCAATTTAACTTATGATGAAGGTACTTTGGATGATATCGACCACTTAGGAAACAGAAGAATTCGCTCAGTTGGTGAGTTGTTGCAGAACCAATTCAGAGTTGGTCTTTCAAGAATTGAAAGAATTGTTAAAGAAAGAATGACTCTTCAAGATTCTGAAACATTGACTCCATTGAACTTATTGAACACTAAACCTTTAGTTGCTTCATTAAAAGAATTCTTCGGTTCATCACAGTTATCACAGTTCATGGACCAAATTAACCCGCTTGCTGAACTTACTCACAAAAGACGTATATCAGCTCTTGGGCCTGGCGGTTTACAAAGAGAAAGAGCTGGTTTTGCAGTTCGTGACATCCACCCTTCTCACTACGGTCGTATATGTCCGATTGAAACTCCGGAAGGTCCTAACGCCGGTTTGATTGGTTCATTAGCTACTCACGCAAGAGTTAATGATTATGGATTTGTTGAATCTCCATTCTTTGTTGTTAAAGATGGTGTTGTAACAGATGAAGTTGTTTACATGACAGCAGACGAAGACGAAAACTACAGATGTGCTCCTGCTGACGTTCAATTGAACCCTGATAATACATTTAAAGATGCTCAGGTTCCAGTTCGTTACAGATCAGAATTCGTTATGAGTGAATCTTCAAAAGTTGACTATGTTGGTGTTTGCCCTATTCAGATTATTTCTGTTGCGACATCAATGATTCCATTCATCGAACACGATGACGCGAACCGTGCATTGATGGGTTCAAACATGCAACGTCAATCAGTACCTCTTCTTATTACAGAAAGACCTGTGGTTGGTACAGGTATGGAAAGAAGAGTTGCAAAAGACTCAGGTATGGTAGTTTGCGCTCGAGTTGACGGTGTCGTTTCTCGTGTTACAGGTGAAGAAATCGTTATTGCTGACATGAGCGGTAAACAGTATTTACATACATTAATGAAATACGTTCGTTCTAACCAAGATACTTGTATTAACCAAAAACCTATTGTTAACGAAGGTGATAAGGTTCTTGCAGGTGATGTAATTGCCGATGGTGCTTCAACAAGCTGTGGAGAACTTTCAATCGGTAAGAACATATTAGTAGCATATATGCCTTGGGAAGGCTATAACTTCGAGGATGCTATCTTACTTTCAGAAAGATGCGTTCATGATGATATCTTTACTTCAGTTCACATTGAAAAATTAGAAATAGATGCTCGTCAAACTAAACTTGGACCTGAAGAAATCACTCGTGAAATTCCTAACGTTTCAGAAGAAGCTCTTAGACACTTAGACGAACGCGGTATTGTTCGTATCGGTGCTAGAGTTTATGCGGATGATATCCTTGTTGGTAAAGTTACTCCAAAAGGTGAATCTGAACATCCGCCTGAAGAAAAACTTTTAAGAGCAATCTTTGCTGAAAAAGCTAGAGATGTTAAAGATAATTCATTAAGAGTCCCTCACGGTGAAGGCGGTAGAGTACTTGACGTTAAAGTATTTGACAGAGAAAAAGGTGATGAATTACCACCAGGAGCAAATACTGTAATCAGAGTTTATATTGCTCAAAAACGTAAAGTTTCAGTAGGTGATAAACTTTCTGGTCGTCACGGTAACAAAGGTATCGTTTCACGTATCTTACCAAAAGAAGATATGCCATTCTTACCAGACGGTACTCCGGTTGATATCGTATTGAACCCGCTAGGTGTTCCTTCTCGTATGAACGTAGGTCAAACTTATGAATGCTTGCTAGGTCTTGCAGCATACTTGACTAAAGAACACTATGAAGCTCCTTCATTCGATGAAAGATATGGTGATAACCAGTCTGAAATCGCTACAAGAGCTGAGTTAGTTCGTGGTATTAAAGAATCAGGTTGTGATTGGGTTAGAGAAGATGGTAAAGTTTACCTTATTGATGGTAGAACAGGTGAACCGTTTGATGAGCCTATTGCAGTTGGTTTATCATATATCTTGAAACTTGTTCACTTAGTAGATGACAAAATCCACGCTCGTTCTACTGGTCCTTACTCATTAGTAACACAACAACCTCTTGGTGGTAAGGCTCAATTCGGTGGACAAAGATTTGGGGAAATGGAAGTTTGGGCGCTTGAAGCTTATGGCGCAGCTTACACTCTTCAAGAAATGTTAACAATCAAATCAGATGACGTTAACGGACGTAACAGAGCTTACGAATCAATCGTTAAAGGCGATAATATTCCAAGACCTGGTATTCCTGAGTCATTCAAGGTACTTGTAAGAGAATTGCAAAGTATCGGTTTAGATAT
The DNA here is from genome assembly GCA_932182025.1 of uncultured Candidatus Melainabacteria bacterium. GTDB lineage: Bacteria > Cyanobacteriota > Vampirovibrionia > Gastranaerophilales > Gastranaerophilaceae > CAG-196. The sequence continues at coordinate 21,522 of CAKNXK010000016.1, forward strand.
TACAGTTGCTAAGAAAAATGGTGTTGAAGTTGACTTGATGTCTGATATGGAAGATTTGCGTAAAGCAGCTCCAAAAAGAACTTTATCAGATATTGATTCAGAGTTGTTAAATATAAACTTCTTTGAAACTTCTACAACATTAGGCGAAATATAAGGAGATAGGAAATTGTCTACAAGTATTGATTATTTTGATTATATACGCATAAGCATCGCTTCACCTGAAAGAATTTTGAAGTGGTCTTATGGCGAGGTTACAAAACCTGAAACTATTAACTATAGAACTTTAAAACCTGAAAGAGACGGTTTGTTCTGCGAAAGAATTTTCGGGCCAACAAAGGACTGGGAATGTTATTGCGGAAAGTACAAAAGAGTTAGACATAAAGGTATCATCTGCGAAAGATGCGGCGTTGAAGTTACTGACTCTAAAGTAAGACGTCACAGAATGGGACACATTGCTCTTGCAGCTCCTGTTTCTCATATCTGGTTCTTAAAAGGTATTCCTTCATATCTTGGTTTATTACTTGATATGACTTTGAAAGATCTTGAACAAGTTATTTACTTCAATAACTATGTTGTAATTGATCCGGCAGATAGTCCGTTCAAGAAATTCCAACTTCTTTCTGAAGAAGAATATGAAGACTTTATAATGGAAAACGAAGAAAGCAAGCTTGAAGTTGGTATTGGTGCAGAAGCTATTAAAAAGCTTTTAGCTGAGATTAATGTGAAAGAACTTGCTGAAGAAATCAGAACTGAATTAGCAAACGGTGTTACATCAGTTCAGAAAAAAGGTAAATTAATTAAGAGATTGAGACTTCTTGACTCATTAATTTCTTCCGAGACTGACCCAACCTGGATGGTTATGGATGTATTACCTGTAACACCTCCTGATTTGAGACCAATGGTTCAGTTAGATGGTGGCAGATTTGCTACTTCTGATTTGAACGATTTATACAGAAGAGTTATTAACAGAAACAACCGTTTACAAAGACTTCTTGAAATGGGTGCTCCTGAAATTATCGTAAGAAACGAAAAACGTATGTTACAGGAAGCTGTTGATGCTCTTATCGATAACGGCAGACGCGGCAGAACAGTTGTTGGACCTAACAACAGAGCGTTGAAATCATTATCTAACATTATTGAAGGTAAACAAGGTCGTTTCCGTCAAAACTTGTTAGGTAAACGTGTTGACTACTCAGGCCGTTCAGTTATCGTAGTTGGTCCTACATTGAAACTTAACCAATGCGGTTTGCCAAAAGAAATGGCAATTGAATTATTCAAACCGTTTGTTGTTAATAAATTAATCGAAAGAGGCTATGTTCAAAACATTAAATCTGCTAAGAAAATGATAGAACGCTCAGACGCTAAAGTTTGGGATATCCTAGAAGAGATTATTGACGGACACCCTGTAATGTTGAACCGTGCTCCGACCCTTCACAGACTTGGTATTCAAGCATTTGAACCAAAATTGGTTGAAGGTAGAGCAATCCAGTTGCATCCGCTTGTATGTACCGCATTTAACGCTGACTTCGACGGTGACCAAATGGCTGTTCACGTACCTCTTTCAATTGAAGCTCAGACAGAAGCTAGAATGCTTATGCTTGCTACAAACAATATCTTAGCTCCTGCTAACGGTAAACCAATCATCACTCCTTCTCAGGATATGGTATTGGGTATGTACTACTTGACAATTATGAAGAATCCGGAAATGGATGTTAAAGGTTACTTCTATAACTTCCAGGATGCTATTTCAGCTCTTGAAGCTAAGGTAATCACTCTTCACGATAAGATTGTAGTACGTGATGAAAAAGGTAAGAGAATTGAAACTACAGTTGGAAGAATTATTTTCAACGAAGCAGTTAGAAAAGCGCTAGCATAGAAAATTAAAGGAAAAGGTAATATGGAAAATACTTATACACATAAAAGTCACGCTCCTGAGTTCATTAACAAACAAATGGACAAAAAGGGTTTGAACAAATTGTTGGCTCAAATGTATTTGGAATACGGCGGTGCTAAAACTGCTGAACTTGCAAACACACTTAAAAACTTGGGCTACAGATACGCTACAAAATCAGGTGTTACAATTTCAATTGCTGACCTTTCAGTTCCAGAATCTAAAAAGGAACTATTAAAAGAAGCTGAAGCAGAAATTGAAAAGTCTACTAACAGATACCTTAAAGGTGAAATTACTGAAGTAGAAAGATATACAAAAGTTATTGATACTTGGTCTGAAACAACAGCTAAGTTGACAGAACAAGTAGTTGAAAACTTTGACAAACTGAACCCTGTATATATGATGGCATTCTCCGGTGCGAGAGGTAACTTATCACAGGTATCACAGTTGGTTGGTATGAGAGGTCTGATGGCAGACGCACAAGGTCAAATCATCGACTTGCCGATTACATCTAACTTTAAAGAAGGTTTGTCAGTAACCGAGTACATCATTTCTTCATACGGTGCACGTAAAGGTCTGGTAGATACAGCGTTAAAAACAGCTGACTCTGGTTATTTGACAAGACGTCTTGTTGACGTTGCTCAAGATGTTATCATTCGTGATGCAGATTGCGGCGGAGACAAATATATCAATATGAAGCCTATCTGTGATGGGGACAATATTATTGTACCTCTTATTGACAGATTATTAGGCAGAACTGTTGCTCAGGATATTTTTGATGAAGATGGTAAAACATTGTTAGTAGCTAAAGATACAACAATGGATAGAAAAGATATCAAAAAGATTTCTCACCTTAACCTTACTGAGCTTAAGGTTCGTTCAGGTTTAACTTGCGGACTTGAGTATGGTGTTTGTCAAAAATGTTATGGTTGGGCTCTTACAACTCAAAAATTGGTTGATGTTGGTGAAGCAATTGGTATTATCGCAGCTCAATCAATTGGTGAACCTGGTACACAGCTTACAATGAGAACCTTCCACACAGGTGGTGCGGTTGGCGTTAAAGAAGCTACAAGAGAAGTTCATACAACAGTTGCCGGTAAAGTTTCATCTAAGCTTAAAACAAGAGAACTTAGAACTCGTCACGGGGATGTTGTTAGAGTTTCTATTTACGAAGCTGATATTGAAGTTGTTGGTTCTAAGAAAACTGAAAAATATCATATTCCGGCAGGTGCTACAATATTCTTTGAAGACGGGCAAGAAGTTGAAAAAGATTACAAACTTGCTGAATTCAGACCATCTTCAAATGATGCAGGTCGTTTGACAGAAAAAGCTACTAAAGATATCAACTCTGATATGTCAGGTGAAGTTTTATTTGAAGACTTTGTTGCAGATGAAAAGAAAGACAGACAAGGTAACATTTCAAGAACTGCTAACAAAAACGGTATTGTTTGGATTATCGGTGGTGATGTTTATAACTTGCCTGGTGGTTCAAAAGTATTAGTTGGCGATGAACAAGCTGTTAAATCAGGTGATAAACTAGCTGAGACACTTATGATTTCTGAACACGGCGGTGAAGTTAGATATGCTGAAGACTTAGAAATCGAAGAAGTTAAATCCGGTAAGAATAAAATTAATAAGATCGTTCACGGTAAGGAAATTACTATCGTTATTGCATCATTAACTCCTGCAAATGCTTCATTTGAACAAACTAAGAAAGAGCAATTGTGGACAGTTAAATCAAACGGTGAAAAATATATAGTTAAAGCTCCTGTTGATACAACAGTTGAAAACGGTATGATTATTGCTGAGTTGGTTGATGATGAATGCGCAGTAACTTCATCTGGTGAAATCAGATATATTGATGTAGAAGTTGATGACAACCAAATCGTTACAAGACCTGGTAATATTGTATTTGTTCCAGAAGAAGTTCATCAGGTTAACAAAGATGCAACATTAAAAATGGTTGAAAACGGTACATTTGTTACAGCTGGTACTGAAGTTGTTAAAGATATCTACTGCCATATTGATGGTGTTGTAGAATTCAAAGAATTTAATGAAGTTATCCACGAAGTAACAATCAGACCTGGTGAAGTTCATACTTTATCAAGTGTTTCTGAACTTAAAGTTGAAGAAGGTGCTGTTGTTGAAGCAGGCACTGTAATTGCTAAAGGTGTAAAAGCAAAAGAAACTTCTATTGTTACTATAATGGAAATGGATTTTGATGATTTAGATATCGATGATTTGGATGAAGAAATTGATACAACTTCTCTTGATGAAGAATCTATCGATGACAGACCTATCCAAATTTTGGTTAGACCTGTTCAACCTATGTTTATTGAACCAAAAGAAGTTTCAATTGAATTCAATACAACTGATGAATTAATTAATATTGTTCCTGTAACACAGTTACAGTTCAAAGACGGTGCTAGAGTTAGAAATCTTGACGGTGCAACTCTAACAAGAACATCATTAGTTCTTCAAATGCAAGGTTACTTATCACACCTTAAAGGTTTGGTAGAGCTTGATGCAGCAGGCGAATTGAAGATTGTTGTATTGGAAACTCTAATTGTTCGTCGTGAACAAGAAGGTAATTCTAAGATGAACGCTTCACTTCAAACATCACTTCTTGTTGAAAACGGTCAAGTAATTGATCCTAAGACTCCGGTTGCTAAGACTGAAGTATTAGCTATCAATGACGGTGTTGCTTCTGTTAAAGGTGATGTAACTGAATCAAGAAGATTACTAGTAAACTGTGCTAACTTTGAAACAGTTATTGAAACTAAGAATAAGCCTTCAGTTAAGAAAGGCGACTTTATTAAACTTGATACTGAATTAGCTTCATCTGGTGAAACAGCTACTGTTTCTGGTAAAATCGTTGATGTTTCAGCAAAATCAGTAACAATCAGAAATGGTCGTCCATACTTGATTAGCCCTGGTACAATGTTACAGGTTATGGAAGGTTCTTTGGTACTACGTGGTGATATGCTTGCTACATTGGTATTCGAAAGAGAAAAAACAGGCGATATCGTACAAGGTCTTCCAAGAGTAGAAGAACTTCTTGAAGCAAGAAAACCAAAAGATTGTGCTATTTTAGCAGAAGCTGATGGTACTGCTGAAATCGAAATTGAAGATGATGTACCTAGATTATTCTTAGTAACTGATGAAGGTTCAAGATCTGAAATTAAGTTTGCTATTGATGCAAGCATCGTGGTTCAAAATAAACAAAAAATTAAAAAAGGTCAGCCTTTAACAAGCGGTCCTTTGAACCCACACGATGTAATCAGACTTTGCGGACCAGAAGAAGCTCAACAGTACTTGGTAGATGAAGTTCAACGTGTATACCGTTCACAAGGTGTAGAAATTGCGGATAAACATATTGAAATCATTGTTCGTCAAATGACTAAGAAAGTTCGTATTGTTGATCCTGGTGATACTAACTTGTTGCCTGGTGAACTTGTAGAACTTCAAACATTTGAAAATGAAAACAAAGCTGTTAAAGAACATGAAGGTGCAGAAGCAACTTGTGAATATATGTTATTAGGTATCACAAAAGCTTCATTGAACACTGAATCATTTATTTCAGCTGCTTCATTCCAGGAAACTACAAGAATTCTTACAGAAGCGGCAGTTGATGGTAAGAAAGACTTATTAAGAGGTTTGAAAGAAAACGTTATTATCGGTCGTCTTATCCCAGCTGGTACAGGTTTCCACCACTTGTCTAACGCTAATGAAGAACGCGATAGAGAAGCTCAAAAGAGAGCTGCTCAACGCAATCAGGCAAGAAAACCTTCTGCAATCTTAGAAGAGATTGAAGGAATGTTTGGTTCTCCTGAATTAGTTGGCGGAAGCGAATCTTCAACAGACGAAGAATAGGATAATTAAGAGATAATATGGAGACCCTTTGTAAGAGAAATTTTGCAGGGGGTCTTTTTTATATAGCAAATTATTTTTTTACGTGTTTTAAAGTAAAAAAAGGAGATAAATATATTATGGAAATTCAACGAATTAATCAAAGCCCTGCGTTTAGCGCAAAATTTCAAAATAATAAGGCATTTCAGGAAGTTGTTCAACATGCAGTCAATAATAATTGCTTGAGAACGCTGGATTGTGCGTTAAATACTTTGAAAAAAGCTGATAATTGTACAATTACAATCGCTCATGGAGTGGACAATAACGGCGTATTCTACTCAACATTTCTCAATGGCAGAAGATCTGTTTCCAACTCTATTGCTGATGCTAAAACCCCTGCAGAAGCATCATTGGATGGAATTTTGGAATTAAGTATGCTTAGCAGAAAATTTAGGTCATTAATTGGAACACCTCAACCTAAACAGAATATTACTAAAGAAAGTATAATTAAAGAATATACGGTTTAAAAGGAAGTAAGTAATGAGTGAAATATCTTTTCATCTACATATAGAATACCTCTTGTTGAGCAAAATATTTCAGCTGCAAAACGAGATGGTTTAAAGAAAATGGCATCAAGATATCAGAATGTTTTGTATCCGAATGGAAATCAAGGGTTTGGAAGAGTTCTATAAGAAAAAGACTTGATAAATCCCAAAAACGGACGGGAAAATGGATGTTTATATAAAGAGTCCTTGAATAGCGGTGATTATCGCCAATTCGGTAAACAAAAATAAATAATTAGTAAGGTCCTGTTGAAACAGGATCTTTTTTATAGTATCGTAAATAAGTAATAGCATAGTAGGAGTATTGGGTATGTATAATGTTGCGATAATCGGGGCTGGTCCTGCGGGAATTTTTTCTGCGCTTGAAATTGTTAAACTTCGTCCTGATTGGAAAGTTGTGCTTATTGAAAAAGGGCAAAGAATAGAAAAAAGAATTTGTCCAATTAGAAACGGTTCCCCAAAATGTGTAAACTGTAAACGCTGCGGCTTGCTTTGCGGCTGGGGCGGTGCAGGTGCTTTTTCTGACGGTAAATTGACTTTGACTCCTGATGTTGGCGGTCACCTTGTTGATTATATGACAAGAGAAAAAGTTGAAGAATATATTAAATACGCAGATGATTTGTATCTTGAACACGGTGCAACGGATGAAGTTTTTGGTACTGATATGGAAACTTTCCGTGAGATTGAAAGACAAGCGGCTTTAGCAGAATTAAAACTTGTTCATTCTCCAGTAAGACACTTGGGAACAGAAAGAAGCCTTGATGTTTTAAAACATATGCAAGATTATTTAGATGATAAAATTACTATTTTAAATAATGTTGCGGCGCAAAGTTTAATTGTTGAATGCGAACAGGTAAAAGGCATTGTTCTTGATAATGGCGAAACTATAAGAGCTGAATATACAATTATTGCGCCGGGTCGTGAGGGTGCAGATTGGCTGACTCAGGAATTTGCTAAAAATAAAATCGGTATGGTGAATAATGCAGTTGATGTTGGGGTTCGTGTTGAACTTCCTGCGCCTGTTTTTGAACCATTAACAGATAAATTATATGAATCAAAACTAGTTTATCATTCCCCAACTTTTGGTGATGCTGTAAGAACATTCTGTATGAACCCTAATGGTGAAGTTGTTCAAGAAAATTATAACGGTATAGCAACTGTTAACGGTCATAGTTATGCTAATATTAAAACAAAAAATACAAATTTTGCGCTTTTAGTAAGTGAAAAATTCACAGAGCCGTTTAAAGAACCAATTGCTTATGGTCAAAGAATTGCAAGTCTTGCTAATATGCTTGCAGGAGGAATTCTTGTTCAAAGATTTGGTGATTTGTTGGACGGACGCCGCTCAACTCCGGAGAGAATAAAATCAAGTATAATTGAACCAACTTTGACTTGTGCGACTCCTGGAGATTTGAGTCTTGTTATTCCATATAGACAGATGAAAAGTATTATTGAAATGTTGTTTGCTCTTGATAAAATTGCACCTGGAACAGCTTCAAGATATACCCTTCTATATGGTATTGAAGTTAAGTTCTATTCTGCAAGGGTTAAATTGACTAACGAATTGGAAACAGAAGGGGTTAAAAACTTATTCACCATCGGCGATGGAGCAGGTGTAACAAGAGGTTTGATACAGGCTTCCGCATCAGGGGTTTATGTTGCTCAAACTATTTGTGCGAGAGGTTAGAGAATACTTGAAATTCTCTTGTTTTTGTTATATTTTAACTATGTAATATAGAAGGAGAACTCAACATGAGTGAAAGAAAATTAGTTGGAACACAAGAAATGTTCAGAAAAGCGCTTGAAGGCGGATACGCTATTGGTGCTTACAATGTAAACAACATGGAAATTTTACAAGCTATTGCAGAAGCTGCAGAAGAAACAAGATCACCAATCATTCTTCAAGTTTCAGCAGGTGCTAGAAAATACGCTAACCAAACTTACCTTGTAAAATTGGTTGAAGCAGCTTTAGCTACTACTACAGTACCTATCGCTTTACACTTAGACCACGGTGCAGATTTCGAAATTTGTAAATCTTGTATTGATGGTGGTTTCTCTTCTGTTATGATTGACGGAAGCAGATTCTCATTTGAAGAAAATGTTGCAGTTACTAAGAAAGTTGTTGAATACGCTCACGAAAGAGGAGTTTCAGTTGAAGCAGAACTTGGTAAACTTGCTGGTGTTGAAGATGATGTTAATGTTGATGCTAAAGATGCTAAATACACTAACGTTAAAGAAGCAGTTGAATTTGTTAAACAAACAGGTTGTGATTCTTTAGCTATTGCTATTGGTACTTCACACGGTGCTTACAAATTTGCTGGTGAAGCTAAATTAGACTTCGACAGACTTAAAGAAATTAAAGATGCATTGGCAGAAGCTGGATTCCCTAACTTCCCAATCGTTCTACACGGTTCATCTTCAGTTCCTGCTGAATTTGTTGCTAAATGTAATAAATTTGGTGGTAACTTACCAAACGCTCAAGGTGTTCCAGAAGATATGCTTAACTACGCTTCTAAACACGGTGTAGCTAAAATTAACATCGATACAGACTTGCGTCTTGCAATGACTTCTACAATTAGAGAATTCTTTGTAGAACATCCTGAAAAATTTGACCCACGTGAATATATGGGACCAGGCAGAACAGCTGTTAAAGAAATGGTTATCCACAAAATGAGAGACGTTCTTGGTACAGCTGGTCACGCTGATGACTAGTTTGTTATAACAAATTAACTAAAAAGGGCTAAGGTTTTACTTTGGCTCTTTTTTTATGTTATTATTATCTGGGGAGAGGTTATGAATAAGATTAAGTCGTTTATATTATTACATCCTGATTTATTTACAGTATTAGGATTAGGAATTTTATTTTATATAATATTTTTTCATGGTATTGGTACTTATGCGTTGATGGATGTTGATGAATCCAGATATGTGCTCATGGCACGTGATATGTTTCAATCAAAAGATTTTTTGACACTTTATTTGAATGGTGAATACTTTTTTGAGAAACCTCCGCTTTATTTCTGGGGTGAGTGTTTGTCATTTGCCTTGTTTGGTAAAGTAAATGAGTTTACAGCACGCTTTCCTGTAGCGCTTTATGGCACATCTTGCTGCTATTTACTATACTTTATGGGTAAAAAGATTGTATCAAGGCTTTATGGCGTTGTGGCTGCGCTTATATTGGCTACAAGTTTGGAGTTTATTATCTTAGCCAAATTTGCGATACTGGATATAGTTGTTTCTACCTGCATTGCTTTTTCTCTGTGTTTTGGACTTTGTGTTTATTTTTGCAGAGAAAGTCATAAAAAATATTTTTGGTGGCTGTTTTATATCTTTTCCGGATTGGCAGTAATGGCAAAAGGTATCCCGGGATTTGTTGTACCTTTTGGTTCAATGTTTTTTGTCGCGATTGCTTCTAAAAAATTTAAAGAAATTTTTAAACCTCAATATTTTCTTGTCGGCATGACATTATTTTTATTAATTGTTTTACCTTGGCACATTATTATGTTCAAAATGTATAATCCGCTATTCTGGGACGAGTATGTTATAAAACATCATGTAGCAAGATTTTTAGGTTCTGATGTAATAAATAGAGAACAGCCGTTTTATTTCTATTTTCTTACTATATTGTGGGGATTTTTTCCTTGGGTTATTTCTTGTGTTCCTGTGTGGATAAAAAATATAAAAAAAATAAGATTTTATTGCGCAGATTTGAATAGCCCATATAGAGCCTTGCTTTATAATACAATCATTGCATTATTTATAATGTTGTTCTTTTCTTCTTCCGGTACAAAATTAATTACTTATATTTTGCCGATTTATTGTGCATTAGCTTGTTTAGGTGCTTATGTTTGGACAGACTACATTCAAAAAGGAGCTAATGAAAAACTTATGAATATCTGTGCATATACATTAGGCGGTATATTTTTATTAATAAGCCTTGGAGGCATTCTAACCCCATTGTATTTACCGGAGCAGCTGCTTAATGATATATCTACAGTAAAAGTTTTTTGTATTTTATCTTCATTTGCAGTTGGTTTAGCAATAATACTATTTACTAAAAAGAAATTATATGCAGCAACATTTGCATCTATAGTTCTTTTTATGTCTGTTTTTTCAGCTCATGCAACAGAAAAGTTTTTTGAAATAGATTATAAATTTGGTCAAGATGATTTAATGGAATTCGCAAGATATGCAGATGAAAAAAATTGCTCATTAACCACTTTTAGTTTTGGTCATAAATATTCGCTAATTTATTATAGCGGCGAGAAAGTAAATTTTATACCGAAAGCTAATCCTGATGACTTGCCTAAATTTTTAGATGAAGATAAAAATCTGGTAATTATAAGAATAAAAGAAATGAATAAGCTAAAAAACAAAAACTTTGATATAATTAAACAGGGTAGAAAGTTTGCTTTGATAGAAGAAAGGGAATAGTGTGTATCAATTAATAAGCGATTTAATGTTTTATATAATAAAACCGATTGCTGCAATAAGCATGAAAAAAAGAGGCTATTCTCAAGAATCTATTGATAGAAAATGCGGTAATATTCCTGAAACAGGATTTGGAAAAGAAGATAATGTTATAATGTTTCACGGGGTTTCTGTAGGTGAGGCTGTTGCGTTAGAAAATCTTGTAAAAGCTGCAAGAAAAGAGTTTCCTGAGTCAAAAATAGTTGTAACTACAGGTACTTATACCGGACAGGATATTGCAATAAAGAAATTGGGTGAATCAGCAGATTTAATTACATACTTTCCTGCTGATTTTCCTAAATGTATAAGAAAATTCTTAGATAAGGTTAATCCAAAAGTTGTTTGCATAGCAGAAACAGAAATTTGGCCTAACTTTGCGCTTGAGTGTAAAAAACGCGGAATAAAACTTTATATTATTAATGGAAGAATTTCGGATAGAACTTTTAAATCCTATGATATGTTTAGATTTATATTTAAACCTTTTTTAAATTTGTATACAGGTATTTTTACTCAAAGTGATGATGATAATAATAAGTTTTTGCGATTAGGCGCTAAACCCGAAACCACAAAACGCATGAATAATCTAAAATTTGACGTCAAAAAGCCTGACGGGTTATTTTTTGATAAGTGCGGCTCAAGAGTGCTTTTAGCCGGCTCTACTCATCAGGGTGAAGATATAATTGTGCTTAATGTTTTTAAGAAACTGAAAGAGAAGCATTCAGATTTAAAATTGATACTTGCGCCAAGACACTTGCCTAGAACGGATGAGGTTAAGGAACTTGTTGCACAGACAGGTTTTGCTTATGATTTGCGTTCGAATAATAGGGATAATTTAGACGGGATTGATATTTTGCAGCTTGATACATTGGGTGAATTAGGCAAAATGTATGAGCATGCTGATATTTCGTTTATTGGCGGAAGCTTTAATAAAACAGGCGGGCATAATCCTTTAGAGTCAATTGTTTGGAGTAAACCTGTTATATCTGGCCCTTCAACACATAATTTTAAGGATATTTATACTATTATAAAAAATGCAAATGCAGGATTTGTAGTAAATTCAGAAGAAGAATTCCTTGATATTGCTGATAAAATGCTTTCAGACAAAGAGTTTTATATTAACACGGTAGAGGCTGGTTCAAGAGTGTTTGAGGAGCAGCAAGGTGCTTTAGATTTTGTGATAAATCTTTTAAAATGTAACAAATTGTAAAACATTAGCCAAAAGTATTAAAGTTTTCATGAAAACTGCCGTAATAAGAAAATGGAAGTATGGATAT
>CAKNXK010000017.1 GCA_932182025.1 uncultured Candidatus Melainabacteria bacterium
GAAAATCAAAGAACTTGAAAAACGTATTGAAGAACTGGAAAAATTAGTAAAACAATCTTAAAGTTACAACTACCGGTGCAACCTACTCGAACCTACTGGTAGTCTAACTAAAAAGGCGGACTTGGCAAGAACATCTACTAGCCTGTAGTCCTTACGGAATGTCCGCCGTCCCTTGTTTAAAAAAGCGGGAAATTATTGCTACAACATTTAAACGGCGAGGTGAACTCAACACCTCGCCGCCCGCGTTTTGTTAGACAGGGAAAAAATCTTGTAAAAACTATTGTAAATTTTTGTAACAATTTCCCTGAAAAATTAAAGATTTACCTTAAATTAGCCGTAATACATAGAAAAGGGACAACTATAAAGGAAAGCGATTTAAACTATGGGAATGGCAGCATCACAAGGTAGATTTTTACAGCTGACTAGCCGAAAAAATAATATCGGCTTACAGCTTACTCGCTTGTCTAATGAAAAAGTTTCCCTTACTCGTGAAATGCAAAATGTTTCACGCAGATATCAGGATGCTTTAAATACTAAAACTTTGAAATGGTCTAATAATGCAGGTGTATCTTATATTGATTTAAGCTATTCCAACTTAATGACACCAAGTGCGATGAATCAGCAACAACCATATGTTTTGACTGATTCTGCAGGTAAAGTTGTAATTGCTTCCAACTATTCAAAATATGCGGAAATGATTTCACCAGACGGCGCTGCTGGTGGTGACTGGAAAAATAACAGAACAAAAATTCTTGCTGAGCTTACAGGAATTGATGAAGGAAAGCTTAACAGCTATGATTCTGCTAAGGCAAATCTTGATGCAGCTCAAGCAAATCTTGACGGCTTGAATGATTACAAGGAAACAAAGATTGATCCGCTAATGAAAAAATTTGAAGGTAAAGGCGGAACAGCAGCTTTAGTTGAAAAACTCGGAAGCACAACAGGCGGTGGAAGCTTTGCTTCGAAAGGTAACTGGAAAGATGCTTACAATTCGGGCGATTCTATTAAGATTTCAGGCACTTCCGAATTACAGGGTATTGCTAATCAGTTGAAAAACCTTGCTGCATATTTCCCAGATATTGAAACAGCAGATTTTGAAAAAGGCATTGATAATTCTATTAAGGGCTCAATGACGGCAATGGCAAACGGAACCGAATTACCAACAGGTGGAACCGTTACAGGCTCTAAAGACAAAGGTTTTGAAGTTAATGTAGTTGCTCTAATTAATTCTGCCCTATCGGCAGCAGGTGCCACAAAAGCCCCTGATAATGCTTATGCAGGTTCAAGTAAAGTGAACTACGAATGGTATGATACTTCAAAACCTGAATATGCAACATGGAAAACAGAACATGATGCATGGCATGAAAAATATGAAGCAGGAATGGCTCAATATAATACGGCAGAATCTGCTTTAGCAAGTATATTTACTTCTGCAGAAGAAAGCGAATTTGCTTTTTATGATGCAATATTTACAGCTATTGCAGAAAAAGGCTGGACACAGAATAATAAAGTTACTGATACAAGCTATCTTAACGAAATGCTTCAAAACGGAATTTATTCATTGACTACAATGACAAAGAGCTTGTATGTTGATGGTCAGAATACTGATGGTTCAGCAAGATTTAATTATGAATATTCAACTGATATTGCAGTGAACAATAACCATGTTTATACGGTAAATGACAGTGATGTTCAAAATGATGCAATGGTTGATTACGAATACGAAAAAAGTATCATTAACGCAAAAGAAACCCGTATTGATACAAGAATGAAAAACCTTGAAACCGAACAATCTGCAATTACCCAAATGCTTCAAGGTCTAGAACAGGTACGTAACGATAATATCGAACGAACTTTTAGTATATTTAGTTAAAATTCAAGCATGTTTGTGATACCCTGATATTGTATTAAGGGGTATTATTTAATGTTTGAATCATTATCGGATAAATTACAGGATATTATTGCAAAGACTTCCGGTCAAAGCGAATTGACTCAGGATAACATGCAAGATGCTTTAAGAGAGATTAGAAGAGCTCTTTTAGAGGCTGATGTAAACTTGCGTGTTGTTAAGTCTTTTATTTCCAATATTAAAGATAGAGCAGAAGGAGAAGATGTTGTAAGAGGTGTTAACCCTTCGCAACAGCTTGTTAAGATTGTTCATGATGAATTGATTAACCTTCTCGGTAAAGAAACTAAACCGCTTGTATTCAACGGCAGTCCTGCTTTAATTATGATGCTTGGTTTGCAAGGTTCAGGTAAAACGACATCTTCTGCTAAACTTGCCGTAAAACTTAAAAAAGAAGGTAAAAATCCGCTTCTCGTTGCCTGTGACGTATATCGCCCTGCTGCAATTACTCAGTTGAAAACTTTAGGAGAACAAATTGGTGTAGAAGTTTATTCTCAAGAAGGCACTGATGTACAAACTATTGTAAATAATTCGATTAATTATGCTAAAGAAAAAGGTTTTAATGTTCTTATTTTAGATACAGCAGGTCGTTTGCAGATTGATACAGAGATGATGGCAGAACTTCTGCTTATTGATCGTGTATTTAAACCTGCGGAAAAACTTCTTGTAATCGACTCTATGACAGGTCAGGAAGCGGTTAATGTTGCGGAAAACTTTGATGCACAGTTAAATATTTCAGGTCTTGTTTTAACAAAATTAGATGGTGATTCCAGAGGTGGTGCGGCTTTAAGTATTGTCTACTGTACAGGAAAACCGATTAAACTAACAGGTACAGGAGAAAAACTTAATGCATTGGAAGATTTTTATCCTGAAAGAATGGCAGATAGAATTCTTGGTATGGGTGATATTGTATCTCTTGTTGAGAGAGCTCAAGAGGTTTTTGATGAAAAAACTACACTTGAAATGGAAAAGAAAATGGCAAAAGCGGAGTTTTCTTTTAATGATTTCTTGAAAATGCAATCTCAAATGAAAATGTTTGGTTCAATGGATCAACTTCTTGGCATGATTCCGGGGTTGAAAATGTCAAAAGACGATAGACAAATGATTTCTCACGAGGGTGAAAAACAGTTTAAAAGGATTGAAGTCTTTATACAATCTATGACTCCGGAAGAGCGTGAGCATCCTGAATTAATGAATTCGTCACGCAAAAAACGTATTGCCAAGGGTTCAGGTATTCCAATCCATGATATTAATCTTTTTATTAATCAGTTTGAGCAAATGCGTAAGATGATGAAGGGAATGTCTGATTTAAAATCCAGTATGGGTAAAATGGCAGGAAAATTAGGACAGCAAAGTGCAGGTAAGCTTTCAATGCATCAAATGATGAAGAATATGAGGCGTTTTAAATGAAGCTTATAGTCGGACTGGGTAATATCGGGAATAAATATACTTTTACAAGACATAACACAGGGTTTATGCTGGCAGATAGCATTGCACTTAATAATAATCTTACTTTTCGTGAAAATTCCCGTTTAAAATGCCTAATGACAAATCTTCGGAATGGTGTGAATGATTATTTAATAATAAAACCTACCACATTTATGAACCTATCGGGGGAAGCGGTTAGAGCTGTTATGGATTATTATAAAATCCCGATAGAGGATATTTTAATAGTTTATGATGATTTATCACTTGAAATCGGTAAAATCAGATTTCGTGCAAACGGTTCAGATGGCGGACATAACGGGATTAAATCTATTATTCAGCATCTTGGAACAAAAGATGTTGCAAGGTTGAAAATCGGTATTGGGCCGCAGCCAAATCTGCCTTCGGAGGTCTTTGTACTACAAAACTTTTCTAAAGAGGAGCTTGAAACTCTAAAAGGTGTTTTATCAACTGCAAAAAACGGAATAGAATGTTTCTTTAAAGAAGGAATTGCGGTTGCTCAAAATAAGTTTAATTAGGAGATTGTAATGAAACTAGCAGAACAATTAGAAGAACAAGAAAAATACGAAGAAGCTTATGCCGAATATAAAAAAGAACTTTCTAATAAGGCAGATATTGAGTTGTTGACAAAATTAGGGCATCTAGCCTTAATTCTTGATAAAAAAGACGAAGCAAAGGCTTTCTATGCAGCTATTTTGGAGTTTGAACCATCAAGCATTCTGGCACATGAGCAATTGCTTGATTTATTTGTACATGAAGATAAATTTAAATATTATCTGCTTAGAGGAAATTTACATTCACTTCAGCAGCAATTCAGTCATGCTAAGAGTGATTATAGAAAAGCAATAGATAATGCAAAAGATCAAGAAGAGTCTTTGCCTGCAAGATATTTATTTGCCGGCATGGCTGAAGGTCAGGAAAAGTATCAGGAAGCTATTGATGAGTATTTGAGAATAGTTGATTATGATGAAGAAAATCCTGTGGCTTATCTTAAACTTGCCGAATTATATGAAAAAACAGAAGGGATTGTTTCTTCCATAGAAATCCTTGAACGAGGTTTAAAAGAAGGCGGGTTTAAAGAGTTTGAAGAAATTCTTGCCGGATACTATATTCGTAATTCACAGCCGGATAGAGCTTTAGAACTTACTCAAAACGAATTAACAAAAGCCCGTGCTCTGATGGATTTGGATAGGAATGATGAGGGGTTTAAGGTTCTTAATAATGTAAAAGACCAATATAAAAACCAGCCGATTTTACATTCTCTTCTTGCTCAATATTATTTCCAAAAGGGGATGAAGGATGAGGCTTTCAAAGAGATTGATGAGTATGCAAAGCTTGATCCGAACTCACCATTGATTTATCAAATGAGAGCTTTGATTTATGAAAACGAAGCTGATTCATTCAATGAACACTTGAATTGGGGTAAATATAATATTTTAAAAGGCGAAAAAGAAGTTGCTTTAAACGAGTATATGACTGCATACCAATACAATAATTCTAATGTTGATTTGATTGAAACAATTGCAGTTCAGCTTGAAGGAATGAAGGACTTTACTAAAGCTTGTGAGTTTTATGAAAGACTGGTAGATTTAGAACCAAAAAATGCTAATGCTTTGCAGAAATTAGCCGTTTTTAGAGATTCAATCGGTGATTATACAATGGCATTAGAATATATGGAAAGACTTAAAGAAGTTGATTCCCGTAATCAGTTTGTTTTGGATAATTACGAAAAATTTAAAGATAGAGCAGAAAACGGTGGCGGGTTTATGTCAATGTTGAAAAGTATTTTTGGTAAAAGAATGTAAAAAAAAACGGGGCGAACGCCCCGTTTTTTTTTATTTTAATAATAAATAATGAACCCCATAAGCATAAGCTATGCCAAAAATTGCACCTATTACGACCTGTAAAGGCGTATGTCCGAGCAGTTCTTTTAGTTTTCCACCTGCTTCAACAAGGTCTTGTTTATATAAGTCCATAATGATTTTGTTTAGACAAGCAGCTTGTTTTCCTGCAGCGCGTCTTACACCGGCTGCATCATACATTACGATAAAAGCGTAACCCAGAGCAATTGCAAACTCAATTGAATCATAACCTCTAATTAACCCTACTGCAGTAGAAAGTCCCATAACACCTGCAGCATGAGAACTTGGCATTCCGCCTGTTGTTGTAAATAATCTTAAATCAACTTTTCTTTTTAAAATTAAATGTAGGAAAAATTTTGCTATTTGCGCTAGAATAATTCCTGAAAACGCGACAAATATAACTTCATACCCTGTTCCATAAATCTGACTAAAATTCATCTAAACTCCTAAAATCCTGTCCCTTAACTTATTTAAGATTTCTGTAAATATCTTCGAATTGTACTTCCCGATTATATCATAACATTCCTGAATTAGCGAGTGGAATTTATTCTTAGCCTCTTCTAGTCCGTACAGTGATACATAAGTCAGCTTTCCGCTGTTTTTGTCTTTGCCGACCGTCTTTCCAAGCTCTTCAAAAGAGGAAATCTCGTCCATAATATCGTCGTAGATTTGGAATAATAAACCGAATTTGCCTGCAAACTCGTCAAGATTTTCTAATTCATCTTCCTCTGCTCCAGCAACAATAGCTCCGCTTCTGATTGCTAAACGGAACAGTGCAGCAGTTTTATTCATGTGTATAAAGTCTAATGTTTCTTCAGGAGATTTTACGTATTTACCTCCTTCTGATTCAATATCTACGACCTGACCTGCTATTAGAGCATAAGCACCGCCCCATTTGGTGAACTCATGCACTAGTTTTAGAACAGTTGGTTCGGATAAATCTTTTGATTTTTCTATAATCAATTGAGGTGCAAATGTCAAAAGAGCATCTCCTGCAAGAACAGCGTTAGCTTCTCCAAAAACTTTGTGGTTAGACGGTTTGCCGCGTCGAAAATCGTCGTTGTCCATGCAAGGTAAATCATCATGAATAAGGCTTTGTACATGAAGCATTTCTATTGCACAAGCTGCCGGCATAGCTTTTTCAATATCACAACCCAGCATTCTTGCGGTTTCAAGACACATTACAGGACGTAATCGCTTCCCTGGAAGCATTAGTGTGTATTTCATTGCTTTAAAGATATCTTCCGGATAAGTTATCGGCATGTATTCATCTAATTTTTTATCAACTAAACTAATCAAGTTCTTCATGGTCTATATCCTTGTAAATATTTTGTTTTTGGGTGTTTCTTGCACTCTGGCGTTTGCGTGAACTGATTTTCACCGCCGTTTTTGAGTGAGTTTGCTTGTGTGTGCTTTCTGTTTTAACACCTTGGTATTTAACTTTTTCTTTGTATTCTTTAGCTTCTTCAACAAAAGCTATGTAGCTTTCATAGCGTGTCATGTCAATTTCACCTAAGTGAGCTTTTACAGCACAATCGGTTTCGTTTATGTGTAAGCAATCTTGGAATTTGCATAAATCTTTGTATGGGTAAATTTCGCTGAATAATGTATCCACTTCATGCGGGAGCAGAAAATCAAATTTGAGGTTGCTAAACCCCGGAGTATCAACTATTCTAGTATCCTTGGCAATTGTAATAATTTCGCTGTGGCGGGTTGTGTGAGTACCTCTGCCTGTCTTTTCGCTGACTTCCTTTGTGCGTAGATTAATCCCGCTTATAGCATTAATAAGACTGGATTTCCCAACTCCTGATGAGCCGCAGAGAACGGATGTTTTGTCTTTTAGTATTTCTTTAAACTCATCTAAGCCGAAACCTTCAAGTGCTGATGTAAATAAAATATCAAACTCCAGCGGTTCATAGATTGAGAAAACTTTTTCTATCATTGTATCGTTGTCAGACAGGTCGTTTTTGTTAAAACAAAGAACCGTTTTTAAGTTATGGTATTTAGCAAAAGCGATATAGCGGTTCAGTTGTAGAAAGCTTAATTCAGGTTCTTTTACTGCTGAAATAATTATAACCTGATCTATATTAGCTACAGTTGGACGCGTAATATAGTTTTTTCTTGGTAGAATTTTAACAATTGCACCATCTTCAAACTCAACGAAATCACCAACAAAAACTTTTTGCTTCTGCTTTTTTATAACCTCGCGGAGTTTGCATTCAAAAGCTTCCTCCCCGCTTTTTACATAATAAAAATCAGAATGAATTTTAAAAATTTGTCCCTTTTGCATAAATTAATATTAACATAATTATAAAATTCATGTATAATAATAATATACATTATTAAGGGGTAAATAGGTATGAAGACATACGAAGGATTATTAACTGTCGCAAACGAAAAATTCTGCATTATTATATCAAGATTTAACGAGTTTATCGGCGCAAAACTTTTATCAGGCGCAATTGATGAGCTAAAACGCCATGGTGTAGCCGAAGATAATATTGATATTGTTTGGTGTCCCGGTGCGTTTGAAATTCCTCTTGTTGCAAAAAAATGTGCTGCAAGCAAAAAATATAACGCAGTTATTACATTGGGTGCTGTTATAAAAGGTTCAACTTCTCATTACGATTATGTTTGTGCAGAAGTTTCAAAAGGTGTTGCATCTGTTTCTCTTGAGACAGGTGTTCCTGTGATATTCGGAGTTCTTACTACTGATAATATCGAGCAAGCTATAGAAAGAGCAGGTACAAAAGCAGGGAATAAAGGTTCTGATGCTGCAAAAGCTGCTATTGAAATGGCTAATCTTATGACTGCTATTGGTTAGTTTATAAAATATAAGTGAGGTGTGTGTATGAGCGAAATTATTACTGAGTACAGAAATGAAAACACAAAAAACATTGATTTACTCTCAACAATCGATATTGTTCGAAAAATCAATGAGGAGGATCAGATTGTTGCACGTGCAGTAGAAGATGAAAGTGCAAATATCGCTCGGGCAGTTGATATTATTGCAAAACAATTCCTTATTGGCGGCAAATTGTATTACTATGGAGCAGGAACATCAGGCAGACTGGGTGTTCTGGATGCTTCTGAATGTCCTCCGACTTTTGGAGTT
Source organism: uncultured Candidatus Melainabacteria bacterium (assembly GCA_932182025.1). Lineage (GTDB taxonomy): Bacteria > Cyanobacteriota > Vampirovibrionia > Gastranaerophilales > Gastranaerophilaceae > CAG-196. The sequence goes on from CAKNXK010000017.1 coordinate 8,330, forward strand.
ACTCCTGATTTAGTAACAGGTATTATCGCTGGTGGTGATAAAGCTCTAAGACTTGCAGTTGAAGGAGCAGAAGATAACTTTGAGCTGGGTGTCGATGATGCTCAAATTCTTACGAAAGACGATGTTTGCGTTGTTATTTCAGCAAGCGGTAATCCTAAATATTTATTAGGTGTGCTTTCTCATGCTGAAAAAATCGGATGTAAAACAATAGCAATTACTTGTAATCACAAAGCTGCTATATTAGATGAGGTCGGTCTTGGTATTTGTGTTGAAGTCGGACCTGAGGTTATAGCCGGTTCAAGCCGTATGAAAGCTGGTACTGCACAAAAAATGGTACTTAATATGCTTACAACAGGTGCTATGATTAAAATCGGCAAAACTTATGAAAACTTTATGATAGACCTGATGCCGACAAACGAAAAACTCAAAGACCGTGCGATTAGAATTGTTTCACAAATAGCGGGTGTTAATTCTTCAAATGCTTTAAAGACATTACTAGAATGTGATTGGTCTGTTAAAACAGCAATTCTAATGCTTCAATGTTCGTTGTCTAAAGATGAGGCAAAAGAACTTCTTCGTAAAAACTGCGGTGTATTGAGACGTGCGCTTGCAAGTTTTACCAGAACTTAGTTCATAAAATTATTACAGGTTCCGTTCTTAGCATTTTCCCATGCTTTTTGTATGTGCTTAAGCTCTGAACGGTTTCTTTTATATAGCTTGCAAACATTATTATAATAATATTCAATGTCTTTCATTGCTTGTTCTCTGCCTTCTGCAGAAAGGTCTCGCATTGAGGAAATCAATCTGTAATAATTTCTTTTGTGAAGCCCTTTTAAGCCTGTTTCATATATTAATTTTGAAACACATCCGGCATAATCTTTGTTTTCTAAGCATTTTTTGATTTGTGGTGTTAAAGTCTGTTCTTTGCAATCTTCAAACTTTTCTATTCCAAGCCCTTTTTCAAGTCCTTTATTGAAAATAATATCTACAATAGCATCTTGAATTGATTGCGGAGCATTTGTAAAGGCTTCTCCATAATATTCTTCTGCATCTGCTTTTGCGCTGATAATATCAGCAGCCAATAGCTCATAAGCTTGATTATTACTTATTTTGATATCGTTTCTATTTTCTCTGGTCATAATTTGACCAAAAACTCTACCTGTGTGACCGAAACCGATAGTCAGGGTTCCATTTTTTCTATTTTCTCTTCCTTTAATCGGTTTTGGGTATCCGTTATCGTCAATAGTTTCTTTTTCATCATCATAAGGTATTTTTGCAGCAATACCGTTTTTACCTTCAATTCTGAAAAGGATATCTTCTACATATTCTTTACTTACTCCGGCAGCTTCGGCTGTTTCAGCTATATTTTTTACGGTGTTAGGTTTAACAGTTTTTCTTTCCGGTATATTAATAACCATTCCATTTTCAAACGGTAGAGATAAATCTAGCTTTGGGTTGACAAGTTTTAATAAAGAATATGAAATTCCTAAGTCATTGCTTAATTTAATCGGATCATGTTCATCTGTTTCACTAATAGTAAGAGTTGTAGCAGGTATGGTTGTTGTTCGCCCTTCTTCAACAGGAGTTGTTTTTGAATCTTCTATCTTATTTGAGCTGAAAAGATTTGAGAAAAATCTTCCTATGCTTTTTATTACATTGCAAAAACCATTCCATAATCTTTTGAAAAATCCCGGTTTTTCAGGTTCTTTTTCAAATTCAACGGCAATTCTTTTTTTAATAGAACTAGAGTCTGTAATGCTTAATTCTGCTTTTGTTTCACTAACATTTGCAGCTACTGCATTGTAGACATTTTTTTCTTTATAAATATTATTTATTTCGGCTTGAAGAGAGTTTGGTGTTAGGTCTTTTAAATCTGTATTGTCAAACATTTCTGCATTTCCGTCTCTTCCTTTTAATAAATCAAATAATGCAAGTTGATAGTTTGTTAATTTAATGCGTTGAACTGTTTTAGCAGTTGAAGTATCTATTTCACCATCTATTATTGAATATTGGGTAATTGTACCATCTTTAACAACGTAAGCGGAGCTATTACCGGTAATAGTACAATTCTTTAAATCGAAGGTTGCTTCTTTTTTTGTAGAAATATCGTAAAAAGTATAACTCATAGTAATCCTGTGTTATATAAATAAAGAAAATTTTTTAAATAAACTTGCTTTAATGTTAATAAATATTTACAAAGTTTATTGTATGGTTATAGTATAATATTGGTATATAAGGAGTAGACTATATGAAACTAACTGTACTAGGTCCGGGATGCTGGGGGTTAACATTAGCTTGGCTATTGAATGATAACTTTGAAGATATAACTATTTGGGGAAGAGAAAGCGACTTAAATGAAGATTTAGTTGTGAATAAGCACTGCTCAAAGCCTCTGGAAGTACAGTTGGATAAAAAAGTTGAGTTTACTTCAGACCTTAAAAAAGCAATAGATGGCGCGGATATAATTCTTTCAGTTGTTGCAACAGGCGGGGTAAGACCAGTTTGCGAACAGTTAAAAGCAGCCGGTATTAATCCTAATGTGCCGTTAGTAAATGCTTCTAAAGGCTTGGAATTGAATACTCTTATGAGAATGTCAGAGGTTATTAAAGATGTGCTTCCTGAACAAAAAGTGGTTATTCTTTCAGGACCGACTCTGGCAAAAGAAGTGCTTCAAGGTAAGCCAACAGCTGCATCTGTTGCTTGCGAAGATCTTCAAACTGCAGAGTTTGTTCAAAAAGCGTGTAATGTTCCTAATAAATTCAGATTATACACAAATCCTGATGTTATTGGAGTTGAGTTGGGTGGCAGCCTTAAGAATGTTATTGCAATTGCTTCTGGGTTTGCTCATTCAATGAATCTTGGTGATAATTGTATGGGAACTCTGCTTACACGCGGAATGGCAGAAATTGTTAGATTAAGTGTTAAGCTTGGTGCTGATCCTTCAACTCTTTACGGTCTTTCCGGCATGGGTGATTTAATTGCTACTTGCTCAAGCCCGATGTCACGTAACTACACAGTTGGCTCTATGCTTGGTCAAGGAAAGAAAATCGATGATATTTTGGCTGAATTAGGTTCAGTTGCAGAAGGGGTGAAAACATCAAAAGCTGTTTGTGATTTAGCACAAAAACTGGGTTTGGAAGTTCCTGTTTCCAGTGCTATTTATGAAGCGGTTTACACTGACATTACGCCGCAAGAAGTTCTATCAAAGCTTATGAATAGAAAACTTAAAAAGGAAGAAAGTTATGATCAAATACGCGGTTAAATACCTTAAAAATACTTTCGTTCCTTTAAATGGTGCAAATGAACTTGATAATCTTGATAGTAAGCTTATCCTTGCTCGTACTGATAAAGGTGAAGAGGTTTTAAAGGCGTTTTTGGTGAATACCGAAATCGGTAAGCTTTTTGAAAATTCTAAAAAAACTCCGGAAGCATTTGAGTTTCTTCGTATTATGACTCAAGAAGACATGATGATTTATGAAGAGATTAAAAAAGAAGAGGTTACTTCGTTTTTTAAGTGTAAAGAATTAGTAAAAAAACATAAGCTTAATATGAATCTTGTTCAGTGCCGCCTGACTTTTGATAGAAGAAAAATTTCCTTCTATTATACAGCGCCTGAGCGTGTAGATTTTAGAGAACTATTAAAAGATTTGACTCAGGTATTTAAGCGCATGAGAATAGATTTGCGCCATATTGGTGTGCGTGACGAGTCTTCTATTATGGATGGAACAGGTATTTGCGGAAAACCGTTCTGCTGTTCTTCTTATTTAAGAAAATTCGAGTCGATTAATGTAAAATTAGCAAAAGATCAGGGAATGCCAATTGCACCTTCAAAAATATCGGGTACTTGCGGACGTTTGCTTTGCTGTTTGACCTATGAATACTCAAATTATATTGAAGCTGCTAAAGGTATGCCTCCAATTGGTTCTACTGTAATGACTCCAACCGGTTTAGGCAAAGTTTGTATGATTCAATTCTTAAACAATGCTGTTTTAGTTAAATTTGAAGACGGTAAGATTAAAGAGTTTGGTAAATCAGATGTAGAAATGGTTGATGCTAATATTAATGTTGATATTAATGTACCAAGAATTACAAACTATGCACCGGATGAAAAAGTTGATGCAAGACAACTTCGTCAATTAGAAGATGATAGAAACAGCTCTACAGGTAATGTTTAAATAATACTTTTCTTCAATCTTTCTGTTCTGTTTTCGCTTAATAGATTTTTAAGCTTCATAATCGCTTGAGCATGAAGCTGTGAGACTCTTGATTCAGATACGTTAATTGCATCACCGATTTCTTTTAAAGTCATGTTTTCATGATAATAAAGAACCATAATCGTACGTTCTCTTTCCGGTAAACGTTTCAAAGCCCCCTCCAACTCTTTTTTTACATCTTTTTCTTCAAGCTCTTCATGAGGAGCAAGGCTGTGAGCGTCTTCAATTGTATCTATGATTTCAATATCACCGTCTGACGCACCTTTCTTATCATAAATAGATGTAATTGTTGTATCATCGGCTAATAATTGTTCGACTTTTTCTCTTTCAATACCTAAGTAATTTGCGATTTCAGTGTTTGTAGCACTTCTACCGTATTGTTTCTTTAACTCTTCTTGAGCTTCTTTTACATCTCTAATCTTTCTTCTTACACTTCTTGGCAAGAAATCTTGTGAGCGAACTTTATCGATAATGTTTCCGCGAATGCGAACAAGAGCATAAGTTTCAAATCTTGCACCCATTCTTGGAGTGTATTTTTCTACAGCATCAATAAGTCCTTCAACACCATAGCTGGAAATATCTTCATACGAAAAAGTAGGCGGTAAAGCTACCTTTACACGTCCAACGACATATCTTGTAAGATAAATATATTGTAAAATTAATGCATCGCGAAGCGACTTATCTGTTTTGTTCTCAAAATATTTGTTCCACAAATCAGCTAACTCTTCGTTAGTCATTCTTTTTATTTTGTTGTATGAAGAAAAATCTAAATCGTATTCCATCCCGAGTGTCCATTGATATGTCAATTATTATTTTACCGTTTTTCGGGAATTTCTCTATCGTATATTTAGATGAAATCTTTAAAATTTTAGTGAAGTTAGAACTTTTGTCAGCTTATCGTCATGCGGGATTTCTAAACAAATTCTTTCATTGCTGTTTGGCGGAGTAAATTCAAGCTTATAAGACTGCAAGACTTGTTCTCCTGTCTTAATTTTTACTTTGCCAAAACCGTATAGTGTATCATTGTAGACAGGATGTCCTATTGACGACATGTGTACTCTAATTTGGTGTGTTCTTCCTGTTATAAGGGTTAATTCTACTAATGTAGCTCCATTTAGTCTTTCTATAACTTTTACTTCTGTAAGGCTTTCTTTTGCACCTTTCCCATTTACAGCCATTTTGTGCGGTTGGGTTGGATGGCGCCCAATAGGAGTATTTATTTCAAATTCATCCTTTTCTATGATTCCTCTTACAACAGCAAGGTATTTTTTACAAAAATTATGTTCTTTCATTTCATTGACCAAAAACTCGTGAGCAATGTTGTTTTTGGCAATCATAATTAAACCGGATGTGTTTCGGTCAAGTCTGTGTAAAATCCCTCTGCGCATATCCCCGTTAATATCAGATAGGTTGCTCCCATAATGGTTTAATAAAGCATTAACAAGTGTGCCGTTTTGTTCAATTGGCGTTGGGTGAGTTAACATGCCGGAAGGTTTATTGATTACAGCCATATCATCATTTTCCCAAATAATATCAAGAGGCAAGTTTTCCGGTAAGATTTCTAACGGCTTAATTTCTGTTTCTTCAAGCTCAATTGTATCTCCGAGTTTAAGGCAATAAGACGGCTTTACCTCTTTAGTATTTACTAGGCACTTCCCGCTTTTAATGATTGTTTGAATTTTTGAACGCGATAAATCCTGCATTATTTCTGCAAGATAAGAATCTATTCTTGTATCTTCGTTTAATTCATCAATTGTCAGTTTCATAGAATTTGTTCTGGTTTAGCTGTTTTGCCGCATTGAAGACGTTTTTCCAATTCGCCTGCTGGATTATAGAACGGTGAAACTGTCATTACTTTTGCAGCAATATCAGGATAATGATAAATAAATTTTAATTCACTTTCTGTCAAAGGTTTCTGGGTGTGAACGTTTGCGTAACGAGCCAATTCAAGAATGTTTCTTGCTTCATTTTCATCTTTAAACTCGATTTCAAGCTTGTTGTAAACATTTCTGAACCCTTTAATGCCGCCGTATTCACCTGTTGTAATCATACGACCTGTTTCAATGATTTCAGGTTCTCCGCGTCCAAGTTCTTCAAAGTCATAAAGTTCGTAGTTCCTGCGGTCTTTTAATGCGCCATCAGCATGAATACCTGATTCATGAGCAAAAGCGTTATCACCAACTGCAGGCTGATTCATAGGTATTGGGAGACCGAACGCATAAGCTGTGTATTTTGCCAATTTCCACGCTTTTGATAAATCGATTTTTTCATCGACCTGATACTTGTCCTTAAACCCTGCTGATTTAAGAACTGCAAGAAGACAAGAGACTAAATCGGCATTTCCAGCGCGTTCCCCCATTCCGTTGATTGCAGTATTGATATAAGCATCAACCCCAGCGTCAATTGCTGCTCTTGCACCCATTACAGAACAAGCAACTGCCATTCCTAAATCGTTATGATAATGCATTTCTATTGGCATTTGAGTTTCTTTTGCCAGTCTGTAAATTCTGTCATAAGTGGTTTGCGGGTCTTCATACCCCAATGTATCACAGTATCTGAAACGATATGCGCCGCGTTTTTTTACTTCTTTTGCAAGTTTGATTAAATAATCTAAATCACTTCTGGAAGCGTCTTCTGCATTGACACCAATGATTTTAGCACCTTTTGAAACCGCGCATTCAACGGCTTCTGCTGTCATTTTAATAATATCATCAGGAGTCTTTTTACCTAAATATTTACCCCAAATCATTTGTTCGGAAGTAGACTGAGAAAGATTACAGTTTTCTAATAGCGGACAATTTGTAAAAGATTGTTCAACATCAGATGCAATTGCTCTCATCCAGCCTGATAATTTTGTTTTTGTAATAACATTACGCTTAACAAGCTCAAGGTTAGCATTTAAATAATTTAATTCGTGCATTGTTGTAGGAAATCCGAATTCTGATTGCGTAATTCCCATATCATCAAGCATTAAATTGATTAATGTTTTTTGAAGTTTTGCTAATCCTAATCGTGAAGTTTGTACTCCGTCTCTGTTAGTTACATCTACAAAATAAATCTTTGGCATTAATTTCTCCTTTATTGAGGTATTTTACAATATTTATTTACCTCCTGCAAGTAAAGATTATATAAATCTTCTTTTTTAAAGCATTAATTTAATATAGTTACCGGAATAATCATATACTTTTTTAAAACTTGTAGTGCCATTGATGTTTTTGATTTTCATTAAGGCTCCTATAAATATTTGACGAATTTTGTCCCTACATTGTATTTTTCTGAATATCGTTTTAGTTCTTTTATTACAATTCCTGATAACATAAATACTGCTATTAGATTTGGAACAGCGAGGAATAGTGTTACTGCATCAGATAGGTTGATTATACTTTGGAAATTCATTGCAGAACCGGCAATAATGCATAAACAATATATTGCCTGAAAAGTTCTTGTTTTAGCTTTGCCTTCTCCGAATAAAAATCCCCAGGCTTTAAGTCCGTAGTATGAACCGCAAAGCATTGTAGAGAGTACAAAACAGCTAGCCATTATTGTTAATAAAATAGGATATGCCGGACAAATTGTAGCAAAAGCTTTAGAGGTTAATTCAATCCCTGCAATCCCATCAACTGTCAGATATGCTTTTGACACAACGATTACAAAAGCTGTTGCAACGCCTACAATAACAGTATCAACAAAAGGCTGTAACATTGAAATAAACGCTTGTGCAACAGGTTTGTTTGTATTTACGGCAGAAAATGCGATAGGAGCAGTTCCTAAGCCTGATTCGTTAGCAAACATTGCACGTCTAAATCCCCATAACAAGCAGGCAAATGCTCCTCCGGTCATTGCACGTGGAGAGAAAGCTTCTTTTATAATTAAAACAACTGTTTCCGGAAGATGATGTATGTTTGCTAAGCAAACAAAAAATGCACTTGCAACATAAAGTGTACACATTACAGGTGTAACTTTTGAGGTGAATTTTCCGATTGCTTTTATTCCTCCGATAATTGTGAACCAGGTGATAACAGCAACAATTGTTCCTAAAATCCAACCATTGTTAGCAAAAATACTGTTAGCTCCACCTGTTACTTCAGTATATTGTGCAGTCATAGCATTAATCTGGAATAAGTTCCAACCGCCAATCATTGCGAATATGCAGCAAACTGCATAAATTTTTGCTAAAATATTTCCAACTTTATTGCCTCTAAACGCAATAGGAATATAATACATAGGTCCACCGGAAACGCTTCCGTCAGGATTAGTTTGACGGAATTTTACCCCGAGCAGAACTTCTGAAAACTTAAGTGCCATAGAAAATAGCCCTGCTATTATCATCCAAAAGATTACACCCGGACCGCCGATTGAAACGGCAGCAGCAGAACCGGCAACATTACCAATCCCAGCAGAGGCTGAAATAGTTGCACTTAGAGCCTGAAAAGATGATAATTCTCCTTTTTTCTTTCTTTGAAATCCGGTTGGATTATCGTGTTTATATTTATTTGTAATTAGTTTTAAAGCGTGCTTAAACCCCCAAAAACCAATAAAACCTGTTCTGAAAGTAAAAAACAATGCTGCAGAAATTAATAATGCAACAAGAAACTCTACTTTAACTCCTCCAATTGTGACATAAGAAAAGATAAAGCCCGATACTTTATCGGCTATTGGCGCTAAAGCGCTATCTATAACGGCATCTAAGTTCATAAAATAATTTTATAATAAACATGGGACTAAAGGGGTAATTATGTAAATTTTTGTAACAATTATTGCAAAAAGTGTTATCAAAATGTTAGATGTGGAATTAAGAAATTATGAGACATGATGTCAAGGATAGGAAAAAGTATATTTGTGTGAGGTTACAACCCGCTCGTAGAGCTGTTTTGAGCTCGGGGGGGGGGCTAGATGTCCTGAGCCGTATCCGGCTGTAACGTGAGTGGTGTGCTTAATGGCTATATAAGCAGTGCAGGTATGGTTAGATATCTTGACAATAAGGGTATTATTGATAATTGTCATGCTGATATTGAGGTTACTTTAAGAGGGGAGAATACAAGTTATTCCTCTTCCGGGGTTCTTGTTGGTTCATTAGCAGCAGGTTCAACTGTTGTAAATAGCAGCGTTACAGGAACTATAGGCGGTAATGTCCATGACATTGGTGGTATTTCTGGTATGGTATATCAAAATGCAAGAGTTGAAAACTGTTGGTCTACAGTAAATGTAACTTCAGCTTTATCGCACCAGGGAACTTTATTTGGCTATGTACAACAGCAGGATGATGTCAAAAATTGCTATACTACTGAAACTAATTTATCTACAAATTGGGTAAATCTTTCTAACAATACAGCTCCTGATGACAATTTGCTTGATATTCTGGATAAAGTTCTTGATAGTTCTCAAGATGTTTCAGCAATAGAAATTGTAAACCCTCTTGAAATTGGATTGCAAGTTGGGATTAATGGTGATGAAAACTCTCGAATCTCTTTTGATTTATCATTTGCATTGGCTGATTTTAGTATATTAAGAAGGCTCGGACTTGATGGTGTAAACTATTTAAATCAAATCGACAATATGTTACAATCAGTGTCTTCTAAACAAACAGAATTTGGTGCTATTCAAAATCGATTGGAAAGTGCTCTTGAAGAAATTTCCATAAAATATGAAAATCTTGTTTCTTCACGCTCAACATTACAGGATGCTGATATTGCGAAAGAGTCTTCAGAATATATTCGTCAGCAAATTTTGCAGCAGGCAAGTGCTACATTGTTATCAACTGCAAATCAAACCCCTGCCTTAGCTCTGCAGTTATTATAGCTTTGCGTTCCATTTTCCTCCAAAAAAAAAGCCTCGTTTGATGTCGAGGCGAGGGGAAATAGTTAATAGGTATACACTTCACATTCTGTTTTTAGAATCTTATCTTAGTCCGAAAGTTGGAACTGTGTCTTTTATACTGTCGGAAGCTAGTTGTTTATATGATTCAAGTTGTTGTCGTTTCATCTTGAGTCGTTGTTCTATGCCGTTGAGTTCAAGCTGGATTTCTTTTTCTTTTTCGTTTAGAACACTTGCTTCTTGTTGTTTAAGGTTCTTTAATGCTTGTTCCTTAAATTGATTGAAAGCGCTTGTTTCTATTTGCATTTGCATTAGTTGATTTCCTGTATAAGGAACTCTTCCCATCATCTTCATCATCTGAAGATTTTGCATTGCACTCATCGAACTTGCCTGGTCAGAATATTGAGCAAATAGCGAGGCTCGTGGTAAAAGTTCCGGTGATAAGCCTGCAATGTTGCCCAAGTTAAGAATGGATGAGCCTCCCAGAACTCCCGCATACTTTTGGTAATTGGAAAGTCGGGTCTGGACATCCATAGCCTGTTTTTCCAGACTGTTTATTTCGCGTGTTAATCTCTGGACTTGCCAGAATGCTATTAACATAATAAACCTACCTAACTTTAACTAACCTTACATATTGATAAAGTATTTTTGTTTTTAAAAATTGCCTTTTTCTTAACTTATTGTAAAGTTATGTTAACTTTAATATAATAAAGTAAAGGAGAAAATCATTATGATTAAAGACAAATTAAAAAACGCACAGCTTTATTACCCGCTTTCAGAAAATTTGAAAAAGGGATTTGAATGGTTAAAATCACAGGACTTAACTAATATTGAATCTAAAAAATATGTTATTGACGGTGATGATGTGTGGGCAAATGTTCAGGAATACGAAACAAAAGAGAATGCTAAATACGAAACTCATCGTAACTATATTGATATTCAATATATGATTAAGGGTAAAGAGTTTGTTGGTGTAACTGATAAGTCAAATTGTACAACTTGTGAAGAGTACAATTCAGAAACTGATTTAGAGTTTATGGATATTAATACTCAAGAGGATTATCAAGTATTGAATGAAGGTGATTTCTTAGTCTTTTATCCTACAGATGCTCATAAACCTTCAATTAATCCAAATGAAAAATTGAAGGTTAAGAAAGTTATTGTGAAAGTTGCAGTCTAAGCTGCGAAAATGTTTTCAATAGAATTGTCGATTTCAAAATCGTATAATTCATTGTTTTCTGTGTTTTTGCTTGAATTTGCAATATTCCATAATTCACCTAAAACAGGTTCTTTAGCCTGTTTTTTTGTTGCGTGGCTTTTTAGGTATTTTAAAGTTTCTTTTAATGAATTATTAACGCTAATTTGAGTAGACGCTTTAATAATTGATAACTGAGGATTGTAATCAAATACAGTTTTATCAACAATCTTTTGAACAGTTTCAGAAGATGCATTTTGTTTATTGAGAATGTTCTTTGCTGTATTTCTCAAATTTTCTCTGTTTTCAAACTGTTGAAAACTATTATTCATAGTATGTGTAATGTTGATTCCCATTTTTTATATCCCTTTTTCCTTAATATGTATATCGGCATCGTTCTGCTAAATCTTTAGGACTTTAGAATAATTTGTTACAAATCTTAATATAAGGGTAAAAAATTGTATTCACAGTGTTTAAAAATACTATGAAAATATCTCCGATTTCTAACGTGTCACAGCCGAGAATTTATAATATGCAAAAGCCTTATTTTAAAGCAAAGCCTACGCCAAGGTTTGCATTACCTGAATTTGAAAATGTAAGTTTTTTTGATAGATTAAAGTTTATTTTTACGGATATTAGGTCTGATATAGCCAATGAAATGCAAAAGCAAGATAAGATAATGAAATCGCTTAGGATTGATAGTGCTTACCGAGCAAATATATTTGAGAGTCTTGCAATATTTAAGGACGTTAGTTCTTATAGAAATGCTTTAAGTTCTTTAACAGAGGGAAATATATCTCGACATAACCCACAAGATTTTATTTATAATCGCATATGTTCTTCGGAAAACAATAACAAATTTGTTAGAAAACAGTTTGAACTGTTTAATCAATTATACGATAATTGTACTCAAGATGGTCAGTTTGATGTTTGTTATATTAAGAGTATAGTTAAAAATATATCAATAGAAAATAATATTGGCAAAGGAAAAGCTGATTTTGCACTTAAATGGATAGGACAAAAAGGCTGTTATGATGTAGCAAACAGTGTTTCTTATTATCCGGATGCAGATGAATTATATGAAGCGGGTTTGTTAGATTTCAGTGATTTTTTAAGGCGAATAAATAACGGTTATTCACCGGCAAAAGTGCAAATTGATGTATTTAAGTATTTATTCAAGAAAATTTCTACAGAAATAAATATTGGAGAATTATGCCAAATAACAAATAAATGTATCAAGCAAGGTGTTATCTCTAACAAAATTTTAGATTTTGTTGGAGATAATATTGATGATAAAAATATTAATTTGTATGTCTCATTATGTTGTACTGAGGACAACAAGGATATAGACAATGTAAAATTAGCAAGAGCAAAGCGTCTTGTTGAAACAGGAATGACTGATTATACATCGGTTTATACTGTTTTTAAGGCAATGAGAGCTTATAACGATTATGAAGAGCCTTGGAATGTTCTTATAGAACTTAATAAAAGGATAAATTGTAATGCAGGTTTTAAAGCGGCTATAATTCAATCAATTACTGATTCGGAAGGAAATGTTAATCGGGAATCTCTTGAGAAGCTATTAGCCATATATAATATTGCTTTAAAAAACAAAGAAACTTTGCGAGAGGGAAATGATGAAATAACAAATGAAGATATTGATAGGCTAATCTTTGATAATCCTGCAAAAACTCTTAATACTTTAGAAATATTGGGTGAAAAAACTTTTGTTTATTCTTTTAAGAATAAAATTGACGAAGTTGAATACTATATCAATGAGTTATTTGGCGATATCATTGCCGAAGAACTACAGCCTCTTTTAGAAGTTATAAATCCTATGAAATCTTATAAATATGAAGAGTTGGATAAGAAGATTAAAGAATTAAAGACAGAATTGAGAGCATTGTCCGGAGGGCAAAAAGAAGATTGTATTAATAAAATAAATACTTTGACAAAACAACGAAATGAATTAATAAAGAATTCGATAAAAGATCCTAAAGACGCACTAGATCTAGCCATAATATATGCCGTATTATATAAATCTGTTGAGGAGGAAGAATTAGAGAAGGTTATTCCTAATATAAATCCAAAAAGCGAGGATGAAAAACAACATCTTCGTTCTATTCTTAATGGTTTGCTTTTAAAATCAATGAGGATTGAACGCGAGTTTGATTCAAATGTGTTAAGTAAAATTGATTTTTCTAAAAATAAATATTTATCAGAATTATTTAATTCAGATGATGAGTTTGCAGAAAGTTTTGAGAAATTGTTGGGTATATTACAAAAAGAGTCTGCAAAATCGAATTCAAATATCTTTAATTCTTTACCTCAAAACAGAGAAACCCGAAAGATGTTTCAAGAATTGGGTGTTGATTACAGAAAGTGGGTCAAGGTTAATCCGGGGTCTCATATTAAAATCTCAATCGATACTGATGTAGAAAAAGCAAAACAAGCGGTTATAAAAAATTTAGAGGATGATTTTACCGGTGATTTGTTCACTGCTCTTCCTGCAGAAGAAAAAGAAACTCTGCTAAACAGATTAAAAGAAAATGGTTTTACGCTTAGTTCTATTGAAACTCCTGTATTTGACAGGTTGGGATATTTAAAAGAAAAAATAAATGTGCTGAGGTTCTGCAAGGATGGAGAACTCATTGATATTAAAGACTTGAAGCAGATTATTTCTATAGTTAGAGAAGAAATGAATCAAAATGAGTTTTGGACAAAATCTTTGAATGATAAAAAACTTCATTCAATAAAAGAGACTTTTAAAGACCATATTCTAAAACTCCGATATAACGAAGTTAAAAATTTATTAAAGGAAAATTCTACGGACAAGAGAATTGAGTTAGTTATTCAAAAAGCTGATATGAACGATATTCAACACGCTCTTTTCTTAGGTAACCATGCAGGATGCTGTACAGCAGTTAATTCATATAATGGCTATAGCGCCGTAACTTATATTATGAATAAATTAGTTACAGCTATTGAAATTAAAGATAATGAAAAGTTTGTGGGTAATACAATGTGTTATCTTGCTAATGTTGACTCAGAGCTGGCGCTTGTTTTAGATAATATTGAGATGAAATCAAAATATCAATATAACGATAATATTAGAGATGCAATTTTTGCTTATGCAGAAAAACTTTGTACTGAAATAGGAAAACCTGACCTTCCGATTTACTTAGGACCTAATAGGCACAAGGTTAACCTTGCAGGTTTTGAGGTTAAGAAACGCCAATGTCAAATTGTAGGCTCTACCGGTTCTGATAAGATATATCTGGATTTTGATGCATTTGGGCATAAAATAACAGGGAAGGATGTTTTTGAAATGCAAATGTATAAAATGCGATAGTTCACTACTTTAAAAAGAATTTTTTTATGTTACTATAGTTACACATATCATAATCAATAAAGGGATATCACAAATGAAAACTTGGGCGAAAGGCTTATTAATATTAACAATATTTTTAACAACAACAGTTTCTGTTTTTGCAGAACAAGCTAAAACAGTTGATAAAGAGGCTGTCTTAAAAGCTATTGTAGGTTATAACCAAAAAATTGATGCAGATCCTAAAGCTGAAGAGCCATATATTAATCGTGCATATCTTAATTACTTGTTAGGAAATATTCAGGCGGCTATTGAAGATTACGACATTCTTATTTCAATTAATTCAAATAATGAAGAATTTTTCTTAAATAGAGGTTATTTAAAACATATTTCAAATAGACGGGAAGATGCTTTAAAAGATTATGATAAAGCATTAAGAATTAAACCTGATTATGCATTTGCTCATAATAACCGAGGTGTTGTTTTATCTGAACTGGGAAGAAGCTCGGAGTCTTTGACTGCTTATAATACTGCGATTAAGATTGATCCGAATTATGCTGATGCATACTATAACAGAGGTAATTTGAAAACCCGCGCGGAAAAGAATGAGGAAGCTTTAGAAGATTTCAATAACGCGATTAAATTAAACCCTTCTGACTCAGCTTCATATAACAACCGCGGTGTAGTTAAAAGAAAACTTAATTTTGACGTAGGTGCATTAAGTGATTTTACTATAGCAATTAAACTAAATCCAGATGATATTACCGCTTTTGCAAACAGAGGTCGTTTAAAGAAACGTTATTATGATAGTGAAGGTGCGGAAGAAGATTTCCAAACAGCTATTGCTGTCGCAAACGAAAGTCCAATTCTTATAAAAGAAATTGAAATCCAAAAACAGATTGCTGATAATAACAAGACTGTTGAGCCGACTCCTGCACCTGCAAAAATTGCACAGGAGCCAATTCAAAAGATTGCTAACAAACAAATCCTTCCAAAACAGGAAGAACCTGTTAAAGTTGCAGCAATGCAGGCTGGCGTAGTAAAAGTTGACCCAAATCATAAAAAAGAAACAGTAACACCTACAGTTCCTGTTAAGCCGGCTCCTGATATTACAACAAAACCGGTTACGAATCCTAAACTTGCAGAGTGTTATTATATAAGAGCTTTGCAGAAATATATTTTGCAAAACAGACAGAGTGCTTTAGCAGATTTCAATATGGCTATACAGTATAATCCTCAGTATGCTGAAGCATATTACTACAGAGCAGCTATTAAACGTGATATGAAAGATGCCGGTTTTGTAGATGATTATACTAAAGCAATTCAGATTAATCCTGGTTTGAAAGCAGTAAATGATGCAGATGTATTAATGATATTAAAAATATAGAGAAAATATTAGGAGTGTGTGTAAATGATTAATAGAATTCAAGGAAATGATACTGCTTTTAAGGGAGCGCGTGTTAATATTCTTGCAACTGCAGATAATCACGGAAATATTATGAGACTTCCGCGTTTGTTAAAGACTGTAGAAAACAACGCAAAAGAGATTTTTCCAAAATCAGAGTCACCTAGTACATTAAACTTTTTTGCGATAGTAGGCGATTGGTTTATTAATCCGTCTAAAAAAGGTTTTGTGACTCACCCTGAATTATCAAACGGTGAATTGCAGAATTTAGCTCTGCTTAAAACAATTGACAGCGTTCGTTTAATTGTTAAAAAGATGGTTGACAAAATTCCCGGACGTCATAAACCTGTTATTCCAGAAACGCTTTATACAATGGGTAATCATTGTTTAGACGCGGGTACATCTTTTATGTTAAATGTAATGCGTAAAAATCCAATGAAAACACTTGTAACTAATGTTGATTTGAATAATTCACCGAGGTTGACCGAGGCAATGAAGACAAATGGAAATATTGTTAAGTCAGCAGTGTTTTCAATACCGGATGATAAGGATACAAGCTTAGTTCATAAGATTATGTTCTTGGGTGTAACTATTCCGAGTATGAGTTTTTATAATCCGGGTTTATGTGATGGCTTAGAATTCTTTGATAACTCAAATAAGAAGGATGCGAACTTAAAAGAAGAAGATTTGCAGGGTACAATTGAATCGGTAAGGGCAGAAGTCGAAGCATTTAAATCTAAAAATCCAAAAGGTGCGGTAATTCTTTTATCCCACATGGGCGGCAGACTTTCAGAAATCGTAAGGAAAAATGTTCCTGAAATAGATCATATTTTAAACGGTCACGACCATAAAAATTCTCAGTTAAATGTTGGTATTACAAGCATTAATTCACTCGGTAAAGACAATGAAATGATTAAGGCTTTGAATTTTGAATTTGATGATGAAGGAAATTTCGCTAGAGGAAATATGACTCCTTATTTTACGGAAACAACTCTTGCTGACGGTTTAGAAAAGCATCCGTTTCAGTTGTTTTTGGACAGCTTCTTTGAAAAGGATTTGGAACCATTGGTTAGTCTTGGGGAATTAAAATCTGAAGCCGATGTAGAGGCTGCTAAGAAAAAGTTCCCGCAGTATGTTGCATTGGTTTTAGCTCGTCTTGGGATTTATAATGAATCTCAAGCAGAGACTCTTATGCAGAATGAGAATTTTAAATCATTGGTTCATTCAATTGCAGCAAAAGAGCTGGAGGAAGCTGAAAGTGTTGACAAAGGCTTAACTTCACTTACTTATGGTAATGAAATTCGTTATCAAAACAGCTATTTAATGAATTATTTAACCAGTGCTATCAAACGTGTTATACGCGAAAAGCACGATTCTGATGTGTTTACAGTTGCATTACAATCATCAATTGTTCGTGGCGGTCTTGAAGACAAAGCCGATAATTTAATTGTAATGAAAGTTTTTGACGGTGTAAGTGAAGATTTATCAAACCTTAGGATAGGTGCTGTAAAAGGAAATGAATTAGTAGGTCTTATTGTTGAAAATGTTTTATCTAACCTAAAAGCTCCGACGAGAAATACTATTATTCACTGGTCTGATGTTCAGGTAAATCGTTCTATGATAGAGGCGATTTCTACAGGAAATCTTGAGGCAGATTTTTCGGATGCAATAAGAGTAAGAAATAAAATTACTAAAGAATTTGAGCCGATTGACTTAGAGGACGAGTATAAAATGGTTATTGGTGAAAAATTCCTTGTAAAAGACGATATTACATGGCCGGGTATTATTAGAGACAGATTTATATCTCTGGATAGAACTTATGATCAGTTATTTAGAGAATATATAGAAAGTGTTGACTACAAGCTTCACATAACACCAAAAACAAAAGAACAAAGAATTTTATAATATAGATAAAATTATTAATGCAGAGATTATAAAAGATGCAATTACAAGGATTTGGAAGGTCGAAAGTCCTTCCTTTTTCTTTTCTGACTTCATTGAATGAGATTGCTTTTTAGGCTGCTTTGGATTAGTTTTCTTTTTACCTTCTTTGTATTTCTCACTCAAAGTTTTTTTAGATTTCTCTCCGGTAACAAGTAAATCAATATCGTATTGCAGTTTTAAAATATTAGAATTTGCTTTTGTGTAGTAAACCGCATAGTTTATTGCTGCTTCAAAAGCTCTTTGCAAGCATTCCAGAGCAAGCATTCCTTCTTTTTTTACGGTATTAGAGTGAGCAGAAGCGTTTCCATGTTTTTTTAAGAAGTACAAATCATCAATAAACTCTTTTTCCTGTTCTGATTTGATTTTATCTTTTAGAGTAGTAAGCATTTCATCAAAAGTAGATTCAGGAGTACATCTTGTACCAATTACGTTTTTACAAACATTTTCGCCAAATTTACGAGTTTGTACCATACATTGTTCAAAATATTCATCTCTGTATAATTTTTCGGCTTCGGTAACAATATTATATAAATTTTTATCGATATTTTTTAGAAAATTAAAATTTGTCATGACTTCTTCTTTTTTATTATACTTAAAATATAAGGACAAGGGTAGGGAAGATGAAAGATAAATTAAAAAGTTTTATAGAGAATAAATATACGTCTAATTTTATTTTATTAATAATCATATTTAATTCAATATTGCTCGGTTTAATGACATATCCTGCTGTAATGGCAAAATGCGCTCAATTATTAACTGTGTCTTGTGCTGTTTGTGTGATTATATTCACGATAGAAATTCTTATTAAATTATATGTATATGGTAAAAACTTCTTTAAAGACGGCTGGAATAATTTTGATTTTATTCTGGTAGCAATATCATGGATTCCAACCGGAGGAGCTTTTTCATCATTTCGTGCATTTAGAGTCTTGCGGGCACTAAGAGCATTAAGATTGATAACTCGTCTTCAAAAACTTCGAATTATTGTTCAAGCGATAATAGAGTCGATTCCAAATGTTGGTTGGGCAAGCTTGTTATTGTTGTTAATATTTTATATCTTTTCAATAATGGGTACGACTATGTTTTCAGAGGCGTTTCCGGATTTCTTTGGGACTATAGGAAAAAGCATGTATTCGCTTTTCCAGATAATGACTCTGGAAAGTTGGTCAATGGGGATTGCAAGGCCTGTAATTGCTGTATTTCCTTTTGCGTGGTTGTATTTTGTCTCATTTATTTTAACTTCATCTTTTATTGTAATGAATGTTATTGTTGGTGTGGTTGTTAATGCTATAGGTGAATTGAGCGAACAAAATCGAAAAGAACAAGAACTGAAAAATATTCAGAATTCAACCAATTTAGAAGTTGAGTTGAATAAATTAAAAGAACAAATTTCAATAGTTGAAAGTTTATTAAAAACAGGGTTTAGAGAGTAAAAATAACAAAAAAAGGAGATTTTTTATCTCCTTCTGAAAATGGGGCAGGTAATAGATTTTAATTCGAACCGATTATTAAAAGAAATTAATAAATTTTATGAGTTAAAGCAACTACTGAAATAAAATAACTTGTTCTTGGTATAATGATAATTATTAAGGACTATTACAATATTATTCTGTCTGGTTATATAGGTAGTGAAATAAATTTAAGGAAGTTGAATGAATTTAAGAAACTTTACATTAACTAGTATAAAAAATATTCAAGAAGCGCAACAAAAAGGAAAACTAATAATTTTTGTAGGAGCAGGAGTTTCACAAAATTCAAATTTGCCAAGTTGGAATGATTTAGTTAATCAACTAGCTCAAGATTTGGGTATTGAGAAAAAGATAATCCCAGAGGAACTAGAAGAAACTTTAACAGAAGAACAAGTAGAAATTCTAAAAAAACACAAAATTCACTATAACACAGATGAGTGTTTAAAAATCCCACAATACTACTTTAATGAATTTGGAGAAAAAGAATACAATAATAAATTACACAATATCTTTTCTAATAAACTAGAGCCAAATCCAATCAATTATTTAATTGTTGAATTAGATCCCAAACATATAATTACGACAAATTATGATGATTTGTTAGAAAAAACTGCTGAAAGTATTGCAAAAACACCTTATTCAAAAGTTTCTTGCGATAGAGATCTTGCCATTGCTCCTAATAATAATTTAATTATAAAGATGCATGGAGAACTTGACAAAATTGTATTAAAAGAAAGAGATTATGACACATATTCAAATAATTTCAAATTAATTGAAACATTTGTAAAGGGTTTGATCGCAACAAATACAATTCTCTTTGTAGGGTTTTCAGCAGAAGATGCAAATGTTAGAAAACTATTTCAATGGATACATGATATATTAGGTAATTCCTGTCAGCCAGCATATTTATTGAATACTGATGAATATAAAAAAGGTAATAAATCAAAAGAAGAAAAAAGAGTAAAATTTGAATATTTAAAAGAAATGGGGATTTTTTCTCTTTACTATGATGAAATTCAAGATGATATCAATCAATTTGTATCAGATGATATTTTAATTGATTACAATAAAAAATATAAACTCAAAGCCTTAGAAAAAGGACATGGCGAAAGGCTATTTAAGTTACTATACTTTATACAGAAAAAGAATGTTGCTAATGATAATTCCGAATATATAGAAAACTGTTATCGTAAATTAAAGTATTTAGAGTGTTTAAATTATATTCCAAATAATATTCTAGCTAAAGTATTTGGATGTAATCCAAAAGTATTTATGCAATATGGTCTATATGGTTTAAAACCATATCTTATAAAAAGTTTAAATGAACTGAAATTTAAAATAGTATTAATAGATGAACATCTTTCCAATGATAAATATTTGGAATTATTATACGATAATTCTTTTCTTGATGATGATATAAAAAAACAAATATATGATATTTATAATAAATATCGTGCATTCAAAAAAGATCCGGCAATTGAAAATAAATTACAAAATGTAATAAGTGAATTAAGAGAATTATATAAAATACCAAAAGATGAAAAGTCTAAAATAGAATATATTTGGTCTAGAATATCTTCCACAGAGCAAATTCCATCAAATAATGAAGAATTTAAAGATATTATATTATACAATTCTGATGGTATAAATAATGAGCTTAAAAATTTAGATATTGATTATTCTGAAAATAATGTTAATGTTTTCAAAAAAGCTTACTTATTGATAAAATTTGGAAAATATAAAAATGCTTATTATGAATTTGAAAAAATTTCCTATGAAGCGAATAAAAATAATAATTTCATATTATATATAATAGCAAGCTTTAACCAGTATTATTTAGGAAAACTTATAAATA
>CAKNXK010000018.1 GCA_932182025.1 uncultured Candidatus Melainabacteria bacterium
AATACACGAACGCCAACGGAAAACTCCGTTGGCGTTCAAGTAGTAAAACGACAGAAGAGCTTCTTGAAGAGGAGCGTCAGCGCCGGGCAGAGCAGGAAGCACAGACTGCAAATGCGCAAAGTCATCTTGCAGGCTTTGGAGAGAATTCAATTTCGCCAGGAGTAACTGAGCCCAAACAGACATTAGAGTCTCCAATGTTGGAAAGTGAACCACTTGTGGATGTAAATACAATGCAGAACTATAAAAGTATATTGCAAAATATAAAACAAAATGATAATGTGGTTTCTCCTGTTTTAAATGCAATTCGCTTAAAGGCGCTTCCACAATATTCGTCAATGGAAGAACCAGATTATTATGAAGAAAATATGCCAGTTTATCAGGAAGAAGAGCTTTGGAGTGACTTAAAAGATTATTTAAAACCAGATTTAGTACCTCAAACTAAATATGATGATATATTAATGAATGAGCAAGCAGAGGATTTGTTAATTGATAATAATGGCAAAGCTTTAATAAAAGGATTTGTAGAAGAAGTTGTAAATCCTTATGATTTAATTCAAAATGATATATCCTTATCGACAGAAGAGAAGATTGCAAAAATTAAGGAGTTAACCGAGTTGCGAAATAAAGACATTAATAAAGAGTATAATAAGAATATGGCAAGGATTTGGACTGGTGGAGCCCTTGAAGTAGGTTCGTATTTTATTCCAGAAACAATAGGCGCAAAAGCAGTTGGAGGTTTAACTAAAGCAATGGCTCCGATTGCAAAAAAGTTGCTGCCAAAAATGGGGAAGAAGGTTGCTAATGATATTGTGAAAAATGTTGCAGAAGGTGCTGTCTCTGCCCCAATTGGCGCGATTGGCGAGTCAATGGTTATGGGTGAGGGTACTGATGAATTTTTGCCAAAAGTAGGAAAAGGTATGATGCAAAATACAATGTTTTCTGCAAATATTTGGGAGAAAAAACAGCAAAGAGCTGCTGAATTAAAAAAGATTGATAATTTTGATAGTCTATCTAAGTACCAAAAACGTAGAATGCAAGATAAATATATGCAATACTATGATGATTATGTAGATGCAACTGTTAAATATAAAACCCCCAAGCCAAGACCAAGTCATCAATTACGAGATAAAGAATGGTTGGAATGGTTAAAGAAAGCAAAATTGCGTAAATTGTAAATTCCTTTTATAATATTGTTAATGAACAAAATTGTTGAGGGATTAAAAAAAATATATAAAGATCATAGAGATATATTCAGCATTCATTTGTTGGTTTGTTGGTTTGTTGGTTTGTTGTACGCATTTTTGCGTGGGTTAAGGTATCGACACGATGTAGAAGTAACAATGGCAGAGCATATCTCTACCAAGGTAGGATTTGATTTTCATCCAGACTGGGTATCAACATTATTAGCTTTGATAGGTTATTTTTTGATATTTTTGTTATTTATTACGTCAAGTTACTTTTCGTTATCGGATATATTCAATTTAAAAAAAAGGAACCGCGTCAATTCTGAAAATTCAAGCCTGTACAAAAAGAAATCCAATAAGAAAAAGAAAAAAAGAAAATAAATGTAAATAGCGGTGCAGGATTTGTTCAAAAAAGATTTTCTACAAAATACTTCAAAAATATCATAAAGTGAAAATATATTAATTATTGACAATATTTACAACCTGTGTTAATATTAGGTAGAATGGAGGTATGGAATTATGTCTGAATTTAGTATGAATATTGATGAACAAAATTTTGTTAAGCCAAAACCAAAAGGACAGTTGATGAAAAAGTTTTGGACAATTTTGTGTACATTATTAGTCCTTCTTATTCCTATAGCTTTTTTACATGGAATTATTGATGATAGAGAAAATTATAGAAAAGAGGCTGTTGATACTATTGCATCTTCCTGGGGAAATTCACAGGTCATAGCGTCGCCAGTCTTATATTCCAAGCAGAAAAAAGAAAAAGATGAGATACAAAAATATTTTCCTGTAAATAATTATAATGTAGATATTCAAGTTTCAACAGAAGTTCGAAAAAAAGGTATTTTTAAAGTTCCGGTTTATACTGCTGATGTTTTACTGAAAGGTGATTTTAAAAATATTTATGGCACATCCGCGCCAAGCAATGTGTTTATGGAAATATCTGTAAAAGATTCGACAGGGTTTATTGAAGAACCTCAATTTAAAATTGGTAACAATCCATCAGTAAAAACAGGTTCTACTCAGATTTCTACTACTATTAATCCGGCAGAAAAATATATTCCGTTTGAAATTACATACAAACTTCGCGGTTTAAATGATTTATATATGAATGTTGATGGGCAAAGCAATAAGTTCTCTGTAAAAGGCAACTGGAGTAATCCTAGTTTTGTTGGAAATTTTCTGCCATCAGAAAGAACAATTGATAAACAGTCTTTCTCTGCTGAGTGGTCTGTGCCTAAAATAGCGACTTCAAGCCTTGTGAAACCTCAGATTGGTGTATCTTTATTGGTGCCTGTGGATAACTATAGAATGGCTGATAGAACTCTTAAATATGCTTTTTTATTCTTGGCTTTAACATTCTTAAGTTATTTTGTTTTTGAAATTGTTTCAAAAGATAAAAGGAAAATTCACCCTCTGCAATACTGTATGCTCGGTGCTGCAATTCAAATATTTTATTTGCTCTTGGTTTCTATATCAGAATTTTTACCATTTGGAGCTGCTTATTTGATTTCAGCTCTAATGATACTTGCTTTAATTGGTATGTATACTTATTTCGTGCTGACAAAGGCTAAAGGGAAAGTGTTTTCTATACTGATTGTTGCTCTTATGGCTATTTTATATGCATTTTTATACGTACTGCTTCTATTACAAGACTTCGCTCTATTATTAGGAAGCTTTGGAATGTTCATAATTATAGCGGCTATAATGTATGTTACTAAAGATGTTGAGTGGTATTCAGAAGAGTAAATAGCTAATTAATAATAAAACCAGGCTGTAATATCATTGCAGCTTGGTTTTATTTTGGGTACAATTCACTTATGATTAATTCGGTGTCACTTGTTTCATTAAATAATATTTATAAAACTCGTGAACAGAAAAGTTCAACTTTTCCTGTTTTCCAAGCATCTAAAAAAGATGTATTTGTTTCTACTATCCCAAAGGTTTCTAAGATTACAAAAAATAAAATTGGAGAGATTGTCCCGATTTATCTTAGATATAGAGAAAGCGCGAATGTTACTTCTTCTGTATCTGAGGTGAAAAAATATTTGCAAAAAGAATTCAAAAAAGGGGATGACAGCATTGTTTATGCAAAACAAGGTGAAAAGGTTGTAGGTTTCCTTCATTATGGTGTTGAACGTTCGACTTTGCGTCCTGCTGAAAGAATTCGCCTGAAAGCAATGTTTGTGGATGAAGAGTTCAGAGGTAAAGGTGTTTCGAAACAATTGCTTCAATTTGTTCAAGAAGAAGCTGGAGAGAAAGAGATTATTGTTAAGGCAAGACGTTCGAATGAGGTTTCACCATATTTGTATTTGAATAATGGTTTTCATGAAGATGAAGAATATTTTCATCTTGTTTATAAAAAATAGTAATTAGTATTTTAATATCTAAAAGGCGGCAACTTTAAGTTGCCGCCTTTTTATAGTGCAAAAGAAAGGATTTTATTATGGAAGAAAACAAACAAGTTTCGTATGAAGAAAATTCAGAGCCGACAAGTGTTGATAACTCCGAATTTTCCGAGCATCAAGCAAGTTATGAAGGACAATCAGATAATGACCCTTCTGAAAACTTGATTTTGGGTAAGTTTAAATCAGTTGAGGATTTATCAAAAGCTTATGAAGAGTTGCAGCGTCACCAGGGTGTTTGCTCAGAAGAACTGGGTGATTTGCGAAAAAATTCTTTAGCTTTTAAGCAAGCAAAAGAAAATATGGAACTTCTTCAAAAGTATCAGCGAGGGTTTGAAAATCGTATTCGTCAGGATCAAGAGAAATACAATGCGCCTGAGTATTTTCAAGACCCATCTTTTAGAGAAATGTATTCAGAAGTTTTTAAAGTATTTGGTGAAGATTTGGATACAGATAGGTTTGTAAATCTTCTTGAGGGTTATGTTTCTTCAAGAATTTTTGCAAATGAAAAGAAAAAAGCTGCAAAGAATGAAACAGAAGAGGTTTTAGGTTCAATGAGCTATAGTAAGAACTCAAAAAATTCATTTACTCCCCCTCAAAAACGATTTGATGAAATGACCCCAAAAGAAATTGATGAGTTACTTGAGAAATTAATTTAAGTTAAAAAAGAAAGGAAATTTTATGACTTCAACAAAACAAATGATTGTAAGTGCTTTTTCAACAGCATTTAAAAAGTATTTTCACAATGAATTAGTAGTGGGTAAGCTTGCTCACTCTGAAATGAAAGATAATATCAACAAAGGAGACGAAGTTGATATTACAATGCCGGGAATGGTAAGACTTTTTGACTATGACGGCGGTGATTTGCCTACAGCTGAAACTGCAACAATTTCTACTTGTAAAGTAAAAATTGATAGAGGAAAGGCTTTTCATTTCGAGTTATCTGAAATGGAAGAAAAAATGCTTGAAAAATCTCAGGGCGAACCTGCTAAAATGGTAGATTTGGCAAAAGATTATACAGAAGATGCAATTAAACAATTTGCAGCAGCTGTAGATGCTTCTTATGCTAATTTATATACAAGAGCAGGGCATTACCTTGATGACGCAGGTAAAGCAATTGCTTTAACTCCTGAAATTGCAAAAGATATTTTTGCTTATATGCAGGCTAAATTTCAAAGAGGTGACGGCAAAGGTCATACAAACTGGTTAGACGGTAACATGATTTGTGTAATCCCTCCTGAATATCAGTTCTATCTTGGTAAAATGGAAGATTTGAAATACACAGAACAAGGCGCAGATGAAGTTAGAAAAGGTTATATCGGAACACTTTGCGGCTGGGATATTTTAGTGTCAAATAATATTGCACAGCCGGAAGAAGGAGTATTCTATCCAATGTTTGGTGTTAAAGATAAAACTCTAGCCGGTGGTGTTTCGTCTAACTTGAATACTGTATTCTACACTCCTGAAAAGAACTTCAATACTTGTTATAAAGGTTATGGTTTATTCGGTGTAGGCGCTCCTAGAGCAGATATGTTAGGTACTGTAAAAGTTTCAGCACCATTGTCAGTTAGTTTAACAGCTAAAGCTTAATAAAAGAAAGGGAAATTTATGACAAGAGATATTATTAATGTTCAATATCCGACTCTTGAACATACAGAGTCTGTGGCTAATATTAGTATTGAAAAAACTACGATTATACCAGCAAACGGTGTAACTGTAGCAGATGCTTTTTCTAATAAAAATAATTCGTTATTTTTGATTATTGAAAATGAATCAGAAGAAAAATCATTGTTAACAGTAAAAGCAGGTGATGCATATCCAAACTCAATGTTAGGTGATATTGTGATTGAACTTCCAGCGGGTACATCTGCAATTCAGTTGCAAGATTTATCTCGTTTTGAAAAAGCTGATGGTTCGATTGATTTGGACTTTGCAGAAAGTTTTGACGGTAACCTATATGCTGTTGCTAAATGGGCAGGTGTAAGAATAGTCGAATAATTTATATCTCATCCCCCCTCTTCTTTTCCAAGGAGAGGGGCGGAGTGAGATATAAATAGAAAAAGGAGGAAAAATGCGGGATATACGCAAAGACCCATTGTGGGAAGAATTATACAATCAAATATTAAATTTGCAAAAACAACCACAAGGACAAGCAACAGGCGGAGCAGCGCCATTAGAAGGATATGTACGATATGACAGAAATCCTTATGAAGATATACAAAATGATAAAACTTTATCAACAGAAGAGAAAGTAAAACGAATAAAAGAAATTTCGTCAGCGCGAGATAAAGAAATCAATTCTGAGCATTTCAAAAAAATGGGTAAATTATGGGGTGGAACAGCAGTTGAAATCGGCAGTGCTGCAATACCTTGGGGTATGAGTGGCAAGGTTGCAGCAACTGGGTATAAAATGGCAAAACCATTGATTAGCCAAATTGCTAAAAAAGAATTAACTAAAGGAGCGGTTGAAGGAATGACGTCAGGTGCGGTTTCGGGTTTGGGTCGAGGAATGATGGAGGATAAAAATCCACTTCAAACTGCCGCGCAAGACGCAGGAACAGGACTTGTAATGGGTGCTGCTCTTGGTAAATTAGCGGGTAAAATACATGAAAATAATCCACGAATCAAAGACTTGGATGATGTATTGGATAAACGCCAAGATTGGGGAATAGCTTATCGCAAGCAATCAGGCAAACCCGCAGAAGCAATAGATAAATTATTACAAGAAAAGCAAGGCTTTGTACCAAAGGCATTTAATAAGGAAGGAATCGGAGATGTTGATTTGGTTTGGGGAAAAGGCGGTAAGAAAGGTTTTGGTTTATCTCATGTTGTCGATCAACGTAATGCTCAAAATATAAATGGCGAAAAATTTATAAAGTTGATACCACAAATTACAAAGGAAGGTAGTATCAGCACTGTTCCAAATCAACCAAATATTTCTTTTATAAATAATAATGATGATGCTGTTCTTGTAAAACGAGTTTGGGATGATAAAAAGCGCAACTGGGTTGTAACAGCATTTAAAAATAATGAATCTCCAAGTAAGCCTACTAACAGGACTCCTGACATTGCTAATAATTCGGGCAAGATGACTCCCTTGCCTAACTTACAAGGAGATAATAATATTATACCAGACAAACAATCATCTCTCAAGTCCTTTGAAGATTGGCTTAAGGAAGTAAAACGCAAGCGTGGATATAAATAAAAATCCGCAAGTAAGCGTTTGGCTGCCGATATACCTAAACTGTCCAAACCTCGCTCCGATGGTCGGTCTTATTTCACCACCGAACTTACTGCGAATAATAATATTATATCAGACAATCGATTACCTCTCAAGTCCATTGAAGATTGGCTTAAGGAAGTAAAACGCAAGCGTGGACATAAATAAAAATCCGCAAGTAAGCGTTTGGCTGCTAATTCACCTTTGTCCAAACCAAATGACAATAGTCGGTCTTATTTCACTACTGAACTTACTTCGGATAATAATATTATACCAGACAATCGATTGCCTCTCAAGTCCTTTTTAGATTGGCTTGAGGAAGTAAAACGCAAGCGCGGGCATTGATAAAATTTATAAACAGGGCAAAATTAGCTCTGTTTATTTCGTATAATTGGTATTTCTATTTAAAAAAAGAAAGGGGAAATATGTATAAAATAACTTACGTTCCTACGGGACATGTTTTTGAGCTGCCTGATGAAGCAGCAAACGAATTAAAAGAAAAATTTCCTGATGATTATAAAATCATTGAAAAGAATGGGAAAAAAGTGCGCGAAGTTCGTTCTAAAAAAATAAAAAATGTTAATAGTAATTCAATTTATTCAAAAGTTGTAGAGGAGTAAATAAATAATAATGAAAACATTACAAGATTTTTTGAATGATTTGGGAGCGCGAGAATCCGGAGGTAATTATAAAGCATTTAATAAATATGGATATGCAGGAAAATATCAAATGGGTGAGGCTGCATTAATTGATGCGGGATACTATAAAAAGGCATCCAGAGTTTATAACAATGATTGGAGAGGTATTTTTACAGGAAAAGATGGTGTGAATTCAATTCAAGACTTTTTGAATAATTCACAGGCTCAGGAAAATGCCCAAATTATTTTTAAGAAAAAACAGTGGATTTATTTAAAAGCAGTTGGTGCAAATAAATATTCGGGACAAATAATTAATGGATATAAAATAACAGACTCGGGTCTTTTAGCCGGCGCTCATTTAAAAGGCGCCGGTTCTGTTATTTCATATTTAAAAAGCGGAGGTAAAAATATTGGCAAAGATGCCTTTGGTACTTCTATAGAGGATTATATAAAAAAGTTTGCAGGATATGATGTGTCTTTGCTTACAGTTTAAAAGGAGAAAATTATGACTTTAACATTATTAGATTTATACAATACGGCAGCATCTCAAGAATGGGCTATGTATGATAACGATGCAGTATCAGATGCAGAATTTGAAGAATCACTGGTAATTGCTCTAAATAAAGCTATTCTTGAAATTTATATGTCACATGATTTTAATTTCAGAGATAGGACTCATTTGATTCTAACAATTCCAAGAGTAAATGCTTATACATTGCCATCAGGATTAATAAAGCGTGATGCGAATGGTAAATACTTGGTAAAACATAATTCAAGCAAATTGCGTTTTATTGAAGATGCATCAGATCTTACTCCAAAAACAGGGATGCCGGAAGCTTTTTATATCAAAAGAGATAAGATTGTTTTATATCCAACTCCAATCGAAAAAGGTATTGTTACAATTGATTATTTAACTCTTACAATTGGAGAAAACGCAGAGGGGGATGAAATTTATTCGTTGCAAAAAGATAGTGATGCTCTTTCTGTTCCAATTCATTTAGAAGCTCTTATGAAAGAGGCGATTATTACCAGAACAATGCTCAATACAATTGCATCAGAAACAGATGAAAACTTCTCTGCATACAAAAAACAGGCTGATAAGGCTTATAAATTATTGGTAAAATATTCAAAGGGGGTGGGGTTGGATAAATCAGTGAAAATTTAGGAAAATGCATTAATTAGTAATTTAAGGAGGTCTAATATGAGTTTATGGAATGCCGACAAGGATGATGAAATCTGGAAAGAGTTAAGATACTGGATTGAAAATCCTTTAACTGAAGAAGAAAACAAAATGCGTGACAAAGAAATTAGTGATTATGTTGAATCAGTGGTTACACGTATGTTTAATCATTAGTAAAATATATTGCAAAAAGTAAAATATGTAGTAAAATTTAATTATGAGAAAGTTCGTAATATTAATATTATTTATATTTATCAGTCTCCCTTGTATAGCCAATGATGTTTTGTATTTGAATGAGAAATGGGATAATGCAGCTTCAAAAATTCTATATGAACATGAATTAAGAGAGCTTAATGTAACTCCAGAAAAAGCTCATGAGTTATTTGGTTTTAAACAATCAGATGTTCGGGCAGTTTTTTATGATTTAAATGCAGATGGAGTCAATGAAGTTATCGGGTATGTTGATACTCGTTATTACTATGGTGTACTTGGTTGGTCTTTATTTATATTACGAAAGAATAATAATAGTTATGTTAATATATCGAGTATAAATTTTTATCCCGAAAAAGGTTTGCATATTTTTAAAAATAAGTTAATTAACGGATATTATGAATTAGGGTTTTATGAGGACCTTAATCGTAATTTTAAAAAATTAAAATATAATAACAACTGATATTATGAATATTTCCCCTAATTAAATAGAAAGGGAACATTATGTCAAAATATAAATCTTGGGAAGAATGGTTGGAGGAAATTGGAAAAAGGGAATCGAGTAATAATTATTCTGCTGTAAATAAATATGGATATTTAGGTCGATATCAGATGGGTGAAGGTGCACTCTCTGATACAGGGTACTACAGAGGTAGCTCTAGTGGTAATACACAAGAATGGAAAGGAAGTTTTACAGGTAAAAATAATGTATATAGCAAAGAGGATTATTTGAATAATCCTCAAGTACAAGATAATGCGATGAAGGAGTATGCAAAAAAACAATGGCAAATATTGCAAGGGAATGGTTCAACCAAATATGTTGGTTCTAAAATTAATGGTATAGATATTACTCCTTCTGGTTTAATCGCAATGGCACATTTAAAAGGCGCCGGTTATGTAGGACAATATGTTAAGAGTAATGGATCAGACATTAAATATGATGGTTTTGGAACAAGTCCTGAAGAATATCTCAAAAAATTTGGCGGTTATGATGTATCAGAGATAATAGACCCCAATTATTATGCGCCAATGATTAGCAGAAATAATGAGAACACTACTAATCGGGTTCTTAATCAGGGTGCAAAAATTATTTCTGGAGTTGCTAATCAGATGTTTCCGGTGAAATCTGTACCAAGTGAGGTAGTGGACAATGCTCCTATTCAACCCCCTTTAACGCGGGAAGAGTTTTTGAAACGCATTAGACGTCAAAGAATGGGGTTAGAATAAGCAAAAAAAAGCCCGCATAAAATGCGGGGAAAATTTGTGTAAGATGTAAGATAGTTATAAGAGAGTGTGTGTTATTTTAATTTTTGTTATACTTAGCGCTCATCTAGTCGGTAGTGCCGACTCTTGAGGCAGACTTGAAGTTTTTATTTAAGCTCGTAGTCCGGAGAAATGTCTACCGACCCTTGTCTACGTGCGTAGCACTCAAGCGATAAAGTTAGTACCAAATCTGTTAGCACCATAGAAGAAAGATTCTCTCATAACTTGTTGTAAGTTTCTTTTTCTTACTACTCTGTTGCC
>CAKNXK010000019.1 GCA_932182025.1 uncultured Candidatus Melainabacteria bacterium
TGGCGTGTCGCTCTCTTACAAATCACCTCTTTAGGGGGTTTGGGGGAGCCATCCCCCATTTAACCATTTGAGCCGAAGGCTCATGAAAAATTTTTTTTTGAGGGGATGCCGGGTAAATTTTAAATTAAAAGTCAAGCATGTTTTATTTTTATGGTATATTATTTTTTGGCATACTAGATAAAGCATGTTTGTACTTTTACATTTTGGATAATTTACTACGGGTTTCGCTCGCTTTGGTTGCAACACTGCTGAGGGGTTTTTGTGTGGTTGTTTCTCGTTTGATGTCAACAATGTCTGCTCTGTCAGCCACTGGAACTATGGCGTGTCGCTCGCATACTAAAAAATTTTGGGTAATAATTCAAGGGTTTCGCTCGCTTTGGTAGCAATCCGAATGACGGCTTTTTGGTTGGTGCTTTTGCGTTCAATGTCAACAATGTCGTCTCTCACTCGAATTGGAACTATGGCGTGTCGCTCAATTACTAAAAACATTATCTTACAATGTGGTTTATTATCCATACCGCTTGGTAAAAATTGACCGAAAAAGAGGCATGGGCAAGTAACTTGTAGAAAGCTCGTGAGGTTTAGTAAGAGATATGAGGTCATACAATCACCTCTTTGAGATTGCAATTAGTGATGACATGATTTTGTCATCACTGAGCGGTGCAAGTAAAGGCAAAAGGGATAGACAGGAAGTCAAAAGGATTTTTGATAACCTGGAGAAATATATAAAAAAGTTTAAAGATTGGCTCCTTAAAGGTGAGTACATCCCTATTAGACACAAAGCAGTTAATATCAATGACGGCTTTTTGTTAAAAAAGAGGGTTGTTATGCAGCCTTATTTTTACCCGGAGCAATGGACTCAGCATATTGTTGTTAAAACTTTGCAGCCTATGTTTTTAAAAGGTATGTATGATTATACATGCGGATCAATACCGGGCAGAGGCATACATTATGGTAAAAAGTATCTTGAGAAATTTATCAGAAATAACAAGGCTGAGATCAAGTATGTTTTAAAATTAGACATACATCATTTTTATCAGAGCATCAATATTGATATGTTAAAGGCTAAGCTCCAAAAGCATATCCATGATGAGAGGATGCTCAAACTTATTTATTTTGTTTTAGACTCTAACTCAGCAGAAATCAACGGAGAAATTATCAGAGAGGGTTTGCCTCTTGGTTTTTATACCTCTCAATGGTTTGCAAATTGGTATTTGCAAGGGTTTGATCATTTTGTCAAAGAGGAATTAAAAGCAAAATGTTATGTCAGATATATGGATGATATGGTTATATTTGGCAGAAATAAAAAAGAATTACACAAAAATTTTGAAAAAATAAAAGAATATTTAAAAACTCTTGATCTTGAGGTTAAGTCTAATTATCAAGTCTTTAGGTTTGATTATATTGACAAAAACGGCAAACGCAGAGGCAGACCTATTGATTTTATGGGCTTTAAATTTTATCGGGATAAAACAACGATCAGAGACAAAATATTTATAAGAGCCATCAGAAAAGCAAGAAAAATCAAAAGCAAGGCACGCATGACCTGGTATGATGCATGTCAGATTTTAAGTTATATGGGATGGTTTAAAAACTCAGATACATATCAGGCTTATAAAAAATATATTGAGCCTAATGTGAGTATAAAATTATGCAAAAAAATGATAAGTAATCACAGCAAAAAGCAAAAGGAGTGATATATGCAAACATTTTACAGACAAGCTGAGAGCTTGACAATGCCGCCTGAGATTGACACAAAATCATCTTCAGACGGCATTTATATTAGGAGAAATATTAAACAGGTTACAGGCAGTGAGGGAGTCAAAAAATATCAGTATCAAGAGGCTTTTTTGTCTTTTGATCAATATGAGGCATACTCAAGAGATTTGCTTGTAAATCAGATCAATGGAGAGGATAACAGTCAAGAGTTTGAAAATTACAAAAAACAGCTTGATAATCCTATAAAATTTACTAACGGTCATTTTTATAAAGCAAAATGGATCGGTCTTTATGCAAGTATCATCAAAGATTTTAAGGACATTTTAGAGCTTTACAAATTAGCCGGCGGAGACATAACAGAATATTTAAAAATCAAGACAAACATCTATGATGCAACAGGGCAGCCTGAGCAAGCAGTGGAGATGGGTATCAAAGAGATTATTGAGCTTTATCTGTTTTTATATAGCTATAAAGAGCAATGTTTTAACGAATACAAACAAGCAGCTGCCGGAGACTAAAATCCGGCAGTCTTTTTATATGGTAACAGTTTAAACAAAAGGAGATTAAAGGTTATGGCAAGAGGTAGAAAACCGAACAACAGCAAGGTAACAAACATCAAAGATGTCAAAGAGGCTAAGACTCTTGATGAGTGCAGAGATCTTGCTGATGCAATTACAAAAATCTCAATGTCTGACAAAGACATTCCGGAGATTTATTACAATGTAGAGACATCAAGATCTGTCAATGAGATCTCTGTCAAAGGTAAAAAAGAGAGAGCAACAGATGATTTTTTAAGAGCAATGCAAGCTCTTGCAACTGTGTTCTGTGAGATTTGTGAGATCGGAGACAAGGTTGATGAGACTCTGATCCATACAGTCAATTTTTGCAAAAATGGAGTCATACTCTCTGCAAAAGTTGAGCTGACAGAAAATGGCATTCCGCAGCCTTTGTGCATCAATACTCCGGCAATACCTTTAGAGAGCAAGACAGGCGGCTATGAGATGCCGCAATATGCAAAAGATCAGCTCAATGAGCTTAAAAAGCAAGCAGTCTTATACTCTCAGGGCAATGTTAGAGATAAGCAGCTTAATTTTGCTTTAGGATAGCGGCAGCCGGTGTTGCCGGTGTCAGCTTGCATTGAGCAAGATGAGCAGGGCAACACTACGCAGCAATTTTTTAGGTACAGCTTAACTCCTTTCTTTAAGCACAGGGTGGGTTATTGCCGATTACTCCCGGAGATGTCCGACAGTCGGTTTGGTGGGTTTTATATTCTCGCACGTGCGAAAAGCGGCTTGCCGGCAGAGAGCGGAGCATCCGTACAGGATGCGGAGACTCGTTTAATGCCGGCAAACAAGCAAAAAATAAAATTGTGCAAAAGCAATAGGAGCAAGGAATAAAGGAGATTTTAAAAATGTGCGGATACGGTAATGATTGCGGATGTAATGACATAAGAGGCTATGTTCAGGCAGTTGAGCAAGCTGAGGGAGATGAGGCTCTAAAGTTGATGCTTGCAGAGACTGAGGATGTTGATCCGGAGCTGCCTCAATGTGTATGCCCTAAATGTCTCTCAGACTCCATTGAGTTTAAGCAGCTCAATGAAAATTACACCGGCAGAGCATTTTATTTGCAAAGATGCAAGGATTGCGGCACTGAGTTTATTTTGCTTGAGGATAAAGTCAACAGCTGCCGCAGAGGGATAATCAACTGCAATCAGCGGATTGAGTATGAAAAGAAAAAGATCGCAACTTATGAGGAGATGTTAAAAGATGGCTAAAGAGCCAAAAGCAAAATATTTTATAAATGCTCCGGGCTTTGTTTTGGGCATCTCAGACATCCCGGATGTCAAAATCCGGATCCCTATCAAATTTGACTCTCCTGAAGTTTTAAAGGATAAAAAACAATTCCCTATAAAACTTGCAGATAGAGTCAATTATTATCTTAGGGATAGAAAAGACGGCAAGTTTTATAAAATTACCGCTTATAAAAATGAGGGCTTTGACGGAGCAACAATAAAATTTTACTCCTGGCTTATAGGCTATCCTTTGCAGCCGGAGTTTTTAACAGGTGCAATCCTGCATGACAAAGTTTGCAGAGATCATTCATTGATTGATAACAAAAGGCGGCTGTCAAGTGAGCTTTTATATGAGCTTATGTTGTTGACTTGCACACCTAAAACAAAAGCTCTGATCATCAGAGAGGCTGTCGATATTTGGCAGCGGTTAGTGTACTTTTGGGATTTTGTGATGCGTAGTGTTACCCTGCTTGCATTGCTCACGCAACGCAACACCGGTAACACCGGCTTACGCACAAAAAATCTCATACAAAAAATAAAAAGGAGAATTAAAACATGGATGCAAAAATGATTTTGACAGCAGTCAAGGCAATTTTAGAGCTTGTTATTCCATACATCAAAAAGCTCATCAAGAGTAAAGTTGTACCGACTCTCAAACGCAAAGCCTATGAAAAATTAAACAACAAAGCAGATGCCTTGATTGAGGATCTTGCTCAAAATGCTGCAAAAATTGCAGATGAGCCGGAGATTGCAAAACAAGAGGCATATATTGAGGGTACAAAATTGGGGCTTGAGACTTTGAGAGCTATTGCCGAAAAGTTAAACAAGGCTGCTGATGAAATTGAAAAAGCAATCAATTAAAGGCGGTGATAATGTCAATATGGGGAACTGTTGCCGGGTTTATTACCGGCAGCGGCATTGGTTGGTTTGTGCTAAAAGCAGCTTTAAAAGCTGCTGTAAAAGAGTTAATGAATGAGGAGTTATCCGCAATAAATCAAAGTATTGCAAAACTCAAAAAAGGCTCTAAAGATGAGGATCAAAAACTCCACAACAGAATTGATGCCGTAGAAAAAAATTATATCACTTGCGAATATTGCAAAAAACAAAACGAGAACACAGAGAGAATGTTTGACTCAATAGATCATAAACTTGATTTATTGTTAGATCACAATATGAAATGAGGTAAAAATGGCATTAAATTTTAAAATGAGTGAGCTTATTCATTCCGATACTGCCGCAAAATATAAAATCAACAATATGCCGGACATAAACAGCCTGGACAATATGCTTGATTTAATTACTTATTGCTTGCAGCCTATCCGGGAGAAAATAGGCAAGCCCATGATTATTACAAGCGGTTACAGATGCAGCACTCTTAATAATCATCCGGAGATTAGAGGGGTTAAAAATTCTCAGCATACAACAGGGCAAGCGGTTGATTTTGTCATTACCGGGATGGCTCCGGATCAAATCATTGCCAAAATAAAATCATTTGGCATTGAGTTTGATCAGCTTATCAACGAATATAACAGATGGGTGCATATATCTTTTAACAAGGGCAAAAACAGGCATCAGGTTTTAAGATATTAGACTATTTATGGTGTTTCCATAACCGATATTTGACGATAGGGGCAGACTCTATCGTCTTTTTTTATTTAAAGCTCTTAAAATTAATTTTAAGAGCTTTTTATGTATCAAGTATCAAAAATTTTAATTTGATGTTGCTCATGGCTTTTCTAATGGGCTGAGATTTGATTTTTTGTTTTGGTTGTTTCTTTCATTTTTATTCCTTTTTTAATTCTTAACATACAAATAGGCAAGCTGATTTTTGTTAGCTTGCCTTTTTTATTGCAAAATTTAAGCCGCTTGGAGTTAATCTGAGCGGCTTTTTTGTTATTCTGTCTCTATTTTTGTTGCGTACTTTTTAAAATAATCAATATATGCTACATCCTTTTGACCGCATTTTAAGCACTCGTAATATTCTAAAACTCCATCATCAGAAATTTTTAATATACAATGAGGAGATCCGCAGTTTAAGCATCTATAATTTTGATTATTTGTTTTTATCAATGGCGGCATTGTCTGACTCCTACTTTGTTTTTATATCTATCTAAAATCTCACTAAATAAAGAGCTTTTATACACAGGGTTTTCATCAGCCGGTACATCAAAATAATATCTCATACTTAAATAATCTTGAGGATTGTCTCCATATCTTGCAATAAGGCTTACAGAGTCGCTTGAGCTGTGATAATAAAAATCGTAAAAACTAATATTTATCTGACTATTGTTTGTTGCATCCGGTTTAACATCAAGCATATTACCTAAAATATACATTTTTCACAATCGTGATTATACAAAGGCTCATCAATATTTTTAGCTCTTGAGTTTTGTATATTGTAAATATAGTTTGATACATCATTTTTGAGTCTATCTATTGTCTCAGGATTGATTGGCATATTAAGATAATTTTCAGGTTTAAAAGTATTTTCAAAATCTTTTTTTATCTCTGAGATTATTACTTTTGGGATATTATTTTTGCTCATCTAACACCTCTTTTGATTTTCTAAGTTGCTTTAAATACTCAACAACTTGAGGATATTCCTCATCTGTCATGCGGATTGACCTTGATTTTTTTAGCTCTGATTTGGGTTTAACCGGCTTGCCCTTTTTTCTGCCGGCTCCCGGTCTTGCTCCGCCTCTGCCGCTGCCCTTGTTTATATCCTCAAGATGTCTTGCTGCTGCAAGTAATTTAAAAGCATCAAACTCCGGATCAGCTTTATATTGTTTTTTATACTCATTAAAAAGCTCTTGAGGATCTTTACCCATCTGAATTGCTGTGTAAATCTCTTTCCACGCATCAACAAATTTGGGATCCCGGATGATGTTTTTTCTTTGGATCAACTCATCTATATTGTCTAAAATGTGATCTGCCATAATATCTCCTATGGTAATATTTTTTAATGTAACACTTGAAAAAGTTTAAAATATAGTTTATAATAAAATCACAGGGTGGCACTTTCCTAAGGTGCCGATAGCCCTATCAGAGATCTAAAGTGGTTCCTATCCTTGCGGATGGGAGCCGCTTTTTATTATGTATAAAATCAAAAAGATTAAAATTAAAGTCAAATTGAAGTTATCCATATTGACCCCCTTTCTAGTCAGACACACGCCTGAGATCTTTAAGTGGTTTGAGACGGTGTTCCTTTTGAAATGAGCTATCTTTTACCCTGTGATTAAAATTTTCAATGTTCTTGTAATACATTTAATCAAAAATAAAGCCTGGATGTCAAGACTCTATCTCATCCTCATAAACTTTAATCACTTTGCCGGATGATAGCTCAACTTCATACAGAGGGAACTCATAACCTACAATCTCTCCGGATTTATAACCTCTATATCCCTCTGTTAATGTTACATTTTGTCCGATATTGTATCTCATAATTATCTCCTTTATTTTTAAAAGGGAGATTGCTCTCCCTATGCTGCTTGCCAAAAACCGCCAAAAAGATCGTAACCTCTAAACATTTTCCTTGCTAAGTTGTAGCGGCTCATGCTGTAATCTCTAAAAAACTCTTTTACTTTTGCATCAGTGTCAAATTGTTTGCCGGCATCCTTTGAGTCAATCCAGTTTAAAATGTTTGTAATCATATCATCTGATGCTGAGTTTTCAACAAAAACATATTTGACTTGAGCTGCAAGCTCACTGTTTGTGTTTGTGTACTCATAGCAATCAGTCATTCCGTCAAAGTGTCCTTCTTGATATTTTTTGCAGATTGTATTTACTTGAGCCATTACTTCAGGAGTTAAATCTGTTGTATAAACATCAACACTGTCTCCGCCTGAGTATGTTTGAGATTTTACTCTTGCCTTTACTCCGATTGCTTTTAATTCTGCTCTGATTGCTTTTGCTGCTTTTGCTGCATCTGTTAATTCTCTTGCCATATTGTGTCTGCCTTTCATTTGTTTAATTCATAACCGATATTATTATTATAACTTATTTATAGATTTAATGCAATACATTTAATCAAACAAAATAAAAAAGATTTACAAATTGTAATACATTTAATCAAACATTAAAAAATATTTTTCAACTCTGATCAACTCCGGTGCATCCACAGCAGCTCTCTTTTGTCTCCTCTTGGTGGCTATACTCTAAAAGCCTTGTACAGTGCGACATTAGGGCGGCTTAGGTACTGTGCCGCCGCCTCAGAGATCGGGGGTTGATTGTCCGCCCGCCGGCATTTATTAACTCAGAGGATTTTTTTCTCTGAAAATCAATGACGGTGCGACAAGCAAAAAATTTTGATTTTAGGGGGTTTGAGCCTTTATTCTCCCTTAAAATAATTCAACAATAAAAAATAAAGTCAAAAATCACAGAAAATCTTTTAAAAATAAGCCTTTTGAATAAAAAAATTTTATCAAAAAAAATCAACTAAAAAATTAAAGTAAAAATGTGGTAAAAATTTAAAAAATCACGCAACATTTTTGATTTTTTGATATTCGCTCAGTGCAAAGTCAATATATAAGATACTTTCAGAGGTTAATTTGTCAATAAAAATTTTGCACAAAAGTTCTAGTTTAGCATCTTTTGCTCCACCATTAAAGACAGGATAGTTTCTATCCTGTCTTTTAATTTGTTAAAATGTGTAACTTTTGAAATACTTACTGTCAATTTCTATTATTAAATAATTTTTAATATTTAAAAATTATAACATAGGCTGTTTGGCTGCGGTGATGAATGGTACAAGTAAGGCAAAATCTGTTACAAGCGGAATTGTTTCTGTTTGCGTTAGCCGGTTTTGCTACTCTGTTACTACTTGGCACGCAGGCCGGATATGCAGTAGGCAGAATTATCAGTAGTAAATCTACTACAAAGATTTTAAACCCGGAAAGAATGCTTTATATACAACATACGGTCATTTGAATAATATTTTAAAAAATTAAATTGTATAAAAATTTATATATAATAGAAAATAGGTTAATGTAAACATTTGTAAAATTTGAAATAAACTTACAACCCCCTGTTGACTCTGATTTTTGTTTGTTTTAAGATTGAAATGCTATAGTCGAAAGTAATAGCCGGTTGGTGGAAAAAGAGGCATTACGTCTCATTTTTGACTGATTGAAATAGTAGATAATTACAAATATAAAGGAATTAAAAATGACAGGTACAAAACAAGGTTCAAGACAAAGAATTAGAGTTTGTTTAAGATCTTACGAACACAAATTGGTTGACGTATCAGCTGAAAAAATCGTAGAAACTGCAAAAAGAACAGACGCTAAAGTTGCTGGTCCAATTCCTTTACCTACAAAAAGACGTATTTATTGCGTATTACGTTCACCACACGTTGATAAAAAATCACGTGAACATTTTGAGATTAGAACTCATAAACGTATTATCGATATTTACGAACCTACTCAACAGACTACAGAAGAATTGAGTAGATTAGACTTACCTGCTGGTGTTGATATCGAAGTTAAATTATAATCGATAACCGGTGTGAATCCGGAAATATCAAACACCTCAAACTTTGAAAACTTAATAAGCATTATGCATATAATGTGAACTACAACGTCAGGTAAGACGTGGAGGAGAAATCCTCAAAAGGTAAAGAAAAGGCAGTAGCGCTCGCAAGACGAAAGGCATATTGGTACTAACGCCACAATAGTGTGCGTATGTATATATGTCGGAAAGGAAAAAATATGACACTAGGTGTAATAGGAAAGAAACTTGGAATGACTCAAATCTTTGATTCAGAAGGTTTGGCAGTTCCTGTAACCGTTATTAAAGTTGATTCAACTGTTGTAACTCAAGTTAAGACTGTTGAAACTGACGGTTATAATGCTATACAAGTTGGTACAATTGCAGCTAAAGAAAAACACTTAACAAAAGCTGAAATTGGACACTTCAAGAAAAATGGTTTAAACAACTACAGACACTTGCAAGAATTCAGAGTTGAAAATCCTGCTGATTATAAAGTTGGACAAGAAATCGACTTGGCAGCAGTTCTTGCAGAAGTTCAAAAAGTTGATGTAACAGGTACTTCAATAGGTAAAGGTTTCCAAGGTACTGTAAAAAGATGGAACTTTGGAAGAGGACCAATGGCTCACGGTTCTAAAAACCACAGAGAACCAGGTTCAATTGGTGCAGGTACAACTCCTAGCCGTGTTATCAAAGGTAAAAGAATGGCTGGTAACATGGGTAACGAAAGAGTTACAATTACTAAGCTTAAACTTGTAAAAGTTGATGCTGAAAACGGTTTAGTATTAGTAAAAGGTTCAGTTCCAGGCTGCGAAGGAAGATTGGTAACAATCGTTCCTACAAGAACAAAATGGAACGGTTAATCCGAAAGAAAATGGTAAAACAACCCGCTTCTGCCATATAAAGAGTACCTGAGTTAAACTTGTAAATCGGTAGTCAAGGGGTAGACGGAAAGCAAAAGGAAAAGAAAAATGTCAAAACAATTATTAAATACAAATGGTGAAAAGTTAGGTGAAATTACTCTTAACGAAGCTGTATTTGGCGTTGAACCAAACCTTCACGTAATGCACTTAGCTCTTAGAAGACAATTAAACAACGCAAGACAAGGTTCTGCTTGTGCAAAAACAAGAGCAGAGGTATCTGGCGGTGGACGTAAACCTTGGAAACAAAAAGGAACCGGTAGAGCTAGAGCTGGTTCAACTCGTTCTCCATTGTTCGCTGGCGGTGGTGTAATCTTTGGACCAAAACCAAGAAGTTTTGAAATCAACATGCCGCAAAAAGCTAGAAAATTAGCTCTTAAATCAGCTCTAAGCGCAAGAGAAGAACAATTAGTTGTTGTAAAAGACTTCTCAGCAATTACTGAACCTAAAACAAAATTAATGGCTGGTATTATCAAGTCATTAAACTTGAACGGTAAAATTCTTGTTATCGCTGATACATTAGCTGAAGAAAATAAAAACTTAAGTTTAGCAGCAGGTAATATTCCATCAGTAAAATTATTATTACCTTCAAACTTAAACGTAAAAGACTTACTTGAAGCAGATTTCGTTGTAATGACTGAAAAAGCTGTTAATGATATTACAGAAAGGTTGCAATAATGAGTAAAGATAGAACAAACATAGAAAAATTATACGATGTTATTAAAAGACCAATCGTAACTGAAAAATCAATGATGGCAACAACTTTGGGTCAATACACTTTTGAAGTTAACATGAATGCTACAAAAGTTGAAATCGCTCAAGCTGTAGAATTGGCGTTCCCAGGCAGAAAAGTTAAGAAAGTTAGAACAGTTTATATGCCATCACATGAAAAAAGAATGGGTTACAAATTCGGTAGAACAGATTCTTCTAAGAAAGCAATCGTAACTATTGAAGGTGATCCAATTGAAGAATTGACTGCTATTTAGTCAATTAGTACTAGCCAAAACTTTCTGAAAAAGAAGGTTCAAAGAAAAGATAATTATAGGAGAAAATAAAATGGCAATTCGTAAAATTAATCCGACATCTCCGGGACAAAGAGGTATGACAAAGAGTGATTATCAAGAAATCACTACTTCAACTCCTGAAAAATCTTTATTGAAGAAATTAAACAAGACTTCTGGTAGAAACAATACCGGTAGAATTACTTGTAGACATAAAGGCGGCGGTGTAAAACAATCTTACCGTATCGTTGACTTCAAAAGAGAAAAATTTGGTGTTCCAGCAACAGTAAAAACTATTGAATATGATCCAAACAGAAATGTTAGAATTTCATTAGTATTCTATGCGGATGGTGAAAAGAGATATATCTTAACTCCGGAAGGACTTAATGTTGGCGATGTAATCGTTAGTGGTCCGGAAGCACCTATCCAAACTGGTAATGCTTTACCATTAGAATTAATTCCACTTGGTACAATTGTACACAACCTTGAATTAATTCCTGGCAGAGGCGGTAAAATGGTTCGTTCAGCTGGTAACTTTGCACAAGTTATGGCAAAAGAAGGAAACTATGTAACAGTTAAATTACCTTCAGGTGAAATGAGAATGGTTAGAAAAGAGTGTATGGCTACAATCGGTACTCTTGGTAACTCAGAATTCAAAAACTTGAAAATCGGTAAAGCTGGTAGAAAAAGATACATGGGCGTTAGACCTACAGTACGTGGTGTAACAATGAACCCTTGTGATCACCCTCACGGTGGTGGTGAAGGTAAAACCGGTCCTGGCGGACACCCTAAAACACCTTGGGGTAAACCTGCTCTTGGTTACAAGACTAGAAAGAAAAATAAAGCGTCTGATAAGTTAATCGTAAGACGTCGTAAAAAATAAGAATTTTGTTAGCAGGGGCAAGTTCCTTGCCCCGAACTAGCAAAAAATAAATTTACAAACATTATTATAAATAATACAAAGGAGAAATTAATGGCACGTTCATTAAAAAAGGGCCCATACGTAGAAGAAGCTCTTCAAAAGAAAATTAACAAGATGAATGAAAATTCAGAACATAAAGTTGTTAAGACTTGGTCAAGAGCATCCATGATTATTCCTGATATGCTTGGACATACCATTGCTGTACACAACGGCAAAACTCACGTTCCAGTATATGTAACAGAACAAATGATTGGACACAAATTGGGTGAATTCGCACCGACCAGAATGTACAAAGGTCATGCTGCGGATAAAACAGCAAAAAGAAAATAATTGATTAAGAATTAATTAAAAAAAGGAAAATAAAAATGGAAGCTAAATCAAGACAAACAAACATAAAAATGACAGCAAGAAAACTTCGCAGAGTAATCAACGAAGTTAGAGGTAAAGCTGTTAACGAAGCTCTTGACATGTTACGTTTTATGCCTTACTTTGCAGCAAGAGTAGTTGAGAAAAACGTAAAAGCTGCAGCAGCTAACGCATTTGAACTTTCTGGTGTAAGATCAGATTCATTAAAAGTTTCTGAAATCTTCGCTGATGAAAGCGTATCATACAAAAGAGGTAAACCAAGAGCTCAAGGTCGTATTTACAAGAGACTCAAACGTACATCTCACCTCACAGTTAAAGTTAGTGATGCAAAATAAATAAGGAAATAAAAAATGGGACAAAAAACACATCCAACCGGATTTAGAGTAGGTGTAATCAGATCTTGGGCAAGCACATGGTATGCAAAAGTTAAAGATTATGCTGAATTCGTAGCAGAAGATGCTAAAATCAGAAAATTCGTTAAGAAGAAACTATATGCAGCTGGCGTTGCAAATATCTTGATTGATAGAAAATCACAAAGCTTAACTATTACAGTAGTAACAGCAAAACCTGGTATTGTAGTAGGCAGAGGCGGACAAGGTATCGAAGAGCTTAAAGTAGAAGTTTCAAAATATTTAGGCAAACCTGTAATCATCAATGTGGTTGAAGTTGCTAGAATTGATGTTGATGCTTTATTGGTAGCTGAAGCAGTAGCACAACAGCTTGAAAAACGTGTTGCTTTCAGACGTGCGATGAAACAAGCAATGCAAAGAACAATGAGAGCAGGCGCTCAAGGTATCAAAATTATGGTATCAGGACGTTTGGGCGGTGCTGAAATTGCTCGTTCAGAATGGGCTAAAGAAGGAAGAATTCCTCTTCAAACTCTAAGAGCTGATGTTGACTATGGTTTCACTGAAGCAGATACAATCATGGGTAAGATTGGTGTTAAAGTTTGGATTTTCAAAGGTAACTTAATGCCTGGTGAAAAAGCAGATATGAACATCAAATC
Organism: uncultured Candidatus Melainabacteria bacterium; assembly: GCA_932182025.1. Classification (GTDB taxonomy): domain Bacteria; phylum Cyanobacteriota; class Vampirovibrionia; order Gastranaerophilales; family Gastranaerophilaceae; genus CAG-196. Next base: position 13,211 of record CAKNXK010000019.1, read on the forward strand.
AAAAGACTCAAAATCATCAACAGGTGAAAGATTTAACAACGGCAGACGTGGTAAACGCAGACCTGTAGAAACAAAATAGTAAATTAGGAGAACAATAATAATGTTAATGCCAAAGAAAACAAAATACCGCAAGATGATGAAAGGTAGAATGAAAGGTACTGAAACAAGAGGTACTGAGTTCGAATTTGGTCGTTACGCATTAAGAGCTGTAGAGCCTGGCTGGATTACAAGCCGTCAGATAGAAGCAGCAAGACGTGCAATGACTCGTGAAATCAAACGTGGCGGTAACGTTTGGATTAAAATATTCCCAGATAAACCGATTACTGCAAAACCTGCTGAAACTCGTATGGGTTCAGGTAAAGGTAACGTAGAATACTGGGTAGCTGTAGTAAAACCAAACAGAATTCTTTTTGAACTTGACTATTTCGATAGAGCAACTGCTGTTAGAGCATTAGAACTTGCAGCACAAAAATTACCTATCAAGGTTAAAGTTGTTGAGAAGGAATCTGTATAATAAAGGATAAAGACAAATGAAATTAAGTGAAATGCGTGAAAAAACAGTTGAAGAGTTAAAACAGTTTGTTGTTGATTCTAAAAAACAATTGTTAGATTGCAGAATCAAGAAATCAATGCATAAATTAGAAAACACAGCAGAAATTTCTAAAACAAAACGTTTAATTGCTCAAGCTAAAACTGTAATTAAGGAAAAAGAGGTGGCAAATGCCTAAGAAAGAAAAACAAGGTGTAGTAATTAGCGACAAAATGGACAAAACAATTGTTGTAAAAGTTGCTTCATACAATCCACACCCAAAATATAAGAAAATTATTGAATCAAATAAAAACTACAAAGCTCATGATGCTAACAATGAATGCGGAATTGGCGATACAGTAAGAATTATCGAATCAAGACCAATTTCAGGCGGCAAAAGATGGGTTCTTGAATCAATCGTAGAAAAAGCTAAGTAGTAAATCTTAAAATCTCCTCGGGGTGAGCCTCAACGCAAGGTTCATGGACAGAGGAGGGTAAATAAAAGGATGTTAAGTCGGGCTACCGGCTTGGCGAAACAAAAAGGAAACGGAAAAATGATACAACAAGAAACTAGACTAGTAGTAGCAGATAATACAGGTGCTAAAGAATTGTTAGTTATCCGTGTAATGGGTAGTTCTAACAAGAAATTCGCTGCAGTTGGTGATGTTGTTGTTGCAACTGTTAAAGATGCAACTCCAAATATGACAGTTAAAAAATCTGAAGTTGTAAAAGCAGTTATCGTTAGAACAAAACACGACATCAAACGTGCTGACGGTTCTGTAATCAGATTTGATGAAAATGCAGCTGTAATCATTAACAAAGACGGTAACCCAAGAGGAACCCGTGTATTTGGACCTGTAGCAAGGGAATTGAGAGACAAAAACTTCATGAAGATTGTTTCTCTTGCACCGGAAGTAATTTAGTAGGAGTCAGACATGGCAGATAATAATAAAAAAAGCTTGCATGTAAAAACAGGTGATAGAGTTATCATCACTGCAGGCAAAGATAAAGGAAAAATGGGTAACATTAAAAAAGCAATCCCAACTGAAGGTCAAGTAATAGTTGAAGGTGCTAATATGATTACCAAGGCTACAAAAGCTAACCCTGCATACGGTATTCAAGGCGGATTGATTAAGAAGGAAGCTCCTCTTGATTCATCTAACGTAATGATCGTTTGCCCTAGCTGCGAAAAGCCTACCAGAATTAAACATGCAGAAGTGGACGGTAAGAAAGTTCGCGTTTGCAAAAAATGTGGTGAACAGTTAGACGCTTAATGCAAGTTGGGGTAACCCGTAAGTCTTGGCATTAATTCCGTCACTAGTAGAAGGAAAAGAAAAATGACAAAAACAAAAAGCTTAAGAGCAAAATACAATGAAGAAGTAAAAGCAGCACTTAAAGAAAAATTTGGTTATGCAAACGACCATATGATTCCAAAACTTAATAAAATCGTTTTGAACATGGGTGTTGGTGAAGCTTCTCACAACTCAAAAATTGCTGACGCTATCGAAGCTCAATTGACTAAAATTGCTGGTCAAAAAGCTGTTGTTACTAAAGCTAAAAAATCAATTGCTTCTTACAAATTAAGAGAAGGTATGCCGGTTGGTGCAATGGTAACAATTCGTGGCGAAAGAATGTACGATTTCTTGCAAAAGCTAATCTGTGTTGTTCTTCCTCGTATTAGAGACTTCAGAGGTATCTCTGCTAAGAGTTTCGATGGACGTGGTAACTACACTCTTGGTTTAAAAGAACAAGCATTGTTCCCAGAAATCACTTATGAAGAAGTTGATTTGGTAAAAGGTATGAACGTATCTATTATCACAACTGCTAATACAGATGATGAAGCAAGAGAATTGTTAAGATTACTTGGTATGCCATTCAAAGGATTAAACAAGTAGTTGGTTGCACAGATGGACGATGCGGTCCCGATTGTGCTAATATATTGAAGTAGATAATATATAAAATATAAAAGGAGAAAATCATGGCTAAAAAAGCGATGATAAACAAAGAACATAAAAGAGAAATGCTAGCTGCTAAGGGTAAATACCCAAAAGTTAGACTTCATAACAGATGCAGCATCTGCGGCAGACCTCATGGGTTCCACAGAGATTTCGGCTTATGCAGAATTTGTTTAAGAAAAATGGCTCACCAAGGTTTACTACCAGGCGTTACAAAAGCATCTTGGTAGTGCTAGGCACGTAGACATTTGCTTGGGTGGTATTAGTTTGGACGACAAGTCGGTATAGAGACTACAGGTCACCCTCGAAGTGAGGCTACAGGTGGGTTGAGGCGCGGAAAATTGTGTGACGCGTTAGATTAAATTAGTGAAAAGAGACTTTGCTTTATAGCAGAGTCTTTTTGTTTAAAAAGGTTATATGAAGATTCAAAAAACAGATAATACATCTTTTAGAATGATACGTCTTGCCTCAGCTGAGGCAAGGTTTAACCAAGTTGTTAATAAGTTTCAATTATATAAGATTACGCCAGAAGATAGTCAATATCTAAATAAACTGCGAAATAGCATTAATTTGGAAGAGTTAATGCCGAATATGAAACCGGAAGATTATATGTTATGGGATCGTATTTTAAAACAGGTATTGAATACTTACAATGAAACTATTTTATTAACCAAGGAAGATAAACCCTGCGGTGCATTAAAATATAAGAAAACCCCAAGGCATTATGAAGTTCTAGGGCGTGTAACCTGGCCAATTGAAAAAGGTAAGCGGGAACCATTTGCGGGGAAAATTCTTGTAATGCAAATGTTTAAAATGTTTATGCAAGACAATTTGAATATAATTAAAACTTGTGTATGCAGATATAATCCGTTTAGCACTATTTCAAAATGTATGGAAATGGGCTTTCGTTCTTATGGCGGAGATGATTATAACGAGTTAATGTCTGTTAGAAGAGAACGAATTCCTGCTATTTTTGAAAAGTTTAAGGATATTATTGTTATAGAAGAGGAATCTCAACAATAAATGTTGAACCATTGTTAACTTCACTTACTACAGATATTTTACCGCCATGGAGCTCTGCAAGTTCTTTTGTAATAGTTAAGCCTAAGCCTGTTGAGCTTTCTTTTTTTGTATAAGCGCTGTCGAGCTGGACAAATTTGGCAAAGATTTTACCATGGTATTTTTCGTCAATTCCTATTCCTGTATCGTGTACGACAAGCTTAAATGAATTTTCATTATAAGTTGCTAAAATATCAACTTGACCTTTTTCTGGTGTGAATTTAATCGCATTACTTACAAGATTGTATAATATTTGTTGAATTTTTTGATAATCTGCAAATACTTCAAAATCGGTATTAATTTTTTTAATAATATTTACCCCTTTTTTGTCTGCAAGGGGGGCAAGAATATTTGCAACTTCGTCGATTGCTCTTGTAATCCAAAATCTGCTTTTAACAATTTTCATAGCGTTGGCTTCGATTTTTGACATATCAAGAATTCCGTTTATCATCCCAAGAAGGTGAGTTGCAGAAACTTTAATATCGTTGATGTATTCTTCTTGTTTATGGTTTAAATCTCCATAAAGTTTTGCGCCAAGTATGTCTGAAAATCCGAGTATTGAATTTAAAGGAGTTCTTAATTCGTGTGAAATATTTGCAAGAAACTCATTTTTTACTCTGTCTGCTTCAAGTATTTTTTCGTTTTGTTCTTTTATAGTTTTATACGCTTCATTTTTTTCTATAATACCGTCTTTTAGTGCTTGTAATTGGATTTTAAAAACATTGGCAAGTTCCAAATCCTTAAGTATATATGAAAGCACGGCTGAAGCTGCATTCAAAACTGTAATATCTTTTTGTTTGTAGAAATTTATTTCTTGTTTTGTAAGAAGAATTATTCCAAAAACAGTTGATTTAATAGCTATTTTAGCCATAATATAAGATTTTTTCTTTAGTTGTGATAACCCTACGGTTGAAATAAGTTCAGAGTCTTGACTGATTATTTCTCCATTTTTTGAGTAAATTTTCTTTTTTAAAGCTTCACTCATTGGGAAAACTTCATTGATTTTATAATTCGAATGAGTCTTGTAATTGTATTTTAATTGCAGGCTGTCAGGATTAAGAAAATAAATAAAACCTTCGTCAAATTCTATAACAGTTGAAAGTTTGCGAAAAATAGTATTTCCGTCTTTATCTGTATTTAGGTTGATTTCGAATAGAGATGGTATAAGTTTTAGAGTCTCTTCCATGTTAATTTATCCCCAAAGCTTTTTCCAGTTCCATTGCGGTTTTTGTTTTTGCCAGACCGCCCTGAGAAGTTTCTTTAAGAAGAGGTGACATCAACTGACCGGTTATTTTCAATGTATCGACCACTTCATCAGCAGGAATTTTACTTTCAACGCTGCAGAGTGCAAGTTCAGCCGCCGTTACAGCGTGGACAGCAAGGAACGCGTTCCTTTTTATACAAGGAACTTCTACTAAGCCGCACACTGGGTCGCATGTTAGTCCCAGAATATTTTTAAGAGCCAATGAAACAGCCTGTATGATTTCTTCTGTTGTTCCTCCAAGCATTTCTGTTAGTGCAGCTGCTGCCATTGCAGAAGCTACTCCGCATTCAGCTTGGCATCCTGCAACTGCTCCGGCAAGACGAACTTTTGCTGAGACTATTAAACCGACTACGCCTGCTGTCAGTAATCCATCTATCTGTTTAGCTTCTGAAATCTTTTCTTCTTCTGCAACAGCAACTATTACAGCAGGTACGATACCACAGGAACCTGCAGTTGGGCAAGCCACGATTCTACCCATTCTTAGATTTTCTTCTGCTGTTGCAAGGGCATAGGTTGTAATTTTTTCGAACACTTTCCCAAATAAAGCGTGCATTCTTCCATATCTTTTAGGAAGCTTTATACAATCATCACCACACCAGTTTGAAACAGATTTTTCGGTTGATGTCAGTCCGTTTTTAATAGCTTCTCTCATTGCAATAAGATTTTCTGTAACTTTTAGTCTTATTACATCAATGTCGGTTTCAGCTAATCTTGCTTCTTCTTCTTGGGCGAGTTCATAGATTGCTTTATTTTCTAGTTTTGATTTTTCTAATAAATCTGAAAATGATAGTATTGCCATTATTTCAACTTTCTGACATTTGTCACAAAAAATACGTCTTTTAATGATTTGATTTTATCTGTAAGTTCTTCCCCTGCAGGGATATCAAGTTCAATACACATAGAAGCTGTGCCGCCTTTAGAACTTCTGCCGCAATGTAGTGTTGCAATATTAATTTTATATTTCTGGATAATATCACTTACGGTTGATATCATGCCAGGTTTATCTTTATAAATCATTAAAATAGTGTCATAAGAACCGTTTATATTAACATTAAAACCATCGATTTGATTTATTCTGATTTCTCCGGCTCCTACTGAATCTCCGGAAATTTTCATTTTATCATCAATAATAATATCTACACTATTAGGGAATCTGGAGATATCCTGAACATATTCATAAGAATATTCAACATCTTTAATGAGGTTGAATATATTTTTTATAATAGGATCATCTACCATATATCCGAGAAGCCCTGCCAAAAGCCCCTTGTCTGTACCATGTCCAAAACCGGTGGTTGCAAATGAATTATATAGTACAAATTTAACTTTTTTAAAAGAATTTTTATAAATATTACGTGCCATCAATCCAAGTCGAACCGCTCCTGCAGTATGAGAGCTTGAAGGTCCGACCATTATAGGCGAAATTACTGAAAAAATTGATTGTTCCACTCTTACCAGTCCTCGTCATCTTTTCCGGTATTAATATATCCATCCATGATTTTACAAAGCTGGTTTTGCCAATCATTATTTTTCTCAAGGAAAAAGTCTGCACCATGGGATTTGCATTGCTGCTCAATTTCTTTTCTGGGAGATGCTGTAATAACACCTACTGTTGTTTTAATACCATACTGATTTGCAAGTTTTTTCAGCTCGGTAAGCAAAATAAAACCTTCTCTTTCTGTAGGGATAAATAAATCCATTACAACATATTGATACTTGCGTTTTTTGAATTTATTAACTGCATCGTAAATCTCTTGTGAACAATCAATATCTAAATCAAATTTAGATAACAAAACTTTTAATTGATAAGTTATAACACCTAAATCATCAACAATTAAAATTGCCGGTCCTGATAAATCTTCTTCAATTTCATCAGATCCTAGAGCTTTGCTCATAATAGGTTTTTTGGCATTTTTATTTAGTTCTTTTAAAGTATCTACAATCTCAATAAGCTGTTTCTTTAAATCCAATAATTCAATATTGGCAGGAACTCTTGAATTTGTAATATTAAAGAACAGTTCCAAAAATTCATCATCTAAATCTACTAATGCCATATTTTCTCCATTTTCATTAATATTTGTAAAAAAATTATATCATATTAAGCAAAAAAAAGTAAGAGAAAAACTTTATTAATACAGGTAATTAGTAAGGTGGAATTATGTTTAGCAAAGAATTTATAAAATATCTAAGTGGTGCTGATACAAAATCAGAGTTAAAAGATACTCGCGAAGAGACTAATCAGATGACAAAATCAATGTATTATTTGATTTTAAAAACCACCACAACCACAAATCCCCCTAAAAAAGCATGATATCATTTGTTTAGTTTATTCAAGTCTTAATGATTTTAGAGTATAATTCTTCTATGAAAAAAATTATACTAACTTTATTTATATCTTTGTTTTTTGTTCAGCACGCAAATGCTTGGACATTATTTGATAATAGTGATGAAACCGCTCTTCGCAGAGTAATTAAGTCTCAGGTGAAGTATGCTAATAATACTAATTTGAAAAAGCTTATTTCAACTTATGATAAAGACTATGTTAATGGTGATGGCTTAACCTTAGATGTTTATTCTAAGCTAGTGCAAGATATCTGGAATACATATAAGGATATAGAGTACGATATTATTGTAAAGAATATTGCAGTGAAAGACGATAAAGCTATTGTTGAGGTTGTAGAAAAATCTCATGCTGATGTCATTACATCTCATGTTATCCCAGGAAAACTGGATAGTGTTTCAAATAGTATTTATTATTTTCATAAAACTGACAATGGCTGGAAAGTTGTATCAGACAGGGTTGTAGATGAAACAACTTCTTTGCTTTACGGAGATGCTTTGGATCTTGATATAAAATTAATCGTTCCAGAAAACATCGAACCAGATACAGAGTATTCTGCAATCTTGGAGTTTACCCCTCCTGAAAATACAATTGCAATTGCATCTCTTGCTTCTGATAGAGTTGAATACCCTCAAAAACAAACTCAAGAAGTTTTTAGAGCTCTGCCTGAAGATAATATTTTAGAGCGACTATTTACTTCAAATACAGATAATTTCAATGAATATATAGTTGCATCTATCGGATTGACTAAAACCGCTGTTGATGATTTGAATATTAAATTGAGCCTTACAGGATTTGGCTATTTGATTAAACGTGTAAATGTTGCAGGTGCAAATAAAGGAGGATTTGAACTTTCTGATGTCAAAGCTGAGTAAAATAATATACTTTTTTGTTTCAATAGTATTTTTTACTATTTTTGATTTATATATATCAGAAATAGTTCTGTCTGAATTCCGTTTTAAGCTCCCTGAAAATAATCTTTTTGATTTGATTTTTGTTCAAAATACCGGTGCGGCTTTCAGCATATTTGAAAACTCAAAAATCTTTTTGATTGCGTTTTCAATAATTGCGATAATCCTGATATTAATCTATGTGATAAAAAACATAACAAAGTATTCTGCTGTTGCAAGCTTTTGGACTGCTATGCTTGTTGCAGGTATAAGCTGCAATCTTTATGAAAGAATTGCTTTTGGTTATGTAAGAGATTTTATTAAAATTAATTTTGTTGAGTTTCCGATTTTTAATATTTCGGATATTTTCATTAATCTGAGTGTATTTGCTCTCGTTGTTATAATTATTAAAAATAATTATTTGCGCAAATAGTTATTATCAGATTTTTTCGAGTATTACAACTGCATTTGCTTCAATAGCACGCATTTCACCAACAGCATCAAGCTGCTCTTTTGTTTTTGCTTTAATAGAAATATCAGTATATCCCAATCCAAGAACGGATGCTAAAACCTCCTTCATTTTAGGAATATACGGCATCATTTTAGGTGCTTGGGCAATAATATTAGAATCAATATTATTTATCCAATATCCTTCTTTTTGAACCAAATCATAGACCCTTTTTAATAGAATAACGCTATCAGCGTCTTTGAAACGGTCATCAGTATCAGGGAACAGTGTTCCTATATCGTCAAGAGCTAATGCGCCTAATAACGCATCAATAATTGCATGTACAAGAACATCTGCATCCGAATGGCCAAGCAAGCCTTTCTCGTGCGTAATCTTTATTCCGCCTATAATAAGCTCTCTGCCTTCTGCAAGACGGTGAATATCATATCCGATGCCTATTCTATATTTTTGTTCAGCCATATATAAAACCTCTCTTTTATTATTATAACGTATTTTTGTTTTTTTTGTTGAAAATTAATCTTAATATTTCTTTACAAAAAAAGCAATTTTTAGAACTTTATATACTTTATATATATGTAAGAGTTATTCAAATAGAGAGAGAAACAAAATGGCAACAA
>CAKNXK010000020.1 GCA_932182025.1 uncultured Candidatus Melainabacteria bacterium
TGAACAAACAAGACCGTCAAATGAGATTTAACAATGGCGGTGACCCAATCTACGCTATTTTTGATAAAATCGACGAAAGACCTCTCTCTAAAATCGCTAAAGATTTTGTTAAAGAATTAGCTGACGATACTATTAGATTTGTTTCTACTTGCTTGAAATAATTTTAAAATCAATTAAAATAGTTGTATGAAGAAGTGCTTATTTATTTTTATTTTGGCTATGTTGCTGCCTGTTTATGCGGATTATAATCCGTTATCGGATGCACCTATTAATAGTGTTGAAGAGTTTAATAGTGAAGATATTGAAATCGATCAGATGGAATTTGAGTATCCGTCTTCCACTCCTCCACAACCTGTTGAAAGTAAGCCTAATAAGAATTATCCGCAGATTTATAATGATTTGGCACCTGCAGATTTTTCATATCTGCATAATATTGATCCCGATCAATATTATGATATGAAAGATGCTTCGTGGTCCCCTTATCCTTTGTTAAGACTAAATTCTGCTATTTATTTTAAAGGAATTACAATTGAGCCGGGGTATTATTTATTAACTCCTCGTGAGCATAATGATAAATGGTATTTGTTATTTAAGCAGAATGGTGTTGTTGCTCATATAATTCCTGTTTATGAGCGTGATATAACTCCGGAATTGTTTTATGATAAACACTTGCCAAAACCAAAATTAACTAAATCTCAAAAAATCCATATGGGAACTCTTGATTTCTTAGGAAAATTTAAAAGTACAAAAAGAAAAGAGCCAATAAAAAGTTATATGGAGATAAATGATTTAGAAAATCATTTTGTTTCAATTGTTATTTATTACGGCAGTCATAGGTATGCAACAATATTTAGAACCATAAAATTATAGATGTAAAATAATGTAAAAATTATGCAATTCTTGAACTCAAATTGTTTTTATATATATGTAGTAGTTAGTTTAAGGATTTCATAATGACTGGTTCTATAGTAAGTTATAGCGGAGTTTATAGTCAGCCGCCAAAACCGTTGGATAATTTAGTTAAAACAGCAGAAGATACTGTAAGAAGAACAAATCTTCAGGCAGCAGCAAAAACTCCTGGTGGTGCTGCTCTAGCTGCAGCTAAATATATCGCAACTGATGTTATAAAAGAAAATCTGCCTAAAGTTATACCAGAGGCTAAGTATTTGAATACTCAAGCAGCCGTTAATGCATATAAGAAATAAAAAAAGGGGAATTAATTTCCCCTTTTTTATTATTAAACCATTTCAATTGACTTATGTTTAGAAACAGAGTATCTTGATTTGTAGTTTTCATATTTGCTAACAAACTCTATATCTTCATCTTTATTTCTATGATTATATTCGTGTTTGTCTATTGTCTGGTCATTAAGCTGAATAACGCTTGTTGCAATGTTTCCGCAATGAGCAGCTATTCTTCTTAAATCATTTAACAAATCAGAGAACAAAAAGCTTAATTCTGCTGTGCATAAACCGTCTTTAAGTCTTTGTATATGGCGGTTTTTAACTTTTCTAATGATTTTTTTGATAACCGCTTCCAATGGGTCAACTTCTTGAGCAAGTTGAATATTATCGGTTTTATAAGCTTCAAAAGATACTGCAAAAATTTCAGAAACTGCATGTACAATAACTTTTAACTCTTCAACTGCTTCTGCAGAAAGTTTCTTTTCGCTTTCTTTTAATTTTTCAGCAATCTTAAGCATGTAAGTTGCGTGGTCGCCCATTCTTTCATAATCCCCGATAGCTAAAAGAAGCTGGGAAATTCTGGCATTATCTTCTTCTGTAAGTTCTTTTGCAGAAAGCTTAAGCATAAAAGCGTTTAGCTTATCTTCAAACATGTCAATTTTAACTTCGTTTGCATTAATTTGTTCTGCTTTTTTTGAATGAAAACTTTTAAGCATTTTGGTTGAATTAATAAAATTAAATTCAACCATTTCAGCCATTTTAATAGAACGTCTGTAACACTCTGCAATAGCAAAACTAGGAGCAAGGAGTAATCTGTCATCAAGAAGAACATTTTTATCTTTTTCTTTCTTTTCCGGTACAAGTGCAATGGCTGATTTTTCAAGAAATTTGGTAAATGGGAATAGAATAATTGTAGTTGCAATATTAAATATTGAATGTACAACCGCAATTCCAAATGGCGAAATATTATTTGTTACAAAATCAAATTTAAAAATGGCATTCCCTAGTAAAAATGCGGATAAACAGATAATTACGCCAAAGACATTAAATAGGACATGCACGGCTGCAACTCTTTTTGCACTGGTGTTAACTCCAATGCTTGAAAGCATTGCAGATACACAGGTTCCTATGTTTTGTCCCATAATTATAGGAACAGCCATTCCATAAGTTAAACCGCCTACCATAGAAAGAGCCTGAAGTATACCTATAGATGCCGCTGAACTTTGAATAACTGCGGTTACTAATGTACCTACTATAACGCCGAGAATTGGGTTTTGAAATGCTGTTAATATGCTGGTAAATTGAGGCATATCAGCCATTGGAGCCATAGCATTTTTCATAACTTCCATACCAAACATTAAAATTGCAAACCCAACAAAAACTGCTCCAATATTTTTTCTTCTGTTGCTTTTTGAAGCCATAATCATAACGACACCAATAAGCGCCAATATAGGAGAAAAGGATTCAGGTTTTAATAATCTTACGAAGAAATTAGAACTCTGAATCCCTGATAAACTTAATATCCAAGCAGTAACAGTTGTACCAACATTTGATCCCATTATAACGCCTATTGCTTGCGATAATTTCATTATACCTGAGTTAACGAGACCGACTAACATTACTGTAACTGCCGAAGATGATTGTACTGCTGCTGTTATACCTGCACCAAATACCAGACTTTTTAGCGGATTTGATGTCATCTTTTTTAAAATCTTTTCGAGCCTTCCACCTGCTATTTTTTCTAAGCCGGATGACATTATTGAAATACCATATAGAAAGAATGCTAAACCTCCACATAGTGTAAATATCGAGAATATGTCCATAATCTTTTCCTTCCTCATGCCCATATAGGCATATATCACCAGTGTATCACAAGCAATTTTTTTCCTCAATTATGTAGTTTTGTAAAATTCTTGTTAAATTCAGCACTTTTTGTTACAATTCTTAATAATAAGCACAAAAAAAGTCAATTTTTTAGAAATTAAATACTTTATATATACATAAGAGATATTTAATTATAAAGAGAGGCATCAATGACTACTGAAAAGCAATCAAGATTTACTGTAATTACTAATAATGAATTGACGAATAAAGCTGCAGAAGGATTACAGACAAATCCGATATCAGGAAATTATACTAATCCGTTCTATGAAAAGTTGATGCAGTTTACAGAAGTGCAAAAACGAAAACGATTTACGGTAGAGGATTTATTACGTTAGGGGTAAATGTATTCAGACCCTTTTCGGAATGACAAGATAGAAGTGAAATATGTACCAAATAAAGAATAGAATTTACCCTGCTTTTGATAAAACACAAAAGAGCGGGGTTTGTAATTATCTAAGGGCTTTGGTTAAGCAAAATTTAGGTTTGTCGGTTGAAGATATTCTGGATAAGTTTTTGGATGATGAAAGATATTACCTTGAATTGAATGCATCCAGATTTCCTTTTCTGGCAGAATTTATTGATGAGACTGATTTTTTAAAAGATACAAAAGCTTATATTTATGAGTGCAAAAAGTACTATGATTATAAAGACAAACAGCGTCCTATAATTCAAGCCCAAAAAGAGTTTGAGAAAAAGAAACGAAAATTTTTACAGGAAGTAAAAATGTCTAAGGAAGTGCCAACAAAGAAACAACTTTATTATTATGATAAACTTTGTAAGAGATACTCAGTTGAGAAAAAAGATGTTGAAGAACTGTCAAAACTTGATTTAAGAGATGAAATAGAGAGAATATTAAATGAACATTCAGATGATTATAAAATTATTGACTGATGCAGGTATTGAAGATAATGAAGCTAGGTGTGAAGTAAAAATGCTTCTTGAACACTTTTGCAATTATACAGAAAACGAAAAGTTACGCGGAGTTGAATTAACTGAAGAACAGTTAAACTTGATTAAGTCTAAGGTTGAGGAAAGAGTTAAGACTAAAAAACCGGTTCAGTATATTATTGGCGAATCTTATTTTATGGGAGAGTTTTTCAGGGTTACTCCGGAGGTATTAATCCCGCGTGATGAAACTGAACTGCTTGTTACAAGAGCAATTGAAATAATTAGAAAAGAAGATTTTAAAGATGTTTTGGATATAGGAACAGGTTCCGGATGTATTGCCTGTACTATTGCAAAACAAACAGATGCAGTGGTTTTAGGTGTGGATATCTCATCAGATGCTTTAAGAATTGCTTTGGATAATGTTACAAAACTTGGAATTAATAATAGAGCTGTATTTAGAAAATCTGATTTGTATTCAAGTGTTAGAGATGAAGAAAAATTTGATATGATAATTTCCAATCCGCCATATATTCCTTATGGAACAGAGTTATCTGCAGAGGTTATGCATGAACCTGCACAAGCACTGTTTGCAGAGGAAAACGGTTTGGCAATCTATAGAAGAATAATAGAAGATGCTTCTAAATACTTAAAACCAAACGGTTACATAATGTTTGAGCTTGGAATTAATGAAGCTCAAAGTGTTGCCGGCATGTTAGAGAAAGAATTTAAAGATATAGTTATAGAAAAAGACTTTGCCGGTATTGATAGAGTGATTTATGCAAGACTTGCTACTGTTTAGTGCCATTTCTTGCAAATTTATTAAGGTCGATTAAACTATAAACATCCTTGATTTCACAATTAGGTGTCCATCTTGATGGGCAAATATCAATTCCGCCGCGTCTTGTATAAAGAGCTGATACGAAAAGTTTGTCATCTTTGTTTAAAACATTTTGTAAACGTTTAAAAATCATTTCAACGCATTCTTCATGGAAATGGTATTCAGAACGAAATGAGCTTAAGTATTGGATTAAACTTTCTTCTTTGATATGTTTTTCTGATTCGTAATAAATAAACGCATCGCCAAAATCAGGTTGGTGAGTTACACGGCAATTTGAGCGCAACGAATCAAATGTTAAATAGTATTCTTTTTTAATAGAGGGTTCTGTTTTTATAAGCTCCGGAGCTTCTTTGAACTGTTCAACCTTAATATTATTTTCATCAACCAATTCCATTATGTTTTTGAATTGGTTAAAAATCTCGATGCGCGGAGTGTGGTTTTCAATAAAAGAAACCTCTACTTTGGTCTGAAGTTTTTCACTCAAATCATTCTCTATTGTTTTTTTGCAAATTTCAAGACATTCTTTTATTGTTTTGCCAAAACGGGTCATGTTAAATGAGTTAAGATAAAGTTTTAATGATTTTGACTCCATTAGAAACTCGTTATTGCAGTTGTATTTTATTTTAAGAACTCTTGTTACTGGTATCCCGTTTTCACTCATTGCAGAAAATTCGTATGCATGCCAGATATCCCAGCCAACAAATGGTAAATCTTCGTTTGAGATATTGTATTGTTTTCGATTTTCTTCTCTTGGGATTGGCAGAATAAGCGAATCATCATATGTAGAGCTGCCTTCAGTTCTTTTTCCTAAAAATTTTGATGCGATTTTGTCTGTAGTGTTTTGCATATAAGTAATTTTATTCTTAACAAGAAAATCTTTCAACAGTTGGTGCTCTTCAAAAATTTTGTTTGTTTTATTATTTTATTAAGGGGGATTTTTATGGTAAATGGAGGAAAAACAAAAATAGTTGCAACATTAGGTCCGGCTTCATCTTCGTATGAAATTATTTATAAGCTTATAAAAGAAGGGGCTTCAATGTTTCGTTTAAATACTTCGCATGGAACTGTGGAAGCTCATTTGGAAAAAATTATAAATATTAGAAAAGCAGCAAGAGAACTGGATGTTTATATTCCTATTCTTGTGGATTTACAGGGTCCAAAGATTAGAGTAGGAAATCTTCCTGAGCCAATCCAAATCACAAAAGGTGAAAAAATCAGACTTAAAGCTTGTGATTATGTCCCAGGGCTTATACCTGTTGATTATGCAGGGATTGCAGATGATGTAAAACCCGGGGATAGAATTTTGCTTGATGATGGTAAAGTCGGTTTAGAGGTTATCTCGATAAATAATTGTACTGTGCAGGCAAAAGTACTTTATGGTGATTATATACGTCCAAGAAAGGGTATAAATTTGCCGGGATCTACTGCGAGTTTAGATGCAGTTACGCAAAGAGATGTTGAATTTATTAAGTTTGCGGTTGAGAATAATGCTGATTATATTGCTCAGTCTTTCGTAAGAGAGGCAGAAGATGTTAATCTGGCTAAAAATTATATAAAAGAATTTGGAGGAAAAATTCCTGTAGTAGCTAAAATAGAGAAGCCGCAAGCAGTTGAACATCTTGAGGAAATCGTAAAAGCAGCGGATGGAATAATGGTTGCACGTGGAGATTTGGGGATAGAAATGTCGCCTGCAGAGGTTCCTATTGTGCAAAAAATTATTATTAAGGAGACTTTAAAACAAAGAAAAGTTTGTATTGTTGCAACCCAAATGCTGGAAACAATGATGGAAGAGCCGATTCCAACCCGTGCGGAAGCTTGTGATGTAGCAAATGCGATTATGGATGGTGCGGATGCTGTTATGCTTTCAGGAGAAACCGCTGCCGGTAAATATCCGGTGGAGGCTGTTTCTATGATGAGAAAAATTGCGGATAATACTGAGAAAAGTAAATTTTGTCCTTATGACCAGAGTCTTGATATAAGTAATGATTATGAACTTTCTCCGCAAGCTATTGCCAATGCAGCTATAAAAATGGCACAAGATTTGAATGCAAAAGCTATATTGGCATTTACTCATACCGGATATACGCCAAAGCTGCTTGCTAAACTGCATTCGTCAGTTCCTGTTATGGCGATTTCTGATTTAGAACAAACTTGCCGAAGATTAAACCTTTATTGGGGACTGGATACTTACTATAAAGAATGGGATGAAGTTTTGGGGCATAATATGCTTGAAAAAATAGATGAATTTTTATTGGAAAACACTAGTCTTAATAGAGATGAAAGAATAATCATAATAGGTTCAATTCCAAAGTTGATTACAGGAAGAACGAATTTTATACGTGTGCATAGAATTGGTGCACCAGAAGGTAGATAAACAAAAAGAGCCGATTAAATCGGCTCTTTTTGTTTTTATAAAGCATTGAAACCATATAGTATTTTGTAACCGTTATCAGCAATTGAACCGCTGCAGCTTTCAGCATTTGTTGGTTTTACCGTTTTTCTAGATGGACAACCTGTGTTCCATAGAATTGTGTTGCTATTAGAGTATTCTGCATATTGTGCTCCTCCGTGTGGAATTACTTGACCATAATAATCAACATAAATTCGGAATCGATCTTTGCCAATTTTATTTGGGCCTTTTGTCCCATTTGTGTCTATTATAATTTGATATGTACTGCCATAATATTTCGCAGGACGATTAGGGTTCTGAACGTCTGGGGGAAGAAGTATAGCAGCAGGGAAAATGTAGTTAATACCATCTTTTGTGGTTAATGTTGAATGGCTCAATTTGAGGGTATTGGAAATTCTAGTTGATTTATATGTCCCATTTAAATAGTTATTGAGGCAAGAGCCATATCCCCTAAAAGAACTACATGCACTAGACAATGTTTTGGAATTTTTATCTAATAATATTTTTTGATTAACATTTTCTAATGTGTTTATTGCTTTGGCAAAAGTTGCAGCAGTTTGCTGTTCTAATACATTTTGCGTTAATGCAGGAAGTGTTAATCGAGCAACAACGCCAACAATAGTCAGCGTAATTAAAATTTCAGCTAAGGTGAAAGCTCTTAATACGTTTTTTAGATTTTTCATAACATCCTCTTCAATTATGCAACAAAATATACATTGTGTTGCGTTTTTGTATACATAAATTATAGCATATTGCAATAATTTTGTGAAGTACTCGGCTCATTCTCCTTGCTGGAGAGCGTTGGGGTTTTGTGCTAAAACGGTATATAATGATTTCTATGAGCTTTGTTAAATCACTAATAAACAGGAATATCAATCGGATTTATCAACTTGACCGTAATTATATCACCGGTGTTAATATTCACTTCCTGACCTTTTCTAAACATATCTGCAATACTATCACCAACAAAATATCCGATTCCGCCTAAGAAGCCTCCAATTGCACAGAAAGGCGTTGTTAAGTATTGCATGCCGGGTGCTGTATCACCGGCTTTCATTCCATATTCTGTAGTGCTTTTTGTAATCTCTACTCCGCGGTCGTAGTTTGCTTTTACAGCTTCTCCGTAACCAAGGTTTTTGTATAATCCGCCATCATAGTAAATATTCTCAAACTGACAAACCGCCATATCTAAAGGGATTTGTCTTCCTGTAGGAGTTACTACGTGGTCAAAGTCAAGATATAATTTCGCACCTCGTGAAAATCTTTTTGCGGTTTTTACTTCGTTTATACTTCCTCTAACAACTGTTCCTGCAGGAATAATTACTCCTGTATCAGTAGTTTGTTCGTTTTTAATTGTAGCGGTGAAGGAATCTCCTATTCCGCCTGAATATGTTCCAACAGGCTGTAAAAATTCAAGCTGAAAAACAGTTCCTGCGGGAATTCTTTTTGTTCTTGCATCAGCCTTGAATGTTCCTGCCTGAACACTCATCATACTCAATGATAAAGCTATTGCCCCCAAAACTAAATTTTTTATATAACGCATAATTCTTCCCTTCTTTTCAATGTTAGTATACCATCTGTAAACCTAAAGTTCAATCTATCTTTTTTTTGATTAATTCAGAGGCAACAATTGCTGTAATCGGTACACAAATTACGATTGCAATACTGCCAATTATAGCCGATGATATTTCTGTAACAACCTGATTAAGGTTAATAAATTTTTGTAAATCAATATTTGAAGCTAGCATTATTAAAGGCAAAGAACCCCCAAGATAAACAAGTATTAAAGTGTTCGCCATTGTGCCAATAATATCTCGTCCAACATTCATACCGCAAGTGAATAATTCTTTAACAGTTTTTGTGTTATCTACTTCATAAATTTCATTAATTGTACTTGCTATAGACATTCCTACGTCCATAACCGCACCAAGTGTTGCAAGCATCATTGTTGAAATTATTATTGCTATAAAATCAAGCTCCGGATGTGCAGCAAATAAAAACATAGAGTTCTCACTGTTAAATCCTGTGAGCGAAGCTGTTTTTACCGTCAAAAACGATAAAATTCCTGCAATAAGCAAGCTAAGCACACAACCTAATGTTGCAGCACTGCTTTTTTTATTAAAACCGCCAACCAAATACATTGTTAACGCTGTTGAAATTAAACAGATAATAATTGTTCCTAAAACCGGATGCAATCCTGCTAAAATCATAGGAGTAAGAAGATTAAATATTAAAACACATGTAACAATAATTGATACAAGGCTGAGCAGTCCTTTCTTCTTTCCTACATAAATTAACAATCCGCAAAATAAGATTGATAGCCAGATAAGCGCATTTGAACGCTTAACATCTTCAATAGAAAATACCAGCCCATCGCCCTCATCTTCTATATGTAAGATTACTTTATCCCCCTTTTTGAGTTTAATATCATAATAAGGATTGCCTGTTAAAATATTATCAACAAGTACTAAATCTCCGCTTTTTAATTTGATTTCAACTTCTTGTTTTGTTTGTGCTGCTTCTTCTTCAATATCAACATATTCTATATTTTGGATTGTTCCAATTTGTGATGGTAAAATTTTGGCTTCATCTGCAAATGCAAAGCCTAATGTTGTAAAAAACATCATTAATATTAATAAAAACTTTTTCATAAAACTTACCCCTAGAATAAATTAATTTGTTCTGACGGAGCCTTTAAGCCCAAATGTCTGTACCCTTCAGGAGATACCTTTCTTCCTCTGGGGGTTCTTTGTAAAAATCCGGCTTGTAAAAGATAAGGTTCGCAAACATCTTCAATTGTTCGAACATCTTCGCTTAATGCTGCCGCTATAGTTTCAACACCAACCGGACCTCCATCATATTTATCAATAATCAGATTTAATAAAGCTCTGTCTGTTGTATCAAGTCCAAAAGTATCAATTTTTAGGATATCTAAAGACTCGTTAGCCACTCTTTCATCTATTATTCCATCATATTTTACTATGGCAAAATCAGAAACACGTTTTATGAGCCTATTTGCAATTCTTGGTGTTCCTCTTGAACGTCTTGCAATTGCTTTTGCCCCTTCTTCCGTAATCCGGATTTCTAATATTTTTGCAGTTCTGGTTACAACTTTTGCAAGCTCTTCCACTGTATAAAATTCTAACCTATGAATCATCCCAAATCTGTCTCTAAGCGGACTGGAGAGTTCACCGGCTTTTGTGGTTGCACCAATAAGAGTAAATTTTGGAATAGGTACTCTAAGCGTTTTTGCCGTCTGGCTTTTGCCAGTTGTCATATCTAAGGTAAAGTCTTCCATTGCAGGATATAGAATTTCTTCTGCAACCTTGTTTAATCTATGTATTTCATCAATAAATAATATTTCGCCGCCTTTTAGTGACATTAAAATTCCTATAATATCTCTAGGACGTTCAAGGGCAGGAGCAGATGTAATCCTGATTTCTACCCCCATTTGTGAAGCAATAACTCCCGCAATTGTAGTTTTTCCTAACCCCGGTGGACCATAGAAAAGCAAGTGGTCTAAAGGTTTGCCACGCTTTTTTGCTGCTTCAAGCGTTATCTTAAGAGTTTCTTTTAACTCTCCTTGCCCTATATAACTATCAAAATCTTTTGGACGTATAGAGTTTTCAAAGCTCTTGTCGTATTCAATTGACTCAGCTTTTATATTTGGATTTTTTATATTCCGTGGTTTTGAATTCTTATCATCATCTGAAATAATTGCCATAACACAATGATAACATGTGAAAATTAGAACTCCAATTGTAACGTAATGTAACAATTTTTCTCCAAATCCTAAAGTATTTAATAAAAAATGCCGTAAACACTATTAAGGAAAACGAAAAAGGAACAGTACACAATGGGAATGGCAGCGTCACAAGCTAGATTACTATCTTTGACTAGCAGACTCCATGACGTTGAGCTAAGGGCTCAATCAATCGAGTCTCAGAAGATAGCCCTTGCAACTCAGAAAGATGAGTTGTACGAAAACTACTGTGAAGCTTTAGATGCTACTAAATTCCAAATTGCTTTTGCCGGTACAGACGGAACCGGTAAAAACTGGGAGATTGCAAGTTTTAAAAACTTGTGTACTTATATGGGCAAAGAAAGATATCAAGACTACGCTCTTAAAGATAATAAAACAGGTTTAATGATTGAATCCGAAGAAGTTGTTGAGAATTACAACAAATATGGAAACGATAAGTATGCTTTTGCTTGGGCAATGTTAGGCTATGCTGATAATATGAGCGAAGCCGGCGGTTGGAATGAGCTTGGCAGAAATATTGCTTGGCAGGAATTCTCAGAAGATTCATTCCAGCTTGATCGTTGGAACCGTGATGGTGCTGCTGATGGCGGGTCATCTATTATGACAGCTGTAGAATGGGATGCTTATGAAGCCGCTACGGGAACAGAAAAAGAAGAACTTGATAAGCTATATAATGATATTGAAACTGCTGTTAATGAAGGTGATAGTAAAAAACGCGATGAGGCAGTAAAAGCTTTTAGAGATAAACTTTATACTTCTCCATCTACAAGAGATGCTATATTTGGAACTCAAGAAGGCGCAGGTTCTGCTAAAACTTGGGACAATGTTTCTGACGAGTTTAACTACTATTGCCGTAAATTTGAAGCTATTAAAGCGGCAGGTGGATGTATTGCTGTTGATCCTCAGTTTGAATCAGGTTCTACAGGTGAAACTTGGCTTAAAAATATGGTTGAAGCCGGCATGATTACAATTATGGCAAATGATAATCCGTCAGGTGCTAATGCAGAATGGAAAGATACCAGCGTTGCAACAAGTACTAATGGTAATTATTTATCAGAAGTTCAGGATAACAAAGACTTGAAAAAAGCCGAAGCCGAATACGAACACGAATTAGGTATTCTTAATACAAAAGATACTAAATTTGATAGAGATTTATCTAAATTAGAAACCGAAAGAACATCTATTACCACAGAAATGGATGCGATTAAATCTGTCAGAGACGACAATATTGACAGAACATTTGGTATCTTCTCATAAGATGTAAGATAAGTTTCCTTATATTAACCTTTTCCTTTTTTCCTTTTCTTTAGCCGCTTGAACAAAGCGGTTTTTTTTTTATAACAAGGGTCGAACGACAATCGTGATTTTACAAGAATGGTCTTGAGATTACAGGTCGTCCTCTGCTGATTATCCTACAAGTTGGTTCGAGTTATTTTAGTTCAATTTTTTTTATTCTTGTCTGAATATCTTCCAATAATTTTCTATTGATTGACATCAAATCACCAATAACAGCTACAATACTTAACTGTACGGCGGTTAAAAGTAATATTGCAGCAAGGATTAGAGATTGAATATGTCCGTTTCCTGCACCGTTAAAATAATAATATAAAAATCTTCCTGTTAGCCCAAAACCTGCAATAGCAGAAATTGCTGCAAGGGTAATAAAAAACCTAAATGGCCGGTATACAATGAACATTCTTATAGTTGTTTTCATTGAACGAAAAATGTATTCAAAAATATTTTTGAAAAGTCTGGAGTTTCTTAGTTTTGGATTAACCTCACAAGGAACTGATTGTATTCTTAAACCTTTTGCTCCTGCTTGTATAAGGGTTTCCATTGTATAAGTATAATTATCAAAAACATTTAGTTTTAGGGCAGCTTCTCTTGAAAAAGCTCTAAATCCGCTCGGCGCATCTTCTACCGGTGTTGAGGATAAGAGTCTTAGGACTGCTGAGCCGATTTTTTGCAAACATTTTTTTAGAGGAGAAAAATCTTTTATTTTAAGAATGTTTCTTGCTCCAATAACAATATCAGCTTCTTTTCTTAGAATTGGCTGTACAAGAGCTTCAATTCCTTTTGCTGAATACTGATTATCTCCGTCTGTATTTATGATTATGTCGGCATTACATCTTAATGCTTCTTGTAATCCGGAACGAAAAGCGTTTGCAAGCCCTTTGTTTGGTTTGATTTCCAGAACACTTGCACCCCATTCTTGCGCAATTTGTGCCGTTTTGTCGGTTGAACCGTCGTTGATAACAAGAACTTCTATTTCATCAATCCCTGAAACATTTTTTGGCAAATCATTTAAAGTCTCAAGTAAAGTTTTCTCTTCGTTATAGCAAGGTATCTGGATAACAAGTTTTGTCATACAAATATTTTACTATAAAAATTTTACTTTGAAATTCTTAAATGTCTGTCATCGCCTTCGCCGATTGAAGTGCTGTTTAGTCCATATTGTTCAACGAGTTCGTGCTGAAGTTTTCTAATCTGGGTATTTTGCGGTGCAAGTTCAATAACAGCAGCTCCATCCATAATTTGTTTCACTGCTTGTTTTGCTTCGTCAAGAGCTAATTCTGTTTCATCGCAAAAATCCGGAGTATCAGGATTATCATAAGGTCTTATGTCTAATGCGTCTTTTAACACTTTTTGAATTTGTGCCATAGAGTTTGTTTTTACGTAAAAAATCTGAACTCTGTATTCTTTTGCAGTATTAAGAATTTTGGCACCGCCTTTGGCAAAGTTTTTGTGTGCAATTACAATGTCTGCATCATCTACATTTCTTGTGATTTCAACATTGAAATCCATTCTCTCAATAAGCTTTTCAACAATTGTTCGAGAAACTGCGTATAAATAAAGCTTTTTAAGCGGTTTATTCTGTTCACAGTATTTTTGGCGTGAGAATGAAAAATTCATTTGATTTTCTTCCGGTTGTTTTACTTCAACAGGTTCAGGAATTTCAACTTTATTAACATATTCTTTGTCGACTTTTCTGAGTTCAGGTCTTATTGGCCATCCTCTTAGAATATAGTCGACAGCTTCAGATGCATTTTTGTAAACCGCAAGAGTGTTACGGTCTATAATCTCAATTACAATGTCAAAAGTCGGCTGTTTTTCTCTTTCAAGAACAGTTTTCTGAGAAGCTCTTCTTTTAGCTTCATCATCCCCTAATGTAACGGATTGGATTCCGCCGACTAAATCTGAAAGGGTCGGGTTTTTAATTAAACTTTCTAAACTGTTACCGTGTGCGGTTGCAATAAGCATAACCCCGCGTTCTGCGATTGTTCTTGCAGCCTGAGCTTCTGCTTCAGTACCGATTTCGTCAACAACAATAACTTCAGGAGTATGGTTCTCGACAGCTTCAATCATAATATCTTTCTGATATTCGGGCTGTGCAACCTGCATACGTCTGGCAGAACCTACGGCAGGATGCGGAGTATCCCCATCACCCGCAATTTCGTTTGATGTATCAACAACAACTACCCTTTTGCCCAGTTCATCTGCAACAAGACGAGATATTTCTCTTAGCTTTGTTGTTTTACCAACCCCCGGAGGTCCGAGGAATAAAATGCTCTTTCCTTGAGTACAAATATCTTTAATGCAAGCAATTGTTCCTGTAACAACTCTACCAATACGACATGTTAGTCCGACTACTTTGCCTTGACGATTTCTTATCGCACTAATACGGTGAAGAGTTCCGGGAATACCTGAACGGTTATCGTGAGTGAATTCTTGAAGATGAGATGTTACAAAAGTAATATCTTCATCGGTGATTAATTCCGAGCCGATTTTTTCAATCTTCCCGCCGGCATGTCTAATCTCAGGAACACGTCCGATATCAAGAACTATTTCAATAACATCTTCAAGTTTATCATATCCTAAACTAGATGTAATTTTAGGGGGCATAATGGAAATAAGCTTTTCCACATCATTTTGGAACTGTAAATTACTCGTCATACTTTATATTAGACGCCTTTCTGCTCTCGCATTTGGCTGGTAACTATCCAATGTCGTCTCCTAATAACATTATATCATATTTTTACATACGATAGAGTAATTTGTCACTAATATTAAGAAATATTAAGCTTTTTTAAGTGTCTAAAATACCCTTGTAGAGCGGATTAGCATATTGCGCTTAATGTTTCATGTACGGTTCTATGTACTCCGTTGCTAGCTGCATGCATTCTTGAAACAGCACTTCCTTTCTGCTCTTCCAATGCATTATACTGAGCAAGCTGTTCTCCGTTTAATTGATTTGTGCAGCCTCTTGAGATACCTAAATTTTTCCAAAAGGAACCGAGTTGAGAGATGAGATTCCATTTCTCATCTTTTGCAATGTTCCAATCATGTTTATAATCTTTTATTTTTTCTTTGTTTTCTGCGATAAGTTCTTGGAGCTCTTCATCATTATTTGCAAAATGTAATAATGCAGAATTTTTAGGAATACTAATTCTTTCCCCATTTTCATTTACAGCAGTAATATAGGCAGCAGATTCGGAAGTAACTTTAATACTTTCTCCGTTATATGTAGCTTGTTCTCCTGTATTTACGCCGATGCCCATATTTATACTCCTTATATGTATAAAGTATTTATTTATCCCGTAATTGCTTTTTTTGTTAACATTTGTAAAAAAATTTTTAAAAAGAGTTTACTTTCTTAAAATGATGAAATAATAATGTTGGTATAGGATATGATAAGCAAAAAGGATTAGTATAGTTTTAAAGGATAAAACATAAAGCTTATCAAAACTTATAAAGTACATATCGTTTTTTAAGAGAGTATTTTTTATCGGAAATATTTATTTCTGATGTGTCGAAGCTGTATGGATGCAGTTTCGGTGAGAATGCTATGCGCATGGATTGCGCATAAGGAGTGTAGAAGTACGTATCGAAGTGAAAGGAGATCAAAATTATGGCACTCACAATCAACACAAACATTTCCTCTATCATTGCTCAAAGAAGCTTAAACAATTCTACAAACGGATTGAATGATGCATTGGAAAGATTGACAACAGGTTACAAAATTAACCATGCAAAAGACAACGCTGCAGGTTATTCAATTGCAAACCAATGGGTTACAAAGTTAGGTTCTTTAGATGTTGCTGCTGACAACGCTGCTACAGGATCTGATATGTTAACAACAGCTGAAGAAAGTTACAGCTTATTAACAAGCCACTTGCAGCGTGTAAGAGATTTGACAGAACAAGCTGCAAACGGTACTTATGGTTCACAATCATTGAAAGCTATTCAATCTGAAATTGCTGCCAGATTATCAGAAGTTAATCGTCTTGCTGCAAACTCTGAATTCAATGGTATTAAATTGATGGCATTTGATAAAACTGCAGGTGCTGATAATTCAAGTGTTGGGATTACAGATGCAGGGGTTAATCTACAAGTTGGACTTTATGCAGATAAAAACAGTATTATTAACCTTAGTGTAGATTTATTTACAGATGCAAGTTTGAAAGGTTTATTTAAAAGCAGTGAATTGGTTTCAGTTACAAATCCAAATACAGATGCAAAAGATGCTGATGGAAACCCTGATCCGAGAACACTTGGGGAATTACTTACAAATGCAGGCGTAAAAGATAATTCAATCTCAACTGACGCTGATATCCAAGCGTTTGCAGCTGCATGTTCAGGTTTAATATATGACGCTAATACAAATTCATTTTCATTACAAACAGACGGAACTTGTACTCCAAAAGAAATGCTTTATTTCTTAGATGAAGCAATTAACGATATTTCAAGCAGAGTAACAAAAATCGGTGCTGTTCAAAACAGAGTTCAGTCTGCAATTACAGCGCTTGATGTTCAGTCTCAAAACTTAACATCATCTTTATCTACATTACGTGATACCGATGTTGCAGAAACTTCATCTACTTACATCCAGCAGCAAATTCTTCAACAAGCGTCTGCTACATTACTTTCAACTGCTAACCAGTTACCAAGTATGGCTCTTAACCTTATTTAGGAGGTTAGTAAATGAAAGTAGTAACGTTTATTCGTTGCAAGTTGTTTGATTAGGGATTATACAAAGGTTGCGCAAATGCGCAACCTTTTGTCTAATTACATATTAATAATATTTATGCTAAAATTTGCTCATGGATAAAGTTCTGAATATTATGAAAGAGGGGATTGAGTATCCGTTTTTGTTAGAGTTTTTAGATGAACCTTCAAAAAGAATTCGTTCTAAAATTGCTCTTCTTTATTTGAAAACTGCTGGTAAAAACTTGGATGACAATATTTATTCTATCCTTGCAGTAGGAGAACTTATACATAATGCATCTCTTTTGCATGATGATATTATTGATGAAGCTTTGTTAAGGCGTGGTAAGACGCCTATAGGGAAGAAAATCTCACCAAAAATCTCAATATTGGCAGGTGATTACTTAGTATCTCTTGCAATTTCAAAAATAAATAATCCGGAGATTATAAAAATTTTTCAATTTTGTACGCAAAAAATGTGTGAATCAGAATTTAAGCAATTTTTTATGCGTGGGAAAATCCCTTCTCAAGAGGACTATATAGATATATGCAAAGGAAAAACCGGTGCTTTGTTTGCAGCTGTACTTGAAAGTTGTGCAGTTTTATCAGGCATGGATAATATTAATGCAAGGTTATTCGCTGAGCTCTATGGGCTTTATTTTCAAATTAAAAATGATATGGAAGAAGAGTCGGCAATGTCTGATAAGAAAAATAATATTTATACAGCATTATCGGTTATGGGGATTGAAAAGACTCTTTCTTTATTAGATAATTTGAGAGAAGAGATGAGAAATTTATTAGGAGTATTTCCTGAGAGTAATTATAAACAGGAATTAGAGGGTTTATTTAAAGAATGATTGATAAGGAAAAACTAAAAGCAGGGTTAAAAGAAACAGTTGACACAATTGTTTTTGTCGTAGTTACAATGATTATTATAAGATTCTTTATTGGTGAACTGCGTTGGATACCTTCAGGCTCAATGCTTCCTACTCTAAAAATCGGAGATAGAATTGTTATTGAAAAAATAACCAAATATCCTAATATAATTAAACATCATAATTTTGAAAATACACCAAAGCGTGGTGATGTAATGGTGTTTTATCCGCCATCAACAAAATTAGAAATCACACCTTGGAAACTATTTAGCCGGCTTACAGGGTTTTTCTGTAAAGATGTTGCTTATATTAAACGTGTAATAGCTTTGCCTGGTGAAAAATTCGAAATTAAACAGGATGCTACAGGTAAATCTACTGTTTATATTAACGACAAACCGCTTAAAGAAGAATATATTATGAGCGAATATGATTTTGGACCTTGTAGAGATGGTATGATTTGCGGACCGATTATTATTCCTGAAGGACACTATTTTATGATGGGTGATAATCGTGGTAATTCAAAAGACAGCCGCTTTTGGGGCACTCTTTCACAAGAAAGATTTATCGGTAGAGCTGTGTTTACATTCTGGCCTTTAAATCATTTAGGCATAATTGAATAAAAAATAATACTTGCTGAAACACTCAAATTAAGCGATTCTACAGATGGTGACATTTCTATTGTTACGTTTTTTGTTGCGTATTCTTTTAATTCATTGCTTAGTCCATCCGCTTCTGAGCCAAACATAATTAGTAACTTATCAGCCGGAGTATACTCTTTTAAATTGATTACGTTTTCACCTTTTGGTAGTGTAGCAATACGCTCGTAGGTATTAAAAATATCTAGTTTATCAAGTTTGAATACTGGAACTTTCCATAAGTTTCCAACCGCAGAACGAACACATTTTGGATTGTATAAATCAACCGTATTGCCATATAGAACTATTGCGTCTATTTTAAATGCTGCTGCAGTTCTTAAAATTGTTCCTAGGTTTCCAGCATCTTTTATTCCTTCCAGTAAAACAACTTTTTTATAATTTTCTCTCCAAACAGGTTTAAGTTGTTTTGCAACTGCAACAGATTTTGGCGCGCTTTTAGCATCTGAAATCTTTGATAATACAGCTTCTGTTACTTCGATTCTTTGCGGTAAATCTTCAAAACCTTCTGTAGAAAAGATATGTTTGATTTCTAATCCGGATTGAATAGCCTCTTCAATACACTTTTCGCCTTCAAGAATAAATAAACCGCTTTCATCTCTGTGTTTGCTCTTAAGCAGTTTTGCTGTTTCTTTTATTAGTTCATTGTTTACTGATGTTATTTTTATCATAATATCTCAAATTCCTTTAACCACTCTTGTTCTTGATTACTTAATAATGTATAGTCTATTAATTTACCTTCGTATCCCATTTTAACAAAAGAACAGTTTTTGCCGTTTTTGCGATAACAAGAGTTTTCTAATCTTACTCCAAAATGCTCTGGATTATATAACCCCGGTTCTATTGTAAAAGTCATATTATCTTTTATTTTACTATGCGCAATTTCTGTTTTATTTAGTGCTGGAGGTGCTTCATGTACATTTATCCCGATTCCATGCCCGAGTCCATGAGAAAATGTGAACCCATTAATTGAGTTGTCTAGTATTTCGTGAGCCAGCTCATCATGTTCAAATCCGGTGTCAGCATTTAAATTGTATGCATTTAAAAATGCTTTTAAAACTGTTGTGTAAACCTGTTCTTGTAATTTTGAAGGTGAACCCTTTACAAAAACTCTGGTTATATCGGTTGCCAAGCCAGCTTCATAATAAGCTCCGCAATCAATTAATACTAAATCTCCGTCTTTTAATATTATGTCTTTTGAGTTCTTAGAATAATGAGCTAATGCCGAATTTTGGTTAATAGCAACAATTGAATTAAAACTCAAAGACTTTGCTCCATAATGAAGAAATTCATCTCTAAGTCTTTTTGCAATATCATATTCGGATAAGTTGTCGTTTGTTTCAATATAATTGCGAATAGCCATTACTGCTTTATCAGTTCTTTCAAAAGCTTTTTTATAACCTTCTATTTCTTCATCAGTTTTAACAGATTTTAGTTGCTTTATTTCAGAAGATTTATGAATAGGTTTTTGAATTAAAGAATAATCCCAAGCGTTAATTGAATTTTTATCAACAATTAGTTCGCCTTCAAAGTTTTTTAAATATGTTTCGCAGGCTTTATTATCGGTAAATAAAAGTAAGTCGTTGTTAATAACAAGTTTTGCCCAAATTTTTGAAGAACAATCTCTGGAAAAATCTCTGTATCCTGTTATATAAGAAACTTCTTCCAAATTACTTATAAAAACGGGCTTATTAGGAATGTATTCTTTTGGCTTGCAATCAGTTTTGTAAGTTGGTTCATTATGAGGTTCCGTGAAATTGTTAATAGGGTCTTCTTCAAGTAATCTTATCTTGTATCCATTAAACCCTTCAAGTCTTGTTTGTGAAACTTTTTTAGCAACTATACCTAATGTTTTATTCGGGTCAATAATTTTTCTAATTTCGTCATCTTGTTTTTGTCCTAAGTCTAATTTTACAACAGTAATATTTCCTTTTGACTCCATATCTGCTTGAGTATGATATCTCCCATCTACAAACAGGTAAATATTTTCAGATGTAATTAGCGCATCTCCTGTTGAACCTGAAAATCCGGTTAAAGTGTAACGTGCATTTTCGCTTAAAGAGGAATACTCCACTAAGTATTCGTTAGTGGAGTTTACCAATAAATAATCAATATCAAGTTTTTTTAATAAACTATGCATCAATACCTGTACATTTGATTAAATGCCATCCAAATTGGGTTTCAACCGGTTCGGAAATTTCGCCTTCTTTAAGTGCAAATGCAGCATCTTCAAACGGTTTAACCATCATACCTTTGCCAAACCATCTTAAGTCTCCGCCATCACGTCCTGATGGGCATTTAGAGTATTCTTTAGCAAGATCTTCAAATTCTACACCGTTTTTAATATCTAATAATAAATTTTCTGCTTGTTCTTTTGTTTCTACTAAAATGTGACTTGCTCTGATTTTCATAATTATCTCCTTATTAATTACAGATTTATTATAACATAAAGGGCGCAAAACTTGCGCCCTTTATGTTAAAAAAAAGTCGGTCAAAAGACCGACATAAATATCAACCAACAATTTCTTTAACTTCTGCTTGAAGGTTTTTAGAATCAACCTTGATACCAGGTCCCATAGTTGTTGTCAAATATATTGACTTAACATAAGTACCTTTTGCAGAAGCAGGTTTTGCTCTAAGAACAGCATCAGCCAATGTTCCAAAGTTTTTCACCAAATCTTCAGTATCGAATTGAACTTTACCGATAGGACAGTGAATCATACCCTGTTTATCAGCTCTGAATTCAACTTTACCAGCTTTAGCATCTTTAACTGCTTTAGCAATGTCAAGAGTAACAGTACCTGTTTTAGGGTTTGGCATTAAACCTTTAGGCCCCAAAACTCTACCTAACTTACCTAACATACCCATACAGTCAGGTGTTGCGATTAATGTATCAAAATCAAACCAGCCTTCAGAAATTTTATCGATAATATCTTCTGTGCCGTAGAAATCAGCGCCAGCGTCTTTTGCCTCGTTAACTTTTGGTCCTTTAGCAATAACACAAACGCGAACTTCTTTTCCTAAACCTGCAGGTAATACTACAGTTGAACGGATTTGTTGATCAGCGTGTTTAACTTCAATACCTAATCTCATGTGGCATTCAACTGTTTCGTTGAATTTAGCTACTTCTTTAGATATTTCTTGTAATTTTACTAATGCTTCGCGACCGCTAACAGGTTGTTCAAAACCAGCTAGAAGCTCTTGAAGTTTCTTTTGTTTTTTAGTTATTTTAGACATTTTATTTCTTTCCTTTCATGGTAGTAACGGATTTTTAAATCCTTCCATTGTACTAATGTTACTTGGGTGTTTTAAAGGCTACAATCTTGTAGTCTTGGTCAGGATAAAGTTATTTACGCCTCTTCCTTAACAGTAACGCCCATTGCTCTGCAAGAGCCTTTGATCATATTCACAGCAGCATCCATAGTTGTTGCGTTTAAATCGTTCATTTTGATTTTAGCGATTTCTTCTAATTGTGCTCTTGTGATTTCAGCTACCTTAGTTTTGTTAGGCACTGCAGATCCTTTAGGAAGGTTTAATGCCTTTTTAATAAGAACCGGAGCTGGAGGTGATTTAGTTACGAATGTAAAACTTCTGTCTTCGTATACATCAATAACAACCGGAATAATGTAACCAGCTTGTGATTCAGTTTTAGCATTGAATTGCTTACAAAAATCCATGATGTTAACACCATGCTGACCCAAAGCAGGACCAACCGGTGGTGATGGGTTTGCTTTACCAGCTTCGATTTGAAGCTTGATTTTTCCTACTACTTTTTTTGCCATTTTGTTCTCCTTTCGTGGTCCAAACGGGGGGCGACCCCTTCCACGTTTTTATATATACTTCGTAGATTGTTTTGTGCTTCCACGCATTTTGCTTGGTTATGACTACTAACTTGTTTTGTAATTCCCTTACAAAATGCTGCTTGGCACCAGTGTTTTTTTACTTTACTTCGTAGACTGTTTTGTTTGTCTACAAATTGTATTATAATTTTTGAATTTGTTTATATTCAAGTTCAACAGGGGTTTCACGTCCAAAGATTGAAACCATTGCTCTTAACTTAGCCTTATCAGGATAAACTTCTGTAATATCACCAACAAATTCAGCGAATGGTCCGGAAGTAATTCTGACTTTTTCACCAACCTTAACATCCATTTCAACTTTTTGAACTTGAGCTGTTGAGCGGTGAATAATCTTTTTGATTTCACTTTCTTTTGCAGGAATAGGTTTCTTTGCTGAACCAACGAATTTTGTTACACCTGCTGTGTGTCTAACTACATACCAGCTGTCTTCGTCCATAATCATTTCAACAAGAACATAGCCAGGGAAGATTTTTTCTTCTTTTTCCTGTTTCCTTCCACCTTTAATTTGGGTAACTGTTTTCTGAGGTACTTCAACTCTGAAAATCTTATCAGCCATGTTCATATATTCAATACGTTTTTCAAGGTTGCTCTTAACTTTGTTTTCGTAGCCTGAATATGTATGAACAATATACCAACGTTTTTGGTTCTTTTTATCAGAAGACTTTACTGTTTCTTCTTGAGCTTCTTCAATAAATTCTTCGTTTACAATATTTTCGTCTTTTTCACTCATTATTCTTACCCTTTTTGGTTAAATTGTGATTGCTTACGCGTGGTAATTTAAACCTGACAATAATGCATTGAATATTATATCAACAAAATAAATAAAAACAGTGAATATAAATACAATTGCAACAACGAAAAATGTTTCAACAACGACCTGATGTCTTTCCGGCCAAGTAATCTTGCCCCATTCAGTTCTAACGCCTTTAAAATAATTGATTATAGCATTTTTAGTGTTTGAAAAATTGTCGTTCATTTATTTTAATTACCTTTTTGTTATAAATCGCGCCCTGAAGGACTCGAACCCTCGACATCCGGTTTTGGAGACCGACGTTCTACCAACTGAACTAAGGACGCATAAGGGGTTGCCCCCTAAAGCTTGTTACACTATTATTTTGTTTCTTTATGTGTAGTGTGTTGTTTACAAGTTGGACAATATTTTTTTAATTCCATTCTGTCCTTAGTATTTTTCTTGTTTTTAACTGTTGTGTAGTTTCTTTCTTTGCAATCTTCACAAGCAAGAACTACCATTCTGTCGTTTTTACCTTTGATACCCATGATTTTATTCCTTTATATTTATTGTATTTTAAACCTTTTTAAGAAAGAATGTGAGAGAACACATTCTTTAATTATCGGCGTATGTTCTGATAATAGAATAAACATATTCAAATTGCAAACGGTAAAATTCGAACTGAGCATATTGTAACAATTCTGTTACAATCGGGCAATTATACATTTGACTAATACTTTAACATTACATAGGAAAATTAGACGAGAATATGAGGTACAATAAACGTATCTGCATTGTACTGTAAATTTTTGTAACAAATTTTGAAAATACTCTAAAGTTTTTCAAAAACCTGCCGTTAAACATGAAAAGTAGGTTTGTTACATGATTTAAAGAAAGGAGTATATTTACTTATGGGTATTAATTTTGATGGTATTAATCCTGAGTCAAAAGCCAAACTCGACAAAATTGTTGCCGATGGAAAAGTTTCTCAGGCAGAATACAATACTTTAACAGCGGCAGAAAAAGAAGCGCTGGAAACCGGTTTAGCCGGTAAAATCGGGGATGATATGCTCGATAGATTTAAAAGCCCAGAAGAAAAAAAGGCGCAAAAAGAAGATAACCGCCCTTGGTACAAAAAAACTTGGGATGCTGTTAAAGCTCCTGTTCTTACAGCCGGTGCTTTAGCTGCAGTCGGAGCCGGTGTTGGTTCAGTTGTGCCAGGTCTTGGTACTGCTGCAGGTGCTATTATTGGTGCTGTTGGTGGTCTGTTTATGATGTCAATGGCTTCTTGCAGCGGCCCGTTAGGTGATGAACCGGATGTTATTATTACTGATAACTCAAAAACAGAAGTTAATGTTCAGCTTACAGTTAAAGTAGAACAAAAGATTTCAGAAATTGATAATGGCAAAAACGATGAGATTGTTGCGTTGTTAAAGACAATTGTTGATATGCTTGAAACAGGCAATACTATCAACCAAAAAAATAATGAAATGTTGACCAAAATTTTAAATGCTTTGACAACTCAAAACTTAGATAATGCTGATATTAAAGCATTGATCCAAAAAGTGCTGGAAACTTTAAATCAAGCAATTGCTGAAAATAGAGAATTGTCTCAAAAACAAACTGAAGTAATGAATGCAATTCTTGCTGCTATTAGCAAATTGGATTCAGGTATTTCTGAAAAATTGTTAGCTATTATTGATAAGATTGATTCAATGGGTGAAAATAACTACAACATGCTTGTTGATATCCTGAATGCTATTCAAAACGGTAATACAGATAATACTAAACTTCTTGAGGCTATTTTGAATAAAGTAATTGAAGGCAATGAGCAAAACAAAGATATGGATACCAAAACTCATCAATTGCTTACAGATATTCTCAATAGTATTGGTAACTTTGAAAATAGCATGAAAGATGCCTTGACTGCGATTGTTGCAAAAATTGGTGATGTTTCAGTTATGACATCAGATAATAAAGCTCTTCTTGAAGCAATTCTTGCGAAGATGGGTGATATGGATGCAGGAAATCAAGCTAATTTTGCAGCTATTCTGAATGCTATTGCAGAAGGTAACAAGATTAACGCAGAAGGCGTAAAAGTTCTTACAAAAATCTTGAACAAACTTGATAACATGGATGCATCTACTCAAGCTAACTTTAAAGCAGTGATTGATATGCTGATGCAGGGTAATGATATTAATGCTGATATCTTGAATAAGCTCGATCAACTTCTTGCTAAACTTGATAATATTGATGCAAATCAGGCAAACTTCTTTGCTCAAGTACTTGCTAAATTTGACAAGTTAGATGCTGGTCAACAGGCAAATCTTGATAAAATTCTTGAAGCAATTGCCAACAATACAGCAGCTATTAACAAAAATACAGTTGTTGCAGAAGCTACTTATGAATTGGTTGCAAAACTTCTTGATAAAGTTGATGAACTTAAAAACAGTTCAGATGTTAATGTTTCAGCAATCTTGGATGCTATCGCAAATATTTCGGTTGGCGGCGGCGGAAACGTAGACTTGTCAACAATTGAAAGGTTATTAGCAGACTTGTTGAAATCTTCTGAAATGAACAATAAAGTATTAACAAATATTGAAGCTAAGCTGGATGCAGTTGCTATCACATTAGGCGGTATCAAAGTTGCTCTTGGCGAAGGACATGAATCTATTATTAAGAAACTTGATGAAATCCTTGCTAAAATTCCTAACGGCTGTCACTGTGATATTGATCAAATTCTTGTCAAACTGGATATTCTTATTGAATCAATACAGAAAAATCCTAATGATGATAAAAATCATGAAGGTATCCTTGACGATTTAGAAGACTTGTTTAACTAGATTAGGTTTTCAAAAAAGGCGGTTGCTTTGCAACCGCCTTTTTTTATATTGTCAAATCTCTTCCTATATTGTATTATTATAAGGTAACGGGAGAGATTAGATGGATTTTAGTTCAGATTTTATAATGCGAATAATAGCAGCTCTTGTTTTAGGCTTTTTATTGGGCTTAGAACGTGAACTTACGAATAAATATGCAGGGTTAAGAACTCATATTCTTGTTTGTTTAGGTGCTTGTATTTTTACAATTATATCAATATATGGTTTTCCAACATTTGTTGATGGAGATAATGTAATAGTACCTCAGGCTACCGGTATTAGAGATTCGGGGCGAGTTGCAGCACAAATCGTTTCCGGTATCGGTTTTATTGGTGCCGGTGCTGTTCTTAGAAACGGACCGATGATTATCGGGCTTACAACCGCGGCTACTTTATGGATAAGTGCTGCTATTGGTATGACTTGTGGTGTTGCAATGTATGATGTTGCAATTCTTACAACAATTTTGAGTGTTGCTGTACTTACTCTTATTAGAATTTTTGAAAGAAGAATTCTTCCAACAAGTATCAAACGCGCAAAACGATTTAAGGTAACTGTTTATTGTAATGAATGTGATATAAAGGGTATTCAGGAATTCCTTTCATGCGCAGTTGACAATATGGAAGAGTTTTCTTCTAAACGTCTTATTGAAAATCCTGAAAAAGCAAAAGTTTCTTCCAGATTTGAACTAAATCAAAAAAAGGTAATGAATGATATCTATAATAAACTGACAGAACTTTGCTCGCCTGATTCTGTAACTTTGCAGGAACTTAATGATTAAAGAAGAAAAGAAAATAACAAAATATAATTTTCAAAAATCAAAAGCTCAAATTATTAGTGAATATTTGAGGACTATAGTATTTTCTGTTTTATTTGCTGTCGTTTTTACTTTTTGTTTGGCTTTGCATGCCAGAAATGAAATGATTAAAAACATTTCGATGAGTGCTGAAACCAGACAAAGCATGGATAGAAAACTTGCACAGCAGTTAATTGAAAGTGCTGAGTTAATGAAGGATTTACCTGCAAAAAAATATTCTGTTTGTCTGCATACCGGTGAGTTATATGAAACTGCAGGAGATTATGAAAAAGCTCAATTTGCTTACGAGTTAGCCGTTAATAAAGCTAAGCAAGGTATCTATACTCCATATTATAAATTAGTATGCGTTCTTGTAATGCAGGATAAATTGCTTGAGGCTGAAGATATTTTAAAAGGTGTTAAAGATCAGACTTTAAAACCGTTAATCAAATTTAAGACTCGTTCTTATATTGTTATTGGTGATAAATATTATTCAAACGGGAAGTTTTTATCAGCTGCAAAAAATTATGAAAAAGCTAAATTTTATTATGATAAATTCTCTAGAAAGGATAATGTTGTTGAAGAGTCTATAAAATACAGAATAGTTAAATCATATACTCAGGTTGCTGATATTATGGTGAAGTCAGGGTTGAATTCTGATGCTGTAAGATTCTTGAAAAAAGCAGAGAAATATGCACCAAAAGATTATGATATCAGGTACAAACTTGCAATCATTCTTTCTGATTCAGATCCGGAAAAATCGATTAAGTATTTTGAGCAGTTGTTAAAGGAAAGACCTCAGGATATAGATAACAGGGTTTATGGCAATGCTTATCTTAAAGCAGCTAATATTGCTGATTTGGATAATCGTCCAACCGAGGCAAAACGTTATAGATATAAAGTTCATTCAATCGACCTGTTTATTAATAATAAAGTTATCTATAAAAACGATATTGAGACTACTCTTTTGAATGTTGTTACAAAGAAAAAGTTGTTTACTTATCCATTGAGCGCTGTTTATGGATTTTTGAATGTTTCAAATGTCGATGTTGTGCATTTAACAGCGGATTTTGTTCTTACATATAACGGGAAACGGCTTGAATGTGTGACTAAGCCTGTTGCATCAAAGGATGCTCCTTTGTATCCTTACGCTGATCAACCTAATGTTGTGGATGTTAAATTCAAAAAGAAAATCTTTACTAAAAAAGAATTAGAAAATTATACAATAGAGATTTATTTATATAAAGACAAAAAATACAAAACCCATGTTGCAAGTACTAAAATTACAAAATAAAAAGCTTCTCTTAGGATGGAGAAGCGGTGGGGAAATTAAAATTAGTTTTAGGGAATTAGTTAGGAAAGGATTTTTTAGTTCTCTTTTTATATCTTACTTACATATATATAAAGTATATAAAAAGAGTCTAATTTCATCGTTTTTTTATTTTGTTACAAAACTTAACGATTTAACTCGTATAATAGCCCTAAAACGCTTTGAGCACGTATGTCTTTTGATGTGCTCATAAGTGATGTACTTGCTTGTTGTAATATTTGATAACGAATGTATGACGAAGATTCTTTTGCTATGTCGGCCTTTTGGAGTGTGGAACGTGTAGATATCATATTTTCCAGTTTGATTGATTGAGCTTCAAGGACTCCTTCTTGTGTTGAGAAATCTGCTGAAAAATCAAATAGGTTGAATGAAATTGTTGTTGTAATAAATTTATCATCAGCGGTGCAGATATCAACATTGAGTTTTAGTTCAAACGGGCGCGGGGTTATATCTACAACATTTGTGTAGATAGTTTGTTTTCCTGAAGAAATAATTTATTTATCGTTTTCTTCTCCGCCATTAGCAAAGTTATTCTTGCCATTTATTTTTATATTATCAATGCACCGCCCTGATAAACATTGTCATTGCCTTTTCCTCAATATATATATGTACCAACTCTGCTAGCGCTTATATTTTTAATATTGTGTACAGCATTTAATTTCATCTAAAAGCATCTTAATATACTGTACGTTTTGCTCGTATCCGCGGGTTTCAAAAGTTTCTCTGGCAGAAAGTAGTCTTTCTTTTGCTTCAACAGGGTGTTTCCTTTTTGTAATTTTGCCGATTTCTGTTTGAACATGCGCAAGCATCAGTTCATAATCTCTTTTCTGCGCAGCATGCCGGCTTACTGTTTGGTATGAATTAACTGCTTTGTCATAGTTTCTTGTAAGTTCTTTTAGACATTTTTCCTGTTTATAAAGTACTTTAAGGTATTGTGAGAGTTTGTCAGGAACTCTGTAATAGATTTTTCTAAGGTCATTAAGCCTTGCCATCATGTGCACAGTATCACTGTTTGATTTTGCAACATAATAGCCGCGGGTTGCAAAGATCTCTAATAATTCAGGAATATATTGGGTTAATTTGCAAAGTGAACTTAAGATTATTCCTGCAAAATCAGGATTCTTATCTTCAATCATTTTTTCAGCTAAGACTTCTGCTTCAAAACAAAAAGTATCACGTTGTTTTGATGATAAATAAAATCTTTGAACTTTGCCAAATTCTTCTGCAAATATCTGAGGACTGATTCGTTCTTTGTTTTCTTGTATAAATCTTGAAAATTTTTCTATACTAAGCTGTGTGTTCATCAAATATGTAAAATCAATGAATGTTAAAAATTGCCTAATATATTAAGATTTGTTAATCCCAACGATGTTCATAAGTTTCAACAGCTTGAGCGGCTTCTTCTTCCGAATATTTATATCCCGAAAGACTTATCATAATTCTTCCTTCAGATTCTTCATAGAGTTTTTTCTTTATTTTATAAGGGTAGGTTTCATTACCTTCCATATTTCCGGCATGAATTTCTTTTATAATATCGTCAATATACATTTGCATATATTGGGGTATTTTCGGATGGCGTTTTATATATTCGGCAAGCGGCATATTTTCTCGATAACGATTTCCGCTGGCTGATGTTAACAGAAAATTCCCCATAGTGTTCAAACCGCCGTTAGATGCCGGGGTTACATGTTCAATCGAGCCGGTAGAGGCAATAAACAGACGTCTTATAATCTCAATTTGTTTGCGTTTTGAGTATTTGACCACAAAAGCATTTCGACTGCTTTCTGAAGTTGGAAGAAATAATGCTTTGTTTTTTATATCGTTAAATATTTCTCGCTCATTATCGTTTGGGATAATCTCTTCTAAGGAGTTTAAGAATGTTTTACGTTTAAATGTGTCGCGTTTGTTGTCACTTAGAATTATTTGACGGCATTTGGTTGTTTTTGCTCTTATTTTTAGTGCTGTATGGGGTGACAGTTTTCGGGTTAGCAGGTCAACTTCATCTAAAACGTCCATTTCTTCTAATTTGAGTTTTATCAGACAGTTGTATTTAATCATTAACAGGCAGTTTTGAAGATTATCATGCGGATTGATCATTGCAAAATCTTTGAAAATAGCAAAAACTGATTTCTCAACCGGTAATAAATTGTGTTGAAACAGAAGTAATAAATTTACTGCATCTCGTGCGTTCTTACACCTGTTAAGACCTTTTTCAAATGTTTTGATGGTGTCACTCGGGATAATTTTTATTCCTCGATATGGACAAACAATATTCCTTAGTTTTCTTAAAGGTTTGCCGGCAGAAGTTTTTCCCTCATAGGGAATATCATAATAATATTTTAAATAGTTTTCAGGAGTAATGCGTTTTAATTTTTTGTGCGGCATATACTCCATGATATCAGATTTTAGAAGTGCTCGCAAGAGGTACATAAAGACAGTCGGATTGATGATTTTTAACAGGAAGTTTGATAAACATTAATTTTATATTAAATTATTTGAAAACCTATATCTTTTAAATTAATATAATCACCTGGAAATACTTCTTTAGCTCCATTTATTCTTTCACCATTAATCAAAACATTATCAAACAAAGGTTCTATTCTATAACCATTAGTAGTTGGTGTTAATGTAGCAATACTTGTCGTTATTGGGCTTCTATGTTTTACACATTTATAAAGTATACCAACAGTGCTGTTATCATCAAAATATTTAGAAATTAAGTTAGTAGTATTTTTAGGATCTGTTATTTTATATGGCAATACTTCCGGTACAATATTTCGTGAAGTATTGCCTATACTGAACACATTACCATGCATTGCATCAAATAAATATGTATCAGTTTTTGTTATTATTTCATTCCAAGCATGTCCACCGCCATTATAATAACCATGTACCATTCTGCATTTTATTTTCATTTCATCAGCTAAAATTTTTGTTAATAATGCTCGATGACGACACATTCCCGCACCGCTGTTTATAATATCACCTAATAGAACTTCAACTTGTTGTGCTTTCATTAGATTCGTCGCAACATATTTTGAAGTTTGCTCTCCTGATTTGCTTACAGAGAAAACTTCATCAACAAATTTCATTAGTTCATCTAACTTTTGTTCTTCTGTTAAATTTTTTCCTTTAATTCTATTATTAAAGGTTTCTAATGTTTTGACAAGTTTCTTATCTAATGTTCGGTCTAATATAACAATTTCTTGGTTACCATTTCTAAATCTTGAAATATTTCTTCCGCAACTATCAAAAATTGCATTAGGTCCACAATATCGAAAACCGTCAATTAAATGCTCATTTTCTGATATCACTTCTTTTGCCAGTTTATTACTTTGTTCAATTCCTTGTCTTGAAGAAGGCAGAGTCCCTTCGTAATGAATTTGTGGTTTAACATATTCACCATTTTTAATATGTTCCAAAAATTGCAAATCATTAGAACCATGTACCCTTTGCTCAATTTTTATCTTACCATTTTTCGTAAAATTAAATAAATGATTTCTGGTACCACTAGAATTATATAATTTCAACATTTTGATACGCTCTGAAGTTAATGATATTGTGTCTGATGTAGTTCCAGATGTTTTTTGCATAGTATTAGAAGCAGTCTTTATACCTGTTTTTAAAGATTTAGTAGTAATTTCAACAGCTTTATATCCGATTCTGGTAAACATAAATTATTCTCCAAATTTTCCCTTATATATAAAGTGTTTTTCTATTCAAAAATTGCCCTTTTGATATATGCTTAATAAATTAAATCATAAGACTCAGTTTACTCATGTGGTAATCAATGGTAAAATTAGCTTGTGGAGTAAAGGCAGGGTGATTTTTTAGAAAAATATAATTTTGGGGTAAGTAGAAAAAGAGTAAAGTGAGTAATTTTAAATTAGAATCATCAACTGACTTCCGACCTCCTGTGTTTTAGTATTGTTGGGCAAGTATGCCCAACCGACATTTGAAATCTTTTCGAGTAAATTACTCAAAAAAGTACAAGGGAAATTGGTTACAGAAAAAAAAGAGCCCTAAGGCTCTTTTAAATGGTACGCGTGGAGGGATTCGAACCCCCGACCTTTTGGTTCGTAGCCAAACGCTCTATCCAACTGGGCTACACGCGCTTGATTTTACAAGTTTCATACTTGGTTCTTTTTTACTATACCAACAACATAAAAACTTTTCAACTACCAGTAATTTT
This sequence comes from uncultured Candidatus Melainabacteria bacterium, assembly GCA_932182025.1. Lineage (GTDB taxonomy): Bacteria > Cyanobacteriota > Vampirovibrionia > Gastranaerophilales > Gastranaerophilaceae > CAG-196. Next base: position 32,265 of record CAKNXK010000020.1, read on the forward strand.
TTTTATAATTAATAAAAATCTAAGTAAACTTTTCTTAACTTAAACTTGTTACGGAGCTATATTTTATATAATATGATGCTATCACAATCAGTTTTTTATGGAGAGTTTTAATGCAAGAATTTGAGAGAAAAAGCCCTTATATGGATTACAGAAATTCTGTTCCATTTATGAATTTATCCGGCTTTGTTGTAAAACAGCCAAAGATTACGGAAGAAATGCCTGCAAAATCTTTGCAAGAGCAGCTTATGCGCAAAAAATTCTCTACAATGATTAATCTACGCAGGTTACAATATTGTATGCGTGCAGAGGGATACAGAAATGGCAGAATCTAAGTTTGTTAATGCTAAATCAGCATCAAAAAAGCTTGCTTTTGTTTCAACAGAAATAAAAAACAAAGCTTTATTAAGTATTGCCGAAGCTTTGGAAAATAATCGCGAATCTATATTCAACGCGAATAAACAAGATTTGTCGGAGGCAGAAATTCTTGTTCAAAACGGTGAGTTGTCGCAGGCAACATTCAATCGTCTAAAACTGGACGAGAATAAAATGCGTGATATGATTCAGGGGGTAGTTGATATTTATGAACTGGAAGATCCTGTTGGAAAAATCCTGCTTCAAAGAGAGCTTGATACAGGTCTTGTTCTAACAAAAAAATCTTGTCCGATTGGGGTTTTGGGTATAATTTTTGAGGCTCGTCCGGATGTCATTACCCAGATTTCGGCTCTTGCTATCAAATCTTCTAATGCGGTTATTTTAAAAGGCGGAAAGGAATCTGCTAATACAAATAGAGTAATAATGGATGTTATTCAATCTGCTTTAGATAAGATTGAAGAGTTCCCTAAAAATGTGCTTAATCAGGTTTATACAAGAGATGATGTAGCAGAAATGCTTAAGCAGGATAAATATATTGATTTAATTATTCCTCGCGGCGGAAATAGTCTTGTTAAGTTTATAAAAGAAAATACTAAAATTCCTGTGCTTGGGCATGCTGATGGAATTTGTCATATTTTTGTTGATGACTCTGCTGATTTAGAAAAAGCAAAACGAATAATTGTTGATGCAAAAACTCAATATCCGTCTGCTTGTAATGCGGTTGAAACTCTTTTGATACATAAGAATTTTGCTTTCAAAGAGGAGCTCCTTAATACATTAAAAGAAAATCAAATTGAGATTGTATTTAACCCTGAAAGCTGGCATAAAGAGTATTCTGATAAAATTCTGGCATGTAAAACCGTATCAGGTGTAGAAGAAGCTATTGAACATATCAATGAATATTCATCAGGTCACACGGAATCGATTATTACAGAAAATCGCGAGAATGCGGATCTATTTATGAATGCTGTTGACTCATCAGGTGTATATCACAATGCTTCAACAAGATTTGCTGACGGATTTAGATATGGTTTTGGTGCAGAGGTCGGTATCTCTACCAACAAAACCCATGCCAGAGGTCCTGTTGGTTTAGAAGGTTTAACTATTTATAAATACACACTCCAAGGTTATGGTGATATTGTAAAAGACTATGCAGAAGGTGTAAAAAGTTTTAAACACAGGGACTTGGGGTAAATATAAGGATGAAAATCGGGGTTATAGGTTTAGGCTTAATTGGCGGATCAATTTTTAAGAATCTCAGGGGAAAATATTCTGTAGTGGGCGTTTCGCGCAGCCTAAAAGAGACAAATGTTTCAGATGATTATTCTACGCTAAAGGATTGCGATATCGTTTTTGTTTGTACGCCAATGAATAAAACCTTAGAGGTATTGGATAAACTGGAAGAGTATTTATCCAAGGAAGCAATTGTTACTGACGTGTGTTCTTTAAAAACATTTGTGTCAAAAAAGAAATATTCTTACAATTTCATTCCTTCTCACCCTATGGCAGGGACTGAACATCAGGGATGGGAGTATTCTTACCCTGAATTATTCCAGGGCGCAAAATGGATTATGACACCTTTAGATGGCGATGTGCCGGAAAAATTGGAATCCGTTATAAACGAACTGGGGGCTCAAATAATTATTACTACTCCAGAAGAACATGATAAAGCAGTCGCTTTAATTTCCAATTTGCCTCTAGTTGTTGCACAAGCACTATGTGCAAATATCAAAGATAATATTTTAGCGCAAACTATTGCAGCTTCAGGTTTTAGAGATACAACGCGTTTGGCGCTTTCCAATCTCGAGATGGCAAATGATATGTTAGAATTAAACCGTGAGAACATTGAAACAGCCATTAATTCTATGTTGGACTCTTTGAAAAAACTGACGGATGAGGATTATAAGACTCAAGCTGAGAGTATAAAAAAATTTAGAGAGCTAATGTATCCAAAAAATCACGATTAGATTCTAATGTGTCTTTACTTGCAACAATAGAGTAAGTTGGCGGGTTTGTAAATACTTTTTTAGCAAAGCTGTCAATATCTTCTCTCGTGATTTTGTCAATTTCATTAAAGACTTGCGTGTCAAAATCTCTTGAATATTTCAAACTTCTGTTAAGAGAGCTTAATTTTGTCCAAACACCTTCTTTTTGAAGCAAGTTTGCTTTTAATATTCTTTTTGCACTTTCTAAATCTTCATCGGTATATTTTGAACCTAAAAGTTCTCCGATTTGTCGATTAAAACCGTTGATTGATTTTTGAACATTGTCATAAGTTATTTCCCCGATTTCTTTGTTATCAGTTGTTGTGAGAATATTTAGTGACAATTCTCCACAGTTTCCAACCCAATCATTGTTTGAATAAACCGTGTATGCAAGATGTTCTTTTTCTCTAAGAGTGTTAAATAAACCAATAGATTGAGATGACGATAAAATTGTATTCATAATCTCGCTGATTGCGCGTTCTTTGGGAGAATTGTTCCATTCATATTTGAATGTCTGCATAATATCAGCCTGAGAAACAGCTCTGTCTTTTGTTAATACAATTGTTTTCTCGTTTGGAACATAAACATTTCTCAATTCAAAATTATGGTTTTGAACGTTATCTAAAATCTCAAATTTATCTATCTCTTTGTTGTTTGTAGAAATTGTACCGCTGGAATTGTTAAGTATGTATTGATGTAATTCTTTTACCTCTTCAAGAGTAATTTTATTTAATCCGTCTAAAATATCTTGTTTTGATGTATAAAGCGGATTGATTGCTGCTTCATAATCGGCATAAATACCGGATGCGGTATCTTGGGAGCGTGCAATATTTTCTTTTATTCGATTAATGGCTGTTTCGAAATATTCTTGAGTAATTGCAGGTTTATTAAGCAGTTTTTTTGCTGCTTTTAGAGTTTTTTCAAAATTCTTTTTGCCGGAATATCCGCTGATTGAAAGATTGTCTTTTGTTAAATCAATATCTATATCAAGATTATTTTCTTCTGCAAATTTTAAGTAATTATCGCTTTCAAGGTTTTGCTGATAAATGCTTGATAATACGGATTTTGCAGCAGGATTGCTATCCGGCATGTTGAAATAAAGATTTATATCAAAGTATGAATTAGTATTTTTTGTTTCTTGTACTCCGATTTTATAATTGTTTCCTTTGAAAGTTAGTTTGGAAGCTTTTTTATGGTTTATTTCAATAGCTTCTTGTGTTGTTTCAGGATGTACAACTGATAACGCGGCTTTATTTAAATCAAGATGCTTAGTTATAAATTCTTTAACGTCATTAATTGTGATATCATTGACGATGTCTTTGTAATTTGTTAAATAATCAAGATTATTATTAAAGATTGCATTCCCAACCATGCTGTTAACGTGAACAGAGTATTCAAGTTCGTTTGTATGGTTTTGTAATAGTTTTTCTTTGATATTATTCAATTCTTTTTGTGTAGGTTCTTTGAGATTTGAGATTATATCAAATATAACCTTAAGTGCTTCTTCTGATTTCTCCTCGCTGCATTCTAAACCATAGTATATCATTGTCGGGTTATTAGGATTTGTACTTACTTTTTCCATTCCAAATGCAGGATGAGTGCTGTTTAATCTTTTTAGTTCTTTATTTAAATTTGTTTTTGAAGATAATAAATAGTTGTTTAGTATTTCAAATATTATTTTTGATTTTGTGTCATTGTTTTTAGGACCGGTAAAACCGAATAATATATTGGCAGAAGATGCTTTGTCTGTTATAAAATCTTTTCTGACAGTTGTTTTTATAGGAGTTAATGTTGTTTCAAAGTTCTTTCCGTTTGATGTTTTGTTGGATAAGAAAAGCTTTGAAACCATTTCGATGGTCTCTTGCGGGTTAATATTTCCCGTAATAACAAGATTCATATTATCAGGAGTGTAATATTTATTGTAATAGTTTTTGATATCATCCTGTGTGAGATTTTGGATATGTTTAACGCTGCCTCCGACAAGTTCATCTGCAGAGCTTCTTATATTAAATAATGACCTGACTGTTTCATCCATTGCAATAGTCTGCGGGTTATCTAAAATCATGTTGATTTCAGAACAAACAGGGCCTTTTTCTTTTGTAATCATATTATCAGCAAGTGTCAAATCATCACTCATTGAAGCAATAACTTGCAGCTGTCTTTCTAAATCACTTTTATCCAAAAGCGGAGTTGAATTGACATAATCGGTTAAAGCATAGTTTGTGCTTGCATTTGTCCAGCCTCCAAGTTGTTCAATTTTTTTAAATGAATCACCTTGATTAAGTTTTAGATACCCTTCAGAACCGTTAGTTCCGTTAAAAGCCATGTGTTCCAGAAAATGACTAATCCCTTTTATGTTGTCAGTTTCGTTCATAGAGCCAACATTAACATAGTTTTTAACAGTAGTAGGAGAATCTTCCATTGGAATTATTGTGACCCTTTGACCGTTGGCAAGTTTATAGGGGTAAATAAGCAATCCGTTTTCGGTTTTAAGAGTTTCCATTGCAGTATATTTCTGCGGAGTTTTTACTGCAAAATCAGGAGTTATACTGCCTAACTCCGTAATTTGAGGGTTGTTATTTACTATTTCCTGTTTTTGGGTGAATGTTTGCACATTTTTGAACAAAACAGGATTGATATTTCCTACTTTCATAACCATATTATATATAAAACGCTTAGAGTGTAAAAATTGCGTTATTGTTGCAGTTTGTTAAAAATATCAATGTTTATTTTGTTCTTAGTAACAGGTAAATCTTCTTGCAGATTTGGTCTTATAGGAGATGTGGTTTTGCCAGATGCAGATAGATTTAATTTTATTTCTGTAGGATATGTTGAGTTATATGTCGTAAGATAAAAATCCCCGTTGGCATCGGTTATTCCGCAAAATTTGCAATCTATAATTGCTTGAAGCGGATTGTTCATTGTTTTAACAGTATTATTTGCCAATTCTATATCTTCATTCGTTAGTTTTAAATGATAATTCTCTGTATTGCTTAACTTTAATAGTTTTTCGGTGTAATCTATAGCATTGCGAACCTTATATAATTTTTGGTATTCATTAAGTTTATTAGTGATGTCTTGAGGGGTTTTGATATATTTATTTTCTGTATTTAAGTCTTCGGTATAAAGTTCTTTTAGCTTACTAATTGTTTCTTTGAATAAACTATCTAAATCCTTTTCGGTAAAACCATCTAATTCTTTTATGTCATCGCGAATACTTCTTGCGATAAGTTTAAAATTCTTGCTTCCTACAAGAGGTGTGAATGTGTAAAGAACATTCGCCATTCTTGTTGTGTATAAATTACGCATTTTATTTGCTTTTTCAACTTTGTTTTCTTTTGCCAGAATTAAACTTCTTGTGTATGAAGAATGAAAAGGATTAAATGATATATTTACCCCCAATTTATCTCTTAGATTCGGGTTTTTAATAAAATACTCAACATATTTCTCTGCCCGTATTTGAGCGGGTTTGTTGTTAGGAAACCAACCGCACGTATCAAACAAAACTTCAAATCCGGTGGCATCCAAGAGCTCTTTGCTTATATCAATAAAATCGTGTTCCTGCCCTAAATTATCTTTTAAAACTAAATCAATGCAATCTGCGTCATGGAAAGGTGTTACATAGTTTCTGCCGTCATTTATTATCTCATTTTCAGGCGACATTGCCATGAATCCAAGTCTTTTATTTAACTCTTTTATTCCGCCGGTTATTGATGTAAAGTCTTCCCAGCTCATTTTGTTGATTTTTTCGCTATTCTCTTTTATTGGAGGGCGAGCATCTGCATAGCAATGAGAACACATATTCCTGCACCCTCTGGAGATAGCAAATTCTCTGGCTGATGTTAAATAAAATGCAATCTCTTTCATATTCAAACCTTTGAATACTTTTATGCCTTCCTGTATTCCCTCAAGCCTATTTAAATCTAAATCATATAAACTTGTTTTAGCGTTAATATTATTACAAGTGCTCAGGTATTGTTTTGCTTTAAAATACTTTGGTGACAAAGCTTTAAAAGACGGAGGTGTAAATAATATTGTAGTTGCAGAATTTTTTTGTTCTGCCAGTTTATCTTGTTTTTGTATGTATTTGGGCGATATGTGATTATTATAAGTGGGTGATTGTAGAATTTTCATATCAATATGAAAACTCCTAAAAATAAAATTTGCCAAGAAAAAACCGCTCTATTGAGCGGTTTTTCTATTCTTCAAATTGTTCTGCAACTTCAAACGGCTGTTCTGCCAATTTGAGAGTTTCTCTATCTATTATTCCTCTCTTAAGTTCTGTAAAAGAAGCTTTTTGAGAGTTAAACATTTTCTTTAAGAATTCGTATGCAACTTTAGGGTCGCATTTTGTGCCGCAAGTGAATAAATCTACTGCTGCGTAACCTAATTCAGGCCATGTATGAATTGCCAAGTGACTTTCTGAGATAATAACGACACCGCTAACTCCGTATGGGTTAAACATGTGGAAACATTTTTGTACTATTGTGGCTCCGCATTCAAGGGCTGCGTCAACCATGTGTTTTTCGACTTTGTCGATATTATTGAGAACGTTTGAATCACATTCAAAAAACTCTGCTAAGACGTGTTGTCCTAAGTTTACTTTGTCCAAGTGCTGTTCTTCCAGCGCGTCAATTGAAGATGAAACTATTGCCAATTCATGTGCCTCCTTTATACTTAAAATTTAGTAACCCTAATATATTACTATAAAAAACGAAAAATTTGTACAATTTACACTTTTTCGATGTAAATTTAATAATTTGTTACAAATTGCGGTCTAATATAAAGATTATGTAAGGAAATCTTAATTTCCTAAAAATTTATTTTATAATGTGTATATTAAAAGAAATAATTATGTGAAGGAGATATTGAAATGCAATTGGTAGACGAAATTCTTTGTAAATTAGAAACAGCTGATAATACAACTAAAAATAAATTAGAAAATGTTCTTGTTGAGCAAGGCACAGCTGTAGTTCCTGAATTAGTTAGTAAATTGCAAGAAGTTCGCGGAGTCCAAAGAGGCGTTGTAGCAATGGCTCTTATCAGAATTGGTGAAGCTTCTGTTGAATACCTTAAAAAAGCTGCTTCTGATAATAAAGATTTTGCTTGGGCTGCTAAATACTTGATTTCTGAGATTAAGGGAATTGCAGCTTAATTTTCAACAAGGGGCGGAACACATTGGTTTTTGTCCAAATAGGTTTATTTACTGCAGGTGTTCCTTTGGGTCAGATTACAAGTGGGTTCAAGATGGTAAGAGTAAATATTTATACAGATGGTGCATGTAGCGGAAACCCGGGAGCCGGAGGCTACGGCACCATTTTAGTTCATGTTGATGAAAATGGTGTTAAACATGAGAAAGAGCTTTCAGAAGGTTATAAATTAACTACTAATAATCAAATGGAATTATTGGCGGTTATTATTGGTTTAGAAGCGCTTAAGAAACCATGTGATGTTACTATTTATTCTGATAGTAAATATGTTATTGATGCTTTTGAGAAAAACTGGATTGATGGTTGGATTAAAAAAGGCTGGAAAACTGCAAGTAAATCACCTGTAAAAAATGTCGATTTATGGAAGCGTCTTCTTGCTGCTAAGGAAAAACACCAGGTTGAGTTTATTTGGGTAAAAGGTCATGCCGGACATGAATACAATGAACGCTGTGATTCATTGGCGGTTGCGGCATCAAAAAAAGATGACTTAAAGACGGAGATTGCTTAGTTTTTTTAGTTTTTTTGCAGAAGTTCCTATTCCGCATAATAGCATTGTAGAAATTTCATTGGTGCGCTCATCTTCTATTCCGTATTGTTCAAATAGAATTTCAGAAAGTTCGAACCCGCTTAATCCTTCTTTCTTAATGAGAATTTTTGTTATATCATCTCCGCCCTGTGGTAAATTAAGCTCTTTTATATTGTCTATAAGCGTTTCTATTGCTTTTTGTCCGCGAACAGAGTTTAGATAGTTTATATTTGCTTCAATCGTTGCAAGCATTGGATATGAAGGCGATGTTGTTGAAATCATATTCAATGCTTCTGTCGGGTCTATATTATTCGAATGTAATAGTGCTGTAGGGTTTAGTCCTCCTGCGGTTTTATGTAGTGACTGAACCGTGAAATCTGCAAACTTTACGGCTGATTGAGGCAGTCTGTTAGAGAACGGATAAAGCGCTCCATGTGCTTCGTCTGCTATAAGTGTAATGTTGTACTGCTTGCAAATTTTACTTATTTCTTCTACATTAGCAGCCATTCCTTCGTAAGAAGGCGTTGTTATAACTATTGCATCCGGTTTATTTTTGAGTATTAGTTCTTCAACTTCTTTAGGTGTAATAGCTTTATAAACACCCCATTCTGTGTTTTGAGATAATTGGTATTCAATTATTTCTGCTCCGGCAAGTTTGCATCCGTTTTTATGACAAGGATGCGATTTTTCCCATATTAAAATTCTTTTGCATCTGCTGGCAAGGATAGATGCTATTATTCCGCTGGTAGAACCGTTTGTGAGGAATTTTGTGTATTTCGTTCCATAAATTTTAGCGGCTTTTTTTTCTGCCTCATTTAGCCCTTTTTGCGGGTCATAGGCATCGACTTCTGATATATCGGATTTGTACCATTGGTAAAATTTATGAAATATACAAAACTTGCCTCCGTGGCTTGGAGTTGTAAATAATGTCTTATTATTCTTTGTTTTTAAAATTGAAATTAAACTCATATAATAATTGTATCACAAATAATAAGTGTAATAATGACATTTTAAAAATAGTTCAAAAGAGTTACTGTACAAGGGTTGTATAAATATTAAGTGTATGTTATAATAATAGTAGGGCGAGATGTTCTACATTTACCAGTCAATATTTCGCCCGATCGAAAAGTTTCCACTCTTCACATTATATATTTACCCCATTCTGTGAGCGACGGAAAGGAGTGTTACAAACCCCACACCACTCTTTAATAAAAAAGGTATCCGGTTACTTATAAACACAGGAAGAAACCTATGGATACATTGATTCTACAAAGACCTAGAATTGAAAAGAACGCAACGAGTGCGGCGGGAATTATTATTGCCATTTGCTTGGCATTAAGTTTACCGGCTAGCGGCATAAGTTTAGGTAGTTATACAGGACTTTCTCCTACGTTGAATTACATAAAAGAGGAAAAGGCAAATCGTGAAGTTATTTTTGATAAAAATATTAAAACAAAATATTCTGGAGCAAAGATTGCTGATGTAGATAATGGTATAAAACACGTAAAAATGCTTCGCTATTATAACGGCAGACCAGTGAGAATAAATGTTGTAGAAGTTTGTCAGGATGTAAATGAAAGTTTAAAAATTGAACCTCAAATAGCATCAGATACTCTTGCTTCCAGAAGAAAAATTGCAGGTATTGCAGCTAAAGAAAACGCTATAGTTGCTATAAATGGAGGATATTTTAAACCTCAGACCGGTGTTCCGCTTGGAACTCTTATGATTAATAAAAAGATTTATACCGGACCAATATATGATAGGGTTGCAATGGGTATTTTTGATAACGGTTATGCAATGGCAAGAGTTCAATTAAAAGCAAGTTTAGATACAAATATAGGAGGGCTTAAAATTGATAATATCAATCAGCCTAGAATGTTGTCTACTCATACAATCGTTTATACGCAAGAGTGGGGAAAGGTTTCTCCGCCTTCTCCTAAGTATGGTAAACAAATCGTCATAGCTGACGGGAAACTAATTAAAGTTACTACAGAAGCTAATATTATTCCCCAAAACGGATTTGTGGTAGTAGGTTCGGCCAAAAATATTGATACGATAGTTAAGGCAAAAAGGTTTAAACTCAATATTAAGACTAATCCGGGGTGGGAAAAAGTTAATCATATTATTAGCGGTGGTCCTTATTTAATCAGAAACAATGAAGTTTATGTTGATATGACAGCTCAAAAATTAGCTTCTATCGGAGGTAGAAACCCAAGAACTGCAATTGGTTACACAAAAGACAATCATTTGATTATGCTTACTGCTGATGGTCGTGAAGGTTCATCAATAGGTTTAACTTTGATGGAGCTGGCTAATCTCATGAAGGAATTGGGCTGTGTAAACGCTATGAATCTTGATGGAGGAGGTTCAACCGTTATGTACATAAAAGGTCAAGTAGTAAACCGACCTGCTGCGCAAGGAGGAATTCCTTTGTCGCATGTACTTGCTGTTTCTAACAGTTAAACTAAGTTTGTATAGGAATTATTTGTTTAAATGAGACTGGCATTTACCCCAAAAACGATAATTCCTATACTTTGGTATTAAAAAGGTCGGATTTTCTGAAAGAAAATCCGACCTTAAAACTTTATAAAGAACTACTTAACAAGTTCTTTGAAGCTTTTACCAGCAGAGAAAGCTGGAACTGTTTTAGCAGCGATTTTAAGCTCTTTACCTGTTTGAGGGTTTCTGCCAGTTCTAGCTGCTCTTTTGCGAGCTTCCCAAGTACCAAAACCAACTAAAGTTACTTTTTTACCTTTAGCAACTGTTTTTTGGATGATTTCTAAAGTAGCTGATAATACATCAGATGAAACTTTTTGAGACAATTTAGTCTTTTTTGCAATCTCTTTTACTAATTCTTCTTTGTTCATAATAAACTCTCCTATACACTAAGTACTCTCTGGTGCACCACTATTGGTTTTCACGCACCTCTTGACTCTATTATAGCCATTTTTTTAATAATTGCAAGCTTTTTTTATAAAATTTACAATTATTATTGGTTTCTAACGCAAATCTTTACATAACTTTACAACATGATAATTTAAGCTATAATTAAATAGTGGTCTTTATTATAGAAAGGAGAGTTTATATGTGGGAAAAGGATATTAATATCCATGATGTTCGTGAGATTAGAACCCGAACATGTGTTTATTTTGGCTGTGGTGCGATTAATAAAATCGAAGATATCGCTAAGGATTTTAAAGCAAAAGGACTTGACCGTGTAATAGTTATGAGTGGTAGAAATGCTTATAAGGCTACAGGAGCGTGGGATGTTGTTGAAAAATCTTTTAAAAATAACGGTATTGAGTATATTAACTATGATGGCGTTACTCCAAACCCTACAACAACAGCTGTTAATGAGGCTGCAAAAATTGCGATTGATTTTGGTGCAAAAGCTGTTATTGCAATCGGAGGCGGTTCTCCGACGGATGCGGGCAAATCGGTTGCTATTCTTTTAAAATACCCTGATAAAACGGCAAACGATATTTATGAATTCACATTCGCGCCAACTGAGGCAGCTCCGATTGTCGCAATTAACCTTACTCACGGTACAGGTACTGAAACAAACAGATTTGCGGTTGTTACAATTCCTGAGAAGGACTATAAACCAGCAATTGCCTACGATTGCATCTATCCTACTTACGCAATTGATGACCCTCAATTAATGGTGAAACTTTCACCTAAACAAACAAGATATGTTTCAATTGACGCGGTTAACCACGTAGTTGAGGCAGCTACATCAAAAGTGGCTTCTCCTTATGCAGTGACCCTTGCAAGAGAAGTTATTACATTGGTTGCTCAATATTTACCAAAAGCAATTGAAAATGCGGATGATTTGGAAGCTCGTTATTACCTTGCTTATGCTGCTATGCTTGGCGGAGTATGTTTTGATAACGGATTATTACACTATACACATGCTCTTGAACACCCGTTGAGTGCTGTAAAACACGAACTTTCTCACGGTTTAGGCTTGGCAATATTGCTTCCTGCCGTTGTGAGAAATATTTTTGATACTAAAGCTGAGACTCTTAAATATATATTAGAACCAATTGCTGGAAAAATTAGTACAGCATCTGAGGCTGAAACTAAGGTTTATGAATGGCTTAAATCTGTCGGTGTTCCTTCTAAACTTCGTGATGAAGGATTTACGGAATCTGATATTCCAAATCTTGTAAATCTTGCATTTACAACCCCTTCTCTGGATGGGCTTTTGGGAATTGCACCTACAGAAGCTACAAAAGAAGCTGTTAGTCAGATTTATACAAATTCTTTATAAAGAAAAAGGGGCTTACAAAAAGCCCCTTTTTTTATGCAAAATTTGCTCTCATTTTATTTAAAGCTCTTGCTTCTGTTTGTCTGATGCATTCTTTGGTAACACCGAACATTTTTCCAATATCTTCAAGAGTTGTTTTTGCAAAGTTTTCTAAACCAAATCTCATTTTGATAACAGCTTGTTCTCTTTCTTTTAGAGTTGATACTACATTTGCAATTTCTTTTTTTAGTTCTTCAAATTCAATATTTTCTTCAACAGTAGCACTTTCGTCAGCTACAACATCAGCTACGTTTAATTCGCTTCCGTTGTTTGCATCAAAAGAACCTTCAATTGAAACCGTTGTAGAATAAGCTTGTAAGTAATTGTCGATTTTTTCAGGTTCAATATCCATTTTTTTTGCGACTTCCTGATTTGTAACCTGACAATTGTAGCTTCTTTCCATTTCACGTTTAACTTTTGAGAATTTTGATAAGGTTTCTTGAACATATACAGGAATTTTCATACAGTAAGATTGTTCAGAAATAGCTTTAAACATAGCTTGCTTAATCCACCAAGTTGCATAAGTTGAAAATCTATAGCCTAGTTCAGGATTGAATTTTTCTACCGCAACCATCAAACCTAAATTGCCTTCTTGAATCAAATCTACAAGAGGAAGTTTTGATACATGAATAGCTTTTCTTGCTATTGTTAAAACAAGTTTCAAGTTAGCTTGAACTAATTCTTTTTTTGCTTTAATATCACCATCTTTTGCTTTTACAGCAAGTTCTTTTTCTTTTGATGCGCTCAAGTTTTCGATAGCATTAACTTTTCTCAAGTAATAACCTAAATCAGATGAATTTGATGTGATAGAAACAAATCCGCATCTAGCCGGATTAGTAGCACCTGTTTTCTTCATAGTAATAGATTTTGACATAAACACAACTCCGTAGGGGTAAATATAACTTGATTTATTTTGTGACTACAAGCCTAATAGTCATTAAGGAATTAAATAATCCTTATATACTTATGATATATAAAAAGTATATAAAATTCAAGTGTTTTATTAAGAAATATTACAAAAAATACCCGTTTTTTGAGAAATCTTTACAAAAGTTAATAATTACTTATTTGATTGCAAAAATAGTTTTAGCTCTGAAATTCTTTGGTCGAGCTGGTTTATGACGTGTTTGAATGCTTCTGAGATTTGTTTGGTATTTTTAAACCTTGTATGGAAAAAGAGGATTGTTGATACAGAATTCATAATAAGCTCTTTTAGTTCAAAGATTTCTTTGTATATAACAGGGTCTACAATTTCTTTGTTTTCGCATAAGAGCATAAATAAATCCCCGAACCACCATTGTGTTTCTTCAACATTATTGGAGTTTAGGCCTTTATTAGCATTTTTTAGGAATTTTAAGGCTGTTGAGTAAACTTTTTCGAGACGTTCTTTTTTTGCAGGCAGAATTTCTTTGAAATACTGCATTGTCTGCTCATAACCTGCGTTAATAAGTTTTCTTCTGGATTCTTTATCCAGATTCAAATCTGCAAAGAATATATCTCCTGTGTTTATTCTTATGCAGTCATATCTGTCATTTTGTCCGTAAATTTCGGTAACAAAGCCTGTTGCTACATCAGTAATGCAGCTATAAATTGTATTTAGATATGAAATTGGAGTATTTTTTTCTTCTCCATAAGAACCTTCAAGACGAAACTCTAAAATTCTGCTTTCTGAGTTATTTACGGTATCGGATAGTTTCCACATAGGAGAAGCTTTTTGTAAGTCACCATCAACAAGACTTGCTCCGTTATAATCATAAGGAGGCATTAATCCCGGCATACTTGAAGAAATTCTGATAGCTTTTGCTATTTCGAATTCCGGAGTTTGGTTTTTTGAAAACTCTTGAGTGCTGAATGTTTTAAGATTGGTAGTAATAATAACCAGCTCTTTTTGTAAATCTTCAAAATTAAGATTTTTCTTTTTGATATCTTCTGCTTTTCTTGAAATTAGTTCATTAAGCCATTCAATAAAGATTTCCCCTTTACTTAGACCTAAACCTTTAGCAAATCCAAGGTGAATATCTTTGAATAGTTCAAAGTTTACTTTGATAAATAAGTTTTCAAGCTCATAAGATTTGTATCCGCATGCAACAAGTGCCGCAAAGATTGAACCAACAGAAGAGCCTCCTACAATATCGTATTCAATACCGAGTTCTTCCAGAGCGCGTATTGCGCCGACATAAGCTAACCCTCTGATAGCACCTCCTCCAAACAGGCAGGTATATTTAAGCTGATTATTCATTTATAAGCCTTTCTTCATCTTTTTTGCCAAATTCACCATTGGTTTTGAATATATTTTTTTCATAGTATTTAATATCATGACTCGGCTGCAAGTATTCTTTTTTAGCTATACTTGACGGTAAAAAGATTCCGGCGTTTGGACCGTCAAATATTAGAGTCCATTCAGGTCTGTCTTTTAAAAATTCATATATTCTTGTGGTCTTTTCCGGCATGAGTATTTCTGTATGGTAATCATAGATTGCGTCTTTCCAGTTATCTTCAGCAGCTACGAATTGTATAAGTTTATTGAATTCTCTATCGTAATAACATTCTTCATATCTTCCATCCATATAAATTAAGTTATTTGGATAAAGTTTATATGAAACATAGCTACCCAGCCCGAATTCTGTAAGGATATTTCCTTTTATATTATTTATTTTCAAAAACTCACATTCTACTATAGGAAATTTATTTAGATTAATTATTGGTGTGTACGGGTGTGTAAATGGAATATATAGTATTGCAATTATGCAAAGAATATAGGCAGTTTTTTCCATTAATCTTATGCAGTTGCTGCAAATTAGTTTCATTATTTCTTTGTAATACAAAGCTGCAACGATAATTACTGATAGTGATAATAACTTAACATGCAATGTTCCTAATACGGTTGTTGTTATTAATGCAAGGAATTTAGTCATATCAAATCTCTTTTTGCATAATGCAATAGCAACTGCAAATAGAGATATAATAAATGAAGAATAATAATATTGTACGTGTCTTTGAGCGAATACAAACCACCATTCTGTTACGTATGTTCTGGTTTTTGTATTTGCAGAAATTAGGAAATTAAAATAATCCCATCCCCATGGGTTTATTGCTAAAAGTGGTGTAGATACTAATAATACGATAAGATATTTTTTCCATGGTTTTCGTCTTATAATTTCTCCTATCATATATATAAATATCATTCCCATGCCGGCTACAACTCCGCCATGGATATTATTCCATAGGATTATTAACAGAGGTATTGTATATAATAGTTTTGAGTTATATTTTCTGCTTTTTTCTAATATATAAATTAGGAGTGAAAATAGCATGAAACTGCATAAATGACATCTGATTAAAGAAGGATTCAGGTGTGCAATTATCAGTAAAAAAACAGCAGAGAACCAAAGTGTTGGCGGGTAGCTGTTTTTTTGCAAATCCTGTGTTTTTATGACAAAAAATGTGGTTAAATACATTAAGATTGCTTGAATAAGGATTAGTCCAAAAGGACCTAAAACCTTAAAGAACAGATAATAAATCAGGCTTGCGCCATATTCGTGATCATACCAAATATGGGTTGGGGTGTAAGATAAAAAGTCATTATATGACAATGACCAATTTGCAAAGAAATGTTCTCCGACGATTAGTCGTGCAAATAAATCATAATCATATTCGGTAGATAAACATGCCATTAATACAGACAACATGAACAATATAAAATACATAAAAGCTCTGCTTTTAATAACAGTCTTAAATTTTTCCATTCTCTCTCCTAATCAATTTATATATTTATTCTAATATAAAAAACAAATTTATGATATATTTATATTATAGATGAGGAGAAAGATTATGGGACAAACTCTTGTAGAAAAAATAATTTCCAACCATGCCGGAAAAGATGTACATGCAGGCGAACTTGTGATATCACGAGTTGATGTTGCTGCGGTACAGGATGGTACAGGCCCTTTAACAGTACAGGAATTTAAAAAACTTGGTATTCAAAAGCTTAAAAATCCGGAACGTTCAATTTTATTTATTGACCATGCTTCTCCAAGTCCAAGAAAAGAATTATCAAACACGCATGTTGTATTAAGAGATTTCGCAAAAGAATACGGTGCTGTTTTATCAGATGTTGGTGCAGGTGTTTGTCATCAAAGATTAATTGAAACTTTTGTTAACCCAGGTGAAGTTCTTGTGGGAGCGGATTCACATACATGTACTTCAGGTGCTTTGGGAGCGTTTGCTACAGGCATGGGTTCAACTGATATTGCTGTTGCAATGGCTCTTGGCAAAACTTGGTTAAAGGTTCCTGCAACATTCAAAATTGTTGTGAACGGTAAATTCAGAGCAGGTATTTGTTCAAAAGACTTAATGCTTCATCTTATCGGTATGATTGGCGCGGATGGTGCAACTTATAAAGCTCTTGAGTTCTGTGGCGAGACTATTGAAAATATGTCTATGTCAGAAAGATTTACTTTAGCAAATATGGCTGTCGAAGCTGGAGCTAAATGCGGGTTATTTGTTGCTGATGATAAGACAAAAGCTTTCTTGAAAGAACGCGGACGTGAAGATAAATTTGTTCAAATTCTTCCTGATAGTGATGCTGAATACGAAAGAGTTATTGAAATCAATGCAGAAGATGTTCCTCATACAGTTTCTTGTCCTCATACAGTAGATAATACTCGCCGCGCTGATGAACTAAAAGATATTAAAGTAAATCAGGTTTATGTTGGGACTTGTACAAACGGACGTATTGAGGATTTAAGAGTTGTTGCAGAAATTCTTAAAGACAAAACCGTTCATCCTGATGTAAGGCTTTTAATTTCACCTGCTTCAAAAGACGTATTTAAACAAGCTTTAAAAGAGGGGTTGATTGATATTTTTGTAGAAGCAAATGCAGCGATTTTGGCACCTGGATGCGGTCCTTGCGTAGGGGTTCATGCCGGTATTTTAGGCGATGGCGAAGTTTGTCTTGCTACTCAAAACAGAAATTTTCAGGGTAGAATGGGGAATACTAAAGGATTTATTTACTTAGCTTCTCCGTTTGTTGCAGCTCATACTGCACTAAAAGGTTATATAAACGCAGGAGAATAGAATGAATTTATTATTATTAAAACAGTTATCAATACTAAGTGCTTTTGCAGGCGCTGTTATGGGGGCTATTACAATTCTTCCGTATCTAAGCTTGTTTACTTTTTTGATTACTGTTACTTGCTTATCAGCATTTGTCCTTGCGTATTTGAAACAACATGATTTAATTGGGATTATTAGTATAAAAGAAGGCTGTGTTTTCGGTGCCGTAATTGGTTTTGTTTCTTTTATAACATTTTCAATTGTTTATACTCCGATTAGCATGCTTCTTGGTTGGTTGATACCTGCATATACACAAGGATTTTTAAGATTCTTTTTAACAGGCGGATTCGGCTCTTTAGTTGTTATGGTTCTGTTAATGATTTTTATGGCTG
Source organism: uncultured Candidatus Melainabacteria bacterium (assembly GCA_932182025.1). Taxonomy (GTDB): domain Bacteria; phylum Cyanobacteriota; class Vampirovibrionia; order Gastranaerophilales; family Gastranaerophilaceae; genus CAG-196. The sequence goes on from CAKNXK010000020.1 coordinate 50,114, forward strand.
GTATAAGTGCTATGTTTAACGGAGTTGCAGGAGTAATCACAGCTTATGTTTATGAAGTAATCACAGGCATGAAAAAAGAAAACGGCGAAAATAACAGTATAGATTTTGAAATTAAATAGTGGTAAAACCAATACAAAGATTTAGTATTTTACTTGGTAGAGAATTTGCAAATTAGTAGATTTTACTACAAAATACGGTGGAAAGTTATATAAGTTGAAAAGAAGGTTGAAAAATGGCATTTGAATCAAAGATTAAAACAATAGAGTGGGTAGATAATTATTCAAGAATGGTCGACCAAACAGTGATACCTTATGAATACAAGTTTGTTAATATAACAGATGGCGAGAAAATGTTTAATGCAATCAGAGATATGATTGTTAGAGGTGCTCCTGCAATTGGTATTGCGGGTGCTCATGGTGTTGTTTTATTTGCTCAAGAAGGAGTAAATAAATTTGACAATAGAGAAAAGTTTGTAAATTGGCTAATTGAAAAAGCTGAATATATGAAAACCTCTCGTCCAACAGCAGTGAATCTTATGTGGGCTTGTCAAAAACAAATTGATGTTATAAAGGCTTCTACTTCAGATATTAAAGGTATAGTAGATGAACTTAAAGAAAATGCTATTAAATTAGAAAACGAAGATATCGAAATTAATAAGAAAATTGGTGATTACGGTGCAGAAGTAGTTCCAAAAGGTGCAACTATACTTACTCACTGTAATGCAGGCGCTCTTGCAACAGTTGGTTATGGAACAGCTCTTGGAGTTGTACGTTCAGCATACGCTAAAGACAATACTGTTCAGGTATTTGCGGATGAAACCCGTCCGAGACAACAGGGTGCAAGAATTACTACATTTGAACTTGCAATGGATGGTATTCCTGTTACATTGATTACAGACGGAATGTGCTCATACTTTATGAAAAAAGGTATGATTGATATGGTTGTTGTTGGTGCAGACAGAATTGCTGCAAACGGTGACACCGCTAATAAAATTGGTACTTACACAGTTGCAATTGCTGCTAAATATCATAATATTCCATTCTATATTGCAGCACCATTATCAACAATTGATACCTCAATTGCTACCGGTGAAGAAATCGTTATTGAAGAACGTTCTAGAGAAGAAGTTACACATATTAACGGTAAAATCATTTGTTCAGATAAGGTTAATGTTATTAATCCCGGCTTTGATGTAACTCCGCATGAACTAATTGCAGGTATTATTACAGAAAAAGGTATTTTAAGACCTGATTATAATAAATCAATTGCAGAAGCTTTTAAGGCTGTATAAATTCGGTGCCAATTAGAAGTTTATTTTGGAAAGTACGCTCTCATTTGTTGAGGGCGTCTTAATTATTAATATAAACAAGTTTTAATAGCTTCAATCATTGACTCAGGATTTGCCAAATTTTTACCTGCAATATCAAAAGCCGTACCGTGGCTTGGAGATGTTCTAACAATATCAAGCCCGATAGTCATATTTACGGTTTTTTCAGACGCTGCTGCTTTAATAGGGATTAACCCTTGGTCATGATAACACGCTATATAGCAGTCGTAAGGAGATTTTTCACTATTAAGATAATTCCTAACTCCTTTAATAAATAAAGCATCAGCAGGCATTGGGTTAGTGATATTAATTCCTCGTTTTCTTAAGTATTCTACTGCAGGAATTATAATTTCTTCTTCTTCTGTGCCAATAATTCCATTCTCACCGGCATGCGGGTTTAAAGCGCATAGGGCAAAAGATGGTTTATTAATAAGTAATTTGTTTTGGAAATACCAACGTAATCTTTCAACTTTTTCAATAAGTATCTCTTTTGTTATCTTAATTTCTTTAACAGCACAATGTCTTGTCAAAAGAAGCACTCTAAAATCTCTGGATGTAAATAGCATTTCAGCTTTTTGACCATCATGAGCAAGAAAATGTTCCAAAACTTCTGTTTGTCCGTTAAAATGATGTCCTGCAAGATGCATTGCTTCTTTTGAAGTTGGAGCTGTTACAATGAATTTTGGTTTGATTTCACAAGCTTTTTGTATTGCTCTGAATGCAAAATCACCGGCATTTGCAGATACCACACCAGGTTCGATTTTATGAGGATAATCAATTTCAATTACCTCATAGCCTTTTATTGAACCATAAGTGTTTAGAATTTTTGTATTTGAAATAATTACAATATCTTTCGATGGCAAATTCAACATATTTAAAGCTTTGATAGTTATCTCCGCTCCAATCCCGTTAGGGTCACCTGTAAGTATTGCGATTTTTTCTGAGTATTTATTCATGATGCGCCAAATAATTTAGAATTTCGATTAAAGTATTTGAGTTTCCAAGGTTTCCTGATTTTGTAATAATCCATTTGCCGTTAATATCTTGACAAATAGAGATTGCCGGTGCAACTTCATCAATTAAACGAAGTTCATTTGAATTAATAGCTTTACAACATTTATAAGAAGTCTCACCGCCAAGTGTTATTAATACAAAATCAATATTATTCATAACCTGTTGTGTTAATTCCGCAAGATAATCTGTAATCATACAAGCGAATTTATCTCTTGTAAGCTCTGCGTTATATGAATCTTCTGAAAACCCGTCAAAATTTGCGATTAAATTAGAAGTATGAACACAAACCGTTACTCCGCTTTTTAGATTAGAGGTAACACGTTCAACAACATCTTCGCTAACTCCGTCTAAAATATTTTTAGTATCGAGTGCAATAAAATTTACATCATCATAATCATCAGATTGTTCTAATTTTTTTATCTGATTAGCTGTAATTTGAGTTGCAGTCCCTGATACAATGAGTTTTGGCAGTTTGCCTGTATGAATTTCTGCTGCTTCTTTTTCAATTCCTGCGAGCCAATATTTTGAAAGTACCTGAGCACCGGCTGCTGTTCCGGTTGGAAGCAGTTTTTTGTCACATTTATTGATTGCAAGAGCAATTTGTTCAATATCTGTGATTGAAGTAGCATCAGCTACAATTAGTTTTTTCCCTTCTTTAATAAGCTCGTTAATTCTTATTAATATTGGACCGGCACCGTTTAGAACAGTTCTTAAATCAATTGTTCCTACTAAATCTGCTTCAATATCAATTTGACTTCTTAATAAAGTTGGAACGTGAGATTCTGTAATTGGAGAATGCGGATCCATTGCCATTTCTGTTTTTCCAATAGGAATCCCTTTAGCAAGATGATATCCGCCGACAGTAATTCTGCCTTCTTGTGGAAAAGCAGGGATTATAATTGCAGCATCATATTCCAGAAACTCAAGAACAGTAAGCGTTTCTCTAGCAATATGCCCTCTTAAAGTAGAGTCGATTTTTTTGTAATAATAATCGAACGAAAAGTTTTCGCTAAGTGTTTTTACTGCTTTACCAACGCACAAAATTGCTTCGCCTGCAGTTACATTTCTAGATTCGCTTGATAAAGCCCATACTTCTGTTCCTGCTTTAACTTTTGGTTCGCAATTGCTATCTAGCAAGATTTTTGTGCTTGCTCCTTTTTGATGAAACTGCAGTGCTGTATCATTTGCACCTGTTAAATCGTCCGCAATAATTCCAACTAAATCAGAAAATATCATTATTCAGCGTCTCTTTTTGAACCTAATAATCTTACGTTATTAGCGATGATAAGAAAACGTTCTTTTTCTTCGCCGGTTTGGTCTGTCCATTTGCTGATAGAAATTCTGCCATCAACAACAACCTGTCTGCCTTTTTTGATATACTCTCCGGCAAATTCAGCCTGTTTATCCCAAACTTCGATATTATACCAGTCAGTAACTTCTTCTTTTGTTTTTGAATCCCATCTGCCTACGGCAAGAGAAAATGTTGTTTTAACTTTTCCTGATTCAAAATATCTAATTTCGGCATCTTGTCCTGCTCTGCCGATAATAGTTGCTGTATTCATTATTTCTCCTTTTTAGTTTCTTCTGTTTCTTCTTGTTTGTTTACATTTTTAGGGTCAAAAGACTTGTCTAAGTATTCTATCTTAGCAGATTTCATTAATCCGTCTGTCAAATTCTTAAGCACTTTAATTTGTTTTTGTGTTTCAAGATAGAATTTGATTTCATCCTTAGCTTTTGCAAATGGAGTTGAACCAGCTTCAATTCTATCAGTTACTTTAATAATGTGATAACCGTAAGGTGATTGTACAAGTGTTTCGCTTATAGTGTTAGGTTTCATGCTGAATGCTGCGTTTGAAAATTCAGGAACCATAGCTTCTCTCGAGAAGAAACCTAACTCGCCGCCGCGTTCACCGCTCACTTTATCTTCAGATTCTTTTTTAGCTATTTTTTCAAAATTATCAGGATTAGCTTTTACTTCTTTCAAGATAGATTCTGCTTTTGCTTTTTTAGCTGCAAAGATATCTTCAACTTTTTTATTAAGTTCTTCCGGCTCAATATCCTTGTTCTTTGCTTTTATGTCTTTGATTGTTTGAAGTGTATCAGCAGAAATTAAGATATGAGAAGCTCTTACTTGTTCTCCGTGTTTAAATTGGTCTTTGTGTTCATTATAATATTTTTCTGCTTCAGAGTCCGAAATTGAGATTTTTTCAATTGAATTAACAAGTTTTTTAATTCTAATTTGAGTTTTCAAATCTTCTGTGAATTCTCCGTTAGATATACCTCTTTGTTTAAGAATTCTATTTAATTCATCTTTAGAACCGACTTTATCAATAATCGATTTCATTTCGTTTTTGATATCTTCATCAGAAACTTTTATCCCGCGTTTTTCGATTTCTGCATCAATAAGACTTTTTATAATAAGCTCTCTTGTAGCTTTTTCTTTGTATATAAGATACATAACGTTAGAGTCTTCTTTAACAAAATTGTTAGCTCCGCCAAAAGCTTTGAATGGAGAGTTGTTGATTTCTTTGTCAACTGCAGTTTCAAATTCTCCTCTAGTAATTACACTGTCATTAACTTTGATAATTCCTTCTTTATTTTGACCTAATGTACAGCCTGATAATAAAATAACTGATAATGCTGCGCATGTAAGAATTTTTTTCATTAAACCTCTCCTATATATTTACCCCTAGTTTTTTTTATATCATAAAACAAACTTGATAAAATGTTAAATATTTCTTCAAAACCTGAGTGCTGAATGTTTACCAAAAGTATTGAAACCCCTTCATTACAGCTTTTCGGTGCTAATGTAAATTTTACTCTTCTTAATATATTTCTATCCAAATTTGTTTTCAGAATATTCCATTCATATTGAGTGAACGGAGTATAAACCCTTATATTTTCACCGGCTTCTCTTATAACAGAAATTGTTGCGTCTGTCGCGAGAAGTCTTAATTTAATTAGTTTTATAAGGTTTTCAACCTCATCAGGAATCCTTGAGAACCTGTCTTTCCATTCCGAAACAATGCTGTCTAATTCAATTTCATTGTTAACATCTGCCAGACGTTTGTATTCTATCATTTTTTGTTCAGATGAGCCTACCCATTCATCAGGAATAAATGCTGTAACATTAATATCCACAATAGCAGGCTTTTTTGTAATAGTTCCTTCTCCTTTTAGCTCTAATACTGTTTCTTCGAGAAGCTGGCAATATGTATCAAAACCAACATTAATCATGTGACCATGCTGTTTTGTCCCGAGAACATTTCCTACTCCGCGGATTTCTACGTCTCGCATTGCGATTCTGTAACCACTTCCGAGAGTTGTGAACTCTTTAATTGCTTTAAGCCTTTCGGATGCTTCTTTCGATAACTCTTTGTTCTTTTTATACAAACAATAGCAGTAAGCCTGTTTTTCGCTTCTGCCAACCCGTCCGCGTAATTGATACAGCTGAGCTAAACCTAATTTATCTGCGTCATGGATAATTATTGTATTTGCGTTTGGAATGTCTAATCCGTTTTCAATAATAGTTGAGCAAAGCAGAATATCGCTTTCGTGATTATCAAACCCTATTATTACATCTTCAAGCTGTTTTTCGCTTAACTGTCCGTGCCCGATAGAAATTCTTGCATTAGGTACAAGTTTTTGTAATTCAAGTTTAAACTCTTCTATTGTTTCAACTCTGTTATATAAATAAAATACTTGTCCATCACGGTCAAGTTCATTCATAATAGCATTTTTGACAGTTTGCTCATTAAACTCGCCAACAAAGGTTTTAATAGGCAGCCTGTTTTGGGGAGGAGTGTTAATAATTGAAATATCTTTAATTCCGGATAAAGACATATAAAGGGTTCTAGGGATTGGAGTAGCTGACATTGAGATAATGTCTATATTTTCTCTAAATTCTTTTAATTTTTCTTTATGTCTAACACCAAATCTATGCTCTTCATCAATTACCAATAATCCTAAATCCTTAAAGAAAACATTATCCTGCAAAAGTCTGTGAGTAGCTACAACTACATCACATTTACCAGTAGCAAGGTTTTTTAATGTTTCCTTCTGCTCTTTCTGTGAACGGAAACGGCATAATAAATCAACATTAACCCCAAAAGGCTTAAACCTATCTGCTATTGTTTGATAATGCTGTAATGCAAGAACAGTTGTAGGGACAATTACTGCAACTTGTTTTAAGGAAGTCACAGCTTTAAACATAGCGCGCATTGCAACTTCTGTCTTTCCAAATCCAACATCTCCGCAAACAAGTCTATCCATTGGGGTTGAGCTCTCCATGTCAGCTTTTATATCATTAATAGCCTTATTCTGATCAGGAGTTTCAATATATTCAAAAGCCTCTTCCATTTCTAATTGTAATGGAGAATCTTCTGCAAAAGCAATTCCTTCCTGAATTTTTCTTCTTGCATATAATCTAAGCAAATCGTAAGCAATTGTTTCAACTTCTTTTTTAACTTTGTTTTTAGTATTTTCCCAATCAGAACCGCCCATTCTGGATAATTTTGGTTTGATTTGTCCCGAACCTCTGTATCTGCAAAGCATGTTTATTTGTTCAGCAGGAATATGCAGCTTATCTTTGTTGGCGTATTCAATGGTTAAATAATCCTTTAACTGACCGTCAAATTCTTGCTGGGTAAGACCTTGATAGACACCAACCCCGTGAACTGTGTGAACTACATATTCTCCGGCTTTAATATCATTTATGTTTTCAATATACTCAGCTTTTTCTTTATAAGCTCGTTTTCTTCCCGAAGGAATATCTTTTTGTCTTTTATTAAATAGTTCTCTGTCAGTAATAATAAGGATTTTTGCATCAGGAATAACAGTTCCTAAAGAGCTTATATTATCAATATAATTAACTTCAAATATCCCGTATTCTGCTAAAACCTCTTTAACACGTTCTTTGTAATCAGTTGCAATTGTTATTTGATAATCTTTTTTTGAAAGCAGAAACTCTGCAGCTTTATCCATATCGGCATCGAATATCGGGATGTTTTCTGAATTTATGTCAATAACTTCATTTGACTCATCAGATAAAAAGTTATTAAGAGATATTTTTTGCAATCCGGCTGCTTTTTGAATAATCTCTGATTCTGAGAAATGATTAATTTCCCGTAACGGTTCTATCAAATTTAGTTTTAATGCTTCATTATAAGAATTGGTGAAAGTTTCATCTATTTGATTAAGCTTAGCGGAAATCTCTGCATACTCATCGTAAACAACTATATAATCCTTAAAATAGTCTAAAACATTTACCAAATCAGGATTAAAATAACTCTGATAAACATTTACGCCTTCAAAATAACCTTCTTCTCTAAACTGCTCTTTTAGTACATTTGAGAATTCTTCAGGTGCAACAGCTGGTAATACAAATTTATATAAAGGATTAATTTCGATTTCTTTAAGTTTTTCAATTGATTTTTGAGTCTCATTATCAAAATATCTGATATCAACAATCTCATCACCCCAAAACTCAATTCTTACAGGGGTTTTATCAAGAGGGTAAATATCCGAAATGTCACCTCTAATAGAGAATTCTCCCATATCAGTAACCATTGTTGCACGTTTGTAACCTAATGAAACCAATTGTTCAAGCAGCTTACCTTGTGAAATACTTTCTCCGACTTTCAAATATAGGGAGTTGGTTTTAAAAAACTCTTCTGTCGGAAACTTTTCGGTCAAAGCTTTGACAGGCGCGATAACTAAATCTGCACGATTACGTAATGCTGCAATCTGTTTTCTGTAATCATATAGATTACCAATAACAGTTTCATATGGAGAAGTGTTTTGGTAAGGTAAAAAATCAGAGTTAATTCCAAAAATGCGTTCTAAATCAACCTGATATCTTAACCCTGCTTGTTCTGTAGAAGTAACAAACAATACTTTTTTGCCGGAAAGTGCGCTTATATATTTAACAAGCAAAAGACGGCTAAAAGATGTTAACCCTGTTAGAGTAAAACTTTTTTGCCCTTTTATATTCCTTACAAATCTGTCAAAAACCTGACTATGTTCTAGTTTCATTATTCGTCGTAATTAGGACTTTCGTAATCAATACCCATTTCTTTGATTGCAGCAATGAATCTTTCAGCACAAGCATGCTGAACTTCCGGCGGTACAACCCTTAATATCTCAACGGTTTTTGAAATAACAGGGTCTTTATCATACCATCTGCAACCATTTACAGGTTTTACTAAATCATAAAATTTATCAAGTGCATCTTTGGATACTTTTTGTTCCAATTTATCCAAAAATACAACAGCGTGTTCTTTTAATTCTTCCTGATAATTCTTTAAAAGCTCAATAACTTCTAATAATTTTGGATCGTGGTCATACCATCTTTTATAAGCGGGACTCATTTAATACCCCCTTTAAATTATTTACCCCTACATTTACCCCATCTTCATCGTTAAATCTTGTAATCTTAGCGCCTAAACCTCTTAACTTCGCTTCAAAACATTCATATCCTCTATCTACGTGATGAAGTTTTTCTACAATAGATTCTCCATTTGCCATCAAAGCAGCAATAACTAACGCTGCACCGGCTCTTAAGTCAGGAGCTGCAATATTCGCACCGGAAAGATGTTTAACCCCTTTAATTATAGCGTGATTTCTGTCCTGATGGATATCAGCGCCCATTCTTCTTAAATCAGGGACTTGCATAAATCTGTTTTCATAAAGGCTTTCAGTAATAATACCAACACCATTAGCTGTTGTTAATAATGTCATTGCAATTGCTTGCAAATCAGTAGGAAATCCTGGATACGGCTGGGTTACAAAATTAATTGAATTTAGTCTGTTTTTGCAGCTTACTTCAATAGCAGTTGGTTCTGCAAGCTTAATACTTGCACCCATTTGAATTAATTTATCATTAAAGAATGTCAAATGAGCGGGGTAAATATTTTTAATCAAAGCTTTACCCTTTGTTGCAACAACAGCTGCCATAAATGTTCCTGCTTCGATTCTGTCAGGAATAGTTGTATATTCAGCAGGATGAAGCTGCTCAAGCTTAACTCCGTTGATTACGATTTCAGAAGTTCCGGCACCTGTAATATCAGCACCAATAGTGTTTAAGAAATTGGCTAAATCAACAATTTCAGGTTCTTGAGCTGCATTTTGAATTCTTGTTGAACCTTGTGCCGTAACAGCTGCAAGCATAAGGTTTTCTGTTGCGCCAACAGACGGGATATCAAGATAAATATCTGCGCCTACCAGTTTAGGAGCTTTAGCGTGGACATATCCGTTTTCAATTTTCATTTTAGCACCAAGGGTTTCTAAGCCTTTTATATGAAAATCAACTCTTCTTTCTCCTATCGCGCAGCCGCCAGGTAGTGCAACAATAGCTTCTTTACATCTGGAAACAAGTGCACCCAGAACCGTAAAAGAAGCACGCATTTTGCTAACAAGCTCGTATTTTGCAGTAATTGAAGTAATATTTGTAGCATCTATTGTAACAGACTTCTCAGCCTTGTTATAATCATATTTGGCGCCTAAATCAGATAAAACATTAAGCATAATGCTAACGTCTGTTAATTCTGGTACATTATAAATCTTAGTGCAGCCTTTAACAAGAATAGTTGCAGCTAAAAGCTTTAAAACAGAATTTTTTGCACCGCCAATAGAAACTTCTCCTTTAAGAGTTTCTCCGCCCTGTATTTTAAACTTTTCTACCAAAATGCCTCCAATACTAACATTATTATCATACAATTAAACTTAATGTATGTAAAGAGGTAATTTTGTTGAGAATTAAGCTTCTATTTCTTCAATCTCAACTTTGTCAGATTGTAATTCAGAATTAGAAGAACCTTCTCCTTCTTCTGTTTCTGGTTGAGATTCTAATCTTGTAATATCTGTTTCAACTGCGGTTTCAAGAGTATCAACGCTTGTTGCCTGTGAACCTATGGTTGTAATCAAGTTTGTATAGTTATCGAAGTTAAGAGAGAAATCTCCTAAATAGCCTGTTGATAAGCTTGTATATTGACCGATAGCGTTTTCAAAGTTTGTTAAAATAGGTAATGTACTATTCCAGTTTCCAATACCAGTGCTTGCTAAATTTAATACTGCTGTACCGCCTGAAAATCTTGCAGCTGAACCTGTATGAAAACCTGCTGCATCTAATAACATTTGAGAAGCTGCTCCAGAGCCAAAACCTAATGTAGCACCTGTAGTTGCTGCTGCTTTAGCTTCCAATTTTATAGCGGAAGTTGTATCTTCTGTACCTGTTTTAATATCGCTTTGACCTTCTGCTAATGCAGCCATTCCTTCGGAAATACCTTGAGATATATTATCAATTCCTGTTGTAACAACTTCACCAGCTTGACCTGCCAAGTTTTCAATTTCACCGTTGTTATTTTCAACTACTTCGTTCGATTCATCGGCAACATCTTGAGCGGATGTAATGCTTTCAACGATTGTTTTAAGCTCGCCTGTCAAAGTTAAAATTTCTTGAAGAATTGCAACTTTTTGTTCGTCATCTGTTGCATTAGTTAATTCTTCTTGCTTACGTGTAATTTCTTCTTGTTTAGCTTTAGCTTCTTGCTGTTGTTGTGTTAATTCTTCACCTGTTTCTTCAAGTTTTTTAATTTCTTGGTTGATTGCGTCTAAGTGGCTTTCAATTGCGCTATTAATGTTGTTTATTTCACCATTAATACGATCCATTTCTTGTTTTTGATTATCAATAACTTGTTGAGCTTGGGCTTTATGTTGAGCAGTTTCAGTGCCTGCGTTTTGTCCTTCTTTTACACCCATACCACTTGTAAACCAAGAAAGGGCTTTTGTTACAAAATTTGTTGCTGTTTGTGCCTTTTGTTCTGCTGTACCATTACTCATAGTTTGAATGGCATTTGAAAACCAAGCTATTTCTCCGTAAGTTTGTCCACCAACGGCAGTACCAACCATATTGATAGCACTTTGTGCATCAATACCATTGGTGCCGTAGTACATACCCATATTCATCATTTGCATTGCATCTAAATTTGGTGACATCTTACTTAAAAATCCTATAATACCATCTTATATATATAAAAAGTATTGAAAATATAGCTAATTTCACTGGTTGAAGTAATTGTTACAAATCTTTACAGAAAAAGTAGCTACTTAGCCGATATACTTTTGGCGAAAGTTGAAGTACAACAAAATAGGTGGTAATGAAAAAGGATAAAATAATGAAATTAGAACTAACTGACAGAGAGAAAAGCGTGCTGTTTTTACTTGCAAAAGGTATGAAAAATGAAGAAATTTCCGATAAATTGCATATTTCTGTTCACACTACAAAAGCTCATCTGGAAATGATTTATGAAAAATTAGGAGTAAAAAACAGAGTTCAGGCTGCGATAAAAGCGATTGCGCTAAATTATTTTACACTTAGTGAAGTTGTTGGTTAACAAAAAAGCCGATGCTTTTAGCATCGGCTTTTTTTTAAGGTTTATTTTATTAACCGAGTTTTGCTTTGTCTTCTTCGGTTACGCCTTTGATTGTAAGGTTGACTCGACCCTTGTCATCGATTTTGATAACCTTAACGATAACTTCATCTCCGATGTTAACGTGTGGTTCAATAGTTTCGATTCTTTCCTGACATATTTGAGAAATGTGAACCATACCATCTTTGCCGCCGCCTAATTCAACGAATGCACCGATAGGGATGATTCTAACAACTTTACCCTTGATAACCATGCCAACTTCAGGCTTGAATGTTAAATCGTTAATCATTTTCTTAGCGATTGCAGCACCTTCTTGATCGTTAGATGTGATTGTTACAACACCAGTGTCTTGAATATCGATTTCTGCACCTGAAGCTTCGATGATTGCTCTAATTTGTTTTCCGCCAGGTCCAATAACAGTTCCGATATCTTCTGTAGGAATTGTCATTGTTGTAATGCTTGGTGCAAATGGTGATAATGATTTAGCTGGTTCAGTGATAACTTTTCTCATTTCGCCCAAGATATGAAGTCTGCCTTCTTTAGCCTGAGCCAAAGCACGTCTCAATGTATCGTTTGCAATACCTTTAGCTTTCATATCCATTTGAAGAGCTGTGATACCGTCATCATTACCTGTAACTTTGAAGTCCATGTCACCAAGGAAGTCTTCAATACCTTGAATATCTGTTAATACAACCGGTTCTTTGCCTTCTTCGGTAATCATACCCATTGCAACGCCGCCAATCATACATTTTACAGGAACACCTGCATTCATCAATGCCATTGATGAACCGCAAGTTGAACCCATTGATGTAGAACCGTTTGATTCAAGCACATCTGATGTTACGCGGATTGTGTATCCAAATTCTTCTTGAGAAGGTAATGCAGGAATATTAGCTCTTTCTGCTAAGTTACCATGACCAACTTCTCTTCTTCCAGGACCTCTAAGCGGTTTAACTTCACCAACTGAGAAACCAGGGAAGATGTATTTGTGCATATATGTTTTTTCTGTTTCAGGGTCAACACCATCAAGCTCTTGTTTCATACCAGGACCGGCAAGTGTTGCAACAGAAAGGATTTGAGTTTGTCCTCTTGTGAATACAGCTGAGCCGTGAGCTCTAGGAATAACACCCACTTCGCACCAGATAGGACGAACTTCGTTTGGTTTACGTCCGTCAGCACGAACACCTTCGTCAAGAATCATTGCACGCATAATTTTCTTTTCAGCTGCTTTAAATTCTTCTGCAACAAAGTCAATACCTGTTTCTTCGATGATTTGATGAATGTAATGATCATCAGGAAGAGCTTCAACTCTTTCTTTAACAAGTTTTTTAGCTTCTTCAAGTTTTTGTTGTCTGTAAGCTCTATCGAAGTTGTGGTATGCATCGAAAATCATGTCATGAGCAACTTCATTGATTAAGTTTTTCAATTCTGATGTGTCATAAGGGTTAACGAATTCTTGTTTTTCAACTCCGCAAAGTTTAGCGAATTCAACCTGAGCATCACATTGTTTTTTGATTTCTTCTTGAGCGAATTCAACAGCAGCCATAATATCGTCTTCAGAAACGAATTTACAACCTGCTTCAACCATGATAACGCTATCGTGTGTACCAGAAACAACGATATCAAGGTCAGATGCTTTTGCTTGCTGGTGAGTAGGGTTAGCAACAAGCTGACCATCTACTTTTGAAACTCTTACAGCACCGATAGGGCCTTCGAAAGGAGCACCTGAAAGCATTAATGCGCAAGAAGCACCTAACATAGCCAATGTATCAGGCTGGTTTTGTTGGTCGTAGCTGAATAATTGAGCTACGATTTGAATATCATTTCTGTATCCTTTAGGGAACAGAGGTCTAATTGGTCTGTCAATAAGACGTGAAACAAGGATAGCTTTGTCACTTGCTTTACCTTCTGAACGGTTGTAGCCGCCAGGGATACGTCCGATTGAAGACATTCTTTCTTCGTAATCAATTAGAAGTGGGAAGAAATCAATCCCAACTCTTGGTTCTTTTGAAACTACGCAGTGAACAAATAACATAGTGTCGCCGCATCTTACAGTAACACTTCCGTTAGTTGATTGTCCGTACTTGCCGGTTTCTACAGTGACGGTTTTTCCGCCGATTTCAATTTGAAAACTTTTTGTTTCCGGTACCATTTTTCCTTCTTTCTACGGCTACTCGAAAGCCGTATGCTTCCATTAAATTGTTTTATTATTTCAATCTAAATTATACATAAAAAAAGACTCCCAGTAAAGGGAGTCTTTTTGAAAACCGTTATCTCATTTTGTACATAACTTTCATATTATTCTCAAATATTGACGCGGTACACATGTAATAATTCCTATTTGCAGGAGTTGCATTATTAGCGCAATTATTTTGCCATGTTGGAGACGACGCTTCATATATATTCCATTTATATGCGCCGGCAGGAATTAATGAGCCGTCATCTCTGAGGCTAAATGCAAAAACATCGGTTCCTGGTAAGTTTGGTTCAGAATTTCTATTTATATCAATTAGCACGTAGCAAATCATTGTTTTGTGTGACGGGTCGCTAGCACGTTCTTTTCTGCGTTCCCAGAAACTAACAGTATAAATAACACCGTCCTTAGAAATCCAACTTACGCCATTGTTGGTAATTCTATGGTCAAAGTTATTCTTATCTAAGGCAACATTACAAGCAGTGCCTTTATAATGGGTAATTTTCAAGTAACGGCTTAAATTACTTAAGTATGATTCAATATCAGATATATTAGCACCTGCTCGAGTATAGAATCCACCATCAAATAAAGAATCAACACTATTTTCTTGCAATAATACTTGGTTTGCTTGTTCAAACATTGATGCAGCTTTACCTAATCTGGGTCCGACTTGTGCACCTTGTGTATCATTTAATAATGCAGGAAGTGTTAATGCAGAGATTACACCAATAATACCAAGTGTAATTAATACTTCCGCCAAAGTAAATCCGTTCTTTTTCATATAAACCTCTCGTTTTAACTAAATTTCGCAACACAATATGCATTGTGTTGCGTTTTTGTATACATAAATGCCCCCTCTCTTCTAAAGAGATGATTAGAATGAGGTGATAATTTTCATAAAAACAAGAAAAATTTGAACTTGATAGAGAATATCATAGTGACCTGATAATATCCTTAAATATGCGACCAGATAAGCGCTTCTGGAGTATAAGATGCATGTTTAGAATAATAAAATTAGATAATTTTTGACATTGTTTAATATCGCACCTTAACCTTCTACTGCAAGGAGTGGGAGTCAACTACTTCACAAACTTATACCAATATGCTATAATTTATGTATACAAAAACGCAACACAACGCATATTGTGTTGCGAAATTTAGTTAAAACGAGAGGTTTATATGAAAAAGAACGGATTTACTTTGGCGGAAGTATTGATTACACTTGGTATTATTGGTGTAATTTCTGCATTGACACTTCCATCACTATTAAATGATACTCAAGGAGCGCAAGTCGGACCTAAGTTAGGAAAAGCGGCTGCTATGTTTGAACAGGCTAATCAGGTTTTATTACAGGAATATAATTCTGATCGATTAAGTGATGCAGGACTTTGGATATCAAGAGATCAAAATGCTGCTATTAGATATGGTAATGAGTTGAGTAAGTATTTGAAAATTTCCAGATATAACGGTACTCCTTATAGTGTTCCAACTACTCAAAGTTTTGCGGTAACAATAAGTAGTAATAATTCTTCTTGGTTATCAAAGGACGGTGTTATTTATTATATCCGATTTATGGATTCTGTGACTCTTTACAATAAACGTCACATTGCTTTAGTTGCTGTTGATATAAATGGTTCAGCATCTCCAAATTTACCAGGTACCGATGTCTTTGCTTTCTCGTTGGTAGATGACGGTTCTTTATATCCGCTCGGTTCGGTTAATTCAAGACCTGATGGGCAGTGGGGTTATTCTTGGCGTGATTACTGTAAGAATGATGAAACCCCAACTAATAATGCTTATTATTCCTGCACAGCATCTATATTTGAAAACAATATGAAAGTAATGTATAAAATGAGATAAAAAAAGAGGTGGTTGAAAACCACCTCTTTTTTTTTGCCTTTTTATTCTTTCAGGAACGATTCATAATTCCTTGCAAGCAAGTGAGTTTTTACCTGATTAATCAAATCAAGCGCTACCCCAACCATGATTATCAAAGACGTTGCTCCGATACCTTGAAGAGTAGTTATACCTGTAATATAACTTGCAAATGCAGGAACTAATGCGATAATACCTAAGCCCATAGCACCAATAAATGTTGTTTTGGTTAAGATTTTATCCAGTGCTTCTGCAGTTGGTCTTCCCGGTTTTACACCAGGAATAGATGAACCGTATTTTTTTAGGTTATCAGCAATTTCTTTTGGCTGCATATTTGGCATAATTGATGCATAAAAGAATGTTAATGCAACAATCATAACAAAATATATTGCATAATATGTCATTCCGCTTGGATTAAATACTTTATTCAACATAATAATCATGTCTTGTAACCATCCGGCAGGCAAATTAGCCTGACCTACAATGCCTAAGATTGTAGAAGGGAATAACAGAATTGCAACTGCAAAGATAATTGGCATTACACCACCCGGATTAAGTTTGAATGGAATAAATGTGTTTACTCCGCCATAAACCTTGTTTCCAACCTGTCTTTTAGGGTTAACAATAATAACTTTTCTTATAGCTTCTTGCATAATAACGATAAAAATCATTGTTATAAAGAAGATTGTTAATAAGAACATTAAATTCCAGCCTAAAGATGGTTGTCCGGCAATCATTTGCGCTGTTCTTGATGAGTAAAGCGGGATACCTGATAAGATACCGCAGAAGATTATTAAAGAACCTCCGTTGCCGATACCTTTTTCAGTAATAAGTTCAGATATCCACATTACTAATACAGAACCTGCTGTTAATGTTAAAACAGAAGAGATGTAAAACATTGTGTGGTTTACACCGGCTGTGATAGCATTAGTATGAGCCATAAATCCCATAAAGATCATTGCTTGGAAAGCTGCTAATACAACAGTGAAAATACGTGTGTATTGAGAAAGCTTTCTTCTGCCTGCTTCGCCGTCTTCTTTTTGTAATTTTTCCAAAGCAGGAATAATTACAGCCATTAACTGCATTATGATTGATGATGTAATGTAAGGACCAATCCCGAGAGCGAATATTGAAACCTTTCCTAATGCACCGCCTGAGAACAAGTCTAAGAAACCTAAGATATTGTTCTGACTAGCCAAGTTAGAAAAGAATTCATTATTTACACCGAACAATGGTAAATGAATGCCGAAGCGGAACAATATAAGCATTAAAAAAGTAAAGATTAACTTTTCTTTTAATCCTGATGCGTTCCACATTGACATTAAGTCTGCCGTTGTCGGTATTCTCATTCCATTAGCCATATTATACTAATTCAACCTTTCCGCCTGCTGCTTCGATTTTAGCTTTAGCTGATGGTGATACGTAGTCAGCTTTTACAGTAATAGCTTTTTTGATTTCGCCGTTACCTAAAATTCTTAAACCATCACAAGCAGGGTGTGCTTTTCTGATTTCTTTAAGAGAAGCTAAAGAAATTTCAGTGATAGATAAGCTTTCAAGTCTGCCTACATTGATTTCAGCATAGTTTCTAGGGTTTACTAATTCGAAACCTTTCAACTTAGGTAATCTTCTGTAAGCTGGCATTTGACCACCTTCAAAACCTCTTTTAGCTGTTCTTCCTGAACGTTGTCCTTCACCGTTATGACCGCGGCAAGATGTTTTACCGTGTCCTGATGAACGACCGCGTCCAACTCTTTTTGATTTTCCTGTAGCACCTTCAGCAGGTCTTAAATCTTCTAATGTTATAGTCATAATATTTATTGATCCTTTCTACTATTCAGAAATCTCAACTAAGTGAGAAATTTTGTTTGCCATACCTAAGATTGTTGCGCTGTCATAGTGTTCAACAACCTGGTTAAGTTTTTTTAAGCCTAAAGACTGTGCAACTTTTCTTTGTGATTCAGAAGCACCGATTAAGCTTTTTACTAATTTTATTTTAATTTGTTTAGCCATTTTTTTATCCTTTTTATTATTTCATCAAATTCTATAACTAAAAATAGCCTACTAGTTTAATAATTCAGCCATTGTCAAACCGCGTTTTTTAGCAACTTCGTTGAAAGGTCTTAATGATTTAAGAGCTTCTAAAGTAGCGTTAGCAGCGTTTAGAGGTGATTTTGAACCTAATGATTTTGAAAGAATATTTTCAATACCAGCAAGTTCAAGAACTGAACGAACAGCACCACCAGCGATAATACCTGTACCTTGTGAAGCTGGTCTAAGCATTACAGCACCTGCACCTGATTTACCTGTAATAGGGTGAGGAATAGTTGTTTTGAAAATAGGCACTGTGATAAGATTTTTTCTACCATCAGCAATAGCTTTTTGGATAGCGATAATAACTTCTGAAGCTTTAGCGCATCCAACGCCAACTTGGCCTTTTTTGTTACCAACGATAACGATAGCTCTGAAGCTTAATTTTTTACCACCTTTAACAACCTTTGTTACACGACGGATTTGAACAACTTGTTCTTTCCATTCTGATTCAGGTTTTTCTTCGCGAGTTTCAACTCTTTTCTTTCTGCCGCGTTGTCTTCTAGCAGGAGCTTCTTCGCTTGTTTCAACAGTTTCAACAACTTCTTCTGTTGCTTCAACAGTTTCTTCGACTTGTGTTTCTAATTTTTCTTCTGACATTTTTAAATAAACCTTTCATTGTTTAATTATAGTGTTCTACTTTTCTTAATATTAACAATTAAATATCCAATGCTAAAAACACCCAAAATTCAGGCATTAACGGTATATTCAATTGTGGGTTTTTTCTGACAAGAAAATCTTATCGCAAACATACTTGAAATGCAATAGGGATGTTAAGATAAGTTAAATTTTTTAATCTGTGATTTAAAATGTTTAAAAATAAATTTCGACCTTTTAGATGATTTACATCAAAAAATACTAAAGAAAAAAAACTCAGAGTCGATTACAAAGAAGTACGTTTAAATATATGAATACTACTCGGAGAATATATGACAGAACAGACTCTTACCCCGATAATGCCCCTATCGAGCACATCAGACTCTATTTTGAAAGAAGCAAGAATGGCTCATGAGAGATATCTTATAAAGCAGCAAGATGCAGATTTAGAGCATGCAATTGAATGCTATATTGATGCGATTAAAAATAATCCTTCGATTTCAGAAGCTTATTATAGGTTGGCGAGTCTGTTATTAATTAAAGGTCAAATATCGGTTGAAGGTGCTTTGGAACAATGCAAAACGGCATTGAGTCTTGAGCCGAATAATCCAAACGCACATATATATACAGGGTATTTTCAATGTTTAAACGGTAATATGGAAGAGGCTGAAAAGGAATTTGCTCTCGCTATTTCTAATTCCGGTAAAAACTCTGCTCGTCCGCGTTTGTTCTTGTCAAAAGTTTTGTTGAACAAGATTAAAGGTGATGGCAAGCATGTAAAAGACATGGTTAAGTTCCTTTATTACTTCTTATCAGGAAGCATGATGATTATGTGGGACTGCCCTTCTGTAAAAATGTTTTGTAAGTTTTTAGCCAATGATTTTTCAATCATGTCATACAAAACTCTTGGCGAAACTTTTGAAAAAATGAAGTTGTTCCCATCTGCGCTGGAGGCTTATTCAAAAGGACTTGAAAAAACTTCTCAAAGCAACTTGTTCTATCAAAAGATGGGTGATTTGTCTTTGGAATGTAATAATATTGAGGCATCTCGTGAATGCTATAAAAGAGCTCATGAAGTTAATCCAAGTGATAGAGAAGTGCTGATTAAGCTTGCAACAATCAATCAGACATATTTCCCTGATGATGTTGATATGACAATTGAATACTATAATTCTCTTTTAGAATTTGGTATTGATTTAGACAAAATTTATTATGAATTAGGTCATTTATATTTACAAAAATCGGATAAAATCCATGCCGTTTCTGCATTTAAACTTGCAGAAGAAATGAATCCTGAAAATCCATACTATAACAATTCATTGGCTTATGCTTATGTGAAAGCCGAACTTTATGACGATGCTATCGAGTATTATCAACAAGCGATTAAATTAAATCCTGATTCTGAATGGACTTCTATTGTTTGCCATGCTCTTGGTGCTATTTATGCTGAAATAAAAGAGAATTTTGAGGCGGCAGAAGCTACATTCAACGCTGGCATTGTTTTAGATCCGAATAATATTGATATTCAATTGTCATTGGGCGATTTATTCATGGCTCAAAATGATTTGGATAAAGCTATTAAAACTTATTGTGATGCAATTACAACAGACCCGTTGAACTTTATGGCTTATGCAAAAGCAGGACTTGCTCTTTGGGAAAAAGACTATCTGGAAGAATCAATTGTTGCGTTCCACAAGTCAATTGAATTAAATCCTGATTTTGAAATCTCCCAAAATAATTTAGGCGTTGTTTATCTTGACGGTTTAGGTGATCCAAAAGAATCGATTGATTATTTCAAAAATGCAATAAATATTAATCCGAATTACACACTAGCATACTTCAACCTTGGTCGTGCTTATCAGGCAATTGGCGACAAAGCTCTTGCTGCTGAATATTATCAGATGACAATGGATTTGAATAAAATCACGGAAGAATTATCTGATAAAGAAATTCGTAGCAGATTATATGATTTGTTTGAATAATCTTATCTTACATCTAAAAATTTATGAACTTGAGGAATAAGTCTGACTTTTTTGTAGTGCTGTAAAAACTTATTCAGAATGCGTTCAATAAAATCCTTGCTTACACAAAATTCATTGTCGCGCATTCTTGGCTGTAAGATTATTTCAATGCCATATTTTGCGCCTAGTTTGCAGGTTTTTATAATTTCTTCCTGTGTAATATTTTCGTCAAAAACAACTTTTGCAAAAAGTTTCTTTTGAGTAGCTGTTTCAAAGAAACTGTCATGCTCATCCCAAAGGTCGCTTATTCCTGTACAACTTGGAAGTTTAATATCAGCTGAAATATAATCTATGTAATCAATAACTTCTTTTAGCTCCCCTGAAAGAGTTGCATTGGTTTCTAAATAAACAGGAAGCGGACAGTGAAAAAGCAGTTTTTTAAGAAAGCCGGTATTTAGAAGTGGTTCACCTCCGGTTAAGGAAACAGAATGACAATCCGAGTTCTTTTTCATTATTTCCAGAATTTCGTCAATAGAATACTCTTTTGCACCTTTTCTGTCAAAATCAGTGTCGCAATATTCACAATGAAGATTGCAGCCGCAAAATCTTATGAAAAGCTGTTTGTACCCAATATAAGGGCCTTCTCCTTGAATTGATGTAAAAATTTCTTTAATTACTGCCTTATCTGTCATATAAATTTTCTCTTACATTCCCTGATGAAATTTCTTCCAATTTCTTATATAGAGCTATTTCTGCATCTGTTAAGTTTTTTGGAATACGGATTTCTACAGTAATAATCATATCACCAACTTTTTCATTTTGCACTATGCCGCATCCTGCAAGACGAATTTTTTGTCCGTTTTGTGTGTTTGGAACGATTTTTACTGTAACACATCCATTAATAGTGCAAACTTTTATATTTGCACCAAGAACAGCTTCTGATGGTGTGATAGGAATAGTTTTGAGAATGTTAAGACCTTCTGTTTTATAAGTAGGTGTTTCTTTAATATGAACCGTAATATACAAATCACCGTTTCTACCGCCTTCGGTGCTAGCTTTACCTTCGCCGGCAAGTCTGATTTTTGAGCCGTTTTTTATTTCAGCAGGGATTTTTACGGTGAATTTTTTGTAATTAGTTTCTTCACCTTTTCCATGACAGTGTGAGCAAATTCCGCCATTTACGAATCTTTTGCCACTGCATTTAGGACAAGTTTGGGTTTGAAGCATGTTTATTGTTTTTGTAGCACCGCTCATTGCTTCAAATACAGAAATTTCTACATCTGTGTGGATATCTTCGCCGCGTTTAGGCTGTGATGCGGTGTCGTTTCTGTAAGAAGTTTCGCGTTTCCTTTTAGATAGAAAATCTTCCCAAGTAAAATAAAAACCGCGTTTGTCTTCGTGTTCTTCTGTTTTAGAAGATTTGGTTTGATGCTGCGTTTTTGCACCTTCTTTTGCGTACGAATAAAAGCGTCGAGCGCGGTCGTATTCATCTTTTTTGATTTTATTAGATAAAATTTCATAAGCTTCGTTGATTTCTTTGAACTTTGAAAGAACATCAGGGGTATTACCTGCAACATCAGGATGCCATTTTCTAGCAAGCTTACGATAAGCTGACTTTATGTTTTCGGCAGATTCAAACTCCGCGATGCCGAGAATTTTATAATAATCTTTAGTCATACTTTAGATTTAATGACGCGATTAAAAAAGTCAACGGATAGTAGGATAAAAATTTTTAATGTGTTAGAATTATTCTAAAAAAGGTATAAGAAAATGAGAGAAGAACTATTATCATTAATTGAAAAAAATAGCAGAATTGGGGTAAATGAACTTGCAATTCTTTTGGGAAGAGAAGAAATTGATGTAGCTAACGAGCTTGCGAAGCTTGAATCAGAGGGTGTTATTTGCGGCTACCATACATTGATAAATTGGGATAAAACTTCTATTGAAAAGGTAACTGCGCTTATTGAGGTTAAAGTAACTCCTCAACGCGGTCAAGGCTTTGATAAAATTGCAGAACGCATTTATAACTATCCGGAGGTTCGTGCTGTTTACTTGATTTCAGGCGGATATGACCTTCTTATTACTCTTGAAGAAAAATCTTTAAAAGAGATTGCAGGATTTGTTTCTGATAAATTATCAACTCTTGATAGTGTTTTATCTACTGCAACCCATTTTGTTCTAAAAAAATATAAAGACCATGGTACTGTATTTGACAAAGGTCATGAAGACGAGCGTGAGGTTGTTTCACCATGACAAAAGAACTTTCGCATGTTGTTCAAAGTCTTAAACCATCAGGTATTCGTAAATTCTTTGATATTGTTTCTGAGATGAAAGATGCCATTTCTTTGGGTGTTGGTGAACCTGATTTCGATACTCCTTGGCATATTCGTGACGAGGGAATTTATGCTTTGGAAAGAGGTAAAACTTTTTATACTTCTAATTCCGGCATAAAAGAGTTAAGAGAAGAAATTTGTAAATACCAAAAACGTCATCAGGGTTTAAATTACAATCCTATGACAGATGTGCTTGTAACTGTTGGCGGTTCAGAGGCTATTGATATCGGGTTAAGAGCAATTGTTAATCCTGGAGATGAAGTTATAATCCCTCAGCCGGCGTATGTTTCTTATGAACCCTGTGCGCTATTAGCTGGCGCTAAGCCTGTTATTATTGATTTGAAACCTGAAAACGAATTTCGTTTGACTCCGGAAGAGCTGGAAAATGCAATTACTGAAAAATCAAAAGTTTTAATTCTTGCTTATCCAAACAATCCGACGGGTGCGATTATGGAGCGCGAGGATTTGGAAAAAATTGCAAAAATAATTATTAAGCATGACTTGTATGTAATTTCGGATGAGATTTACAGTGCTTTGACTTACAAAGGGGAACACGTTTCAATAGCTTCTTTGGACGGGATGCAGGATAGAACAGTTCTTATTAACGGGTTTTCAAAATCTTATGCTATGACTGGCTGGCGTTTAGGTTATGCTTGCGGGTCGGAAAAAATTATTAAGCAGATGACGAAAATTCATCAATTTGCAATAATGTGTGCACCTACAACTAGTCAGTATGCAGCAGTAGAGGCTTTAAAACATGGCGATAACGACGTTAAAACTATGTGTGAAGCTTATAACCAGCGCAGAAGATTTTTGCTAAATGCTTTCAAGGAAATGAATTTGGAATGTTTTGAGCCATACGGAGCATTCTATGTATTCCCTTGTATTAAAGAATTTGGAATGTCTTCTGTTGAGTTTGCTACTCGTTTTCTTGAAGAAGAAAAAGTTGCAGCAGTCCCTGGGGATGCTTTTGGCGCAAGTGGAGAAGGTTTTTTAAGAATATCTTATGCTTATTCTCTCGATAATCTAAAGATTGCAATGGAAAGATTAAAAAACTTTATTACTCGCTTAAGAAATCTATAATTGTATTTGTAAACTCTCTACAAGAAGCATTTCCGCCTAAATCAGCGGTTTTTATTCCAGCTTCAAGAGTTTTAAATAAAGCTGATTTTATTCTTTCTCCTGCCTCTTTTTCTCCTATATAATTAAGCATTTCTATTGCAGACATAAGCATAGCAGTAGGGTTTGCTTTGTCTTGACCTGCAATATCAGGAGCAGAGCCGTGAACAGGTTCAAAAACTGCATAATCTTTTCCTATATTTGCACCTTGAGCAATTCCTAATCCGCCGATTAGTCCGGCGCACAGGTCAGAAACTATGTCTCCGTATAGGTTTGGCAGTAATAATACATCAAACTGGTTAGGGTTTTGAACAAGCTGCATACAGCAGTTGTCAACCAATATTTCTCTAAAATCTAATTGTGGATATTTAGCAGCTATTTCTCTTGCACATTCTAAGAATAGTCCGTCAGAGAGTTTGCAAATATTAGCTTTTGTAACAACACAGACTTCTTTCCTATTGTTTTTTATTGCATAATCAAATGCAAATTCTGCGATTCTTAAAGAAGCTTTTCTTGTTATTATTTTAATACTTTCTGCAGTATCTTCATCAACTTGTCTTTCAATACCTGCATATAAATCTTCTGTATTTTCACGAACAACAACTATGTCAACATTATCAAATCTTGTTTTTATATTAGGCAAATTGTAGCAAGGCCTTAAGTTTGCGTATAAATCCAAGTCTTTCCTAAGTTGTACATTTACAGAGCGAAATCCTTTTCCTATTGGAGTTGTAACCGGTGATTTTAACGCTACACCGGTTCTTTTAACAGATTTCAGAACTCTATCGGGTAATGGAACGCCTTCTGTTTCAATAACATCGGCACCTGCAGTTTGAATATCCCAATCTATTTCTACACCTGCAGCTTGAATTATCTTTACTACAGCATCGGATATTTCCGGTCCGATTCCATCTCCACGAATTAATGTAACTTGTTTCATGCTCTAACCTTTTGTTTCTCTTCAATATATGCTTTTAGTCCGATTGTCATTTGGTCCGGACAACTGGTAGGTCTTTTCCCGCATGGAATTCCTTGAAGTTTTGGAATGATATCATTTATATTCATACCTCTAACTAGCATTCCAATCCCGCTAAGATTTCCGGCACAGCCGCCAACGAATTCTACATCTTCGATAATATCATCTTTAATCCTAAATTGCATCATTTTGCTGCAAACACCTTTGGGCTGAAATTGAACAATATCAACACTATTAACACTTTTTATAACTATATCGCTCATATAATAAACTCCTCTCGTTACTTTATTATATCATGCTATAGTTATTTATTTCAAATAAGTATTGTAGATATTTGTATATAAATTAGCTGCAGCAGCGGCATTACTCTTCTTCGAGTATTCTAACACTGCATTAAGCCCTTTTGGTGTAATCACTCCGTCTGCTTTTATCGGGTCGGTTGAATCTTTGCTTAAAATATCAGCTGCAACAATATTTGTTGCATACTCAGAGTTATCAATTTTACCATCTTTGTTGATATCTAATGGCTCTGCAGTCATTGTATCATCGATTAAGTATCTGTGTTCAAACTCTTCAACCGAAAGTTCTTTTTCTCCCATTTCTTCTTCTGCAGCTGCGAGCAAAGAGTCTTTATCAAACTTTTCTTCCGGCATGTAACGATATTCATATTCTAACGGTGGTAACGATGCTAAATAAGCATCATTTTCGTTTGCGAAATTCTCAAGAGCTTCTATATTGTTTGTATTGGCTTCTTCGGTTGAGCGAAAGTCAAGAATTGGTGCAGGCTTATGTTTATCATTAACTAATGGCGCTTCCATGTGCTGCAAATGATTTTCTACTGCGTTTCTTCCGTAGTTGTCGTATTTCCCGTTTGCACCGTTTACTTGAAAAGTCATAGTCAATTACCTCCACACAAAATTTTATATTATTATAAAACCCTGCAAGTAAAAAATATTGCTAAAATCCTTTACAAAAGTTAATTATTAGATTTATAATAATAGTTATGATTAGTTTTCTAGGAAAATGTATACAGAACCTGTATTTGAGTACAAAGTATACTTTGTCAGGGCGCTCGAGGTTTGCATCTGTTATATCACAGGCGGCTGCTATAAGCTATGACTCATTAATTATATCGCTTGTAATTGTATTTGTTTCAGCGGCTGTTATTGCTATTCAGGTTTCAAAACAATTTCTTATGACCGGTGCTGAAGCTTATGTTGGCGGTTCAATAGCTGTTGTAATGATTAGAGAAATTGCACCGGGGTTTGTTGCGCTTGCTATTGGTGCACGTGCAGGAACTGCTATTTCTGCAGAAATTGCTAATATGAAAGTAACTTCACAGGTTGATGCTATTAAAACTTTAAAAGTTGATCCTGTTGGATATTATTTTTCTCCAAGAATTATCGCTGCTGCAATTACGGTTCCTATGGTTGTTTTAATAGCAGAATTAGTTGGTATTTTGGGCGGTTTGGTCGTTTCAAATCATACAATAGGGCTTCATCCTGCAAGATATATTAATTCTGTTTGGCTCTGGCTGAGTACTAAAGATATTTATATTAGTCTTTTGAAAGCATTTGTTTTTGGAAGTCTTATCGCACTTGTTTGTGCAACTCAAGGTTATGAAACAACAGGCGGAGCTAAAGACGTAGGTATTTCTACAACAAAAGCTGCTGTGCTTTCTACGGTATATATGTTGATAGCAGATTTTGTTATTAATATTATATTCTACCTGTAAGAACAGTTATATTTATGCTATTATATTCTTAAGATGTCAAAGAACATGCCTAATAATGATGTTTACGGAGAGATTTCTGAGTGGCTTGATACTTACCACTCATCTGATGATGAGCGTAAAAAGGTTGAGATAAAAACCAGAATCGTTTCTTATATGGTTCCTGTGGTTAAGAATATTGCAAGAACTATTGCAAGACGTTCTTATGACCCTATTGACGATATGACTCAAGCAGGTTATATAGGTCTGCTTAAGGCTATTGACAGATATTCTAAAGAAAAAAATGATAATTTTAGAGTTTATGCAGGTTACTTTATTATTGGTGAAATGAAACATTTTCTTCGTGATAAGTTAAATATGATTAGAGTTCCTGCTCATATACAAGAACTTGTTATTCGTATAAATAATTTTACAAAAGACCTGACTCAGGAAGAACTCTTTGAACTAACTAGTGAAGATGTTGCTTCAGCACTTGATATTTCTGCAAAGAAAGTTGATTTTGCTCTTCAGATGGATAGAAGAAAATCAACAATATCACTTGAAGAAGTGTTTAAGTATAGTGATGATAGCTTAGGTTATGAAGAAGTTATCGCTTATGACGATTATCAAAAACAGCTTGAATATGCGGATATTAAAATTATCTTTGATGAAGTTGTTAATAAACTTCCTCCGGAAGAGAGGGTTTTGCTTGATATGTATTATAAGCAGGATATGAGTCAAAAAGAGATTGCAGATGCTCTTCAAGTTTCTCAAATGGGTGTGTCAAGAAAAATGAAAAGTCTTTTTGGCTTGATATCAGATTTTGTATGGGAAAATCCTGAGTTTCGTAAACGTATGCAAAGGGATATAAATGGATTCATTGCTGAATAATTATATAATATTTTGGGTTTGTGTTTTTGGCTTGTGCTTAGGAAGCTTTTTTAATGTAGTTATTTTGCGCTCTTTAAGCGGTGAGAGTATTGTCTTTCCTGCATCTAAATGCCCTACGTGTGGTAATAAACTTAAGCCTTGGCATAATATCCCTGTTCTTTCGTATCTCTTTTTAAGAGGTAAGTGTGCATTTTGTAAAGAAAAAATCAGTATTCAGTATCCGATAATTGAGCTGGTTACAATGGGGCTTTATTTATGGTGCTATTTAGCATTCGGGCTAAGTTTTAAAACACTTTTTGCTATAGTTCTTGTGTCTTGTATGTTAATAATGACAGTTACCGATTTAAAAGAAAAGCTTGTTGATTGTAATATTGCAATTGGGCTTGGAGTATTAGGATTAGCTTATAACCATAATTGGGATTCTGTTTTAGGTGTTTTAGCAGCGGTAATTTTATTTGAGTTAATAGCCAGATTAGGATATTTATTTACAAAAGATAGAGCTTTCGGTGAAGCTGATACTTATGTTGCCGGGGCATTAGGTGCATGTTTCGGTTTATCAGGACTTTGGATTGTTCTTTTGTATACTCTTATAGCTGCTATGTTTTTTACTGTGCCGGTGTTTTTATATAACCAGTTCAAAAATAATAATAAAGCAGTTTGCATTCTTTCTGTCTTGTTTACGCTAAGTGTTTTGATATTTAAACTTGTTTGGGAAAATTATTATACACTTGCTTGTGTCGCTTTAAGCGGACTAGCGCTTGCTGTTATGATTTTAAAAGGACTAAGAAAAGAGCCTTGCCCGTTATACTTACCTCTTGTTCCTGCTTTTGCACTTGGTGCTTTGTATTTTTTATTCTTTTAGTGTAAAATTCAGATATGATTTATCCAAATCAAACAAGAAATTATTGTGTATTCGATGAAACAAGAATTAAACGAAATCTCGATGATATAAAGGTTTCTCTTGAGTATCCAAAATCAGAAGCTGAGGTTTTGGAGGATTTGTATGCGCTTAATTTAATGCTTGATGAAGGTAATACTAAAGTTTCTGAGCTTTATCCGACGTTATCTAAGTATAATAATACAAAATCGCCTAATATACAGACGTTTTTAGCGGGAATTTATCGCAAAACAAAGGTCCCTGATGCGTTTGGACCTTTGTGTGCAATGCTTATTCAAAATGCGATTAACCCACCAAAAGACTGTCCTTTTGACCCAAATGAAGAAATTGGCGGAGCAATTTTAGATTATTTAGCTTAAACTAAACATCCGTTGCCGAGTTCTAAAGCCTTAAGGTTTAATGGTAATAATTGTTTTTTCTTCTCTCCAAGAACCTTTTCAATGCCTTTTGCAAGGAATTCTTGTCTAACCAGAGTGCATACAGAAGAAAGAACGCCTAAAGATACCATATTTGTTACCTTTCCGTTTCCTAAATCGTTTGCAATTTTTGTCATAGGTGCAAATACATAATTAATATCAGTTCTTGGTTTAGCTTCTGCAACAAGAGTTGAGTTAGCAACAATTGTACCGCCAGATTTTACTCTTTGAACAAATTTATCAAATGATTGTTGATTTAGCACCAATGCAAAATCTGTATCTTGTTTATGTACGGAACTAACTTCATTATCAGAAACAACAATTTCGCAGTTTACTGTGCCGCCGCGCATTTCTGCACCATAGCACGGATACCAGGTCACGTTTTTTCCTTCAAGCATAAATGCATTAGCTAATATTGTTCCTGCAAGTAGAACGCCTTGTCCGCCAAATCCTGCTATTATAAAATTCTTTTCCATTTTTTTATCCTTTGGTCGACGCACATTTCATAATCCTACCAGTTTATATTATCATCCGTCCGTGCGTCTCTGGAACAGATTTCGCGCTGGTACGCGCTTCAATTTATTCTAACACTATTGTATAGTTACATCCTTAAATACTCCGAGCGGGAATACAGGAATCATTTCTTCTTTAACTCTTTTGTGTGCATCTTCCGGTGTCATGTGCCAGTTCGTAGGACATGATGAAAGTATTTCAACAAACCCAAAGCCCAAACCTTGTTCTTGTACCTCAAAAGCTTTTTTAATAGCTTGTTTTGCCTGATTAATATGCGGGATTGTATCCAATGCTACACGTGCTGAATAAGCTGTACCATCACAAAGAGCAATTTGTTCTGCAATTTTAATAGGATAACCGTTGTAATCAACATTTCTTCCGGAAGGAGAAGTTGTTGTAACCTGTCCCATAATTGTAGTTGGTCCCATTTGACCGCCTGTCATACCATAAGTTGTATTATTAATACAAATTGCAGAAACCTTTTCTCCACGAAGTGCTGTGTGCATTGATTCTGCTAAACCTATAGATGCAAAGTCTCCGTCACCTTGGTATGTGAAAACAAATTTATCAGGATTAGCTCTTTTTACACCGGTAGCAGATGCGCAAGCTCGTCCGTGAGGAGCTTCAATACAATCTACATCCAGAAAATCGTATAAGAAAACTGAACAGCCGATAGAAGTTGAACAAATTGTTTTTTCCTGCAAGTTCATTTCATCAAGAAGTTCTGCAACCAGTCTTACTGCAACACCGTGGTCACAACCCGGACAAAAGGTATATTTGAAGTCCTTTTTCATTGATTCTGGAATTTTAAACACTTGCTGCATAGCGCACCTCTTTTTCTACTGCTGAAACAATTTCTTCTACGCTTAACCATTCACCAACCGGTCTGTTTATTAAGCTTACTTCTGATTTGCCGTTAACAGCGTATTTTACATCTTTAAACATTTGTCCCATATTCATTTCAACAACGACAAAGTCTTTGCCTTGTTTTGCAAGTTCTGCAATTCTCTTTTCTGGAAACGGAGAAAGCGTAACCGGTCTGAAGCATCCGGCTTTAATACCTTTTTGACGAAGAACTTTCATTGCAGCTTTAATATTACGTGTCATAGAGCCGAATGCTGTAAGGATAATATCAGCGTCCTCGACTTCAAATTCTTCATAAGTTGTTTCATTTTCAGCAATAACTTCGAATTTTTTGAACAAATTATAGATGTGCTGAATTTGTTTCTTTTCGTTTGGAGCGCAAGAGTAAATAGCTCTGCCTTCTCTTCCTTTGGCACCTGTTAAAGCCCAAGATGAAACATCAACATCCGGATAAGGGTTTTTACCAAAAGAAGCTGGTTCCATCATTTGACCCAATAAACCGTCAGCAAGTAAGATTACAGGATTTCGGTATTTTTGAGCTAAATAAAACGCTCTATATGTTAAATCGATACATTCTTGAACGGTAGAAGGAGCAAGAACTATAATTTTATAATCTCCGTTTCCTCCGCCATAAACAGACTGATTGTAATCACCTTGTGCAGGGTAGATATAACCAAGCCCCGGGCCGGCTCTCATAACGTTAACCAACACAACAGGAACTTCGTCACCGCAAGCATAAGATAATGTTTCCTGCATTAAGGCAACAGCACAGGAAGATGATGTTGTCATCGCTTTTACTCCTGTTGAAACTGCACCAACAACCATATTTATGGCAGCCAGTTCACTTTCTGCACAAACAAACCCTCTGCCTAATTCAGGCATTTTTGCGCTTAAATATTCCCCGATTTCTGTCTGCGGGGTCATAGGGTAACCAAAATAACACTGGCAGCCTGCATTAATAGCAGCTTGTGCAATAGCATAGTTGCCCTTTATTAAAACTTTTTCATCTTTTCCCATACTATATTCCTTTTTAGCCCTTGAATACTTCTATTGCCATATCAGGACATCTTTTTGCGCACATTGCGCAGCCTATACATTCACTATTTTTGTCATCAAACTCTACAAGATAGTCTCCAAGACGATTTGTCTTGTCTGATTTCTTTATAAGTTTCTTTGGACAAGTGCTTACGCATAAATAACAAGATTTACAGCGTGAATTGTTAATTTTTATTAAGCTCATACTTAACTCCTACTCTAATTAAAATTATAGCATTAACAATATTTTCAGACCGTTATTGTAACGAATTGTAAAAAAACATCCCAAAATCTGTTACTGATTTTTTGAAGTGAGGAATTAAAAAAATATGAGAGCAAGGAAGGCTCTTAGGGAATTAAGCCTGAAAGGAGTATTAAAATGGCACTTACAATTAACACAAACATTTCATCATTGGTAGCACAAAGAAACTTAGCCAGTGCAACTTCATCATTGAATCAAGCAATTGAAAGAATGACTACCGGTTACAAAATTAACCATGCAAAAGACAATGCTGCAGGGTATTCAATTGCAAGAAACTGGGAAACACAATTGGGTTCATTAGATGTTGCAGCTGATAACGCAGCAACTGGTGCAGATATGCTAACAACTTTAGAAGATACTTATTCATTGTTAACATCACACTTGCAGCGTGTAAGAGATTTGACAGAACAAGCTGCAAACGGTACTTATGGTCAAAGCTCATTAGAAGCTATTCAGGCTGAAATTAACTCAAGATTATCAGAAATCGATCGTATTGCTGCTAACTGTGAGTTTAACGGAATTCATTTGATGGATGCATCTGTAACATCTGATATCAATCTTCAAATTGGTATTTACGGCGATGCAAACAGCCAAATCGCTCTTGATAAGTCTTTATTTGCAAAAGCAGATACACAAACATTACTTGGCGGTACTATTGCTGATATTGCAGAATCTTGTGCAGGTTTGAAAACAGGTACAACAGCTGCTTCAATGTTAACTAAACTTGATGATGCTATTAAAACTGTTTCAGACAGAGTTACTACTCTTGGTGCTTCTCAAAACAGAATCGAATCTGCTATTGAAGCAATTAGTGTTCAGTCAGAAAATATTACATCTTCATTATCTACTATTAAGGATGCTGATGTAGCTGAAGAATCTTCAAACTATATTAAATCTCAAATTCTTCAACAAGCTGCTGCAACATTACTTTCAACAGCAAACCAAACTCCTTCAATCGCATTAAACCTTTTATAATAAGGGTCGGAGCACATTTCGTGAAACGACTGTTTAGGCGAGTGACTCCAAGTGCTTCTCGAAGCGGGACTACAAAACCTTCGCGCTGGTGGCATCGGATGACAGGACTCAAAAATATATATTTACTAATAAAGCCGGATTGTAAATCCGGCATTTTTTTATTTAATATCTATTACACAAACCCCGTCGCCGCCTTCGGCATCTTCGCCTACTCTGTATTTAGCGACATAAGGTGAGGTTGAAACAAAGTCTCTTACTGCCGATTTTAATGCACCTGTTCCATGTCCATGGATTACATAAACAGGAGTAAGATTTGCTAAACTTGCTTTGTCCAGATAGCTTTCCAATTCATCAAGAGCTTCTTCTACTCTTTCTCCTCGTAAATCAAGTGTATTGGAAATATCATATTTTCTAAGCGTAAATGTTTCCTTTTGATAGTTTGGAAGTGTAATTTTCTTCGCCATTTCAGGATTAAATACTGCAAGTCTGTCTTTTTTAACCTTTGTTTTAATCATTCCCATTTGAATATAAAGAGTATTGTTTTTATCCGGCATGGAAAGAACTTCTACAGCCTGATTAAGCTCTTTTAGCATAACTTTATCGTGAACTTGAACTTTTTCCCAATCCAGTTCCAGATATTGTTCTTTTTCTTCAAGTTGGTGCAAGTCTCCTCGGAAATTTTGTTCAAGTTTTGCAAGTCTGTTATATGAACGACGGGCAACTTTTTCTGATTTTTCACGGCGAAGCTCATTTAAAATATCTTTAATCTCACCTTTTGCATTATCAAGTTGAGATTCAAATCGGTCTTTAATTATTTTTAAAGTTTTCTTTTTATCTTTCTTATGCTGAGAGAGCTCTTTTTCATAATGTTGTTTAAGTTCATCAGCTTGAGCATTAAGAGTTTCTGCTTCTTTAAGATTTTCATCCAGTTTTTGTTGTGTATCCTGAAGTCTTTCAACTGCAAGTGCAGACGGGTCACGCTGTGTGATTAGAAGTTCTTTAGCTTCCCAAACAAGGTCTTGATTTAAACCTAAATTTGCTGAAATTGAGATTGCATTACTCAACCCAGGTATGCCAATAACCAGCTTATAAGTCGGACAAAGTGATTCTGTATCAAATTCAACACTTGCGTTTTTGAAATAAGGATCTGTGAACTCTAAAGTTTTTAATTCCCCGTAGTGAGTTGTTATAACAGATAAACTTTGTTTCTTTGCCAAGTCTTTTAAGATAACTTCTGCTAAGATTGCGCCTTCCTGCGGGTCAGTTCCTGCACATAGTTCATCAATCAGGACAAAAGTTTCAGAGTTAGCAAGTTCTAAAATCTCGATAACATTCTTCATGTGTGATGAGAATGTTGATAAACTTTGTAATATACTCTGTTCGTCTCCAATATCTGCCAAAATATTTTCAAAGGGGTAAATGTTGGCTTCGGCACAAGGCAGAAATAATCCTGATTTTGCCATTAAAATAAACAATCCGACCGTTTTTAGAGCAACTGTTTTACCACCTGTGTTTGAACCTGTAATGATAATTGATTTGTAGTCGCCTCCAATAGAAAAATCGTTTTCAACAATTTTATCAATTCTGCCGATTAATAGAGGATGGCGCATTAAATCTATTTTTATAGTTTTTTCTTTGTTGAGCTTTGGCTCTATTGCCTGTGTTTTCGCTGCATAACGTGCTTTTGTAAAATGGAAATCAATTTCAGCCAGTAAGCTTTCAGTTGATATTAAAGAATCCATTTCACGGCGAATTTCATTGCTTAGAGCTGTTAAAATTCTTATGATTTCAGCATAGATTTTTGATTTAACTTCTCTGATTTTATTGTTTATAGGAACTATTTGAGCAGGTTCAATATAGAATGTTCTATTTGTAGCAGAGACATCATGAACAATTCCTGAAACTTTGCTTTTGGATGAAGCTTTAACTTGAAAAACAATTCTATCATCTCTCATTGTGTAAATGTTTTCTTGAAGATGAGTCTGAAACTCAGGAGAATTCATAAGTTCATGAACTCTTTGTTTCAAAGCTGCTTCTGTATCTTTTAATGAAGAATATAGTCCATGTAATTCAGGGTTAGCATCCTGTCTTACAAGATAGTTATCATCAAATGTTTCAAAAATTTTGTCTTCAAGAGCTTTGTTTGAATATAAGTTCTCGGCAAGAGCGTTTAAACTTGCATCAAATACAAGGTTTTCTTTTAGGAAGTTTCTTACCAGCCTTGATGTCCGCATAGTTTTAGCAATATCAACAAGTTCTTCTTCTACAAAATACTCGTTTTTTTCTCTTAGTTTAGAGAAATTCTGGATTTTATCAATAGGAATATCGTGTGCTAAATCCAAAACATCTTTTGCTTCTCTTGTATATTTAATTTGTTGTTCAATATCGTCAAATCTAACGTAAGGTGTTAAATCAAGACACAACTCTTTTGACTGCTCTGTTTTGGCATAAGCCGCAAGTTCAGCCATAATTTTATCGTACTCTAGTGCTTTTTGTGATTTTTGGACAATACTCATTGTAGTTTGATTATAGATGATAAATATTTTTCTTCAAGTACATTATCCTCTGGATAATGAAATACTTGTTATTCCTACATTTCTTGCGCTATCCATAACTTTAACAATTGCACCGTGCTCAGAATCATCATCAGCTTGGATTAATAATCCATCAGGATAATTTTTTACATTATCGGTGAAAAATTTTTCCAGATGAGCAGCTTCAATTTCTTGACCGTCCCAAATAAACTTGTTGTCGGAGGTTACAACGATATTCATTATCTTAGAGTCTTTCATAATTTGTTCTTCATTAACAACCTCCGGCACAGCAAGGTTTAAACCCTGTTGATCAAGCAATGGAGCAATAACCATCATTATAATTAACAGAACCAAAAATATGTCTGTAAGCGGTGTTATATTAATCTCATTAAAACTATCGCGCATTATTCACTCCAATTCTCGTATTGATTATCCTGCGGTAACGGCATTGTCGCACCTTCCATTACATTATTAGAAGTGTAATTTTGAGTAGACTCTTGCTCTAATTTCTTTTGGTCTTTCTTGTTTAAAGGTTCACCTGCAACAATAAGTTTTTTATATTGAGCATCCTGAGCAGCATCCATTATTTCCATTATAATTGAGCTTTTTACCTTTTCGTCAGCCTTAACAACAACCTCCGGACTTGCATTTTCGCCTTTTGCTGCTTGTAAGTCTGAAACAAGAGCTTCTGTTGAAGATTTTTTCGAATCAACATAGATAACTCCGTCTTTTGTTACGGATACTATAACTTTTCCCTGCTCAATAGATGTACCGCTGTTTACTTCCGGTATTGTAATTGAGTTGTCTACCGATTGAAATGTCGGTGCAACAACCATCATAATAATTAACAACACAAGGAAAATATCCGTAAGTGGTGTTATATTAATCTCTGTAAATAATGCATTCTTACCTGTCTTTATTCCCATTTTTTCTTTTTAACCTTTGGGCGGCACACATTCTGTCTAAAGGCTACCAGTTCCTTTTGTCCCTCGTCCGTGTGCCTTTTGAACGAGCTACAAGTGGGTTCATGCTGGTTAGTTTTTATTATAATGCAACGCTTGAAGCACTTGGAGTTTTAACATCCTCTTCTGAATCCACAAAACTCAAGAATAATAATTTAATCAATTGGAAATCATCCTCAAATCTTTTAACAGTAGATTGGAAAGTGTTGTAGCAAACTACAGCTAAAATCGCAACACCAAGACCAAATGCTGTAGCTATCAAAGCTGAACCGATACCCATTGCAACTGCTGCAGATTGGTTGCCTTGTGAAGCCAAGTCTTGGAATGTATAAAGGATTCTAACAACTGTACCGAACAAACCTAAGAAAGGTGCTACACCACCGATTGTACCAAGAATTGTCAATCTGTGTTCAAGCTTTCTTGTAGCAAGAGCTGCTGCAATATCAAATGCTCTTGAGAACCCTTTTTTCTGTTCAGAAAGAATTCTAACAGCTTCTTCTGTAACTTCACCTATAATTCCACCGCATTGAACTGCAATATTTTGTGCACCCATTAAATTATTTTTAGCTAACTCTTTTTGTAATCTTGGAATAAGCTCAATAACATTTCTTTTGTTTGCGTTGTAGTAAGCGCCTCGGTCAATTGCTACAAATACTGTTAAAATTGAACATAGGAATATCGGTAACAATACCGGCCAGTCCAACTGAATTGAATGTAATAATAAGTCCATTTTTTTCACCCTTTGGTCGGCGCACATTTCGTAATCCTACCAGTTTATTTTATTATCCGTCCGTGCGCCTCTTGAACAGATACCGCGCTGGTTCGCGTTTGTAGTTTCTAATATCTTGATGCCCCGAATACTCTATAGTCAAAAGTAAACTGAATATCAATGCTTTGTCCTTTGAAATCAGCCGGTAACGGTCTGAAAGGAGCTGTTAACTCAACTGCTTTCAATGCTGCCTGGTCAGCAGATGGCAGCCCTGATGAGCGATGAACCTTGCTTGATAACAATCTGCCGTCTTTGGCAATTTTGAATAACAATACAACGGTTTTGCTTTCGTTTCCTTTTGGAGGATCCCAATTAAGTTTAATTCTTCGTTGTAATTCTCTCATATATGGGCCGAAATCAGGTTCTCTAAGAGCATCAATACCCGGAGCACCTCCGCCTCCGCCAGGGTTTCCTACATTACCTGTACCACCGGCAGAAGTTCCTCTTGATAATTGACCGTTTCCGCCAGAGCCGGTTGAAGGTGAAAGTGACGGTCTTGGTGCATAAGCTCCTGAACCTCCAGAAGAGCTTCCTCCGCCTGATTTTGCAATCCCTGTTGGTGCATGTGTTCCGCCTACTGGACCTGTAGCTAGTGTTTTACCTGTCGGTGCACCTTTTGGTGCAGCTACGCTAAACGGTGTTGTAGGTTTTGCAACAGGAGCAGTTGTTGACATCGGTTTAGCACTCGGTCTTGCAGTCGGTGGTGCAGGTTTTGCAGGAGAAGGCTTAGCTGGTGCCTGCTGCTGAGCTTTTGGCTGCTGTACCTGCTTCTGAGGCTGTACAGGTTTTTTAACAGGTTGTTGAGCCTGCTGTTGTCTTTGCTGCTGTTGCTTTTTGATTATTTTATTTGCACTCGCTGCCGCAGCAGAAGGCTTCTGCTGTTTTTTAGGTGCAGGCGAAGGCATTGAAACTTTTCTTGTAGGGTCATTTTTCCCGCCGCTTCTTGAACTTATATCAGAACGGTTCTTTGTATTTGGGTCTCTCGGTGTTCCGGGTTTATCAACCAAAACAAACTCAATATCTTTTTTCGGAGTTGGTTTAACTTTTTTTAGCATACCAAGATTAATTCCCATTAACATTAAAATAATAGAAATTAACCAAATAAGACCAACTACAGCTGGATGTAATGCTGTTGCAATCGCTAGGGATTTCTTTACAGGGATTACTTCAGGCTTAGTTGTAATAAGCGTTGGTAATGTGTAAGGTTCTAAATCCTTATCGTCTTCATCGTCTAGTATAAAACTTTTTTTACTTATTAATGACACTTTTTTTATCTCTCTAGTA
Organism: uncultured Candidatus Melainabacteria bacterium; assembly: GCA_932182025.1. Taxonomy (GTDB): domain Bacteria; phylum Cyanobacteriota; class Vampirovibrionia; order Gastranaerophilales; family Gastranaerophilaceae; genus CAG-196. The sequence goes on from CAKNXK010000020.1 coordinate 88,140, forward strand.
CTACCTTTTTAGAATAATTTACCCCAACGTATTTTAAATTATCCTGTTTGCTAATTTTCATAATAATAAGATGAGGAATTTACTGTTGCAGGTTGAGTTAATACTAACTCAATTGTTGCATTAGATGGTATTTCAACATCATTCCCCTTATCAATAACGGATTTTACAAGTCCTCCACCTGCCCCGACAGCAGTTCCTAGTGCGGCTCCTCTGCCAATATCTCCTCCTGCAAGAGCGCCAAAAACAAGACCTGATAAAGCTCCTGTTGCCGAACCTGCAGCTAAGTCTTTAGCATATTCTTTTGTAACATCAAGTTTGGTTCCACCGATTAATACACCTGATAAATCATCAGTTTTTATTACTCCTGAGATTGGAATTTGTGTTCCAAAAGGTGTTTGTATTTGATTAAAGCGGATGCCTAATCTTCCATTGATACTTCCTCGCTTTGCTTTAGAAGCTTCTATAACTGTACCATAAACCATGCTTCCTGCCGGAGCTATAAGCTGATTATTGTAATAAAAATCTTCACAAAGAGCTACTGTGACGGTTTGTCCAACGGTTGTATATTCCGAAGATATAGGCGAAGTAAGTACAGTTCTCATTTCAGTACCTGCTGGAACCATAATTACGTTACCTTTTAATGTATTATTTTGCGGATATTGAGGATAATATGTTTGGTTTTGTTGATAAGAATAATTAGATGCTCCGTAAGCAATATTAACTACGCCGGTACAAACTAATAATACTGTAATCAAACTTTTATTCATTTACCCCTCCCCTCATAATATATTAGGTCTTATAAAGTTATTTGTCAATTTATTAAGGTATGTGTCATATAAATTGGTTCTACAAGAACTATTGTCAGATTTGCACCTGAAGAAATTGTGATGTGTTCACCCATTCTTCTCTGGTCACCCGGTACACATTGAAGCACCCCCATAGCCCTAAACATTGACCATCTCTGATAATGAGGTATTTTATTGTAAGTTTGAGGAAGAGTCAATTCCCCGCCTATAGTATTATTATTTGAAGTTTGTATGTATGCTTTTATAGGTATTTCATAGCCATCCGGCAGATATAATTTGTTTAGAAAAACTTTCATTGCAGCGTTTGTACCGCGTATCGGTTCATTTTTCTTTTCTATATATCCTGTAAGTTTACATCCTTGAGGTAAAATGTTTTTATCAAAAACATAAATATCGTTTGTTGTAACAAAATTAAGGTTTTCACCTTCTTCTGTATAAGCTGTTGAAAACTCTTGCAGTGACATAATAGGAATATGATATCCGGCAGGAATACTGATTTCATCATAATCTTTTAGTACGGGTTCTGTTGCAAAACACATGCCGTATATAAATAGTGTAAGAATTGTAAGTATTTTCTTCATGTCTTATATTATAATCATTATTAAAAAAAAGTACAAATCAGTAAATTTTATCTTTTTCAACTATATAACTTAGCAAAATCCAAATCGCTCTTTGTAGTAATTTTTATATTTGTATAACTTCCAATAATTATATAAACATCTTTATCAAGTTCTTCCAGCATAGAAGCATCATCTGTAAAATTATAATCTTTTAATGTTTCATGCGCTTCTTTGATTAATGAAGTTTTAAAAGCTTGAGGAGTTTGTGTGTTATATAATTTAGAGCGGTCAATTGTTCTTATTATACGCCCTGTTTCATCAACTTCTTTTATTGTGTCAGTTGTTTTTGTCATAACTGATACTGCATTTTTTAATACAACTAAGTCCATTGTTTGAGAAATTACACCTTCCTGAACCAATGGTCTTGCTCCATCATGGATTATTACATAAGGGTTTATTACTTCTTGCAAACCTTTGTAAACGGATTTCTGTCGTGAGTCTCCGCCTTCGACGATTTTAATGCGCGGGTCTGTGAATAAGTGTTGGATTTCTTCTTTAATAGATTTGTTTGTTGGAATAATTATTTCAGTTATTTCATTAAAACCTAAAAAAGCTGAAACAGTGTGTTCAATAACAGTCTTATCATCAATAAATTCTAATAACTTGTTTTTGTTTCCGTATCTGGAAGAAGTTCCTCCTGCTGTTATTATTACCGAAAAATTTGTCATATTACCTCTCAAAATGATTGTATAAACCTAAATCGTCATAGTTGGAATATCTTTTGTTATCAATTTGCAAATACGCACCATCAAACGGATAAACATAGGCAATAATGTCTTCCTTGTTTTTCCAATTTGGAACACATGCTGCAAGATGATAGTCTTCTGCGCCGAACATTCCTTCAATATAATTTGTTTTTATTGTAACTTTACTTGCTTTTGCCATTTGAAACAATGCATCAGCTAAACCGTCAGAGGTATCCATCATTGCGTAATCTTCTCTAATATTTAAAGCAATGTTTTTAGAAAATTCAACATCAAGCTTAGGTTCAAGATGAGCCTTTATGAATTCGGACTCTCTTTTTCCGTCTATAAGTTCTTGCAGACCTTTGCTGCTTTCTCCATATTTACCTCTGGAAATTACTACATATTCGGGCTTTGCATTTTTTCTTGATGAAATTTTTCTTCCGACAGTGCTTCCGATGGCAGTAATTGAGACAAAAATCTCATTTGCTCCTGTGATATCTCCTCCAATAACTTTTGCACCGTAAGAGCCGGCTTCTATTCCACGATAAAACTCTTTTACAAAGTCTTCACCTAAATCCGGCATGGAAAGCCCTATTGTAATATATTTAGGTTCTGCTCCGGATGCTAAAATATCGCTTATATTAACAGCAGCCGCCTTGTATCCGATTTGAAAAGGAGTTGCCCATTCACGTTTAAAATGAACATTTTCGACAAAGTTATCTTGAGTTACAACAATCCCCAAATCTTTAAGGTAAGCGCAATCATCTCCCAAATATTCACTTTTTGTATAGTCTTTTATTATTTTTATTAAATCGTGTTCTTTCATATTTTTAAACGGCGGGTTATTAACCCGCCGCCTTTAAAATTAATTTTCAACTTTTTTCAATGTAGGGAATGCAATTACATCTCTAATTGTAGGAGAGTTTGTAAGAAGCATTACCAAGCGGTCTATGCCCATTCCCATTCCGCCTGTCGGAGCTAAGCCGTATTCAAGAGCATTAATGTAATCTTCGTCAATTTCCATTGCTTCTTCATCTCCGTTAGCTTTCGCAAGAGCTTGAGCTTCAAATCTATGACGCTGGTCAATCGGATCTGTTAATTCAGAGAATGCGTTAGCAATTTCCCAACCGTTAACACGGGTTTCAAAACGTTCTGTCAATCTGTCATTATCTCTATGAACCTTAGCTAGCGGAGAAATTTCACGAGGGTAGTCGATAATATGGATAGGCTGAATTAAAGTTGGTTCAACTTTTTCTTCAAATACAGCTTCAATTACCTGACCCCAGTTCATATCTTCGTCAACTTCTACGTGCATAGATTTAGCTTTATCAAAAGCTTCTTTTGCAGTGAAGAATTCACCAAAATCAACGCCGGTCATTTCTTTAATAGCGCCAATCATAGTTTTTCTATCCCAAGGCGGAGTCAAATCGATTTCGTGTTCTCCGTATTGGATTTTTGTTGTTCCTAAAACTTCTTGAGCTACATAAGCAACAAGGTTTTCTGTTAAAGCCATCATTTCGTTATAATCAACATAAGATTGATAAAGTTCAATCATAGTAAACTCAGGGTTGTGACGAGTATCAATACCTTCGTTTCTGAAACATCTTGAGAGTTCAAAGATTTTTTCATTCAAACCGCCTACCATTAGTCTTTTTAAGTGTAATTCAGGAGCAATTCTAAGAGTTAAATCCATATCAAGAGCGTTATGATGAGTTGTAAACGGTCTTGCATTCGCACCTGATGCTTGTGTGTGAAGCATTGGTGTTTCAACTTCGATAAATCCTTGTTTGTATAAGTATTCACGTACTTTTTGAATAATTAAACTTCTTTTTCTTAAAGTATCTCTTGTGCTTTCGTTAACGATAAGGTCTAAGTATCTTTGACGATATTTAGTTTCAGTATCAGACATTGTATGATGAGATTTTAATTGTTCTAATTTTTCTTCACTAATTTGTTTGTTAGGCAATGGAAGAAGTGATTTAGAAAGAATTCTAAAGCTTGTTGCTTTAATCGATAACTCACCTCTAGGTGTTCTTCTGATTGTACCGTGGAAACCTAAAATATCACCGATATCAACAAGTTTAAGTGTTTTAACCATCTCAGGATCCATGTTTTCTTTGTGTGAGAAAATTTGGATTTTGCCGGTTGTATCCATTAAGTCGATAAACATGCCTGTATTTCTTACAGCCATAACACGTCCTGCTACAGAGTATGCATCTTCTGTTTCTTCGCCTGCAGGAAGGTCTTTATACTTGTCTTGCAAGAATGCTGCATCAGCGTCTTTTTCGAACTGATAAGGATATGGATTAATTCCTTTGTCTGCAAGTTCTGCAAGTTTTTGAATTCTTGTTTGTCTTATAGTATCTCTAGCTGAGATAGGTTCTCTTGTTTGTTGTTCTGTCATTTTAATGTCCTCTATATTAAAGTCTATTTGCTATGATTTTAGCATAAACAAAATGTTTGTGTAAGAATGTTGATATGAAAATAATGAAAGTTACCAATTTGAATAAGCCGCTGGCACCAATAAAGCGTCAAAAAGAAAACTTACTTTTAAAATGCAATGAAGTAAGGCATAAAAAGATTAAAGACATTTCTGTAAAAGAAATTCCTTTTTTTGGAGCTTTTTTGGGACTTTTTAGTCCGCTTCCTTTTGGCTTTCTTATTGGTTATGGTATTGGTAAGCTAATCGAGCTTGGTATAAACTTCTTTAAGAAGAAATAATTTTCTAGAATTGTTCTAAAAATCTCTTATCGTTATTGAAGTATAATCTGATGTCATCTATTGCATATTTAAGCATAGATAATCTTTCAACACCCATACCGAATGCAAAACCTGAGTATGTTTCAGGGTCAATACCAACATCTCTAAGAACATTTACGTCAACCATACCGCATCCAAGAACTTCTAACCATCCGGTTCCACTGCAAGTACGGCAGCCTTTGCCTTGACACATAATGCACTGAACATCAACTTCTGCAGACGGTTCTGTGAATGGGAAAAAGCTGCTTCTAAATCTGGTTGGACGAGCTGCTCCAAAGTATATTCTGATAAACTCGTTTAAAACACCTTTTAAATCTCCGAATGTTATGTTCTTATCAACATATAATCCTTCGATTTGGTGGAAGAAATTATTTTTACGAGCATTAACGTTTTCGTTTCTGTAAACTCTTCCAGGTGCAATAATTTTAATCGGAGGCTTTTGGTTCTCCATTACGTGAACTTGAGCGCCTGATGTTTGGCTTCTTAAAACCGCGCCAGGCATATTTTTTAGATAGAATGTGTCTTGAACATCTCTTGCAGGGTGATCTTTTGGCACATTAAGCATATCAAAATTGTAATACTCTGTTTCTACTTCCGGAGAAAGTTCAGGTGATATAACTGAAAAACCTAAACTCTGGAAAATTGAAACGATTTCATTAGTTGTAGATGTTATCGGATGAACTTTACCTTGAGGAATGTATTTTCCGCTCAAAGTAATATCAATTCTGTCTTTTTGTAATTTTTCATTTAATTCTTTTTGATAGAAAGCATCAAATTTTTCTTTTAAAAGACCTTCCAAATCTTGTGTAATCTGATTTGCAAGAGCTCCAACAGTTCTTTTTTCTTCATCAGATAAGTCTTTTAATCCTTTTTTAATAGAATTAAACTCACCTTTGCGGCTTAAATACTTAAGTCTTATTTCATCAATATCACTAATAGACTGTGCTTTTTCAATATCTGATTTAGCTGAATTATAAATATTTTCTAATTGTGCTTTCATTTTATATTCTCCCTTAGTAAGGATATTACATCAAAGAAAGCAAAAGTACAACTTACTTATGCCAATCAAAATACTTATCAAAATCTACATCATCAAAATTACACAACAAGTGAAAAATATCATCGTCATCATCAAGACGTTGAAAATTGTATTCATCAAAAAGCCAATACTTAGGGCTGTTGCCGCGAACTCGTACAATTCCTTTATCTTTTAAAATCTGAAGCTTCTTTTTTACTTCATCAACAGGAATATTTACAAGTTTTGCAAGCTCAACAGCAGTAATACCTTCTGTATTACTGTATTTATCAGGGGTAAGGAACATGAGCTCCAAGCCAACCATTTTTAAATTCGTATCTTCCGAGTTTGAACTCATATTCATATTATAACGCATATTTTAAGTTTTTTATCATATTTTTATATGAGTTGGGAATTGCTTAAGAAAATTTTTGCCATATAATCATAGTTATGTATCGTTTGGTAAGAAATTGTAAAACTTCAATAATCTGGCTTAGCCTTGCTCATTTGGTATGTGATATTTATACTGGTTTTTTAAACCCTTTAATGCCTTTTATCGCAGCCAAACTTAATTTTACGATGGCTCTTGCAACCGTTCTTGTTGCAATTACACAGATTTGTTCCAATATGTTTCAGCCTGTATTTGGTTTTTTTGCAGATAATATTAATAAAAGACTTTTTGTTTTTTGGGGATTGATACTTGTATCTGTTTTTATTCCTCTTGCTCCATCTGCTCCAAATGTGGTTATACTTACCTTGTTTATGATAGCAGGATGTTTAGGAAGCAGTTTCTTTCATCCGCAGGCAATGGGGTTTGTTAATAATTTCTCAGGAAAAGATTGTTCAAATAATATGGGAGTGTTTGTAAGTATAGGTTCTTTGGGCTTCGCATTTGGTCCGCTGTTGGCAGCATATATTGCCCAAACATCAGGTTTGGATAAAATATCTTATACTTCTATTTTGGGATTAACTCTGGCTGCTTTAATGTTTGTTTTTGTTCCTAAACTTTCAAAAATCGAACAACCGCCTAAGCATAAAGAGTTTTTAAAATCCTTTAAGGATATTCTTTCTAATCGCCAAATGAACTATTTAATGCTAATCGCAATGATGAAATCCCTTGTAACAAACAGCTCTTGTATATTGCTTCCATTCTTATGGAAATCAATGGGTTATTCGCCGTTCTATATTGGCTCTGCTTTATTTTTATTTGTATTTATGGGTTCTATTGGTTCATTCTTAAGCCCTCGAGTTGAAAAACGATTTGGCTCAAAACCAATAATATATTTCTCAATGTGGGCAACATTTCCTTTGATGCTATTATTTGCGTTTATTTATAAAACCATGCCTGTAGCTTCTATGGTTGTGTTTGGTACAATCGGATTTACCACAATGCTGGCTCAGCCTGTTGTCCTTGTGTGGGCACAAAAAACCCTTCCTGAATATAAAAGTATTGCAGCTGGATTTGTTAATGGATTTTGTTGGGGCACAGTTGCATTATGTCTATCCGGATTAGGCTTTGTAGCACAAAAATTCGGTATAATTAATACTATTATTGTTCTAACAATTATTCCGGCGTTTGCTTCTTATTTTGTACGTTTTTTAAAATGTAAAGATATGTAACGAAACTTAAGCTCTTTGAAATTAGATATGATTTTTAAACTTTATATTAATATACACAGGGTGAAATAGATGAGATGGAGAAAATATGAAAAAGAAAGCAGCCAACTGTTTGGAAGAACCTATTGATATTTTAGAAGTTTCGGATGAAGAAATGACCTTGTTAGAACCTTCCGAAAACGAAATATTATTATTAGAAGAAGAGCCTATGGATAAAAACAATGTATTATCTTTTGTTATTGGGGATAGTCCATCTACAACAAGGCGAGCCTCCAGTAATATTGATTCGCGTATAGATTCTGCATTAGTAGGTTTAATTGAGCAGCGAATGCAGACAAAGGCATTGCCGTTAGCACTTCGAAAACGTTTGATGTATCAGCGGGCAGTCAGTGCTTGATTTATTCTTGCAGCGGCTGAATATCAATTTTTGATATGTTTTGAGTTGCTTTATTGAATTTCATTATGCCCGGTGGACTGGTAACTGCAAATGATAACCCCATGCCGGCTGCCAGACCTGCTATTAATCCGCCTGTTGTTATTAAAACCTGTTTCCAGGTTTTCAGATTAGTTGTTTTGAAAATAGCTATTCCAGCGCCGGTTGCAGCGCACAGACCTGTTATCCAATTAGATGTCTTTTTTAATTTTTTTCGAGATTCTTCTGTTGAGTGTTTTTCTGCAAATTTTTGTAATTTTGGAGCTGTTTCAATAATATCTTTGTAAGATTTTTCAAATACATCACAATCTTTTTGCGGGATGGACATCTTTCCTGCCTCTTTACCTTCTCCGTCAATTACCTGATAGATTATTCTTCCGTTTTCGGTTGTGCCAATTCTGTTTATTGCTCCATAAGCGCCAATATTTTGAACCATAAAAACACCTTTACACTATACTACATGTATATAAAGGTGTTTTATTCAAAAAAATTGCTTAAATGTAAAGTTTTTTAAACATCCAAATCATCGGTTTCTGTATCAGGAGCATCTGGTTCGGCAACTGTTTTTGTTAATTTTTCATTTAACTCTTGTAAAGAAATTGATTTGTCCATTTTTTTAAGAGCATTAAGTACAGCAATCTTATAATCCGCATCGGCTTTGTTCTTTGGGTTATCCATGATTTCGCCGATTTTTTGTCCGAGAAATCCCATAACAATAATTGCAGGTATGAGTATTCCTGCAGTTGCAATTACAGAATGAGCATCAATAGTTCCAATCTTGACTATTGAAACGGTTCCAATAACAAGGATTGTCGCCATAACAAAAAATGAACGTAAATTTACAGAGTGCTCCATTATTTATTCAGATTCTCCATGTCTTTTTTCATACAGAATTGGATTAAAGTCATTTTATCAATATTGCTAAGGTTTGTAAATCTTCCGGAAATTGTATAAAGCCCGCTGTCGCCTTTTTCAACTCTAATAAGTTGGTATTTGCACTTAACTTCTTGTTCATCACTTAGCTTAATGCAGATTTTGTATTCTTTTTCAATATCGATATTTTCTTCTGTTCTAAGCTTCATACCGCCTGCAGAAAGGTCAAGTGAACGAACTTTGTGAACAGTATCTTCCCAGACAAGTTCAAGGTTTTCAAGGAATTTAATACGTGTAAATTTACGACGTTGTAGAAATCTGTGTTTAACAGGATTTGCAATGGTAACTACATTGTTAATTACGTCTTGAATATAAGATTCAAAATATAAGTAACCGTTATCGGTGAGAGAGTAGAAATCGCAGATATGATTTTTAATAAGTCCTTCCGGCTTGTATTTTAGTTCCATTCTAAATCCATCGAGACTTACTTCCAACACTTTGCCTTTGTTAGAATTTTTAAAATCTTGTGGAACTATAGTTACAAGTTGTTCTTTTTTTATTAATTCTCTCATAATTTCCCTTTCTTAGGCCTTTACGAGACCTACGGATTTAACCTTAACGTTTGGACTAATTTCATTATACGACATAATTGCAATTTGCGGATATGTTCTTTCAACAAGCTTTCTGAACAAAAGTCTTATAGGAGAAGAACATAGGATTACAGGCTGGTTTCCTGTTGCAGTAATGGCTTTTTCCAGTTCTATATTCATTTTATCAAATAGAGCTCTTGTAAATGACGGATCAAGTGTAACGCTTGTTCCATCAGGGCTGGCACCTTTTGCAATTGTGTTTTCAATTTCAGGAGAAAGTGTAATAACGTATAAATCTCCTGTATCTGCAAGATTTTGTTTGCAAATATTTCTTGATAAAGCTTGTCTGACATGTTCAGTTAAGAAGTTTGGATTTTTATTGATTTTAGATTGTAAGCTAAGTGTTTCCAAAATAGTTTTAAGGTCTCTAACTGCAACACCTTCTTTAAGCAGATTTTGTATAACAATTTGGACATCACCGATTGTAATGTCTTTCATAATATCATCAACGTATTCCTCTGAAACTTCTTTTTTAAGATTGTCAATAAGCTGTTGAATATCAAATCTTGAAACGATTTCGAACGCACATTTTTTGATAACTTCTGTAATATGAGTAGAGATTACTGCAGAAGCTGATACAACTGTATAGCCCGACATTTCAGCTAAATCTTTGTCTTTTCCTTCTATCCAAAGAGCAGGAAGCCCAAATGCCGGTTCAATTGCGTGAATACCGTTAATAGCAAGGTTTCCTACAGGATCCCCTGCACACATAGCAAGATATCTTTCAGGATAAACTTCTCCTGATTCAAGCGCGACACCTTTCAACTTAATTTGATAAGAGTTTGGCGAGAGCTGCAGGTTGTCTCTAACTCTTATTGAAGGAAGTACTATTCCTAAATCCAGAGCTGTTTGACGTCTTATTTGAGCAATTCTTTCCAATAAGTCTCCGCCCATTTCAACGTTAAGCAGTTGAACTAATCTGTATCCGACTTCGATTTCTATAGTATCTACGTTTAAAAGCTCCATAACACTTTCTTTGGTAGCTTTTGCGCGTTTTTCTTTTTTGCCGAGTTTTTCTTGTTGTTCTTGTTCTACTCTTTGAGCTTCTTGTGTTTGAGCGAGAGTTTTCTTCTCTTTTGTTTTCATAAATGCCATTCCACCTGCTATAGCTGCAATCATAAGGAATGGAGCTGTAGGCATGCCCGGAATTACACCCATTGTTGCAAGTAAGCCTGCAACTACGCCTAAAACGCGAGGGTCTGAGAACATTTCGTTTTTAATATCAGTTGAAAGAGATTCGTCTTTCCCTGTTGCACGTGAAACAATCAAACCTGTAGCTGTTGAAATAAGAAGCGCTGGAATTTGAGAAACAAGACCGTCACCCACTGTTAGGATTGTATATGTTCCTAGTGCTTGTTGTACATTCATGTGAAGTTGTACAACACCGATTATCAAACCGCCGATAATGTTTACAATAGTAATAACAATACCAGCTGTAGCATCGCCTTTTACGAATTTGGAAGCACCGTCCATCGTACCGTAGAAATCGGTTTCACGTTCCAGCTTACGTCTGCGTTCTTTTGCCTGATCTTCGTTAATAAGTCCGGAGTTTAAATCAGCGTCAATACTTAATTGTTTACCCGGCATTTTATCCAATGTGAAACGTGCAGAAACTTCAGCAACACGGGTGGCACCGCCTGTGATAACCATAAAGTTGATTAATACAAGAATACAGAATATAACCGCACCGACAACGTAATTACCGCCGACAACAAATTCCCCGAACGAACTAATTACGTTACCGGCTTGTCCATGCAATAAGATAAGTCGGGTAGAACTTACGTTTAACCCCAGCCGGAATAGTGTTGCTATCAAAAGTACGGTAGGGAAAGATGAGTAATCAAGCGGTTCTTGTGTGTATAAACATACAAGCAAAATAACCACTGCAAGGGAAATGTTTACGGTGAGCAGAAGGTCTAACATTGGCGCAGGAAGAGGTATAACCATCATACAGACGATTACAACCAAGCCTATTGCAAGAACAATATCATTATTCTTTAATATGTTAGATAATTTGGTTAACTCCATACTCTCCCACCATACATAATTGTAGCATTATGAAGAAAGCATGGCAAGCTGTTACAATAGTTGAAGTGCCAGAGCAGGTGTCTGATTAGCGGTTGATAATAAAGTTGCGCTTGCTTGCTGGAGGATTTGTTGCTTGATATATTCTGATGAAACCTCAGTAATATCGGCATCTTTCAAAGTCGAACGCGAAGAAAGCAGATTTTCATAATGTGTTGAAATTTCGCTTAAAGCAGACTCGAGTCTGTTTTGAGATGCGCCCAGATTGGTTTGTTTTGCACTTATTAAACTAATGGCGTTATCAATAA
>CAKNXK010000021.1 GCA_932182025.1 uncultured Candidatus Melainabacteria bacterium
AACCTACACACTAACCTTCTACACATGAGGAATTAACGAAACAAGATTCCAAAGCCCTTCTTTTTTAAAGAAGGCTTTTTTTTTGCCAATTTTACAATTGTAAAATCGGCAAAAATTTGAAAAACTCCATGTAATATAGTATAATTAAAGCGCAAAAATAAAATTTACGTGTTTTATTAAGAATATTAGTATTATAAAAGAGGTTTTTAAACAAATGAAAAAGACAGTTATTAGTACATTCCTAATTGCAGCTGGTGCTTTTGCTCTTATGAACTCTGCTTCTGTTCAAGCTGATGAAACAATTTCAGGTCCACAGAATACAGCTGTTGTAAGACTTGGTTATGATAAGTCTATGGGCGAAAAAACGATTAAGGCTGCTGTTATCGATAGCTATTTCAGACAAGTTTGTAAAAATGGTAAAATTGTTAGATGGAATAAGAGTTCAATGCCATTGAATGTTTATATTCAGGATTCAAACGATGTTCCTGAGTATTACAGAGAAGTTGTAATTAATGCATATCAGGCGTGGCAGAGAGCAAGTGAAGGTCTTGTAAGATTTCATTTTGTAGAAACTCCGGAAGAAGCTGATATGAAATGTTATTTCAAGGTTAATGACAACAAGGATTCCATTGGAGTTCATGCATTTGCTGTTAACGGAAATGTAATTAAAGATTCGGTGATTATTTTTAATAAAGTAGATAACAAAGGTCATAGTCACGATTCTAAACAATTATTCTCATCTGCTTTGCAAGAAATCGGGCACTCATTGGGATTAACCGGAAATAGTCAAAGTATTTATGATGTTATGTATCCGATTGGAACAAAATTCAATACAGAAATCACACCGCGTGATTTGAAAACTCTTGCGTTGTTGTATTCAGTTATTCCTGATGTTACAAATACTCCGCTTTCAGCAGAAGAAAAATCATTATTGTTTACACCGGCAGAAGTTCTTTCTACATTGAATGTTCCTGTTGATGATAATACAAAGCTTGATGAATTTACACCAGCAGATATAGCTTCTCATTTGGCATTAGCTGAACAATACAGAAAAAGAGCAGAATACACTAAAGCTGCTCAAGAGTATCAAATTGTAGCACAGTCAAAAACTGACAGAAGAAGTAAATCAGAAGTTTATTATGAAATCGCTGTAATGTATTTGGATGCAGAAGAGTTTGATAATGCAAGAAGCTGTGCAGAGATTGCATGGGCAACTGATGAAAACGATCAAACAATTATCTTGCCTCCGTTGATAAATTATTATACAAAACGTACAAATACGGCGGTTGAACAGCTTGAAGATATTTTGAAACAAAACCCTTATAATAAACATGCTTATAAGCTTTTGTGTCAAATTTACAGAGACAGACACCACGAAAATCTTTTGAATTCAACAATCAGAAGATATGGTAAAACAGCAGGTGTGGTTGATTAATTATTATTAATAGAAATATTTAGACAAAAAGGGCGGTATTCACCGCCCTTTTTGTCTAATGAAACTCTTTGCCGATAACGTTATATTTAGAATGTAATCGAAAGGAGTTTTTTAATGAAGACAGATTTGATTCTTAGAGAACCTGAATTATATTTTGATAGTATTCATAATGAACTTAATAACTTTTTAAGAGATACTGTATTGCATCCGGCTTTTTCGCATCAGTTATCTATGAAAAAAGTTTCTACCTGGCGTCCTGCTGTCGAGATTAAACAAACAGAAAATGACTACAAGATTAAGGTTCAGCTTCCGGGTGTAAAACTTGATGATATTGATGTTGAATTGGATAATGATTTTATGACAATTACAGCAGAGATTGAAGAAGAGAGAGAAGAAAAGGAAGAAAAAGAGAAGAATTTGAAATATCATACTTGCGAATTCAGATATGGTAAATACAAACGTACTATTTCTTTCGATCAGCCTATTCGAACAGAAGAAGCGACTGCTGACTATAAAAACGGTATTTTGTCAATTACGCTTCCAAAACAGCATGTCGAAGAAGCTAAGCCAAAGAAATTAACAATTAAAGAGAAGTAGCCGTTGTGACCTACAGCTTATTACTATAGGGAGATATTTAGTTGTTGATGTATCTCTTGGGTCGCAGATGGTAAAAGGGTGGTTTATCCACCCTTTTTATACTTTTGACTAGTTAAATTTTACGAGAGACCATTATATTATAATTAAATGTAATATCTTATATAGAAAAATATTTTGTAATACACGACAATATGACTATGAACATGAAAGAAAGACTTAAAAATATTGGCATTAGCATAAAGAGCGAAAGATTGAGACGTGGAATGTCTCAAGAAGAATTAGCAGAGAGATGTGATATCTCAAGAAATTCTGTTAGTTTGATTGAAACAGGAAAAATTAATCCAACAATTATCAGAGTAATTGATATTGCTGATGCATTGGGTATAAGTATTGATTCTTTAGTTAAAGACGCTAAAAACTAATTATTATACACGTATCGTTTTAAGATCTGGACAAGGAGTTTGTGCAGACATTTTGTTTTCGTGGTATAATATTAATATAGTCAATAAAGGAGAATACAATGACTTTACGTAATGAAAGAGTTAGAAAAGAACTTATGCGTGATATTTCAGAAATTTTACGCCGAGAAATCCGCGGATTAGAAGGCGTTGTGTCTGTTGTCGATGTTGAGGTTTCTCATGACAATTCTTACGCTAAAGTTATTTACAGTGTTTTAGGTTCTCCTGAGCAAGTTGAAAAAACAAAAGAAATTATTGAGAAAAATACAGGACGTGTACGTTATGAAGTAGGAAAACGTATTCGTTTACGAGTAACCCCTGAAATCAAATTCGTTTTTAGCGATGGTTTAGAACAAGGTTCACGTGTGCTTGATTTGATTGAGAAAATCTCAAGAGGCGAAATCAAATAATGTTTGGTTTTATCAATGTTTATAAGCCAAAGGGCAAAACATCGCATGATGTTGTTGCTGTTTTAAGACGTGTAACTAAAATTAAACAAATTGGTCACACCGGAACTCTTGATCCTTTTGCAGAAGGTGTTTTGCCGATTTGCATAGGAAAAGCAACTCGTTTAATAGAATATTTAAATGACGATAAAGCTTATGTTGCAACTATTCAATTTGGAAAATCAACAACTACCTATGATTTGGAAGGTGAAGGGGTAAATTTTTCTGATAGTAGAGTTGGTTTAGCAGAAATAGAAAAATATTTGGAAAATTTTAGGGGCGAAATTGAGCAGCTGCCTCCTATTTATTCAGCGATAAAAGTTAACGGTAAAAAACTTTATGAATACGCGAGAAAAGGAGAAGATGTTGAAATTAAGCCTCGAAAGGTTACAATAAATGAGCTTAAAGTTGTTAATTTTAACGAAGAAACTCAACAGTTAGAGCTTTATATTGACTGTTCAAAAGGTACCTATATTCGCTCTATTGCTAATGATTTAGGCGAAATGGCAGGTGTGTACGGACACTTAATTAAACTTGTCAGAGTAAAAGCCGGTAATTTCCTTGTAGAAAATTCAATTGCATTAGAAGAGTTTCAAACAAAAGAGATTGTATGTGATAATTTGATTTATCCGCTAGAGTATCTTGATTATCCAAAGTATGAATTATCAGAAAATGAAAAGGTAAAAGTTGCAAACGGCAATTCGATACTTTTAAATTGTGAAGATGGCTTAACACTTTTAACTTATGCTAAAACCCTTGCTGCAGTAGCTGAAATCTCGCATGGTAAGGCTATTATGCAAAAAGTTTTTCTCTAAATTTGCACAGCTGTTGCTCTTCTCCGTGTAATATGCTATAATAAACGCGTGTTTATTTGGAAAAGGAGAATGCTCAATGGTTGAAAAGTATTCAGATAGTGAATTTGAGGCTCTTTTAGGGAAGTATGATTATAACTTCAAAAGAGGCGATATCGTTAAAGGCGTTGTATGCGCTTATGAATCTGACGGCGCAATTGTAGACATTGGTTCAAAATGTACTGCATTTGTTCCATCTTATGAAGTGTCTTCAGATAGAAAAGCTAAGGCTGAAGATGTTTTAGAAAAAGGTACAGAGTATGAATTTTTGATTACTCAGGATTGTGATGAAAACGGAAAATTTAATCTTTCTTATAAAAAAGTTCATCTTGCTCATACCTGGGCTGAATTACAAAAGGTTAAAGATGCTGATGAAACAATATCAGTTGTTATTTCACAAACTGTTAAAGGCGGCTTGATTGTTGATGTTTCAGGAGTTCAAGGTTTTATTCCGCAAGGACAGCTTTGTGCTAGAGAAACTATTTGCAATGTTGGTGACAAAATTGATGTTAAAATTTTGACATTGGATAAAGCTCAAAACAATTTAATTTTATCTAACAGAAAAGTTTATGAAACAAATATGGCTGAGACTCGTAAGAGTGTATTTGCTCAAATCGAAGTTGGTCAGATTGTTAAAGGTGAAGTTGTCAGAATTACTGATTTCGGTGCTTTTGTAAATATTGGCGGAGTTGATTGTTTGTTGCCGCTTTCTCAAATCTCTTGGAAATGGGTTGAGCATCCGACAGACTTGCTTAAAGTTGGTCAAGAAATCAATGTTGAAATTATTGATGTTGATCATGATAAACAAAGAATTAGCTTGAGCTTAAAAAACACTGAGCCTGATCCGTGGATTAAAGCAGAAGAAGAGTTAAAAGAAGGCGATGTTAAAGAAGGTATTATTACAAGAATCAAAGGTTTTGGAGCGTTTGTAGAAGTGCTTCCGGGTGTGGAAGCTTTACTTCCTCAATCTGAGCTTGCTGAATATCAGAATAAAACAGGTGCTATTCTAAAAGCCGGCGATAAGATTAATACTTCTATTATCAAATTCAATCCTAAGGATAAGAGAATATCTTTGGGACTGCCTGCAGAAGCTTAGAATTTTGTGTAAAAATCCCCCGAACTTCCGGTTCGGGGGATTTTTTGTTGCATTTATTTAATTTTGTACTAGGATAGTTGTATAGGTAGTATATGTGTGGTAAGTACGAATGAAAATAGCTCCAATCAACACGACTCAAAGAGTCAACCAACTCCAATATCCAAATCGTATAAATAAAACAGATGATATTAAGCAGAATTCTGAAACAGACAGTTCTTTTTTTAGAGCATATTATTTACCGGTTGCGGAAGTTAGGAATTATCCAAAAACAATTAGTTTTCTGGGAAAAATTGTTCATATTGTAGATGGCGGAATTCATGCGAATAATATGCAGCATTTCTTGAAGGCAGTTAGAAATGATGCTGATGTTCAGATGCATGATGTTATTGTTAATGCGAAGGATAGAAGCGTAAAACAATTAAAAAGTGCAGAAGAACAATTAACGCTTTTAGGAGAAAAGATGCGTAATTATAGTGGTGAATATACTGCTGTACCGATTTTAGCATCTGTACCTTTGTTAAATATTCAAGATCAATATAATAGAGTGATGGGTGAAAACAGAGTTTTTACACCTGAAAATATAAAAGCTAATAAAGAAGATATTTTGTATTTTTTGAAAAGAATATATGATAATCCGCAGCGATATTCTGAGTATATTTCTTATATGGATCCGCTTTCACAGGGGATAGAATATACTTATGGTGTTATTCAGGCAATAAATTCAATTGTTAAAAAAGGCAATAGCGTATATGTTCCAACAGGACATCCTGATGATTTAACCCTAAAATGGATGGCCGGGCAGAGAGGTTTGAAGCCGGAATTATATCACTATATTGCAACAGGAAATGATGTTAATAAATCTGTTGCAGGAATGAAAAAAGAGATTAAGGATAACAATTGGTACACTTTTAATCTTTTGTCATTGTCTGATGCAAGAATTGTTGGGGTAAAATCTACTGACTGGAAAAAGGATTTTATTTTTTCTGCGTATGATTCTTGTATAACAGATGCGGCAAGAGGGGTGTATAACCTAACCCCGCTTAGGGTGGATGGAAACCTTTTGGGATATAGTTTTACAGAAAACTATATGAATGACTATCCTTATGAAGAATTTCCTTTAAACAAAGAAGTTGCTAATCTTGTTGAATTTGTAGGTAAAGATAGAAAAGATGTTCTGGCAAATGTTAAAGAAACTGAGTTATTGAGAAAGCATTTAAAAGGAAAGCTTCCACTGTCTTCCGTTCCAAATAAACTGTATCCTATTCGTGATGTGTTTCCTTTAGAAAGAATTAAACGTGAAAGAATTGATTTGCAGGGTGAATATGTTGATAAGACTCTTTCGTTATTTTTTGATGAGAATAATGAAGACAAAATTATATTCAAAAAATGTGATTGCGAAGGAAGCGGGCGCCCAAGTGTTTTATCAGTTTGGGGCAGTTGTTATGCTACATTAAACGCTATTGCCAGAGATATAGGTTTTAGTGAGAATATTTCAGCTTTAGACAGAGATTTTGCCAGAGACTTGGAGTCTGCAAAACAAGTTCTGGAAGGACCACAAAAAACTTTTGCTATGCATTATGGTGAAATTTATTTAGCCAGATTATGTGAAACTGCAAAACAATTGGTGCTTCATAATAGTTATTCCCCTCAAACAGCTATTCCTTACGAGATGTTAGGTGCTTTATATCAGGAAAAAGGAAATCTGGATGGTGCACTGGGTTGTTTTAATGAAGCACTGGATATTTTATCTAAAAGTTTTTATCGTAATAACAGCATAAAAAGTTTGAAGAATTTAACTATTGAGAACAATTACAGCTACAATTCTTATTCCTATGACAATGCTTATAGAAAATACCAGGATGTTATATCTGTTGGACATTGGAATGATTCAATTCCCGGAGGCTCAACTAACCCTTCTGATAAGTTTAAGTTATACGTGCTAAAACTTTCTATGATTTATAAAAGAATTGCAGAAATATGCCGCAGCAAGGGCGAAAATTATCCGGCTGATGTTTGTGAAGCTGCTTCTAAAGATATTGTTGAATGCAGACTTAGAGGTGATGCTGTAATTCGTAGACGTGCTAATGGTGTTCAATATATTGGAGATTTGTATAATGAGATTAAGCAGCATTAATAATATTAATTTTTACGGAAAGATTATCGATTCTCATGTTCATATAGGGAATTGGTCTGAAAATGGTGTTCAGCGCGATTATACTAATGATATTGATGTTTTTATTAAATCCACATTGGATAATGGCGATACTGTAGAAAAAGTTCTGGTATCAAATCTTGATTGTATGACACGTAAAGATGGCGGTTTTTATTCTGATGAAACGGTTGGGAATAAAAGATTACTTGAATTAGCAGCTAAAAATCCTAAGATCGCACCATTAGCGACTTGCCAGCCAGGATATGGCGATGTTGAAAATATTAGAAAGCTTTTAAGAGAAAATCCTGATATGTTTGTAGGATTTAAGTTTCATCCCGAGCAGTTAAATATTCCTGTTTCTGACTCCAGATATCAGGCTTATATGGAGTTTGCAAAGGAGATGAACTTACCTTGTCTGTTCCACTCAGCAAGAAGTCTTGATGTAACTTACCCTGATGGCGGAATTGGCAAGGCATCTGTATTGTCAAATCCTGAACAAATTTATGAACTTGCAAAAAGAAATAAAGATGTTAAAGTTGTAATGGCTCATTGGGGTGGAGATGGCGAAGCAAATATTGATATTACAACAAGATGTATTGTTGATTCAATTAAAAAGAAAGACGCAAAATTATATGCAGATATTTCATGGGTAGATTGTGATAATCCGCAAAAACCGAATATTAAAAGAATTATTGAACAGTTAAAATCTGAAAATGCTTTAGACAGGATTTTATTTGGTACAGACGCTCCTTTGGGAAGATTTGGTTCAAAACAAGAATATGAAAAAACTATTAATGATATTAAATCTATGATAAGACGGGAATTTTCTTCAGAAGCAGAAGATATTATTGATAAAATTTTCTATTCAAACGCAAAAAAAGTGTTTTTATCAAAACAAAAACCTCCGCAAGGAAAACCGACTCCACCTCCTAAACCACCAAAAGGAAATAAGAAGCTTAAGTTTTTAATAGCGGCAGGCTTGTTAATTTTAGGTGCTGCCGGCTGGTATTTTTATAATAAGCATAACAAATCAAACTCAGTTGATATTCGCGCCTAGTTGAGTCAGTACTGCAGTTAAGGCTTCAGGAGCCAGTCCGACAATATTTTCGAAACTTCCTTCGTACTTATCTAAAAAGTTTGGAGGAAGTTCTTGTATGCCGTAGCTTCCAGCTTTGTCCAGCGGGTTAAAATTATCTATATAATAATGGATTTGTTCATCTGATAATTCATTGAATCGGACATAACTTGTTGTTGATAGTAAAGCTGCTCTATTTGTTTTAGTGTTAATTCCGCAAATTGAAGTTACAACACTGTGGGTTTGTCCTGATAGCTCACGAAGCATTTTGAACGCTTCTTCTTTTGAGTGCGGCTTGCCAAGGATTTTATTATGCAGAACTACTACAGTATCTGCTCCGATTACAATTTCGTTATGTCCGACGCGTCTTACAACATCAAGACATTTTTGAGTAGCAAGGTCTTCAATCAAATCATAAGAAAAATTATCTGTTTCAAGTTTTTCATCGTAGTTTGACGGTATTATTTCAAAATTAATGCCTAAGTCGGTCATTATTTGTTTTCTGCGTGGTGAGTTTGATGCGAGAATAATCTTAGTATCCATTTGTAATAAATTCCCTGTTTCGAAATTCTGCACCAAGAGATTTCGCGATTTTTTCACAGTTTTCAATATTAATTTCGCGTTCGTCAAATCCCGTTACGATACTTGCTACTGTTTTTATTCCTGCTTCGTTGCAAGCTTTAATGAAGCTTTTTACTTCTTCAAAAGCATTTTCAATTTTTGGTTGACAGATTTCGTTATATTGTTCTGCATTATCAGAGTTTAAACTAATAGATGCTTCATCTAATAAATCTTTAAATTCTTCTGCAATATTTGTCTTATAAATTGCATTTGCGTGCCCGTTTGTATTAACTCTGATTTTGATTTCAGGGTAATTTTTTCTTAAGTATTGTGCAAATTCTTTCATCATGTCTTTTTTTAAGAAAGGTTCGCCGTAACCGCAAAATACAACTTGTTTAGGAGCCGGATTATAAGCGTTAAACTGTTCAATAACATCATCTAATGTGAACTTGTCGTCGTGCCACATTTCTGCTCCGCAAACATCGTCTTTCTGTTCTCTAAGACAGAATACGCAAGAGTTTGTACAAGCGTTTGTAAGGTTAACATAAACTGTTTCAGGTGATTTTTCGTTATTTATTGAATAGACTAATGTATACATTCTATACTCCTTTATTAATAATGTAACATAAAAACTTTACAAACAAACATGTTCTGTTTAGAATGTAGTTACTCACTATCCTCAGAGTGAAGGGTGCGTAATAAAGGGGTCATTGCCTTTATTATAAGCCGCAAGTCGAAAGGAAAAAGAAAAATGGCAAATATTAAGTCAGCAAAAAAAAGAGTTTTAATTGCAGAAGCTAACAGACAAAGAAACGTAGCTTTCAAAACTTCTATCAAAACTGCAGTAAAAAAAGCATTAGCCTTAGCAGAAGGTGAAGACAAAGAAGCTTTGAATGCATCAATCTCAAAAGTTTACCAACTTTGTGATAAAGCTGTTTCAAAAGGTATTTTGCACAAAAATACAGCTGCAAGAAAGAAATCAAGACTTGTTTTAGCTATTAAAAAGTTAGCAAAATAACTTAAAAAAACGAGGCGTAAGCCTCGTTTTTTTTTATCTCTTTATTAAAAGTGCAATTCCTGCTTTAAAATAATTTTTGAACTCTGTTAAACTTCTTAATCCCAATAATGTTTTTAAAATAAATTTTGGTCTTAAATAAAACCTTTTTACAGCTTGCTTATGAAGCTCAAAAATTCTTTCTTTTGAAAGCTCATGCGAGCGCACTGTTGGAACATAGTATGCACTATTAAAATCAAGATTGTCTGTTACAAGCTTATTCATCATTGCGTATGCAAAAAATCTTGTTCCCGGAAGCGGTGCAGCTGTATAAAAGCTGATAAAATTACTGTCTAATTCAATCGCAAACTTAATTGTTTCTTCAACAGTATGTTCTGTTTCCCAAGGTAATCCGATTACAAAGTAGTTATAAATCTTTATTTTATTTTTCTTTAAGATTTTTACTGTGTTTCTGATGTCGTCAAGAGAAATTTTCTTGCCAATATTGTCCAAAACTTCTTGAGAACCGCTTTCTACGCCAATACTTGCTAAGCGGCAGCCGGCTTTGTACATATAAGATGCCATTTCATCATCCATTGTGTTTGCTCTTGTATTGGCAGACCATGTGATTTTTAAACCGCTGTTAATAATTTTTTTGCATAAATCAATTGTCCAATCTCTGTTGATGTTAAATATATCAGACCAGAATAAAAAATTTCTTATGTTGTACTTTTCAACACATTCTTTAATCTCTGCAATTATGTTTTCTGCGCTTCTCATTCTTACTTTTGCACCTGAAACAGGTGTTGCAAGGCAGAAGAAACAGTGATAAGGGCAGCCTCTGGAAACTTTTATTACACCCTGAACTTTTCCGTTATCAGGGCGTCTGTAGATTGAGTTATCGACAAGATGCCTTGCAGGAAATGGTAATGAATCAAGATCTTCATTGAATGGTCTTAGTTCATTTTTTACACCTTGGTTGTTTTCTCTATAACAAATTCCAAGAATATCTTTATCGGCAACTCCTTCTAAAATCTCTTTTAACGTAAGTTCCGGTTCGCCTATAATTACATAATCAATAAAAGGATTTTCGTAAATTACATTTGTATTGTAAGTTAGGAACGTCGCACCTTTAACAATAATTTTTGTAGATGGAGAAACGCTTTTTGCCAATGCTAAAGCTTCCATATCTGTTTTAAATGTAGGTGTTGCAATGTTTGCAACAATATAATCAGGTGAAAACTCCTGAACATCTTTTATAAAGTCTCCGCCAAGACTATAGTCATGTATTTTAGCTTCAAATCCACAATTTTCTGCAATTGCAGCCAGATACATTAAATCAGTAGGAGGAAGCGGAGGAATTACTAATAATTCTTTTGTAGGCTGCTGACAACGGTCTTCTCTGTTTAGAACAGGAGAAGGCGGATATACTAAGAATACTTTTTTACTCACTTATGCGCGAAGCTCCTTAACTCTTGATGCGATAATAGAAGCCGCAACCAGACAGAATGCACCGATTAAGAAAGTGTATTCCCAGTGGTAGTTAACTCCTGCATCTACGCTGAAAACGCATTTGTTAATAATCCATGAAACAAGAGTGCAAACAAATACCTGCGGTCCTGCGATGAAGATATTAAATATACCCATAACAGAACCTTCTGTTCCCGGCTTAATGTATTGAGAAAGCATAGCAAACGGTAATGCGCAAATACTAGCCCAACCAATACCGGAAAGTCCCATTAATACTGCAACGGTCGTGTGGTCTTTAGTGAATGCCATTCCTAAGAATGCTAATGCCATAGAAATCATTGATATAATATGAACTTTTTTGTTTCCGAATTTAACCGATAATATTCCAATAGGAATAGCAACCAAGAAACAAACTAAGTTAAATATTGCAAAACAGATTGAAGAGAAGTTTGTACCTGCTGCTACTGCATTTTCAAAAGAAGCTTTTACAGCCTCGTTTACCCCTGATAAATCAGGAACGCCGTATACAGTGTGGATTGCATATTGAGTAAAATAAATCATCATACACATATTTCCAATCCAGGTGAAGAACTGCATCCAACAGATTTTTCCTACTTCCGGAGAAAGTGCAAAGAATTCTTTTAATGATTTTATGAAATCGAATTTTTCTGTTTTTTCATTTTCTTTTGGTTCGTATCTTTTTTCTTTAATTACCATACAAGTCCAAAACATACCAAGAGTAAATGCTAATGCAGCCATAATAAATTGAGCATTAACAGACATTTGATAATTAAATGCCCATTTTAAAAACGGAGCAGTAGCTGCTGCAATAACAGACCCTAAACCAATAGCAAGGCTGATGTAAGAGTTTGCAATTGAATGTTGTTCTTGAGGTACAACATCAGGAACAAGAGCTCTATATGGACCTTGAGCAATGTTTACACAAGCATCAAGAATCCAAATCATAACAGCAGCAAAAGCTAAAGCTGCAAGAGCAGGGAATTTAATGTGAAGAGATGATGAAATAAAGTTTGTAATAGCTTCAGAATTTGGCAAAGCCCATAAAGCAAGAGCAGAAAGCAAAGCGCCGCCTAAAAGATAAGGACGTCTTCTGCCGAATGCCGAAGTTGTTTTATCGCTTAAAGCACCAATCAAAGGCTGAACAACCATGCCTGTAAACGGTCCTGCCAGCCAGATTAAACCAAATAAGAACGGAGATGCTCCAAGACTCTCAGTCACAGGTCCTGACAAGATAATTCTCATCTGCCATGCAAACTGTAATCCGAAAAACCCTATCGCAAAACTTATTAACTTTGCGGTATTAAATTTTTTCAAAGCATTCTCTTCCATTAATATTCCTCCTCACACATATATATTTAGTCTACAAATAACAAAATTTCCAGTCAAGATAAGTTAAGAGTTGTTACAAAAACGCAAAATTAAAATATTTCGGGTTTTAGAAATTGTTATGAATAAGATTAGTTTTATCAGAAATATTCCAATAGGCTCTCTTAAAGAATTAAAATATTGTCCTGATGTTGCAAGGCTAACGTTGCCGAATAAGCTCTGTTCGGATGTTTTTGAGAAAACACCGATAAAAACTGTTTCGATGGAAGAGGTCGTAGAAAAATTTAAAGATAAATTTGATTTGTTTTTAGAAAATGATTTTGAAGATTTTGAGATACTTGCTCCGCTTACAAGAGAAGAACGAAGTGATTTGATTTGGTTTATGGAGGACGGTTTTTCGGATCTTAAAACTTTTTGTATGTTCGCATTCGGACAGAAACCGGCATTATTATTGTCTGGTGATTCTGAATATATAAATTTGGCAAAGAAAATAAAGTCTGATGATAAAGTTTCTGCACAAGTTACCATCGGAGAAGATGAAGAAAAATTTTCTGTTAATCAGCTATTTCTTTTTAACAGATTAATGGTGCAAAATATTATAAATGAAAATAAGGCATTGTTTATATCAAGATTGGGTTTAGATAAAGATGTGTCATTAGATTTTATTTATTCTAAGCTTATTTCAAAAGACGGTGTGATTGCTCAAGAAGGAGCTACAATAAAAAGTCGTTATAACGATGTAATAGGTCTGATTTTGGGTTTTCCAAAGATAAGCAGTTTGATTTATGAGCTTGAAAAACGGATGACAAATCCGCAATTAAGATATGCTAAGGATTTAACCGGTTATAAACAAGAATTGATAAATGTATTGTCAAGTGAAGAGTCTCCTTATAAAAATATGAGTAAGGAATTTTTAGACAATCTTAAAGAAAAAATTAATTTAATTTCTGAAATAAAACGTTCAGCGTCACTGCTCTGTGGTTTTGAGGGATATCCTTTTATGCATTACCTTGATGAGCCGGAGGAAATATCAAAAATCCAATTACGTATTATAGAGACTGTGCAAAGGATGGAAAATAAACACTAAAAAAGAGCCTTTCGGCTCTTAATTGGCTGGGACGGAAGGATTCGAACCTCCGAGATGGCTGGACCAAAACCAGCTGCCTTACCACTTGGCGACGTCCCAATGGGTACTTTTATATAATATGATATCAATATTGTTTGTCAAGTCACTTTTTTAAAAACTAAAAAGACGGATTTTTAAAACCCGTCTTTTTCTTATGGTTAAAAGGATTAAGGTTATTTTTCATGCTGCACTATTTTCTCTGGAACCTGAACATTGCCACCAGATATCAGCTGCTGCTCCTAATATAGCGCCTACTGTTATAATTGTTCTTGCTGCTTTTCCGTTGAATTTAACTTTTTGTGATATATTTTTGCCGAAAATAGGGGCAATTGCTTTAGTTAAACCAAAAGCTAACCCACCTGCTGCAGTTGCACCTGCTGCTCCATAGACACCTTTTTCAAGAACACTGGCGGTTCGACCTACATAACTGGCGATTTCTTTTCTGTTGTCTTTTGATGCCTTTTGGTCAATTTCTAACCCAAAACAGTGGCTTAAGGTTTGATCGACATATCTTGTGTGGTTTCCTTGTCTGAACCCTTTCATAAAACCATTCATAGTTGAACCGTCACCATATCTTTGGATATCGCTTCTTAAATCAGAAACTTCTCCGGTTTGTGCAGAAATTATATTTCCATAAATTTTTTCAATAATCTCTGTAGCTGCTGTCGCAGGATTTGTTTTTGCACCTCTTGCTTTCAGCTCATCATGATATGTATTATAAATATATGTTTTTAATTTGTCGAACTCTGCACAAATACCGTCTTGGTCACCTTCTCGTACTTTATCATACAGGTTTTGAACACCTTGTTGTACATCGCCGTTTGTTAAAATCTTTTGAATAAGAGCAGAATCAGTTTCTCTGTTAGCCCTTACTTCGTTATTAATTAAGGTTGAATGCATATCGCCGGCATGCTGAGCTTGAATCTGCTCTGCAGCACCCTGCATTTGGGTATAATAAAGCGGGTTATACATTCCCATCATTCCACCCATGCCCATCATTGGGTTCATGCCGGTTAAGCCGCTGCCCATTGTGCCCATTCCAAGCATAGGATTATTCATGCCCATCATTGACGGCATATAATTGTCATAAGAACTGTAACTTCCTCCTGCACCGAGTCCGAAAGTTCCGAGTCCCATCGATGGATAACCTATTCCAGATATGCCAAGACCTAAAGCCATAGCGACCTCCAACCTTTAAATTAAATAAACCTTTTTAACCTTACACTTATATAAAGTTTTTCTATATTCTGAAATTGACTTTTTTTGTAATCTTCTTAATAAAACTTTACAATAGTTAAGTTTGTATTTGTTGTATCATATAAAAAAAGGGGAGTTGAATGAGAATAGAAGCTAAAAATCTCGTTAAAATATATGGCGACAGATATGTCGTTAACGATAATTCGTTTTATATGGATAAAGGTGAAGTAGTTTGTCTTTTGGGACCGAATGGTGCGGGTAAAACGACTACATTCTATATGATTGTAGGGCTTGTTAAACCAAATTCCGGTCATGTATTTATTGACGGACAAGAAATTACGGATTGGCCAATGAATTTACGTGCAAAGGCGGGTATCGGTTATCTTCCTCAGGAGAACTCTATTTTTAGAAAGCTTACGGTTGAAGAGAATTTACAGCTTGTGCTTGAGATGAATGACAAGTTAACCGTTAATGAGAAAAAGGCTAAACTCGAAGAACTTTTGAACGAGTTTGGTGTGGAAAGATTAAGAAAATATCCTGCAATAGCTTTATCTGGCGGTGAAAGACGACGTGTAGAAATTGCAAGAGCGCTTGCGGCAAGTCCTGATTTTATGCTGCTTGATGAACCGTTTGCAGGTATTGACCCGATTGCTATCGGTGAGATTAAAGAAAATATTAGAAAGATATCGGAAGATAAAGGATTGGGAGTGTTGATTACTGACCATAACCCTAAAGCAACTTTATCTATTACTGATAGAGCTTATGTAATATTCGACGGTAAAATTAAAATTCAGGGCAAGAGTGCTGATGTCGCAAACGACCCTGTTGCTAAAGAGTTTTACTTAGGAAAGGACTTCCAACTCTAATTATGAAAAAAATTATTACCGTATATGACAGATATATTTTTATGCAGGTGCTACAAACGACTATTGTTGCAATTTTATTGTTTACAATTGTTTGGATAGCTCCGGAAATGCTTTTGAACACGATTAAAAAAGTTCTTTCGCATGAAATGTCTGCTCAAACAGGTGCATTAGTTTTGTTTTACGAGCTTCCTAAAATCATGGGGAAAGCTTTTCCTGTTGGTTTGTTGTTGGGTTCACTGTTTACATTTGATAAATTGAGTAAAGATTCTGAGCTTACAATATTCAGAGCTGTAGGTATGTCTTTTTCAAGAATCCTAAGACCGTTATTGGTTTTAAGCTTTATTGTGACTTACTTATGTTTTGTAACTTATGATAAATGGATACCTTATTCTTGCCAAAAACTGCAGGATATTAAAGGCGGAAGAATGCTTACTCAGTATATTTACACTCAGAAAGATGAAAAGAACCATCCTGCAACAGCAGTTATTGTTTCAAAGTTTTTGAATGGAAAAATGTCTGATGTTATTGTAATGGACTTTTCACAGCAAGTGTTTGATGACTTGCATGGGTTAGAGAATATTATGGTTGCTGAAAATGGTAAAATGGGTAAAACAAAAGATGGCACACCTTGTTGGGAGCTTTCTGATATTACCTCTTATGTAATTGATGAGGAAGGGATTTTTAAATCTGTTGATAAGATTGATTCTGTAAATATTCTTGAAGGTGAAGCAGCTGTTAATGCTTATACTATTATGATTAATTCTACTAAGCGTGACAGAGATATTAATAATAAAGATTTACGACAGTATGTTAAACTTTTAAAACAAGAACGTCTGGATGAAGATTACAGGTTAATGCTTAATAAATACTTGCAAAGATTTTTCCATCCGTTTGTTTGCGTTCTGTTAGCGATAATGGGTTGTTTGTTGGGATTTTCCAAACCAAGAGAACAGCGTTTAATCGGTTTTACAATTGCAATCGGTTGTATATTTGTTTATTATATAACACTGCCTTTCTTTGATTTGCTTGCAGAAAAAGGCGTTTTACATCCGTTTATTACAGCATCGTTTCCGCCTTTAGCGTTTTTAGCGGCAATTATAGCTTTTTACAAGTCGAGGGATTTATAATATGAAGAAAATTTTGTTGGTTTTGACAATGTTGTTATCTGTAAGTGCTGTTTTTGCAGCTCCAATTGATGTGACTTATGATGATGGTATTTATCATATTGTTTTAAGTGGAGATAAAATTAAGAAAAAAATTCAGTTTGTATCTTCGCCTAATCTGATTACTAACAGGGAAGCTCATAATACAGGGGATTCTTTGTTAACAATAAATGCGGGCTTTTTTGATCCTAATAACGAAAAAACTATTTCTTATATTGTGAATGATTCTCAAACGATAGAAGACCCTTTGTTTAATGAAAATATTAACCTCAATCCAGTTTTGAGACAAAATTTGCAAAAGATTTTAAAAAGATCAGAGTTTAGAGTGCTGGATTGTGATAGCAAGCTAAAATATGAAATAGCGCCACATGATGCAAAAGTCGACTTTATGTGTTCTATTGTAACATCTGCTCAAGGCGGACCACAATTGCTTCCTAAATTAAGACTTGAAGAAGAGTTTTTTATTGTAAAAGATGTTGAAGGTAATATTATTAGAGAATCAGCCTCTGTTTTGCATAAGGTTCCAAGGACATTAATCGGGATTAAATCATTGCCAAAAGGGCAGCAAGAGGTTCATATTTTTATTGTCACGAATGAACATCCTATGACTATATATGAAGCACGTGATTTATGCGCAAGCCACGGTTTAGATAGTGCAATGGCTTTTGATGGTGGAAGCTCGACTTCTTTGGATTACAAAAAAATCCATGTTGTTTCAACTCAAGAGTCTGGCGATACAGGACGAGCACTAAAATCATTTATGATTATCAAAAAATAGTATTTTATAATAATTGTAATGCCAGTGCAGGAGTTTGGTTAGCAGTTGCTAATAGACTTGCGCTTGCTTGCTGCAAGATTTGCTGCTTGATATACTCTGATGACACCTCTGCAATATCAGCGTCTTTTAAAGTCGAACGTGAAGAGGTCAGATTTTCATAATGTGTTGAAATTTTGCTTAAAGCAGACTCGAGTCTGTTTTGAGATGCGCCCAGATTGGTTTGTTTTGCACTTATTAAACTAATGGCGTTATCAATAA
>CAKNXK010000022.1 GCA_932182025.1 uncultured Candidatus Melainabacteria bacterium
AAACTAATTAATTAACAAAACTCGGTTTAGGGCACTGAAAAGTGCCCTTTCGAAGGGGGATGCCCTAAATTGAGTGCTTACTTGTATTATTTTGTAAGGGGGAGCTATGTTTTGTAAGTATTCAAAATAGATTTTCATTTGTAATGAACTATAAAAAGTTTATTCTTTTAGTATTTGCCAATGTAACTATAGTTAAGTGAAATTTAAAATATTCAACTTTTTGCCTTATTGATTTTAAAGAGCTGAAAAAGACTACTTACTAATTATAACTACAATAAAATATAATGGAAAACGATATTCCCAAAATAAGTGTGATTGTACCTGTTTATAACGTGGAAAAATATCTAGATAGGTGCATACAGTCGATATTGAATCAGACATTAAAGGAACTGGAAATCATATTGGTGGATGATGGGTCACCTGATAATTGTCCAGCTTTGTGTGATGAATATGCTCAAAAAGATGCGCGCATTAAAGTTATTCATAAAAAAAATGAAGGATTAGGTTTTGCTCGTAATGCAGGGTTAAATCTTGCATCTGGAAAATTTGTTTCATTTCTTGATTCTGATGATTGGGTTGCTCCTGCGATGTATGAGACTCTTTATCGTGTAGCTGAAAAAATGAAATGTGATACTGTATATTGTAGTTTGCAATATTATTATTCAAAAGATAAGATAATACCTTTTGAAGAGGTAGGTCAGGAAGTCTTTTTTCGTGGACGAAAAAGTGTTGATTCATTTTTATTAGATATGTTAGCTCCTTTGCCTAGTTATCGTTCTGATGTGAAATATATGGTTTCAGTTTGTAAGGCTATTTATCTTAGAAAAATAATAGAAGATAATCAATTGCGATTTGTATCTGAAAAAGTGGTAGCTTCTGAAGATATGTTTTTTCATGTGAGATATTTGAAATTAGCAGAAAATGTAGGTTTTATACCGGAATATTTTTATAATTATTTTCAAAATGAGTGTTCAATTACCCATACTTATACAGAGGATAAAATAGAACGGTTAAAGAGGTTTATTCAAGAGATGCATTCAGTATTTGCAGAGTATTTTGCAGAAGAGGATTATTGGGTTAGGTTACAACGCAAAGCTCTGCATTATTTACGTAATTCTCTTTATATTAAATATCAAATTGTAAAGAAAAAATCTTTTTCAATTCAGAATTATGAATTAAAACAAATATGCAAAGATGCATTTTTTTATCATTACTTAAATAATTATCCGTATCAATTGTTGCCAATGAAGCATCGCCTTTTTTATTTATTGGTAAAATATAGAGCTACTTTATTGCTGTTGTTGGTATATAAATTAAACAAAAAATGAAACCTATAGGCCTCGTAACTTGCTATTTTCATCATAACTATGGTAGTATGCTTCAGGCATATGCTACGGAAATGATTTTTCAGAAAATGAATTTACCTTATCAGACTATTTCGTGTAAATCTCCTATTGTTTATATGCAAGGGAATAAATTGCTTTATATTATCAAAAAGATTTTGATAGCTGATTGGAAAATGAGGATAGGTAAGATAAAAATAGAGTATTATAAAAAAAAATATCCAGATTCATTTGGCAGAAATGTAGATTTACGAAATGCTTGTTTTGATAGGTTTTCGCAAGAATACTTTCATTTATCACCTTATTGTAAAAATAGAGAAGAATTGAAAGCTATGGCTAACAATTATTCTGCTTTTGTGGTGGGAAGTGATCAATTGTGGCGTACCGACAGCGTAGAGCATGGGTATTATACTTTAGAATGGGTGCCAGACAATATCTGTAAAATAGCTTACTCTACTAGTCTTGGGATTAAAAAAGTACCTTGGTTTCAGAGGAAGAAGAACAGATGGTTTATGAAACGTTTTAATTATATGGCATTACGAGAAAAAAGCGCTTGTGATTTGGTTTATAAATTAATTGGGCGTGAGATTCAAGTCGTACTTGATCCTACTCTTTTGTTTACAGGTGAGCAATGGATGCATATACAGCAGGAAAAGCCTCTAACTAATGGTAAATATATTTTTTGTTACTTATTAGGGAATAATCCTCAACAAAGGTTATTTATAAGCGAAGTGCAAAAACGAACAGGTCTGAAGATAGTGGCGCTTCAGCATTTGGATGAATATATACCATCGGATGAAGGATTTGCTAATGAAACTCCTTATGATGTAGGTCCTGCCGAGTTTTTGAATTATGTGAGAAATTCGGAATATATCTTTACGGATTCTTTTCACTGCTCTGTGTTTTCTATTCTCTATAAAAAGAACTTTTTTGTATTTAGTAGATTTAGTGAAAATGCTATGCAAAACACTAACACGCGCATAGATAATTTATTGAGTTTGACTAATCTCTCTCAACGGAAAATAGATACAAAAAAGAATATCGATAATCTTCTTTCTATGCCGCTTGATTATGTGGATGTAGATGAGAGATTAGAAATATTGAGAAAGTCTTCTCTAGCTTATCTTGAGCAAGCTTTAAAAGGAATAGAATTATGATTGTAATTACTGATAAGGTCACGTGTTGTGGTTGTTGGGCATGTGAAAATATTTGTCCAAAGCATTGTGTGGTGATGAAAGAGGATAATGAGGGGTTTCGTTATCCTGAAGTAGATGTTGAAGTTTGTATAGAATGTGGTTTGTGTGAAGCAGTATGTCCCATTCTTCATAAACCGATTAAAGAACATGAAGAAACAATTGGTTATGTTATTCAGCATAAAGATAATAATATACGAAGAGATAGTACATCTGGGGGATTTTTTAGTGCTATCAGTGATTATGTTTTGAACCAAAATGGATATGTTTTTGGTGCTATTTATAATAAAAAGATGGAGGTGGTACATTATGGAACTAATAAGAAAGAAGAAATTCAATTATTTAGAGGCTCGAAGTATGTACAGAGTAAAATAGGACATACGTATCAAGAAGCAAAGAAACTTTTGCAAACTGGTTGTCTTGTATGTTTTAGTGGAACTCCTTGTCAAATAGCCGGATTGAAGAATTATCTTAAGAAAGACTATGCAAATCTTATCACAGTAGATTTGGTATGTCGTGGTAATCCTTCACCGCTTTTATTTAGAAAGTATCTTGAATACCAGCAAATAAAGTATAAAAATAAAGTAACAGGAGTTAAGTTTAGGGATAAGTATTATGGTTATAATTATTCTACTATGACTTTAGATTTTGAAGATGAGAGAATTCAATATCATTATGGGATGGAGGCAGATTTAATGTTAAAGTTCTTTTTTAAAGGGCTGTGTTCAAAACCAGCATGTCATCAGTGTGTATTTAAGAGTATTGAGCGGGTTAGTGATTTTACTATTTTTGATTGTTGGAATGCTAAATTTTACAATAAAATCATGGATAAAGCAGGCGCTACTCATGTTTTTATTCATTCTCAAAAAGGATTTGATTATTTTGAATATTTAAAATCTTATTTTGTATATCAGAAATCAAATGTTCAAAAGGTTGTAGAACAAGATGGTTGTATGATGTTACAATCGGCAATTCCCAGTACGAGAAGGGCAGACTTTTTTAGAGATTTGAATAACTTGCCTTTTGACAGATTACAAGCAAAGTATTTTCCTCTTACATTGATGAGAAAGATTATCATTAAAATGAAACCATTTTTTTATCATATAGGGATATTCAGTATTTATATGAAATTAAAAAAAATGCTATGATAAAGATTTTATGACACTGTCCAAAATTTTGTGTAAATGGAAACAGGATTCAGCTGTAAGTTTGTTCTTATATCTGGATTCTGTTTTCAAAAAT
>CAKNXK010000023.1 GCA_932182025.1 uncultured Candidatus Melainabacteria bacterium
AATCTTGTTTCGTTAATTCCTCATGTGTAGAAGGTTAGTGTGTAGGTTGTATGAAAGGTTGTGTGTTATGTTTCGTGTTTATTCAATGCTTACATATATATAAAGTATTACAGAGATATAGAATTGCTATATTTCTGTAAATCGTTACAAATGTTTACAAAATGCTCTAAAAATGGCGTACTGTTGGGTTGATAAGCATATCTGCAAGCTTATCAGAGCCTTTAAAGTTTCTTTTTCTTAAAACTTCTGATGCTGATTCTTTATTATATTCAACAAAACGATGTTCAAATAAACACTGACCGTTTTCAACAGTTATTTTTAAATAACATGATTTTGGCTCCGGAGTAAATGGACGTCCTACACTTCCTACATTCACGACAGTTTTCTTACTTGGAGTTTGAAATCCGCAAGGCAGGTGGGTGTGCCCACAAAGAACAACATTTGCCTCTACGTTCACAAGCATTTTTTCTAATTCTTTTATCGGAGTATCAGGAAGGATATCTTCATTGTTTTTACGAGGAGAACCGTGCACAAGAAGAAATTTTAAACCTTCTTCTTCAACTTGTAGTTGGATAGGAAGATTTTTAAGAAAATCTTTTTGAATAATATTCAAGGTTTTGGCATCATCTTTTAACGCTTCTGCCATTATAGGAGCTTTTGATTTCAGGTTTTCATACAAATCATCCGAATAATCAGCAATCATTAAATCCGTATTACCTTGAATCATTTTAAAGTTATTATCACCCAATTTTTTCATAAACCAATTTACAGTCTCAGAAGGGCGTGGACCCGCCATTGCATAATCACCAAGCACAAAAACTTTCTCACACCCCTGGGTTTCAATATCTTCCAGAACCGCATCCAACGCGGACAGATTGCCATGTATATCAGAAATTACTGCAATTTTCATGATTTATACTCCATAAATTTATTTATTATATAATATATCTTATGATAAACAGAAGAAAATCAAAACAAATTGCTATCGGCAATATAAAAATAGGCGGAGATGCGCCAATAAGCGTTCAGTCAATGTGCAACACTGACACGAGGGATGTTGAAAAAACCCTTGACCAGATAGGGGAACTTGCCTCTGCAGGATGCGAAATTGTAAGACTTGCTGTTTTAAACAAAGATGCAGCCTGTGCTATTAAAGATATTGTTAAAAAATCACCAGTTCCTTTAGTTGCAGATATTCATTTTGACTATCGTTTAGCAATCCAATGTATCGAAAACGGAATTCATGCTTTAAGAATTAATCCCGGCAACATTGGAAAACGAGAACACACTATCAAAGTTGTTGAAGCAGCAAAAAGCCATAATGTACCTATAAGAATAGGAATAAACGCAGGCTCTTTAGAAAAAGAGTTTGCAGAGCTTGATGTACCGCTTGAAGAAAAAATGATTAAAAGCGCAATGCGTCATATTGAGATTTTAGAAGATTTGAACTTTTATGACATAAAGCTTTCTCTAAAATCCTCAGATGTCATGACTACAATTAAAGCTTATCAAAAGGTTTCTGAAATAATTGATTATCCGCTGCATTTAGGTGTAACAGAAGCTGGAACTTTAAAATCAGGATTAATCAAGTCTTCAATAGGGCTCGGAACCCTTTTAAGCCAAGGAATAGGTGATACAATAAGAGTTTCTCTTACTGAAAACCCAGTAGAAGAAGTAGAAGCAGGTTTTGGCATTCTAAAATCACTTGGTCTGCGCCAACGCGGTGTTAATTTTATATCTTGTCCGACATGCGGCAGAACCCAAATTGATTTAATAGGTTTGGCAAAAAAAGTTGAAGAACGCTTTAAAAACCTTGATTTACCAATAACCATTGCGGTTATGGGCTGTCCGGTAAACGGCCCGGGCGAAGCCAAGCATGCCGATTTTGGTATAGCCGGTGCTATTAAAGAAGGTTATATATTTAAAAAAGGAGAAATCATTGCAAGAGTTCCTGAGTCGGACTTGATTAATTCTTTAGAAAATATTATAATGGAGTCATATAGTTCAGTTAAATAAGAATGGGTGTTATGAGAAGAAATTTATTATTTTTATTAGTGGCAGCAGCATTTATATCAGCTCCTGCAATGGCTGAATTGACAGTCGAACAAACAACAGATGCAGAATATGTTATTAATTCCGGTTATTCACAAGCAATGGCTGAAGATATATTCTTGCTTAAAAACAGAGCAAATGGAAAACCAACAGAGCCTTTATATGAAAAATCACAAAATAAATTTGTGAGAGGATGGAAAAAGTTCTATTCCTATGTTGATCCGGCTCAGGAAGAAGAAGATAGAGTGCACCACGACATTCATTTATCTCCTTCATTCTCAGATTTATAAAAAGAAAGGCGCTGCTACAAGCAGCGCCTTTTCTTTTTGTTTGTGCTATCATATTGTTGTTATGGTAATGGCGAATTCGTTTGAAGAAGCAGTTTCTCTTATTAAAGACCGGCTGGATATAGTAGATGTTGTTTCACAGTATGTCGTTTTGAAAAAAAGCGGCGCTAATTACTGGGGTATTTGTCCGTTTCATAATGACAAGAAACCTTCTATGTCCGTTAGTCCGGCTAAGGGTATTTACAAGTGCTTTTCCTGTGGAGAAGGCGGAGATGCACTGCATTTTCTGGTAAAAATCCAAAACAGAGCATACAAAGAAGTTATACTTGAACTTGCTGAAAAGTTTGGTATTGAACTGCCTAAAAAATTTACTCCATCAAATGAAACAAAAGAACAAAAAGCTTTAATGCTAAAGGCATGCCAGAAAGCTGCAAAATTCTATAACAAATCTCTATACTCTGCAGATGATTCCAACAAAGCCATGACTTATCTCCGCGGTCGGAATATTACAGATGAAGTTATCGAACAATTCACACTGGGCTGGGCTCCTAATAAATATGACTCTTTATACAAAGAGCTTAAAAACGATTTTAAGGATGAAATTTTAGAAAAAGCCGGGCTTATTCTAAAATCAAACCAAGGTGGCTGGATTGACCGTTTTAGAAACAGAATTATTATTCCTATTCAGAACGAAAACGGAGATTATGTAGCATTTGGAGCTCGTGCTGTTGATGAAGGACAGAATCCCAAGTATCTAAATTCATCCGACTCCATGATTTATAACAAAAGTAAAATTTTGTTCGGTTTAAATTCAGCAAAAGAGTCTATCAAAAACGAAGATGCAGTAATAATTATGGAAGGCTATTTTGACGTAATTTCGGCACAATCACATGGTGTTGAAAATGCAGTCGCGTCTTGCGGAACAGCCATGACTGCAGAGCACGTTAAATTATTATCACGCTACACAAAAAAACGAAGAATTTTCTTATCTTTTGATACTGACTCAGCAGGTATTAACGCAACGAAGCGCGGAAGTGATGTTATTAAAACAACCCTTGCAACCCTAGGAGATGTTAAACAGTTTGACGAAAGTCATATTTCTGCAACTGCAGATAATAAATATGCATGCGAAATCCGTGTTGTATCACCTCCTCAAGGAAAAGACCCTGACGAATTTATACGCTCAATGGGCGGAGATGCGTTTAAAATGTTTATTAAAGAAGCGCCGCTTCTTATTGATTTTCTTTTGAATAATACTTTAAAAGAAAAAACCAACGCAAAAACACCTCAGCAGAAAGCTGAATTAGTTACTCAAGTCATGGACATTTTAAAAGATGTTGATAACAAAATTATACAATCTGAGTATGTAAAAATGGTTTCAACAATCTTAGAGATTGATGAAAATTCCATGTTAAAAGAATTAAACAGACTTGGAAACATTGATACCTACACTGTTTCAGCACCTATTAAAAAACCTGTTGTAACAAATTCTTCACAATTTGAAATTAGAGCGCAAAAAAATTTATTGAGCGTTTTTCTATCTGACAGCAGTTCAAATAATTATCAAAAATTGAACGAATTGTTACCTCAAGACATTATCCAAGATGAAACATTAATAATTGTAAAAAATACAATTGACAAATTGGCTTGTACAATAAATAATGTTAGGGAATTGACTAAAAATCTTTTCACAGAATTCATTGAGGATGATAACTTAACACAAATACTGACCGATTTGGTTGATATGTCCGAAGCTTTTAACGGACTTGACCCGGATGAACTCGAAAGGGCGGTTAGGGAAAATATAGCAAGACTTTTAAGATGCTACTCAGAACGCGAAGTTGAAAAAATTCGCAAACAATACAAAGAAGTTAATGACGACGACTTAGAAGCCTTAAAAATACAAATGCAGCTTAGAGATAAGATAAAGTTAAGGACTGGAGATAAATAATGACCCAAAAAAGAAACTCAAGATCATCAGTAGTAAGCGTTATTGAAGACGAAAATATTGATTTATTAGATTTTGATTCAACAAAAGATGCTGATGATACTGTTGATTATATCGGCACAGATTTAGGTACAGACCATATTGAAGATATCATTGATTCATCAAAAATCGGAGTAAAAAGCGAAGATTTCTACATGATGGATGATTCATCTGATTCTTCTGATGACAGTATTGATACAGAAATGCCAAAGGGTGTTGCGGTTGAAGACCCTGTTAGATTATATCTTAGAGAAATCGGACGTATTAAACTTCTTTCTACAAGTGAAGAAATTGAACTTGCAAGAAAAATTATCCAAGGCGGTACACCTGGTGCTATTGCTAAACGTAAACTTGTTCAAGCTAACTTAAGACTTGTTGTAAGTATCGCTAAAAAATACGTTGGCAGAGGCATGTTATTCTTGGACCTTATTCAGGAAGGTAACTTAGGTTTAATCCGTGCAGCTGAAAAATTCGACCACGAAAGAGGTTTCAAATTCTCAACTTATGCAACATGGTGGATTAGACAAGCTATTACAAGAGCTATTGCGGATCAGGCTAGAACAATCCGTATCCCAGTTCACATGGTTGAAACTATTAACAAGCTTAAAAAAGTTACAAGAAGACTTGCTCAAGAACTTTCTCGTAAACCGACCGAAGAAGAACTCGCAGTTGAAATGGGCGTTTCAACCTCTAAATTAAGAGAAATCGTTAAGATTGCTCAAGAACCGCTTTCATTAGAAACTCCTATCGGTAAAGAAGAAGACTCAAGATTAGGTGATTTTATTGAAGATAAAGAAGCAGACGCTCCTATTAAGACTGTTGCTTCAGAACTTCTTAGAGAAGATCTTGCAGAAGTTCTTTGCACACTTTCACCACGTGAAAGAGACGTATTAAGACTACGTTTCGGTATGGATGACGGACGCCAAAGAACATTGGAAGAAGTTGGTCAATTGTTCGGTGTAACAAGAGAACGTATCAGACAGATTGAAGCTAAGGCTTTGAGAAAATTGAGACATCCAAACAGAAGCAAACGCTTACGTGAGTATGTTGAAAGCTAGAATAAATAACAAAACGGCGGATTGAAAATCCGCCGTTTTGTTATTTATTCATTTTGCAATTCATATTCTTCAATTAACTTTGAAAGTCTTATTCCATAGAACTCCGCTATTTGAGCTAGGTATTTTAAGGTTATACCTTGTTTTACTCTTTCAATTTTAGACAACGAGGCACTATCAATTTGCGTTGCTATCCCAAAATTATTTAATGAAATTTTGGGATTTAAAGCAAGTCGTTTTTTTCTTAAAAAAGTTCCAAATTCGTCGTATTGCATTTTCTCAATTATCTGATAATATAAAATATAATTCATTGATATTTCTCAACAGAAAGGCGGGTATTTTTGCTGGAAGGTGGATTATATGATGATTTTAAATTTTTTATAGAGCAAATTATTGAATGTCAGATTATTCTAAATGACCTCACAGATGAAACAGAAGAAATTTGTAATTCAAAAAAAATAACAGAACAAAATACTAAAGAACGTTTTGAAAATAACTTACAATATATGGAAATAATTGATGAAGATTTAAACAAAATTAAAGAAAAATGCAAAAATATTATATTCCAAAATGATGCAGTTAATAATACAATTCAATTACCGATATTAAAAAACAAAAATCTTATCAGATTTCCTTCAAATAAAAATGATGATATATATGTTGATTTAGATTATCCTATTCCACTTAAAGACTATTTAGATAAAGATAAAATTTAATCATTTGAAAATTCGGATTTTTCATATTCATCTATTAATTCAGAAACCGTCATCTCCAAACCGTTAGCAATTTTCCCTAATACCACAAGCTTAACATCTTGTTTCATATTCTCAATACGGGATATAATTGCAGGTTCAATGTCATTATTTATAGCAAATTTATTTAAAGTCATTTTAGGCTTTATCGATTCTCTTTTATTTTTTAAAAATTTGCCAAAATTTTTATACTGCATGTTATCAATTCTGGCAAATTAAAAAAAATAAGTCATTGAGAAAACTCAACAAACTATCTTTATCACCCCACACCAACCCTCCCCAGGGGTAAACAAAAATGGCCTGAAATAAAAACTATAAACTTGGAAATAAAGTAAAAATGGGAGGGAATGCAAGACTTGTTTTTTTATTGTGTTTATAGTCTAATATAATTACTGAGGCTTCGCCTCTAGTCCAATAGAAAGTGATTACACAAACCGATTGTTTAATATAAAATTAGCAAAATTTGCAGGATTCTGTTACGGAGTAAAACGCGCTGTTGATACAGCTAAGAAATTAAAATCAGAAAACCCTGACAAGAATATTTATATTTTAGGCGAACTCATCCACAACATGGATGTTATTCGTGAGCTTGATGAGTTGGGAATTAAAACAATATATGAAGTTCCTGAACATGGTGAAGGAATTTGCATTGTTAGAAGTCACGGAGAAGCTCCGGAAGTTTTTGAAAAACTAAAACAAGTTGGTTTTGAAGTAGTTGATTTGACTTGCCCTGACGTAAAAAAGGTTCAGCAAAGAGCAATAGAACTTGCTCAAAACGATTACTTTGTTGTAATTGTAGGAAAACCTAATCATCCCGAAGTTATGGCAATCAAGGCTAATGCTGACTTATATTCGGACAAAGTTGTTGTAGCAACTACAATTGAAGAACTTGCTCCTTACGAAGCTCAAATTAAATCACACAGAAAAGTCGGTGTTGTTGTTCAAACAACCCAAATGGTTTCATCTTTAAACCTTATCGTTAATCACTTAAACACATTGGCTAAAGAAGTTTTAATCTACAACACAATTTGCCAATCAACAGCAATGAGACAAAAAGAAGCTCGTGAACTTGCGCAGGAAAGTGATTTAATGATTGTTGTAGGTTCAAGAAAAAGTGCAAACACTACTCACTTAGCTGAGATTTTAAAAGATTGTACAAAGACAATTCATATCGAAAATGATACCGAATTAGATAAAGATATTTTAAAGGGAGTTAAAAACATTGGTATTACAGCCGGTGCTTCAACTCCGCAAGTTGTAATTGATAAAGTAATAGAGCAATTACAATAATATACAAAGTAAAGGAGAAAAAGCCTCAACGACAATTTAGTATTTTGCCAGTAGGCTCAGCATACAAGTTAGTAATAAAAATCAAACAAAATACGGTGGTATAAGAAAATAATATACAAAGAAAGGAATAAAAGAAATGACACAAGTATTAGACGAATTCGAACAACTTCTTGAAGAAAGTTTCGCTAAAACAAACAGCGTTGCTGACATCGTAGAAGGTACAGTAATCAAAAAAGAATCAGAAGGCTACTTAGTAAGCGTTAAAGGCGCTAAAATGGAAGCTTTCTTATCAAACAAAGAACTTTCAAGCGACATCGAAGAACTTGAAATCGGTGACACAAGAGAATTCTATGTTTTAAGAGAAGAAAACAACGACGATTCAATGCTTCTTTCTCTTAAGAGAATCGCATTTGCTCAAGCTTGGGCACAACTTAACGACGCTAAAATCCAAGGTGATACAATCCTTGCTAAAGTTGTTTCAACTGTTAAAGGCGGCGTTCTTGTTGATATCGCTGATTTAAAAGGTTTCATCCCATCTTCACAACTTAGAACAGGAACTCCATTCGAAGGTCTTGTTGATACAAAAATCGAAGTTAAGGTTCTTGAAGCTGATCCTAAGAAAAACAAACTTATCTTATCTCAAAGACAAGCTGTTGCTGAACAAAGAGATCAAGTTGTTGATAACGTTCTTTCTTCATTGGAAGAAGATCAAGTTGTTTCAGGTAACGTAGTAAGAATCACTGATTTCGGCGCTTTCGTTGACATCAACGGTATCGACGGTCTTCTTCCTATCTCTGAAATTTCTTGGCAGAGAATCAAACACCCATCAGACGTTCTTACTTTGGGTGACACTATCGAAGTTAAAAT
The DNA here is from genome assembly GCA_932182025.1 of uncultured Candidatus Melainabacteria bacterium. Classification (GTDB taxonomy): domain Bacteria; phylum Cyanobacteriota; class Vampirovibrionia; order Gastranaerophilales; family Gastranaerophilaceae; genus CAG-196. The sequence continues at coordinate 8,291 of CAKNXK010000023.1, forward strand.
CATCAAAATCGATAACGAACTTAAGAGAATTTCTCTTTCACTTAAGAGAATGGGCGAAAACCCTTGGCAGCAAATCGAAGGACAGTTTGAAGAAGGTCAAATCGTTAAAGGTACTGTTAACAAAGTTACTACATTTGGTGCTTTCATTAACATCTTCCCTGGCGTAGAAGCATTACTTCCTGTTTCTGAAATGTCAGATGAAAACGTTAACCCATTCAACTTGTTCAAAGTTGGTGCTGAAGTTGATGTATTAATCAAAAAATTCACTCCAAAAGAACACAGAATCGCATTATCTGTTAAAGATATCAACGCGTAGGGTAAAGGGGTAAATATAAAATAAAAAAGAGGGGTTGGTTCTTTGAACCAACCCCTCTTTTTATTGTTCTAAAACTTCCACTCCGTCATCTGAGACAAACTGAATTCCGAATTTCGCACGGAAAATGTATCTAACGGTATTGCTTTGGATTTCAAACATCATCTTATTGAATAAGTCATAAGCTTCTTTTTTGTACTCAATAAGCGGATCTTTTTGTCCATAAGCACGAAGTCCGATACCTTCTTTAAGCATATCAATATTATGAAGATGATCAATCCATTGATTATCAACTACTCTTAGAAGCACATCGCGCTCAAGACTTCTCATAATGTTATTGTCAACAAACACTTCCTGTTGTTTAGCATCAGGGTCATATTGAGCCATGATTGAGTTGTAGAATCCGATAATTTCTTCTTCGTGTTCTTTATATGCTTTTTGAGCTGCATCACGCAAAGATTCATAGATTCTATTATATCTATATGCCTTAATATCATCCACTGAAATATAAGATAGCTGAGGAATATTTGAGTGTAATTCTTTAATAAGAGTTTCCAAATCCTCAGGAATATATTCTTCAGGGTTCATTTCAGGAGTTATGTAACTCTTAAGAAGTCTGTCGATTTCTTTATCAATCATAAACTTAATATCATTTGATAAATTTTTGCCTTCAAGAACCTTACGTCTTTGTGCGTAGAATTTTTCTCTCTGAATATTCATAACGTCGTCATATTGCAATACATTTTTACGAATATCAAAATGGTAAGTTTCAACTTTTTTCTGCGCTGACTGGATTTGCCTTGAAATCAAATGTGATTCAATCGGCATGTCTTCTTCTGCGTTAAGCATTGTCATCAAAGAAGCAATCTTATCACCGCCGAATATTCTCATCAGGTTATCTTCCAATGATAAGAAAAATCTTGTAGAACCCGGGTCACCCTGTCTTGCTGCGCGACCTCTAAGCTGATTATCAATACGGCGGGATTCGTGTCTTTCAGTACCGATTACGTGAAGTCCGCCTAATTCAACAACCTTAGCGTGTTCTGCTTCAGTAATTTTACGTGCATTTGCCAAAGCTTCTTCTTTTAAAGCTTCATAGTTTTCTAAATCAGGCGTAATAGCTCTTGTTTCAAGTTCTTCTTTTGCAAGGTATTCAGCATTACCACCTAAAAGAATATCAGTACCACGACCTGCCATATTGGTTGCAATTGTAACCGCACCGACACGACCTGCCTGAGCAATAATATAAGCTTCACGCTCGTGTTGCTTCGCGTTTAAGACATTATGTTTTACACCTTTCTTAGCCAATAATGCTGAAATATATTCTGATTTTTCAATACTTACAGTACCAACCAGAACTGGTCTTCCAAGTTTATTTTGTTCAATAATATCATTTACAACAGCATCATACTTAGCACGTTCTGTTTTATAAATAATATCGGCATGGTTAACTCTGATATCAGGTCTGTTTGTAGGAATAACGGTAACTTCAAGATTATAAATCTTACCGAATTCAGCTTCTTCTGTCATAGCAGTACCTGTCATGCCGGAAAGTTTAGGATACAATCTGAACAAGTTTTGGAAAGTAATACTTGCCAAAGTTTGGGTTTCATCCTGAATTTGTACACCTTCTTTTGCTTCGATTGCCTGGTGAAGTCCGTCAGACCAACGTCTACCAGGCATTAAACGGCCTGTAAACTCATCAACAATCATAATTTCGCCGTCTTTTACAACATAATCAGTATCTCTTATAAATAATTCTTTTGCCTTAAGTGCATTTAATAAATCGTGAGCATACTGATTATTAATATCAAATAAGTCCTTACATCCGATTATTTCTTGTGCTTTATCGATACCGTCTTCTGTAAAGATTACATTTTTATTTTTTTCATCTACTTCATAGTCTTTATCTTTTTCAAGCTGTGGTGCAACTTTTGCCATTAAACTATATGTATCTGCTGATTTTTCAACTCGTCCGCTGATAATCAATGGAGTTCTAGCTTCATCAATCAAAATACTGTCAACTTCATCAATAATCGCATAGTTATAAGGTCTTTGAACAAGCATTTCGTTAGAAGATGCCATATTATCTCTTAAGTAGTCAAACCCGAACTCGTTGTTTGTACCATAAGTAATATCACAAGCATAAGCTGCACGTTTACGGTTAAACTCATCCGCATCATGCTGATTAGAAAGGATTACACCAACAGACAAACCTAAGAATTTATAGATTTTACCCATCCACTCACTGTCACGTTTTGCAAGATAATCGTTAACAGTAACAACATGAACACCTTTTCCTGTAAGCGCATTCAAATAAGCTGCAAGAGTTGCAACAAGCGTTTTACCTTCCCCTGTTCTCATCTCTGCAATATGTCCGTTGTGTAAGAAATACGCACCGATTAGCTGAACATCAAAGTGTCTCATATTCAAAACACGTTTGCCGGCTTCTCGAACAGTAGCAAAAGCCTCCGGTAAAATCTTATCAAGAGCTTCTTTTTCCAAAATTCTATCAGCTTTTTCGTTATCTGATGTAGGACGCTTAGCTAAAATCGCTTTAAATTCATCCGTCTTAGCTCTAAGCTCGTCATCTGGAAGTTTTTCAAACTCAGGTTCCAGTGCGTTTATATGGTCAATTATTCCTAAAATCTTTTTAACTTTTTTCTCGTTTGGGTCGCCCAAAAGTTTTAATAATAAACTAATCATTACATATCCTCTCCAATTACAGATATCATATCATGAACAAGAAACAGCGTAAATATTAGTCTATAGAGTAAAGTTTTTTGGCATTATTAGCTAATAGATCTTCTAAGAGGACTGAATCATTAAAATATTCCATAATTCTTTTTTTGAAAATCTTCAAACTGTTTAAATACAATTCTCGCTGTTGATTAATCTCACCCACAGGTGCATCAGACGCCCACATTAAACGATGTGTATAATCACCTTTTGAAGTATTTTTTAGTCTTTCAATTAAATATAAAGTGTCTTCTAATCCTTCACTCAATTGCGTAAACGAAGAATCAATCCACGAAACATCTGCATACAAAGTTGCTGTATTTTGTTCAATCGACTCAACCAGAATATCAATTGCTCTTTCATGAGAACTTCTCGGTCCGGTCGATAAATGCCCCAATATAATCGGTACATCAGGAAATTCCTGTGCTTTTTTATAAATTAATTCAGGAGATGAAAATCTTGATTTAATATGACCTGAATGATACAAACAAGGTTTTTTAAACTCCTGCGCAAGTCTTAAATATTTATCATATTTTTCACTATCAGCCGGCAATTTCATACACTCAGGATGAAGTTTTAAGCCAATAAATTCAGGATAAGTTTCTAAAAAATTTCGTATTACACTTTCATCTTCAGTTAAATGCGGCTCACAAACAGCTAATGCCTTAAGCTTAGAATATTTCCTCGTAACCTCAAGCATATCCATATTACAATCATATTCGTTTTTAGAATACAATCCCTCAAGGTTAGAACAAATTGCTAAATCAACATCATCGCCCATAATATCAAGCAAATATTCAGGCGAAAAATCACCCCAAGGAGAATTCTTACCATAATGCACATGAGAGTCAATTATCATACTTACCTCTTCTCAAAATAAATTACCTTTGTTCGCTTAGGCTTAAAACCTACTTCAAAATCCTTTGTATTAAAACCTTCTGTTAGTTCTTTAACATAATAACTTAAGGACAATAAATAATAATCTCCCTCTGGCAATTCCCTAATAAATTGCTTACATTCAGCTAAATCTTTCTTAAAACAAGCAACCGGCAAGTATACAACTTTATTGTTAAAATTACGTTTTGATAAGTACATATTATAATCATTAACAGTTGTATCCATTAAAATCATATCCTTATCTTTAATATTTTCCTCTAAATAACTTACAATTTCTCTTGCATAAGAATAACAATTTCCACTTGGCTCAACATCATAGCTATGAATTGAATATAACATTATTAATGCCAATACTAATTTTAAAATATCAGCAATACGTCCGCGAATTGAAGCTGCCGCTATTGCAAATAATGGCATTAAAAATAAAATCAACCTAGCCTGAATAGCATACTTGTGCAATAAAGAAGCAAACAATGTTAAGAAAATCGGCAAAACAAACAGAAGCTTTTTACTGTATTTTTCCCGTCCAAATGAATATATTAAACATATAGCAAAAAATATAAAACCTGATAATGCAGAAATCGGTTTTGAATTTGCAAAACTATCACCATATCTTAATAACGTTCTTAAAGGATGATGTAAATCTATAAACCCCAAATTCACTTCCCAAACAGCACGCATTTGCAGAAATGTCTCGGCAAAAACAAACCTTAAACTCACAAAATAATATATTAAACAACTTAAAAATACCGGAATAACAGATTTTATAAAAAGTTTTCTATCTGATATTAATACAGCAAGAAAACCTACCGCTAATATAAAAAATGAAGAATAAGAAAACCACGGCGAAATAGCAAATATAAGAGCATACCACCATTTATATTCTTTATTACAAACCATCTTATAAAAAAAAGTTAACAAGATAATTGAAACAAGCATTTCTGTTGAATATTGCTTTATTTGTGCACAATAATATATTACACAAGGATTAAAAAACAAAAAGAATAACGAAGTTAATACAGCTTTTCTATTTTCTTTAAAAATAAGTCTAACTAAATAATAAAAAGCCGGTAAGGCTAACATGCCGGAAATAAAAGGTACAATCCTTAAAACAAGATCGCGCAAATAATCTGATTGAGGGTTAAATATTGATATCAAACTTTTTACTATAATAGTAAATCCCACTGGCGAAGCCTGTAAAAAGTCCAAAGCACCAAATAGCTCAAAAAAAGATTTATTATAAATATTTATAACCAACGCTGATTCATCAGCAAACAAAGATGGATTAATAAAAAAAAGTAAAACTCTTAAAATAACTCCTAATCCAAAGATTAGAAACAACCCCCTCTTATAAAACTTATCTTCCAACATCTAATCCTTTTTTACCGATCTTGTAATAGCTTCAATTATTCGTTTCACACGAACAATCTCAATTCCTTCAATTTTATCCTGAATCTCATTAGCCTCAGGTATAATAATTCTTTTAAATCCTAGCTTCTGTGCTTCGTTAATTCGTTTCTCAATATGGTTTACCGCTCTAATTTCACCTGACAAACCGATTTCACCAACAATTGCAGTATGAGAATCAAAAACAACATCTCGTACACAAGTAATAATCGCTAGGGCAATCCCCAAATCCGCAGCAGGTTCTGATACATCAATCCCGCCAATTACATTAACATAAACATCCTGCTTGGAAAGGTTAAGTCCGACTCTTTTTTCCAAAACCGCAAGAATTTGAAGTACTCTACTCGTATCTACCCCGTTTGCAATTCTACGCGGAGCCGGATAAGGAGTTGTACCCACAAGCGCCTGTATTTCAACTAATAACGGACGAGTACCTTCGCTTGTTACAATAATAGTACTTCCCGGAGTTTGAGTCTGATTATATTCTTTTAAAAATAACTCCGAAGGATTAATAACCTCTTTTAATCCATTACCGCCCATTTCAAATATGCCAACCTCTGAAGTATTTCCAAAACGGTTTTTTATCGAACGTAAAATTCTATACGTTTTATATTTATCACCCTCAAACTGAATAACCGTATCGACCATGTGCTCAAGAACTTTTGGTCCCGCAATATTACCCTCTTTGGTAACATGCCCGATAACAATAATTGAAATATTATTTGTTTTAGCCAAGCTCATTAATGAATTACAGCACTCACGGATTTGAGAAACACTTCCTGCTGAACTTTGTATTGCGGAAGTATAGATTGCCTGAATACTATCCACAATAACCAAATCCGGCTGCATTTCTTCAATATGTTTTTTTATTAGTTCAAAATTTGTTTGGGGGTAAATGTAAAGAGTGTCTGATTTAACCCCGAGCCTTTCCGCACGAAGTTTAATTTGGCTTGCAGATTCTTCTGCTGAAATATATAAAACATTTTTACCGTTCTTACAAAGTTCACCACTTGTCTGCAAAAGTATAGTTGATTTACCAATTCCAGGATCACCTGCAATCAAAATCAAAGAACCTTTTACAATCCCGCCTCCAAGCACTCTGTCAAATTCAGAAATCCCTGTTGTTGTCCTGATTTCGGTATTCATTTCTATTTCAGACAATTTCATTGGCGGATTCGTATCTGGCAATAAAGCAGCTGTATTCAACTTATTCCCGCCTGAAAGCTCTTCAACAAAAGAAGCCCATGCTCCACACTCAGGACACTTACCTAAATAACCGGCGGTCTCATATCCGCAGCTTTGACATACATACTTTGATTTTACTTTTGCCATGACTTATTAATTCATAGGGATAATTAGTTTTTGACCAATAGATAACGCGTTAGGGTTAGCCATTTTATTAGCTTCCGCAATTGCATTTACTTTTGTCATATCAAAAGTACCATAAAATCTTATAATAATACTTTCTAAAGTATCGCCTTCTTTAACTACATACTCTTCATTCGAAAGAACAGCTGTTACAGGTTTTGAAGCTGCACTATCAGCCGGAACAAACGAGAATTTACCGGCTGAAATAGAAGATTTTTTCACAGGTGCCGGCATGACATCGTCTTTTGGAGTAGAAAGACTAATCAAAAGACTTACAAGAGTTGTTACCGCTAAAGTAATAATTACACCAACAACTACCCCTGCAACAAAATAAACCTGAGGAGTTTTTTCACTTTTTTGAGGTTTTACACCAAAAGACTGCCATAGAACATCAAGTTCTTTTGTTTTACTTTGATTTCTATAAAAATCTTCATCCTGATGCTGTCTATTGTAGCGTGATAACGCTTCCATCATAGCAACTTTTTCTCTGGTAATATTTGATCTTCTAAGTGTTGTACTTTTCATATAACCTCTTAAATCTGACGGTAATCTAACCCTATACATGAAAAGTTAACACAAAAAGTATATATTCGCAAATTTGTTACATATATTGTAAAGTTATGTTAAATCCCACCGGCTCGAACCCAATTTTAGTCACACTAAAGAGGCGGACTCGTAATCTAAACCTACAAACTCATAGTCCTGCAGAATGTCCGCCGACCCTTGTTGTAAAAAAAAGAAGCCTTGTTTTTCAACAAGGCGCTAAGATAAGTAAGTTTGGGGGAATAAATTGTAAGTAAGATAAGATGGTTAAACTTTGCTTCGGGATATAAATGTCACTCTTGACTTCATATCCATTGCGAATAATCGCATTTCATCAACTAAGATATAAGATTTATCTTCTGCCGGATTTTCGTTTATATAGAACTCTCTTGAAATTTGTGTTGCCATAGCATTGATGTTATAAGTTTCTAATAAAGCCATCTTATACCTCTCTGATTTAGTTTCAAGACAATATTAACTAAGCCCAAGCAAAAATTTGCGAGGATTTTCAACTCAAATAAGCATGCCTTTTTTGTAACATTTTGATTTGCAGCTTGTTTTTTTACTTTGAACTATCTTATTTAATTTCGTCTTACTCTTATATAAAGTTTATATAAAATCTTGAATTTCACAAAAGAATGTCTTTGTTACAAAACTTAACATTCTTTTTGAGATGATATACCATTATATATCACATCAAAATTAAGTTATTATTGGATTACAACCCAATATTGTAACAAATTGTAAACATTTACTCAAAATTATTAAAGTTTTTGGAAATTGTGCCGATATATCTTATATATCATATTAGAGGTGTGTCATGTCGAATTTTACGGTCAATGGAGTTTATAGTTATACCAGCGCAAATATCTATTCATATCTTGGCAGAGTACCGTCAAGCTCTACTAAACTTGAACAGGCATTTGATGAATTTAACATTACTCCTACAGGTAAAACTGATGATTTGAAAAAGCTTGACAAGGCTATGTATGCTGAGTATTCAGAGCAGGTTCAGAACCAAATTGCCAATCAAAATGGCGAAAAGGTTGTTCCTTGGGCAGGTTTATGCGCTCAAATAGGCGTACAGGCAACGGGTGATTATGAAAAAGACTATGCGGCTTTTAACAATGCAATCAAATTATTGTCTCAAAGTGCACTTGACGGTCAGGCAATGACATACTTTGCAGGACTTAGAAGCGAAGCATCTAGAGCATTCGGACTAGCGAATAAACCCGCAGACGCACAAGCTCCTATCTCATTTGAGGTCTATCAAGCTCAATTCTTGAGATAATTTTTACGCCGGACAAATTGTCCGGCGTTTTCGTGTTAAAATATAGTTATGAATATACTGGTTACTGGTGCTACAAAAGGGATTGGAAAAACTATCGCTTCTATGCTTGATGGCGAAATTTTTGCTGCAGCAAGAAATGAAAATCTTTTAAAAGAATATAAAAATTACTGTGTATGCGACCTTGCAACAATTGAAGGCATGGAAAAACTGGGAGAATATATTCAAGATAACAAAATTGATATCCTTATTAATAATGCAGGTGAATATATTTACTCCCCAATTGAAAAAGTTAGAATAAATGATATTGAGCATATTACAAGGTTAAATTTTGAAGCTCCTCTATATTTAATATCACAAGCAGTTCCTTATATGAAAACACAAAGATTTGGGCGTATTATTAATATTGGCTCAATCAGCAGTATTATGGGCGAAGCAAATGCTAGTCTTTATTCTGCAACAAAATCAGGACTAATTGGAGCAACAAAAGCTTTAGCTCTGGAGCTTGCTGAATTCGGAATAACAGTAAATACGATTAACCCGGGCTGGGTTGATACAGAACTTGGAAATTCTTCTGCTGAAGACGGTGAGTTCACAAAAGAAGAAATAGTAGAATGTATCCCGCAAAAACGTTTTGTTGAACCTTCTGAGATTGCAGGCATGGTTAAATACTTAATTTCAGATGAAGCACGCGGAGTAACGGGACAATCAATAAATTTATGCGCAGGGCTGACCTGCGGATGTTAGGGGGAAAAATGTACACAAAAGCCGAATTATTAGATTTATATAATATGGATTTAGACTCATTATTAAACGAGTCAAAAAAATATTTAAAAGATGAAGTTGAGTTCTGCTCAATCATAAATGCCCGTAACGGAAAATGCTCACAAAATTGCCGTTATTGCGCACAAAGCTCACACTACAACACAGAAATCGAATCATATCCTTTAATGGGAGTAAATGAGGTTATGGAAGCCGCACATGACAGTGTTAAAAACGGCGCCGACAGAGTTGCAATCGTAACATCAGGCAAAACTCCTGACGAGAGTGACTTTGATACAATGCTTGAAATGATTAAAGCATTAAATGCAGACGGAATTAAAAGCTGTGCAAGTATTGGTATCCTAAATGAAGAGCAGGCAAAAACACTTGCTGAAACCGGATTAGTAAGATTTCACCATAACATCAACACTTGCAAATCTTATCATCCTGAAATCTGTACAACTCATACTTATGAAGACAGGGTTAACACTGCAAAACTTGTACAAAAATACGGAATGGAGCTTTGCTGCGGTGTAATTCTTGGTATGGGAGAATCAGTTGAACAGCGTATAGAAATGGCAATGGAACTTGCCGAAATCAATCCGGAAAGCATTCCTGTAAACATTCTTACTCCAATACCAAATACACCTTTCGCCGGTTATATTGATAAAATTGATGAAGAAAATGTTTTAAGAACATTGGCAATATTTAAAATAGCTTGTCCTAATGCTTCAATTCGTTTGGCAGGCGGCAAGAAAGCAAGATTATCTTCTGAAACAATTGAAAAAGCTTTCAGATATTGTGTTGACTCTACTATTGTAGGAAACTATCTTACTACAACAGGATTTACACCTGATGAAGATGAAAAACTTATTAATAAGATTGGGAGAAAACTTAAGAAATGTCACTCTTTAAGCTGTTCTTAATTTTCGTTAAAATCGGGGCAATACTGCTTGGAGGAGGATATGTAATCCTTCCTATTATGACAAATGAGTTTGTCGAAAAAAGAAATCTCGTAACTCATGATGATATGATAGATTATTTTGCACTATCACAATCCTTGCCCGGGATTATTGCAGCAAATATTTCTATGTTTATCGGCTACAAACTCCGCGGAAAATGGGGCGCTATTACAGCTATGATAGGAGTAACCTTTGTTCCTTTCTGGTGTATTGTTCTTTTAGCTTCCGTCTTGGGTTCGCTTGTTAATAATTCTTATGTGCAGGGCGCACTTTGGGGAGTTGGAGTTGCTGTTATTGCATTGATTATACTTACAGTTAAAGAAATGTGGCAAAAATCGAATAAGAATTGGTATTTTTACACAATTTTTGTTTTGACATTAGGCACTCTGTTGGTTTTTAAACTATCACCAATACAGACAATTTTATTATTTACTCTGCTTGGAGTCGGATACAAAAGATTTGCGGAGGTAAGAAAATGATTTACCTTCAACTTGCACTTGAATTTTTCAACATCGGCTTATTCTCTTTTGGCGGAGGATATGCTACAATTCCGTTTTTATACCATATTTCAGAAGTTTATAAATGGTACTCTTTAGATGAATTAACACAGATGGTTGCAGTTGCGTCAATCACCCCGGGCCCAGTAGGAATAAACGTAGCAACCTATGCGGGATTAAAAAGTGCCGGTATTTTGGGCTCATTAATTGCTACAACTTCAGAAATGCTTCCATCTTTGATTTTAGTAATAATTGTTTCAAAATTATTGAAAAAATTCAGTGACAATTTTTATGTTAAATCAATAATTGAAACATTAAAACCAATAAGCTGTGCACTTTTAACAGCAGTAGCAATCGGGCTTCTAAAACCATCTCTTGGTGATATTAAAGCGATGATTTTACTTGTTATCTTATTGGTTATCAGCTGGAAATCTAAAAAAGATCCGTTGTTTTATATTTTAATTTCCGCTTTAATCGGAGTTATTGTTAGAACATTAATCTAAATAACAAAAATCTCTTATTCAATTTTTCTGAGAATTTCTTTAAGTTACCAACTGTTTCAGAAGTATCACTCATAATTTGCTTCAAGTTATCCTTGTCGCCCTTGCCGTTAACTGTTTCTAAAGCACGAGTAACTTCACACATTGTGATATTCAAGTTATCAACAGAAGTATTGAGTTTTTTCTTAAGATTTTCATCTTTGGTCATTGAATTAACAGAAGCTGTAATTTCATTAATATTTTTCATCGAAGCATTCAAATCTTCAGCAAACGCTTTAGCATCCACTGAACCGATAACAGGAGTTAATGCGTTTGAAAGCTTTCCGATTGCTTCTGCTGTATCATACAATGCCGGTTTAAAGTTTTCATCCGCTACAATACCATTTATATTTGTTGCCAGTCTATTGAAGTTATTAGTTGCATCAGTCATCATCCAAATCATTGCATCCAAATCATTTTTCGATGTATCGATAAGTTTTTCTGCTTTTTCTAAAGTAGTTGTAGCTTGAGCAGTAAGAGTTTTAAAGTTTGCAACCGCACCTGTTAAGTCAGCAATCATCTTATCATTCAATAATTCGTTAACAATTCTGTTAGTTTCTGTTAATGATTCAGCAGCTTTGTATTGTAAATCCATAAAGTCTGCAATTCTCATCGGCTCAACAACTGTATAAGGAGAAGTTTGAAGCGGATAAGGGAGCGGTGTTCCATCTAAAGGCTCAATTCTTAATTTTTTAATACCTTCTACCGTAACAATTTTACCTTTCATAAACTCAGGTAAAATAAGCCCCGGAAGATTTACATAATATTCCACTTTATAAGCATCTTTGGTTTTAATACTATCTTTTAAAGCATCAGGTACCAATTTTGCTGTCATTATTTGAGATTTTTTAACTTTTCCGACATTATAATATTTCTCATCCAACTTAATTTCAACATCAGCATCAGCCGGTAAAAGCTCCTGATTAACAACAGGGATATAAACAGGACGTAATCTTGGAGGAGTAATTTCAAGGAACTGCTCCCCGATTAATCCTGATTGCTGAATAGAAAGCATAGAAGCTTTTGGAATTTTTATATCAGGATTTGTAATAACAAATCTCATTTTCACATAACTTGATTCATCTTCTACAACAGGAATAATTTCTTCAACCTGACCAACACGAAGTCCCATCATCTGAACTCCTGATCCCGGTCTCATACCATTAACATCTTTAAATTTGACTTCTATTCTTTCAGCAGAAGAGAAAGAACGTCCTTTTACCCACAACACAGTAAATAAAAATATTGCGATTGCTATTATTGTTAATATTCCAACTTTAAAAGATGATGAAAGTTTCATTTTATCCTCATAATCTCCTATACAATAGGCTTGTAGATTTTATTCCAATTAGAGTTCATTTACCCCAATTTTCATAGGGCCGTCAATTGCGGCATTAACGAATTGTTTAGTGTATTCGGTATTTTCCTGACATAATTCATCAGGCGAACCTTCGAATACTGCTTTTCCATTATACAACATCAAGACAGAATCTGCTGTCCTCCGAATTGTTGACATTTGGTGAGTAACAACAATTGAAGCTGCATTTGTTTCATTCTTTAATCTTACTATATAGTCTTCAATCAAAGTAGATGAAATCGGGTCAAGACCTGCTGTCGGCTCATCATAAAGAATAATTTTTGGTTCGGTAACAATGGCACGTGCAAAGCTTACACGTTTTTGCATACCACCCGAAAGTTCTGACGGGAATTTATTTTCAATCCCTGAAAGCCCCACCATTTCGAGTTTTTCTGCGACTACTTTTTCAAGCTCTGCGCGAGTATATTTATTTCGCAATTCTTTTCTTTCCTGTAAGGCAAAAGAAATATTATCAAAAACATTCAGAGAATCAAACAAAGCCGAATATTGAAACACCATTGCAATATCGCCGCCGGTTGTAATAATCTCTCCGCCGTCTTTTTCGATAAGACCGCTTATTAGTTTTAAAACAGTACTTTTACCTGAACCGCTAAAACCCACTATCGAAAGAATTTTTCCATCTTCTACCTTAAAAGACAAGTCATCAATTATAGTTCTTTTATCAAATATTTTTGTTAGATTTTTTACTTCAATACTCATTTTATTTTCCTTAATAGAAATAAACCGCCGCAAACAACAAGTCAAGTATTACAATTGCAACAAAAGACCACACAACAGCTTTAGTTGTTGCAATACCAACACCTTTTGCGCCGTCTTTTGCAGCCATACCGCAAGAACAGCTTATCAGTGCAATTGTAAATCCAAAACTAATTGCCTTTAAAATACAAACATTCATATCATGCATACTCAATCCGAACCAAACTGAATCAAAATATGCTTTATAAGAAAGTTCGGAAGTTATATTTGCAGCAACGGCTCCTCCCACAATACCAAACAAAGATGACACTATTACTACTAACGGCATCATAAGGGTGCCTGCAATAATCCTTGGTGTAAAAAGATATTGTACGGGATTAACCTTCAAAACCTTAATCGCGTCAATTTGTTCGGTAACCTTCATTGTAGCAATTTCTGAAGCCAGAGAAGAACCTATCATAGAAATAATTGCAAAACCTGCCATAATGGCACCTTCTTCTCTAACTGTAAGAATAGCAATAAGCATACCGACAAAATTCCCACCGCCTTGTTTAACCATTTCTCCTGCAACCTGCATAGAAATAATTATTGATGTCATTCCTACAATTGATAATGTAATTGGCAAAGATGAAACACCAAAGCGTGAGCATTGTTCAATAATCTCTTTAAAAGAGGTGTTGAATTTAAGAAGTCCTTTCAAAAACTCCCAGCAATAAGCCATTATTTCACCAAGAGTAGAAACAAACTCATGAACCTCAGACCATAAAAGTCTTAAAAGCTTATACGTATATGTTGCTTTATAATATACCTTCATCTTTTGCATTATAACAAAAAAAAGGGATTTGGTGAACCCAAATCCCTTTTTTATATCAATTTACCTATATCCATCTGCTAATACTAAACAGAAGTATATAGCCTATTTATTTCGTTGTTTGTATAAACAAACTTATCAAGTCATTCAATGCAGAATACTGTTTTTGGTAGCTTTGAGATTGTTTTTCAAGAGTAAGTATTTGTTTTTTGTATTCTTGAATAGAACCTTGACATTCTCTTGCAGAAACTTTCAAACTTTCCTGCACTTGTTGAGCATCTTGTAAAACACTTTTCATAGAAATACCAAGAGCTTCCATTGTTTGTTTAATAATTTGAGCACCGGTATGACGAGAAACACCGCTTGGTAATTGAGAAATAAGTTTTTTTAGAACTGCAATGTTTGCAGGCATTTCGAATGTTTCAGAAGCAGGTTCCATCATAGGAGATGTTACAGGAGTTTCCGCAAACATAGGAGCTTCTGCTTCTACATCATCAAAAAAGTTTGTTTTTGCAGGCTTAGCTGGTTCTGCAAAAAAGTCATCTTTTGTATCAAAAATTTCATTATTTACAGGTTCGTCAAAAAGCATAGAATTATTTTCCTCCGCAATATCAATACTTTCAGCTTGCTTTTTCAAAGCTTCAACGATTTTTTTTCCAACACTTTCGTTACTCATTATTTTTACTCCCTCGTAAAATTGTATATTTGCTTTTATTATATGTTAAACATTTTTAAAATCCAACGAAAACATGAATATTGTTATCTTTCGTAATATAATGATTTATGGAGGGAATTATGAAAAAAGATATTGATTGGTCTAATTTAGGTTTTGGTTATTTAAAAACCGATTATCGTTATGTTTCAAACTACAAAGACGGCAAATGGGATGAAGGAACTTTATCAACTGATGAAACAGTAACACTTCATGAAAGCGCAGGAGTTCTACAATATGCCCAAACCTGTTTTGAAGGTATGAAAGCATATAGAACTGTTGATGGAAAAGTTGTTTGTTTCCGTCCTGATATGAACGCAAAACGCATGGCTGAAACAGCTGAATATCTCGAAATGCCTGCATTTCCTGTTGATAAATTTATTGAAGCAGTTACAAAAACAGTTGAAGCAAATATTGATTTTGTTCCGCCATACGGTTCAGGGGCATCATTATACTTAAGACCATATATGTTTGGTTCAAACGCTGTTATAGGTGTTAAGCCTGCAACTGAATTCCAATTCAGAATTTTTGCAACACCTGTAGGCCCATACTTTAAAGGCGGAGTAAAACCAATCACACTAAGAGTTCCTGATTTTGACAGAGCTGCACCAAGAGGAACCGGTCATATTAAAGCAGGCTTAAACTACGCAATGAGTCTTCATGCAATTGCCGATGCTCATAGACAAGGTTATAACGAAAACATGTACCTTGATTCTCAAACCAGAACAAAAGTTGAAGAAACAGGCGGAGCTAATATTATTTTCGTTACAAAAGACAATACTGTTGTAACACCAAAATCAAGCACAATTTTACCTTCAATTACACGTCGTTCATTAATGTATGTTGCTGAACATTATTTAGGACTAAAAGCAGAAGAACGCGAAGTTTATATGTCTGAAGTAAAAGAGTTTAAAGAATGTGCTCTTTGCGGTACAGCAGCAGTTCTTTCTCCTGTAGGAAAAATTGTTGACCACGGCGAAGAAATTGCACTTCCTTCCGGCATGAATGATATGGGTGAAATTACTAAAAAACTTTATGATACTTTAACAGGTATCCAAATGGGTAGAATTGAAGCTCCGGAAGGCTGGATAAAGGTTATCAATGAGTAAATGTAAAAGCTTTGCACCCGCAATAAATGAAAATTCTAAGATTCTAATCCTTGGCTCAATGCCAGGGATTAAATCTTTAGAAAACGCTCAATATTACGCTCATCCGCAAAACCGATTTTGGAAAGTTATGAGTATATTATGCAATAAAGATTTGGTACATCTTAGTTATGAAGAACGTATTCAAACACTTCTTGATAATAATTTTGCACTTTGGGATGTAATAAAAACTTGCTCACGAAAAGGAAGTCTTGATTCAGCTATAGAAAACGAAAAACCAAATAATATAAAATCCCTTCTCAAAAAATATCCCAACATAAAAACAATTTACTTAAACGGCAATAAAGCTTATAGCGCCTTCAAAAAACATTTCCCTGAACTCTTGCCCCTTTGTATAAAAATGCCTTCCACAAGCCCTGCTAATGCACGCTTTCGAATGGAAGCTCTTTTAAAAGAATGGAACCTTTTGTAACAAATTGTTAACATTAACGCAATTTAATACAATACAAAAACTTTATAAATATAAGGTTAGATTAGGTTACATTTTTAAGGTTAATTGGAAAGGCAGGTTATTATGTCAGGATCTTATGCTATTGATTCAATGGGTGCAAATCCGTATTTATTGAATGCACTAAATTATCCAAATCCGTATTACACTCAGACACCTGTCAATACAACAGCTGTTTCAACTGCAGCAGAAACACCGGTTGAAACAACTGTCGCAAGAAAAAAAGAAGAGAAAAAAGATGGCTCTACAGCAAAACTCATTGTTGGAACAGCTCTTGCATTAGGCGCTGCATATATGTGCAAAAAAGCTTACAATGTTGGTGCAGGAACAGGAGTTCTTGAAAAAATCGGAAACGGTTTTAAACAATGGGGTCAAAATATTACTAACTGGGGTAAAGGCGTAAAAGACAAAGTTATTGCACCTGAAAAATTCAGTATATCAAAAATCGGCGAAGAAACAGTTTGTACAATACCAAATAGAAGAAATATTCTAAGAGGTACTGAAAAAATCGGAGAAATCGGCGTTACTGCAGAAACTCCTAAAATATTAGACTCAGCAGGAAAGCTTGCAGAAGGTATCAAGATTAAAAACGGTACATTT
The DNA here is from genome assembly GCA_932182025.1 of uncultured Candidatus Melainabacteria bacterium. Lineage (GTDB taxonomy): Bacteria > Cyanobacteriota > Vampirovibrionia > Gastranaerophilales > Gastranaerophilaceae > CAG-196. The sequence continues at coordinate 25,417 of CAKNXK010000023.1, forward strand.
GTTCATGAAGGTCAAACATTTATTGTAAAAAAAGGTAATATTGTTGGATGTGAAGGAATGAGCAAAGAAGCATTCAGAGATTTCTTCACTCATCCAAAAACAACTGAAAACATTGAAGGCAAGAAGAAAATCGAAGAAGTACTGGCGAAGTTCATGAAAGGTGAAACAGGCACAGTAACACAATACTCTCATACTAAAGACGGCGTAGCACGCTTGTTTGAACAAGGCTCCGATGGTGCATTTAACATGAAATGCGGTATTTCTAACAGATTTAATGCTAATTCTGATGTTGTAATGGCTTACAGACATAACAATCCTTCTGTTAAAACAGCTCTAGAAGATTTTGCAAAAGGTGAAACAAAAGGTTTGAAACTTGCAAGTGCTGAATTTACAAGAAGTGATTTAGGAACATTATATATTACAAACGGAGAGATCAGCGCAATCAAAGGTTCAGATGGTAAGATTTGTAAAAAAGGTTCTGAAGCATTTGATGCATTAATGGAAAGAAACAAAGATGTTTATGAAAACATATTAAAAGACCCTAATTGTTTACAAAACAAAATTTATCAATTGGCTTAAATATCAACCAATCGAGGGGAAATACCCTCTCGTTAACGAGAGGGCGGCTTGAAAAAGCCGCTCTCTTATTATTAAAACTCTACCTTTGGTGCAGCTTTTTCCGCATCACTTATCTCAAAATATTCTCTCTGTTTAACCCCTGTTAGTCCTGCAACTAGAGATGTTGGGAATGTCCTAATCATTGCATTTATTGATTTAACACTCTCGTTGTAATCTCTCCTTGCAACAGTCAAACGGTTCTCTGTTCCAGCAAGTTCATCCTGCAAGCCAATAAAGGATTTATCAGCTTTCAAATTAGGATAATTTTCAACCACAACAAGTAATCTTCCTAATGCACTGTTTAACTCATTATTGCTCTGCTGAACTGCTTTAACATCGTTTGCACCCATTGCACCTGAGAGTTTCGCTCTAGCCTCAGCAATATTAGTAAAAATCTCATTTTCATGTGTTGCATACCCCTTTACCGTATTCACAAGATTTGGGATTAAATCATTTCTGCGTTTAAGTTGGTTTTCTACCTGTGCCCAATTAGCAGAAACGGCTTCATCCATAACCTGCAAGCGGTTATAAGTTCCTACAAAAAAGCTTGCAATCCCCAAAATTATAAGGATAACCACTCCTAAAATTACAAATCCAAATTTTCCCATAATTATCTCCTTTTTACCTTATATATACCTACCAACGTCTTGACGCTCCGCCGCCACCAAAGCCGCCTCCGCCGCCAAAACCTCCAAAATAAACCCCGCCGCCACGGCCGCCAAAAAATCCGCCGAATAACAGCCATAATAAAATAATTAAAAATATGTAACTCATATCAGGTGCTTGAGAAACAGGTCTTTCTGCACCAATTGTTACACCATAAGCCTCTGCCACATCACTTGCCAATGCTGTTGTGCCTGTATAAATACCTTTTTCGTACTCATTATTTCTGAAATAGGGTATCATATAATCATCAAGAATTCGGCCGGCATGAGCATCTGTTATTGCTCCTTCCAAACCATAGCCCACTTCTATTCGGGCTTCTTTTTCATTTGGAACTACAAGAACGACTGCTCCGTTATTAAGCTTTTTATCTCCAATTTTATAATCTCGTCCGATATTCAAAGCAACCTCATCTATTGGACGATTATTTAAAGATTTTAGAGTTACAACTGCGATATCAGCATTTGTTTTCTGCTGTAAATCATATAAATAAGAATTCATAACCGCTTCTGTATTTGGTGATAATACACCGGCTTCATCGGCTATAAAACCATTGAATTCAAGTGCTAACGAAGCTGACGTTACAACAAAATAAAAAATAAAACACAAAAAATGTTTAAACATAATCTGTATTATGTGTTGGTTTATAGATGTTGTGTATTAGATATTTGGCTATAACCCGACCGGATTATACTGCTTTTTAAATAATAGCACCGCCTATTAGATGACCGTCATTGATATCATACAATACACATGCCTGCCCTTTTGTCACAGCAGAAACAGGTTCTTCAAAAGTAATTTTTGCATCACAAACTTTTGCTTGAACAGCTTTCATATTGTATCTGATTTTAACAAGAGCCTCAAATTCCCCGGACCAATTGACATTATCAAGAATTAATTCTTTGGTAAATAATTCATCCTGCCTGCCAACAAAAACAGTATTTGTTTGAGAGTCTATTTCAATAACATACAAAGGATACGGCGCTGCTATTCCAATTCCTTTTCTTTGACCGATTGTGTATTGCCAGAACCCGTCATGGTGCCCTAAAACTTTTCCTGTAGATTTTTCTACAAAATCACCTTTTCTTGGCTCAAAAATATTATTCAAATATTTTTTAGTAGTCATTGGTGCTTTTATAAAACAAATATCTTGACTTTCTTTTGATGATTTTGGCGGCAAATCATATTTTTCCGCTAAAGCACGAACTTCATCTTTTCTATATTTTGATAACGGAAACAATGTTTTTTCTAATTTATCTTTATCCAGCATATACAAAAAATACAACTGATCTTTATGCTCATCAGAAGCCGGATACAAAACTCCGTCTTTAATATTTGCATAATGTCCTGTTGCAATATAATCCGCACCAAGCACATTTACTGCATAATCAAACAAGCACCCCCATTTAATATACTTATTACACATTATACAAGGATTCGGGGTTTCTGCTTTAGCATAAGAATTTTCAAAGTATTTAATAACCTTATCACCAAATTCTTTGGTTGCGTCATAAACATAATGCTCAATTCCAAGCTTATCAGCAACTCTTTTCGCGTTTTGCACTACCGTTTCAAAATCATCTGAACAGGTCATTTTCCCTGTTAATCCAACTACCTCAAAACCTTCTTCAAGCAAAAGTTTTGCGGTAACAGCACTGTCAACCCCGCCCGATAAAGCCACCGCAACTTTTTTATTCATCAAGAATAACCTTTTCTCCGTATGCAGTCAATCTGTATTCACTTGCACCGATTAAGCCTGTTAAATCAGGAAGGCACTCAATATAATCTCTGTTAATAGCTTCCTGCAAAACTGAATGATCAATAATAACTGCAATATTCTGCATTAATTTTGCATTAAGCTGTTTTAGAGTAAATCTTGGTTTTTGCTCGTACTGTGTGAAATAATAAGCAGTCAAAAGCAAGTAATCAATTTTTCGTTCAATTTTTCTTGCGCTGATATAATTCAAGAAAGCATTGTCTTTCTTAATTGAAGGACTTGTCTTGAAAGACAATTCTGTTTGAGGATTATTCATAGAATGTTCTAAAATATTGTCAAAAACACCACTCTGTTCAGCTTTTTGTGCAACAGTTTCTGCAGGAGGCGCATAGAAAATATCTAAATCACTCTTTGGAGATTCAACCGGTTTTGGAGGTTCTTCTTGAAAAATTGGTTCAGGAATTTCACGTTTACGTGCAAGCTGTGCTTCAATATTCTTCTTTGTAATTTCTTCCTCAGCTTTAATTTGAGTATTTACAATATTTTTGCACTCTTTTGCTTTGCGAGAACGAGCATACTCGCCGGCTTGCTTTACCCATAGCTCAAATTGTTCAACAACAAGTTCTCTGTCTGTAGTTGATAAATCTAGCTGATATTTACCTTTTTTAATCCTGAATGAATAAGTTGCCATACACTAATCCTACCTGCGAGTTTGGAGTTTTGACCTGTCAGCCAAAATATAATTTGCCCCTTTACCCCTAATCCTGATTTAATAACTCTTCTCTCCATTTATTAAGCTGTTCTTCCACGAATTCTAAATCATCAGATTTTAGTTCAATTTCAATATCGCCTTTTTTCATTTTGAATACGTATTCGTGCATAAATCCTCCTTAATAAAATGAGTTTACCATGAAAAGGGGTAAATATACAAGCATGTTATATTTCTAAATATTTCTTGCCAACTAACTCATCCGGTAAAAACTGCTGATATACATCAGGAGCATCGTGAGAATAAATATAACCTTCGCCAAAACCATATTTTTTAGCATCTTTATAATGCGCATCTCTTAAATGCATTGGAGGGGGAAAATCATTTCCCGCTTCAATATCCGCTAACGCTGAGTCAATAGCCATACAAACTTTATTTGATTTAGGCGCACGAGCAACATAAGCAACAGCATTTGCAAGCGGAATTCTGCCTTCAGGAAGCCCGATAATTTCAACAGCGCGATAAGCATCGATTGCAATTCTCATTGCTGCAGGATCAGCAAGCCCTACATCTTCTGCTGCGCAAACGATTAATCTTCTTGCAATAAATCTTGGATCTTCACCCGCTTCAATCATCTTTGCTAAATAATAAATAGCAGCATCTGCATCAGACCCGCGCAAACTCTTTTGAAACGCCGAAGCACAGTCATAATGCTCTTGAATTGAATATCTGGTGTTTCTTTTTTGTGTAATACTTTCTAAAATTTCAATTGTCAAAAGTCTTGTATCATTAGAAAAATTACTTGCAAAATAAGAATTTTCAACCATATTCAAAGCAGTTCTTGCATCCCCGCGAGCATTGTTAACAATGAATTTTACAACATCCTCTTCATATTGAACAGGTTGATAATTCTTTTCTAAATATTCAAACCCGCGATTAACAATTTTTGCCATACTAATATCATTAATCGGATTAAGTTTTATCACCTGAACTCTGGAAATCAGTGCAGGCACAACCTGAAATGAAGGATTTTCTGTCGTAGAACCGATTAAAAACAATGTCCCGTTTTCAAGATGAGGAAGCAATGCATCTTGCTGGGTCTTTGAATAACGATGAATTTCATCAATAAACAAGATCGTTTTTTGTCCCGCTCTTAATGCTTCGCGAGCTTTTTCAACAGTTTCTTTAATTTCTTTAATGCCTGATGATACAGCTGAAAGTTCAATAAATTGTGCATCAACTTTTGTTGCAATTAATCTTGCTAATGTGGTTTTTCCGCACCCCGGAGTACCCCATAAAATAAGAGAAAACAGTCTTTGAGTTTTTAAAAGGTTCAAAAGCGGCGAATTTGGTGCAACAACATTCGATTGTCCGAGAAAATCATCCAGAGTTTTTGGACGCATAATCTCCGCAAGCGGTTTTTGTTTATTTACTTCTTCAAGCTGTGAAAATAAATCCATAATTAATTTTGATAGTCTCTTAATGTCGGACGATTAGCATCATAATCGCCATAAAGATTGTTCTTTTTAGTACGTTTAATCTCAATCGGCTCAATTTCGGGCTCTTTTTTAATAAAGATAGCACCTTTGATATTATTAGCTCCTTCTTGAACCTTATTTTTTATCTCATTTATTCCAACAGGTTTTGCTTCAACCTCGAGTTTTGCTTGATTTTTACGTTCTTGTCGTTCTTGCTTTGCCTGTTTTATTTGTTCTTTTTGTTTTTCTATTTTAACCTTTGTATCTTCTTTGAATACTTCGTAATCGGCTTTTTTCTTTATATAAACCTTGTCATATTCTTTACCCAGATGTCTGTATTTTTTTGTAAATACATTATCAATATTGCCCAAATCATAGTAAACCTGTTTGGATTCTTTTGCGTAAACATCTTGCGGTAAAATATTTTGTTGAACATTTTGCGCAATTTGAGGACAAACATATCTTGAGTAATCTTTTATTTTGCTTAATTGTTCGGTTTGTGGTGATGTTCCTCTGGTAATAATTCTATTTTCACAAACACTTATTGTTTTATGATAAGTATCTGCCCATAGTTTTTGGTTATTATTTGTATCAACCAGAACCGCATAAGTTGTAACCTTGTATGCAGGGTCAATAACTGATGCGCCCGGAATATTTAAAAAATCCCATGGTGTTCTGCGCAAAATATAATTTTCAGCATCAATATAAGATGTCATTAATAAAACATATCTTGTATCAGTTTTAACAGCGAGTTTTTTTAAAGCAACATAATCCAGATTATAAGAAGTTCTAAATCTGGAAGTCATATTCTTAGCTGTAAGCATGCTTGAAGAATCTTTTTTAAAGAAATCCCGAGTTTCGCTGACAGTTGGAGCATTAATATAGTCTGTAGTATTAAGAATAGATATAACTTCATCTGCAAAAAATTCGGCAGAAGCATCATAAATATAAGAATCTAATGCAGCGTTTTCTGTTACAATATTATCAGGAATAACCAAAACTTTATAATCCTCTGCAAATACTTGCGGAGCAAAGAAAACAAATATCCCAACTACTAATAATTTTACTAAATCTCTCACAGCATAATTATATCATAAATGCATCTTGTTATGCAATTTTATTTTTGATATTATGTATTGAAATTAGAGGGAAAATATGCATGAACACAGCCGAATATTTAGTAAAAAAACTTGAAGAACTCGGAGTAAATGACTTTTTCGGACTGCCGGGTGATTACAATTTTAATATACTTTATGCAATAGAAAACAATCCAAACACAAACTGGATTGGCTGTACAAATGAACTAAATGCAGGTTATGCTGCAGACGGTTACGCTCGTCAGCGCGGTTACGGCGCTATTGTTACAACTTACGGAGTCGGTGAGTTGAGTGCTATGAACGCAATTGCAGGAAGCTATGCAGAAAACATTCCTGTAATAACAATAGTTGGAGCACCTGCAACTAAATGCCTGGAAGAAAAAACTCTTGTTCACCACAATTTTTGGAACATTAATACAAGAGCTTTTGAAACTGCTCATAAATCAATAGTTGAAACAACGGCTTTTTTAAACAGAGATAACGCAAAGATTGAAATAGACCGCGTTTTAAAAGTTTTTGTTAAAGAAAAAAGACCTGTTTATATCGCGATACCTATCGATATTGCAAAAATGGAAATATCTGACCGTGATACAGATTACGAATGGACAAGCAATAAAAATACTCTTGAAGCTGCTATCGCAAAGATTACACGCAAAATCAATAATTCAGTAAGTCCGGTAATCTTAGGAGATACTCTTATAAAAAGATTTGATTCACGATTAGAGTTCAAAGAATTTGTTGAGAAAACAGGTATCCCTGCTACTAACTTTCTAATGGGAACAGGACTTTTAAACACAGATTGTCCAAATTATTTGGGAACTTATTTTGGGAAATACAGAAATCCGAAAGCACAAGAAAGACTCGAGAATACAGACTGTTTAATCGCTGTTGGCGCAATATACAGCGACTTAAACTCTTTCGGATTTAATCTGCCGTATAAAATAAATTCTCATATCGCAATCTATGGAACGCACACTTATGTTGAAGGCGAAAAATTTGACAATATCAAAATGTCCGATGTATTAGAAGGTTTAACAGAAGCTCTTGAAAAAAGATACTTCAATATAGAAAAGTCTAAAATCGGTTATGAGAAGACAGAAATTAAATCGGGGGAACTCACTTCTGCTTATATTTACCCCCGCTTACAAGAATTTATCAAAGAAAACGATATTATTGTCGCAGAAACAGGGATTCTTACAAACGGCATTGCACAAATGAAGTTCCCGAATAACACGGAACTACACACACAAACCCTATGGGGTTCTATCGGCTGGGCGACTCCGGCAGCTTTTGGAGCTTGTGTTGCAAACCCAAATACACGTGTAATTTTAGTTACAGGAGAAGGCTCTCATCAGCTTACTGCAATGGAAATCGGTAATATGCTAAGACACGGAGTTAAACCTGTAGTTATAGTTTTAAACAATAACGGCTATACAATAGAGCGCTTGCTTTCAGATAATCCGGGTGACAAGTTTAATGACATTATGCAAATGAATTATTCAAAATTTGCCAGAGTATTTGAAGGCGATATTTGGTCAACCAAAGTAACAACTGCTGATGATTTTGATAAGGCTCTAAAAGTTACCCAAATTATGAACAAACTCTGCTACATAGAAATCTGTACAGCAGAAGATGACATGCCGGAATTAACAAAAGAAGTTATTTCAGATTTCAAAAACAAAGCTCCTTCTGCTCCGGAAGCTTATTGCAAAAGAGCTGATGAAGTAAAATTAACAAAACAGGAAGATATGCATTTTGGCACCACAATACACGAAAGCTTAAGAAAAGAGGAAGAATAAATGGGAAAACTATTTGTAATATCAGGCTCGTCCGGAGTCGGCAAAGGAACAGTAATTAAAGAGTTTCTGCAAAGACACCCTGAATTTAAACTTTCAGTTTCTTGTACAACCCGCTCTCCAAGAGAAGGAGAGGTTCATGGCATTAATTACTTCTTCTTGTCAAAAGATGAATTCAAATCCTGCATTGATAATAATGAGTTTTTAGAGTGGGCAGAGTTTTCAGGAAATATGTACGGCACCCAAAAAGATTACGTAAAAACGAAGCTTGCAGAAGGCAAGAATTTAATTCTTGAGATTGACACACAAGGTGCTTTAAATGTTAAAAAAATCATGCCGGATGCTCAGTTAATATTTATACTTCCGCCTTCATTGGAAGAATTGGAAGCGCGATTAAGAGGCCGTCATACAGAAACAGAGGAAGCAATCAAAAAAAGATTGCAAACAGTGAAATCCGAAATGGAAAACTCAAAACATTTTGATTTCCAAATAGTTAACGACAGCATTGAAAATGCCGTCGTTAATTTGGAAAAAGTTATGTTGTAGAACTTTTATATTCTGCAAGGATATCGTCAACAAGGTCTTTGAAAGAGATACAAAAATTAACACTATCAAGTCCATCCCAATCAACAACTTTTAAAATACCCTTTTGCTTATTTTCATAGCCTTCTTTATTACCTCTCCGATGACTTGCTATTTCTCTAATAGTATCTTCTCCACCATTACTAGCAGAAGAATCATCCGTTATAGAAATGGCTAGTTGTTTATATCGCTCTTTAACTGTTTGTACAGCAACTCTTAATTTATATGGTTCTTCTAAACCAGATGCGATAAGAGCTTTTTCTACAGAAGAACAGATTTCATCAAAATTATCCAATATAGATTTATATCTTGCAATATGATTCTTATTATTCCAATCCACAGTTTCTGCCATACCTTCATCATGGAAATTTTTAAGTTCAATCATAATATTATCATCATATAAAGTTGATAAATCTATTTCACCATCAATTTCTTTTGTACATGTACCATCTGAGTATTTATATTTACTAACAAATTGGTATTTTTGATTTGTCAAAAGTTCTTTTGCAGATTGATTTTCAGGGAGTTTTTTATTATTCGCTTCCTCTACATCTTTTTTAATATTCTCCAAATCGGCATCAACCTCAGGAGTCGCATCTGTCGTATTATGGTAAAATTCCTTTTTCTGAGGAACATACCACATATTTTGCCATTCTTTTAAATTACCGTCACGACTAATTACAAACAGTCGTTTTCTTTTTCTGCTGCCGGTCGCAATTTTTTCTTCAAAAACTCTTTGTCCATTAGATTTTTTAGAACATTCAGTCAATGTTTTTCCAATTTGAGCTTTTACCTTCTCAACCATAGCAGATTGAGCCTCAATTTCTTCAAATGTAATTGACGTACCAAATGCAATTTTACCGGTTTCATTTGCACCGCCAACAAGAGGTTGGTTAATTGATTTAAACGTAATATTTCCGTTTGCATCTTTTTCTGCCGCTACACCGGTTAAACATTTTAAATTACCATCTTTATCAATTACACGAATAAACATTTGTCCAAAACTTTGAGGAGTCGAATCAACCCAAACTTTAGTTATTTGGTTATCTTCTAAGAATTTTTTAACGCCCGGCAGTTTTTTAAGCTCATCCATTTGCGTTGCATCCAAGCGAGTTTGAATCTTAGCATTCTCTAATTTTGTCATACGTTGGTCATCATTTTCCAACCCAGAAAAATCAGTTGAAGCAGTTTGTTTTTTAATGTTTTCAACATCTAGCCCTTCTGCTTCTAATGCAGCAGTAGTTGACGCAACGCCATTAACTTTACCTAAAAGCGGATCATCTGGAAAATCTTCTTGAAGGCTTGCATACTTATTATCAGCAATTTCTGCCTTAGCCAAACGTATCCAGCAATATAACTGATCAACATTTTCTGGAGTTGCACTTGTTTCCGCTATTTCCAGAAGTTTTCCAATAGAAGCCTTAGTATCTTCTGAAACAGCATTATCTTTTTTTACTTCTAATGCTGTTTTTGTTAAATCTTTATAAACAGCTTCTAAAACTTTTTTCATCTCAGCTTTTTTAGTATCATCAGCATTTTTCCCTGCATCTTCATACAAAGCTTTAAAGCTTTTCTTTTTAGTTGTCTGCAGCGAATATAAAAACTCCATCGCATCAACACCATCTTTCAATTGAGGCTCAGTTTTATTCTCACTATCAACTTTCAAAATAGATTTAAAATCGGTGTTGGTTCTTGCAAAATCAGTCGCAGCAGTTTTTGAAGCTGCAGAAACTTCAATCTTAGTTCCATTATTGAATTTCTTTTGTATTTTTGTTTTATTCTCTTCATACAAAGCTTGAAGAGCATCATAATTTCCTTGTTTAACAGACTTATGCTTGTTTAAAGTTACTTCTAAGGTATCTCTCTCCGTGCCTTCCGGTAAAGATTTAGCATAATCTTCAAGTAATTTATAAAGAGTATTTTGTTTTCTTGTTAAACCGCGTTTTTCAACTTCATCTTCAATGGTAGAAGAAGAAGAGCCGCCGCTGGTAGAACTAAAATTATAGCTATCACCCCATGCCGGCATTTGAAAACCGCCGCCCCAGCAGCTATTCATAAACCCGCCATTAAATCCGTTAAAACCATTCATGTTCCCAAATCGGCAATCCCACATAGTTTTATTCATTAAGCCCCAGAAAACCTGAGACAAATCAAATTGAAATGGCATAATCCCGTACTCCTATATTACTTATCTGTTTATATTTACGGCTTTTCTCAATAAAACTTTAGGGATTTAAATAAAATTGTTACATTATTTTACATTTGTACTTTATTTTTAATCATGTTTCAGATATGATAAGAACACTAGCCCATTATTATAAAAGGAGACAAAAGAAATGCAAGTAATATTGAAAAAAGATGTTCAAAATATTGGTGAAGCTGGCGATTTAGTTAACGTTAAAGACGGTTACGCTAGAAACTTCCTAATTCCTAAAAACTTTGCTGAAGTTGCAACAGAAGGCGCTCTAAAAAACAGAGAACAAAATATTGCAAGAATCAGAGCTAAACAAGAAAAATTACACCAAGAAGCTCTTGCTAAAGCGGCTGAAATCGAAAAATTAGGTCAAATCGAATTATCAGCTAAAGCTGGTGAAAGCGGAAAATTGTTCGGTACAATCACTACTAAAAAATTGTGCGAAGAACTTAAAGAAAAATCTAACATCGATGTTGATAGAAAAACTGTTTCACTTAACGCTCCTATCAACAAAATCGGTGAATACACTATGCTTATCAAATTAACTTCAAAAGTTAAAACTGAACTTAAGATTGTTGTTACAGCTTCAGAAGTTGTAAAAGAATCTGTAGAAGAAGTTGTTGAAGAAACTGTTGAGGCATAAGTTTTAACACTATAGAAAATGTGCCGTCCTTATTTAGTACGGCACATTTTTATTATATAGAGAAAGAAGAGCAAAATGAAATTAAACTCAAGATGTTTTCCCTCCGGAGCATTGGCATATAGCGAACTCGATCCTGCTGTTAGAATGGTAGCAAAGTTATTTGAAAAAACACCTTACTTACCATTCCTGCCAAATATATCAAAAGATGATACTGTTCTTAAAAGAACCCTTGAGAATATTCCGGGGATTACATTAAATGGGAAAAAAGTAGTTTTTCAATTAGGCTCTGATAAATACAAACAACAATTGGCAGACCTTGAAAAAGCCTGCAATAATCCTACAAAAGAGCTTTTAGAACCTTATGCTATTGAATCTGTTTTTATGGAAAAATTTGGATGTCTTATAAATAAATTCAAATCAACAGAAGCATGTGTTAATATACTTGGACCGTTCACTCTTTCTCAGATACTTATGAATGCAGCAGAAGAACAAATGCCTGCTGACAAAAGCTTTAAGAAACTATTTATTCAAGCTGTATGTGTTAAAGCGCTATGGGCAATAAACAGAATTAAAGAAGTTTCTAAATCAACTATTCCTATTATTGTGTTAGAAGAACCTATGCTTGCAAATTTAGGCAATCTTAAACGAGATAATGAAGACATCACTGTTGAATACGTAACTGGCATGCTTGCAAAAGTTGTAGAAAAAATTCAGCCAACAGGTGCATTACTTGCCGTTCAATGTTTTGATAAATGTGATTGGAAAATCCCTATCAACGCAGGAGTTGATATTATTTCTTTTGATGCATATAACAATCCGAATAATTTATGTATTATTCCTGATTCGGTTATAGAATTCTTGGAAAGAGGCGGAAAAATCAACTGGGGTATTGTTCCTACATTAAATGAATCTTTAGTCAAAAATATAAATTTAGATTTAATTGAAAAACGATTTATAAATACATTAGAAGGACTTGTTATAGCAGGGGTTCCAAGACCGCTTGTATACAACTCTGCATTAGTTTCACTGCAAGGCGATGTTGATAAACTTCCTCTAATATTTGCAGAAAAAGCACTTATGCTTGCAACACAACTTTCTAAACGTATTCCTACTGTAAAAAAGCACTAGTTTTATAATAATGCGTTGCTATCAATAATAACCGTATTTCTTATAAAAGAATGGGCCATTAATAGCAAGTATGGGTTCATTTCATTTGTAGCAGAAAGATTAACTTTGGTTTCCCGAACCTCATTAGGCTCGGTATTTTTTGGTTTAAATTCTTCTATATCAATATTTGTGTTCATTGCATGAGAACCGCTTTCGTCCATCAAACTTTTTTGCAAAATCGATTTAGGGAAGTTTTCTGAGCATATAATATAAACATCAACAGAATTGGAAGTTGTGAGGGTAAATACACCTTTAATATTCCCAAAATTCTTAGTTTGAATAAGAACGGTCAACTTTGAATCATTTGAGTCCTTTTCACCATCCGGAGGAGTAATTTCCAAATCAAAACCAACACCTTCGTTTAATGGAAGCCAAGGGAGGTAGAGCATCATTAGACTCTTCAAGGTTTGGGTTGGATTATCTGATTCAGCCATGGCGATACAAGAGTTAACTACAGCAAGTGTTTCACGAATTTGTTCATTGCTCATGCCTTGTTTTGAAGCGGATGCCATTGAAATTATCAGCTCTGCGACAGCTTGTTTACTATTTTGCAATATAAGCTTTGATATGTTGGACATACTTATCATTCCACTAAAAAACAATACTGCCGCATCTTGTTGAGTAGGTGCAGGAGCTGTTGGAATGGCTTCATCAAACAAAGCTGCAAGAGTTTTTTGGTTCTGCAAGAGTTCCTGATTAAGATTTCCTATACCTAATGTTCCGCCATTAATAGGGTTATTTGGATTTTGAGCATTAAATAAGATTTGTGACAAATTAGGCGGCAGACCTAAAAGATTTTTTATAAAAATCGAACGGTCAATATTAGCAAGGCAATTCATTTGAAGCATCTGGGTTAAACTGTTTATTGCCTGTAAATTCTGCACAATAGGATTAGGCTGCGGCTTGGCATTTGACAAGGAACCTCCTAATTCAGGAGAAAAACCTGTAATTTTTCCTTCATTTTTTAATTTCTTTAAATACAATTCAGGGTTCTGGAGTCCCAAAATAATTTTACTTATGCTAAATCCGTCCATAAGATAATTATAACAATATTATGTTACTTGTCCAACTCGTCTTCTTCTTCTCTGAACACATCATCTAATGATTTAATCTCTTCTTCTTCTTCAAACGGAGATAGTTTCTTTTTATGTCTTTTTGAATTCAAAACCGAGGCGACATTCGTCATTGCAAGCGAATTAAGGGTCGCTCGAAGCAAGGCGCTTCTATCCACAAAAGATTGGTTAGCAAACTCACTTCCATCCTCTTCACCTTCGACCGGAGGAAGATACATCGCTTCCGAACCATATTTTTCCTGACTCATCTTAGCTGCAGTTCCAGATGGGTCGCCGCTTTTAAAATTAAACGCCCCGCCGATTCCATAAAAACCTGCTGATCTGTTATCTACCACTATTTAGACCTCATGTTAAGGATACCTGATTAACCAAATTATAAATATCCTCATAGCATAATATAACCCCTAAATATATTATTTTGCTAGTTTATTACAAAATGTTACAAAAAAAAAGGCGGTTCGATGAACCGCCTTTTTTCTACAAATCCTCAGAATCCTTACCCAGTGCCCACCTGAACCCGAAGGTCAATGCGACACCGTTTCTGCCGCCATTACGGACCATAGCTTGCGCAAAACCAGTGAATTTATCTTTCCAATTGCGCTGTATACCTAAACCATATTCAACATAAGGATTTACTGCCATTTTAGGTAATATTACGTCATTTGCACGAACGTTTGATGAGTTTAAAACGTTCCAAACAAAGCCAACGCTTGCATAGGGCTGCCAACCTTTATCAAGATTTGCAACAAACTTTAGTTGCGGATTAATTTGTAGTGTATGCAATGGATCGCTTTTGATTTTTACCTTCGCTGCATTTGTATAGTCAAATGTATTCACAAACGAATAGTTCATAAACATTATTGGCTGCAAAATATATTTACCATCTTTAAACTCAATATTATAACCAGTCTTTGCTCCAATACCACCTAATAGTGAAGTAAAATCTTCATTACCGTACATTGTTGATGAGTCAGCTAAACTTGCGCCTGCAGTTGCTGTTAATGCACCAAAGAAGTTTCCTTTATAGAAGGTTTCTGTTAAGCCAAGCATACCTCCATTAAGAGATGAGTCGACACCGGCATAATTCATTTGTGAACCAATATATCCTGCATAAACTGACGAAACATTATACCAATCGTGTTTCAACTCTTTAAACTCTCCGTCAAAACCAACAAGAGTACCATAAATTATTGCATCTACTGACGGACCGTTATGCAAGTTAATGCTTTCAAATGAAGTAAACGGTTTTACCCAATAACCTTTATCCAAGACTTCTAAATCAGAATTATATTTTGGGTGTACATCTTGGATTGCATATTTATTTCGATTTATTAACGCCATTCTTTGAGATGATGGCATTTGAGAAAATAAATCCATGTGTTGGAATGCAAAACGAACAGTTTCATTTACAGCACTTTGACTACCAACTTGTGCTGTTACAGAAGATGTCTGTACTGCCGGATTATAAGCTGCTGAAGAGGTTACACCAGCACGGTCAAAAATAAAGTAACCGCCATCTTCTCTATTATCATAACTAACATCATATTTAAATATTGGAGTATACGCTGTTGTCTGATAATTTTGATTTGATTTACCAATTTCAGATGTAATATTATCCTTCAAACCTGATTCTGCAAAAAGAATAGCTGTGTGATTAGAGCTTGCATCAGACAAAAGATTAATACCGGTTACAGATAAATTTCCAGCATGATTACCATAGGAATTTGATGTGATTTTATCCATGTCTTTATTGGCAAGATCAACATCTACTGTCATTCGTGCATTACCTGTTACAGTAAAATCATTAAAATTATAAGTATGAATTTTATTATTAATAGTATCTATAGTTGTATTAGATACAGTTACATTTGCATTTTGAATATCATTATATAAAGCAACTTTACCACTATTATCACCAGTGATATTTACCATATAACCATTAGAACCGTTAATTTTGTCATACATGTAAATTGCACCATTATTATTTGTTACCAAATTCAATTCAGCAGAATCCACATATATTGCTTCATTAATCTTCTCGCCTTCCCCAACTTGAATATAGTTGTCTTTGAAAGTTGATACATTATTATCTGCTATAATATTAAGGTTCTTATTAGTATAAATAGCGCCGCCTTGTGCAATTCCTGCTTCTGACGTCTTGACATAGTTTTCTATAAAATTAGAGTTAATAATCCCGCCAATCAAGTTATTATCTTCATCAAGAGAGCCCAAAGTCCCGACATTATAAATTGCGCCGCCAACAGTCTCAAAATCACTTTGCGTATTATTTCTTATAAAATTACCGGTTACATCACCCATATTAGCACCGTTATATATTGCAGCACCTTGAGCTTTGTTATAAGCAACACCAAAATTATCAATAAAATTTGCTGTTATATTACCAATTTCACTAACATCTGAATCACCATTTAAATTAATAATAGAAACACCATGAATATTATTGCCAATTGCGTAGTTTTGAATAAAGTTTCCTTTAATATTTCTAATTTTAGAACCATACCAATTATAAATCCCAGAACCCTGACCATGTCCAAATTTACCGGTTATACCATTTTCGTAGCCTTCACTTATAGTTGAATTTCCTATAAAGTTTCCTGTTATATCTCCAATTGAACCGCCATCAACATTGAAAATAGAAGCTCCGTCTGAATTATACCCAACAAGGCTATTTCCAATAAAATCAGCTGTTATATTACTAATTGTTCCACTATTATATATAGCACCGCCTTGAAGCAAATTATTTCCATTAAAATTGTTATTCACTGTTCTATTATTGATAAAAACAGCTTCGATATCTCCAATGACACCGGTATTCTTAATTGCAGCACCTCGTAAATTTGTTAAAGTTAAAGATTCCGTTGAGATACAATTATTAACAAAATCGGCTTTAATATTTTCAATCGTACCGCTATTATTTATCGCACCGCCTGATAATACATCCGGCATGCTAATATCAATAAAACTTCCTTTTATATCACCGTAATTATTTGCACTTTCATTCTCAATTCTTGTTTGCAAATCACTGATATCATATCTGTATTCAATAGCATAATTTCCTTCTAGCGGCGTTGCAACCTCTTGCAAAAGACCGTTATTCCATACAAAATACTTTGCTTCACTTCCTTGACCGTAATTTTCGGCCATCACAGGTAATGATAAAAAACACACCAATGCGAGCGCAGAGAAAGGCTTTAGAAGGCTACCCCCCCCCCGCAAACCCAGTTATAGCGCGCGTTTTAGAGCAAGCAGGTTTTTCCATAACAATTCTACCTCATTAATATCCATACTTCCATTATATTATTACGGCAGTTTTCACAAAAACTTTAATTCTAATATACAATATTTTACAATTCGTTACAATATATTGGAAAGAATTAGCCTCAGCGGGTCATTGTAATAAGCGTAAATTCTTCTTATAAAATAAAAAAAAAGGAGAGTGATAATGAAAAAAAGTTTATTATTAATCGCGTTAGCGTTTAGTACAATTGCAGCATTTGCTGATGATAAAATCGCAGTAGTTGATTTACAACAGATTGTCTCAAATTCATCTCAAGTCAAAGCTTTAAAACAAGAACACAGTAAAAAAATTAGTGATTTAGATAAAATTCTTGTTAATGCTCGCGGCGAAATTGCAAACGAAACCGACCAAGCAAAAGTTTTACTTCTTGAAGATAAATATATGAAAGAATTTGCTTCAAAAAAAGAAGCTTTAGAACGTGATTATAATAACAGATTATCTGCAATAGAGAAAAATATTAAATCAGAGATAACAAAAAAAGCTCAAAAAGACGGCTACGATTATGTTTTTGCTAAGAGTGTAGTACTATTTGGCGGCAAAGATATTACCGGTGAATTGCTTAACAATATTAAGTAGGCAAATATTTTTTTGACGGGTTTTATATTATAATAAATATATAGAGCATTAAGGAGGCACTTATGTCAAAAAAATATTTTTTAATTGCAGCATTTGTATTATCAATTGGCATTGCTAACGCCGATATGCAAAGTCCTTTCGGCGCAAATCATCAAATGAATATGCAAGCAGCTCAAGCGTCTGCTGTTAATGATGCTGAAATGGATATTATGGATGTTATCAAAGAGAAGCCTGTTGTATCTACAGGTTCTCATAAATCAACATACTCTTCCGAAAAAGGAAAAATGGATGCAACATCTTTCTACGGTCAAGGCGGAACAAATATTCCTGCCGGTGTAAATGATTCTAAAACAATTTATAAAGATGACTTAGGAAGACTTCATTTCTTTGGAAAAGGTAATATAATTAAAGAATAAAAAAAGCGGGTTTAAAACCCGCTTTTTTCTTTTATATAGCTTCTGCACAATCCTTACAAATTGTTTCGTGTCCGGCAACTTCGCCAAGTTTACGATACTTCCAGCAGCGTTCACATTTTTCACCTTCTGCTTTTGTTACCCAAACTGTTATTCCGTCTTCAGTGTATTCATTCAACACATCGGCAGGAGCAGCGTCTGCAACATTAGCTTGAGATGTAATAAAGATATCTGCTAAATCTTTTGCATGTTCTTTGAGTAACTCTGCATTTTCTGATTTAACAGTTACCGCAACTTCTAACGAACTTCCAACTTTCTTATCAGCTCTAAGAGGTTCGATTGCACGAGTTACAACTTCCCTTGTTTTAAGAATTTTAGCAAAATCTTCTTCTAACTGTGGATTATTCCATTCCGGTTTAAATTCAACCCAATCAGCAAGAAGAATACTTTCTAATCCGCCGCGTTGAACTTCCGGAGTATTTTGCCAGATATCTTCTGCCTGGTGAGGCATTACAGGAGTTAGTACTCTTACAAGTGCTTGCAAGTTTTCATATAAAACTGTCTGACAAGCACGTCTTGAAAGTGATTTTTTACCCGCTGTATATAATCTGTCTTTTACAATGTCAAGATAGAATGAGCTTAAATCATTCGCTGCAAAGTTTTGAAGAGCTTGGAAGTATTTGTAGAACTCATAGTTTTCAAATGCTTCTGTAATTTCAGCAATAACTTTGTTTAACTTATGTAATGCAAATCTGTCAATCGGTTTCAATTCTTCATATTTAACATAATCTACCGCAGGATTAAAATCGTAAATATTACCAAGCAAGAATCTTGCAGTGTTACGGGTTTTCTTAAAGATTTCAGCAAGCTGTTTTATAATATTATCCCCGATTTTAGTATCGTTTCTATAGTCAACTGATGCAGCCCAAAGTCTTAAGATATCAGCACCATAGTTTTTAATAATATCATCAGGTCTAATATAATTACCCAAAGATTTAGACATTTTTCTGCCATCTTCGCCGAATACAAAACCGTGAGTTAAAACAGTCTTATAAGGTGCTTTACCTTGAGTCGCAATTGAAGTTAACAATGATGATTGGAACCAGCCTCTGTGTTGGTCTGAACCTTCAAGATACATATCAACAGGCGTGTGACCAAGTTCTTCAGAGCGTTTTTCAACAACAGCTTTCCAGGTTACACCTGAGTCAAACCAAACATCCATAATATCATTTTCTTTTTTGAAGCAATGTGTTTTGCCGCATTTAGGACATTTGAATCCTTCAGGTAGAAGTTCATCAACTGTATGTTTTACCCAGGCATCAGAAGATTCATTTTCAAAAATCTTAGCAACATTTTCAATAGTTTCATCCGTTACAATAGCTTCTCCGCATTCTTCACAATAGAATACAGGAATAGGAACACCCCACGCTCTTTGACGTGAAATACACCAGTCTGTACGGCCTGCAACCATATTTGAAATACGAGCTTCACCGCTTGCAGGTATCCATTTAACCCCTTTAATTGCTTCAAGAGTTTGTTCACGGAATTTATCCACCTTTACAAACCATTGTGGAGTTGCTCTATAAATTACAGGATTTTTACATCTCCAGCAATGCGGATAAGAGTGGTTAATATCTGCAGCAGCAAGAAGAGCGCCGCAATTTTTAAGTTTTTCTATAACAATAGAGTTTCCTTTATAATAAGGAATACCTTCTAAGTCTTTATCACCTACTATTTCTGTCCAAACACCTTTGCTGTCAAGAGGTGAGAACACTTCAATATTATATCTGCATCCAACCTCATAGTCTTCAAGACCGTGACCGGGAGCAGTGTGAACAGAACCTGTACCAGCTTCCAATGTAACGTGTTCACCTAAAATAATTGGTGATTTTCTATTATATAGAGGGTGTTGAGTATTTAAAAGTTCTAAATCAGAACCTGTAACAGAACCAATAACTTTGATATCAGATTCTTCCCAACCTACACCTTCAAGGAATGCTCCCAACAAACCTTGAGCAATTACATAAACATCTTCGCCTTTTTCGAAGAATGTGTATTCAAATTTAGGGTGCATACTGATTGCCATGTTTGAAGGAATTGTCCAAGGAGTTGTTGTCCAGATTACAGCATAGACATTTTTGTTAGGAAGGTCAATCAACTGACCAATCTTATTTACTCCCTCGTCATCAAACTTAAATCTTACATAAATTGAGGTTGAAGTATGATCTGCGTATTCAACTTCTGCTTCAGCAAGTGCTGTTTCACAAGAAGCACACCAGTAAACAGGTTTAAGACCCTTTTCAACATAGCCTTTTTTATACATTTCACCAAACACACGAACCTGTTCAGCTTCGAAATCAGGATTAATTGTTAAATAAGGGTTTTCCCAATTACCCCAAACACCAAGGCGTTTAAATTCGCTTTCTTGACCTTTAAGGTTCTTATGAGCAAATTCTCTGCATTTTGCACGGAGTTCAGCAGGAGTAAGTGCCTCGCGTCCGCCTTTAATATTTTTTACAACAGCGTTTTCAATAGGAAGTCCGTGTCCGTCATAACCTGGAACATAAGGAGCATAATATCCGCGCATAGACTTATAGCGGATTAGAATATCTTTAAGAATTTTGTTTAAAGCTGTACCCACGTGAATTTTTTCAGAACTCAAATATGGAGGTCCGTCGTGTAAAATGAAACTTTTGCTCTTATCCCTCTGTGCAAGATTTTTTTCATATACATTTACACCCTCCCAGAATTTTTGGGTTTCAGGTTCTTTTTTTGTTGCATTAGCTCTCATTTCAAGAGTTGTCTGCGGTAAGTTTAAAGTCTCTTTATATTCCATTATTTACAACCTCCAAAATCTTGTTCAAAACTTACATTTCCGTTAGTCTTACCTAAAGTATTTATCTTAATATTTTTTCTTTTCAAAAATTCGTTCATTTTATTATAGTCAAAACAGTTTTCCCATCTTGCAATAACAACTGTTGCAACACAGTTTCCGATTAAATTAACTGTTGTTCTTCCCATATCTAAAATTTGGTCAATGCCTAAAAGAATTGCAACACCTAAAATCGGATAATTGAAACTTGTAAGAGTTCCTGCAAGAACAATTAAAGATGCTCTAGGCACACCTGCAACCCCCTTTGAAGTAAGCATCAATGCAAACATTATGACAAGCTGCTGGTCTAAAGTCAAATGAATTCCAACCAACTGAGTTGAAAATAAAACTGCCATTGCAAGATACAAAGTTGAACCGTCAAGATTAAATGTATATCCGGTTGGCATTACAAAACCTACAATAGATTTTGGCACACCAAACTTTTCCATAATGGCCATTGCTTTTGGAAGAGCCGCTTCTGAACTTGCAGTAGTGAAAGTTAAAAGAGCAGGTTCCTGAATTGCTTTAATCAAACCTCTGAAAGAGATTTTAACTATTTTACAAGCAGCAAGCAACACAATAATTACAAAAACAGCAAGAGCTACATATAACGAAACAATTATTTTTCCATAATTGAATAAAATATCAATACCGTTAGAACCTACTGTATAAGCAATTGCACCAAAAATCCCCATTGGAGCAAAAAGCATAACATATTCTGTAAACTTAAACATAACAGATGAAACAGAGTTCAATATATCAAGCACAGGCTGAGCTTTTTTTCCAATTGCGCAAATCGCAAGAGCAAAAAATATTGAAAAAACAACTATTTGCAACAGATTCCCATCAGCCATTGACTGAACTATGCTTGTAGGAAACAAGTCTAAAAGCATTTCACCAAAAGAATTATGTGAAGTTGCAGACGCCATATTATTTGCAATGGCATTTAAGCGGATTTGCTGTGATGCAACATCAACCATTCCTTCACCCGGCTTAAACAAATTAGCAAATCCTAAGCCGATAATAAGAGCAAAGGTAGTTACGATTTCAAAATAAGCAACTGTTTTTATACCTAAACGTCCAAGACTCTTTCCATCACCGTGTCCTGCAATTCCTACAACAAGAGTTGCAAACAAAAGCGGCGCAATAATCATTTTAACCATTCTCAAAAAGATTTCGGCAAGCACATGTGTTCTAACAGCAAACTCCGGAAAAGCCCAGCCTGCAATAATTCCAAGAACCAGTGATAAAAAAATAGCTATTGTTAAGCGCGAGTGTTTCAATTTGGTATACCTTTTTCCTCTTCAAGAGTAAATTGTAGCATAAACATACAAATTTTGCACAAAAAAAAGAGGTACAAGTACCTCTTTTTTTTAATTTCTAAGCTCTTACAGGAGTCTTTTTATCTTCCCAAATCTCAATTAATGATGAACAGAAGAAAATACTTGAATAAGTACCGATTGCAATACCTAACATCATTGCAAGCACAAAGTCCTTCGTTGTAACTCCGCCAAAGAAATATAAAGCAGCCAATGTAATCAAAGTTGTTATAGAAGTATTAATACTTCTTGCCAAAGTTTGGTTAATACTTTGATTCATTATTTCACCAAATGTCATTTTCTTAGAATAGTATTTCAGATTTTCTCTTACACGGTCAAATACAACAATTGTATCGTGAACTGAAAAACCAATTACGGTAAGCAACGCTGTTACAAACAAAGCATCGACCTGAACACCATAATATAGTCCTAAAATCGAGAATATACCTAATACAAAAAGTGTATCGTGCACCAATCCCAAAATTGCCGCCAACGCATAATCAAATTGAAATCTAAAAGTTAAGTAAGCAACAATTCCCAACAACGCAAGTGATAGTGCTATTAAAGAATTTTTAAACAACTCTTGACCCAAAGTCGGACCAACAGAAGCTACTTGAACCAATTGAGGTGTTTCAAACTCACTATCAACGACATTTGTAACTTTTTCCTGATCATCAGAACCTTCTTCAATAAACTTTGTTCTTATTGAAAGAATAGCTTTTAAATCACTATCTTCTGATGAATTAACATTAATAATCTGTAAAGATGGATTATCGATTCCCGCTTTTTCTAAACCTTCACGTATTGCTGAAAGTTTTGAATTAGAAATCTCTTCTTTCACTCCATATTGAAGAGTTGTGCCACCGGTATAATCAATACCGACCCTAACCGGCGTATGCGTATCATAAGTTATCATTGAATAAATCATTGCAGCAATTCCAGGAATAAGAAGAATAGCAGACAATGCTAAAAATATAAATTTGTTTTTTACTATATCTAATTTCATATTTACCTCTTTCCTAGTCCAAGATTCCGAATTTCGCTTTTTCACGTTTTGTTTCAACAGCCTTGAAACCTTCTCCGATTTCATCAGCTCTTAAACCAAACCACTCAGGATGTTTCAAAGAACCTGTTCCAAATACTAAATGCATAAAGTTTTTAGTAATTGTAATAGCAGAGAACATTGAAACAATTACCCCGATTGCAAGAGTTAATGCAAATCCCTTAACAATACTTGTTCCTAATGAATAAAGAATTACACAGGTAATAATTGTTGTCATATTTGAGTCAAAAATACTTGTGAAAGCTCTGTCAAAACCTGAATTAATCGCTGTAAATAAAGTTCTGCCTGCCTTTAATTCTTCTTTTGTTCTTTCAAAAATCAAGATATTAGCATCTACTGCCATACCAACTGAAAGAATGAAACCTGCAATACCTGCAAGCGTAAGTGTTACAGGAATAGCTTTAAATAAAGCAAAAAGAATTAAGCCATAGATGATTAACGCAACATCTGCAATAATACCCGGCGCTCTATAATAAGCTATCATAAATAACATTACAAAGCCCAAACCAATTGCACCTGCAATTTTTGATTTTGCAATACTATCAGCACCAAGAGTCGGTCCTACGGTATTTTCTTCAATAATCTTAGCCGGCACAGGCAAAGCACCTGCATTTAGTAAGTCAACCATCTTTTTAGCTTCATCATAGCTAAAACCGCTGTCGCCGCCTGTTATCTGAGCACTGCCGCCTGTAATAGGTTCATTAACCCTAGGTGCAGACTGAAGCTCACCATTGAAGAAGATTGCCATTGGTTTTCCAACCAATTCTTTTGTTAAATCCGCAAACTTCTTAGCACCTTCGCCATTGAATTCCAATCCTACAACCCATTGTCCGTTTTGAGAATTAGTTGTTAAAGTTGCTTTTGATAAATCTTTACCTGTCAAACCTGTTGATTCCCATACCTCAACATCAGACATCATAACAGGTCTTTTGAATTCCAATTCGGCAGTTTCGCCTAAATAAGCCTTTGCCTGCTCAAGATCAGAAACATCAGGAATTTCTACCACAAGTCTTTTTTCACCTGATCTTTGTACTACAGTTTCTGATACACCAAGTTTGTTTACACGATTTTCAATCGCAAACTGCAAACTTGACATCATATCAGGTGTAACAATTCCATTCGTAGGAGCAGCTTCAAGTACCAATCTTGAACCTCCTACCAAATCAAGACCCAGTTTTGTCGGCTTAACACAAATTGTTACGATAGACGCGATAACAATTAGCACAATCGCCCAAAACATTATCAATTTGTTTTTCATCTATATACTCCTTTTATAAAATTATATTTGAAATATTAATTATTATTCTTAGACACTTTACTAAATAGAATCCAGCGTAAAGAATAATTCTGTTTTTTCAGTCTTAGTCAACTCGACTAACGGACGACGAACATAGTCATCAATAACTCCTCTATATGCTAAAGCCGCTTTGACAGGAACAGGATTTGGCGCCATAAACAACTTTTTGAATATAGGATACAACTTCATGTGCATATTTTTAGCCGTCATTGCATCGCCTGTCTTAAAGTTTCTAATCATAGACTTAATTTCTTTACCAAAAAGATGAGATGCAACTGAAATTACACCATGAGCACCTAATGAAAGCATAGGCAATGTTAAACTATCATCACCTGAATAAAGTGCAAAGTCACCAGGACAAGAAGATTTTAACTCAGTAACCGCATCCATATCACCAAAACTTTGTTTTACAGCAACTACATTTTCATATTTTCTGGCTAAAGTTTTAACAGTTTCAACTGTCATATTAATACCTGTTCTTGAAGGAATATTATAAAGAATTACAGGCAAATCAACCGCTTCTGCTACAGCTGAAAAATGTTCAATCAATCCGCTTTGAGAAGGTTTATTATAATAAGGAACAACAGATAAAATAGCATCCGCGCCTTCTTTTTGCGCAGCTTTTGCAACCTTTACGGCTGTTTCTGTAGAATTAGAACCTGCTCCCATAATTACTTTTGCTTGATTTCTTACAGCCCTTTTTGCACTTGCAAGAATTTCAATTTCTTCTTCAAAAGTCAAGGTAGGAGATTCCCCTGTAGTACCAGTTACAAGCACAGCATCCGAGCCGGTGTTTATAAGTTGATGAGCTAAGACTTCTACTTTCTCATAATCAACTTCTCTTTTTTCGTTAAATGGCGTAACCATTGCGGTTATAACTTCACCAGCATCATATCTCATATTATATCCCCTCCGTTGTCTGTTTCTATATTACTTCAAACATAATTAAATTACGATAAACTCATGTGCCTCAACGGTATCATTACCTTTTTGAAACATTCCTAATTGAGATGTTCCGTATTTATGCGACTTATTAAATTTATATCTGAATGCGGTATCTGACATCATACTAATCTTATTTTCAAATTTTAAATCAATAAGCGATTTAAGCTGTTCCTTTTCTGCAACAGGATTTCCTGCACAAACCTGAACACAAATAATATAATCTAACGGTGCTTTTGAACTTAGTAATTTAAAGAAAACATCTAAAACATTATCTATAGAATTAAAGTCACTAAACGAATATAAATATCCTCCCTCATATTGAGTTGGAGTAATACATAATTTCTCCATCAAAAATTTATTCATAAGCTTATTCTGTTCTTCAAGATTTACATTGCACTCCAAATGAGCAAATTTCTTTTTCACAGAAGTTGAAACAAATATTCTATATTTTTTTATTGCAGTCTGCTCGTTAGCTTGTTCCTGCTGCAAAGATTCATTGAATTTTTTCTCTTCCATTCTCTTTACAACTTTACTACCTTCGTTATATGCTTCTTCAAGAGCTTCTGCTCCAATATGAAGAAAATGAACTAAATAGTATAGTGCTATCATTATAACTAAAGCCCACATATATTTATATTCAAAAACAGCATCAAAAAGTTTTAATGAGCTGCTTGAAATCATATTACCTATACCAATAAAACAATCTAATAAAGGAGAAATAAATCCCATCCAACCCCAATCAAAATTAGCCAGATTTTTTGTCCAATATAAAAGCAGCATAAGCATACAAAAAACTAATACGATTTTAAAAAACTGTAATAAACTTTTTAGAAAATCAAAAATATTTGACATTTTATTCTCCTAAGTACAAATTATCAATCAGCCTTACACCTTCTACTCTGCAAGCAATCAGAGCTATAGAATTTTTATTGGCATTTTTTTCTTCTTCCAAAGTATCACGATTAAGAATTTCAATATACTCTAATTCGTGTTTATCTGTCAAAAATGAATACACTGTTTCTTTTAATGCAGAAACATCTGTTATTCCTTTATTATAACAAGATTTAATATTGTTTAGAATTGTGCTTAAAACAAGTGCTTCCTTTTTACCCTCTTCTGATAAATATTTATTTCTGGAACTCAACGCCAGCCCAGATTCTTCTCTCACAATCGGACATTGAATAATCTCAATCGGAACATTCAAATCCTTAACCATTTTCTTAATAACAATAACTTGCTGCGCATCTTTTTGCCCAAAGAAACCAAAATCAGGCTGAACAATGTTGAACAATTTTAATACAACTGTACAAACGCCATCAAAATGCCCAACACGAGATTTTCCGCACAATTTATTTACATAGAAAAACGGAGGACAAACATAAGTTAAAGTGTCATTAGAAAGACGGTTTCCTTCACCATACATTTCTGCAGGCGTTGGAGCAAAAACTATATCAACACCTTCGCCGTCACAAAGTTTTGTATCAGCTTCTAAAGTTCTTGGATATTTATCAAAGTCTTCTGAAGGTCCAAATTGAATAGGATTAACAAAAACAGAAACAACAACCTTATCGCAGGTTTCTTTGGCTTTTTTTATAAGGCTTAAATGACCTTCATGCAAAGCTCCCATTGTAGGTACAAGACCAACTGATAATCCTTGTTCTCTCCATTCTTTAACTTGAACTCTAACATCTTCTATTTTATTTACTAGCATATAATTTTTCTTTTTCTCCCTCACTTAACTCAAAAGATTCTTTTTTAGACGGGAATTCTCCATCCTTTACTTCTTGTGAATACTTTCTAACCCCTTCAAGTACAGCATCATGAATATTTGCAAATCTTTTAACAAACTTTGGTGCAAAGTCGGTAAACTTGCCCATAATATCATCTGTTACAACAATTTGTCCGTCACAACCTGCACCCGCTCCAATACCAATAGTAGGTATTTCAAGATTATTAGTAATATACTCTGCACTCTCAGCAGGTAAAAGTTCAAGAACAACAGCAAAAGCTCCTGCCTGCTGAAGTTTTTTTGCAGACTCTAATATTAATTCTGTTGTTTCAGCTGTTTTTGCCTGAATTTTATATCCGCCAATTGTATTCAATAACTGCGGAGTTAATCCTAGATGCGCAAGAACAGGAATACCGCATTCCACACAACGTTTTGTAAGCTCTAATATATGCTCACTGCAGCCCTCTAATTTTACAGCATTTGCTCCTGCCTTAATCATCTCGGAAGCATTTTTCAAACCCTGCTCAACAGAAAGATTATAACTCATAAACGGCATATCACCGACAATAAAAGTCTTTTTCGCTCCGCGGGCAACTGCACGCACAAAAATCAACATCTCATCAAGAGTAATATTATAAGTATTTTCATGACCCAACGCTACCATTGCAAGAGAATCTCCCACCAAAATAGCATCAACTTCTGCTTCCTCCAATGTTTGAGCCGTAGAATAATCGTATGCCGTTAGCATTGCTATTTTTTCGTCTGATTTTTTGAAAATACTTATTGATTTCATTTTTTAAGACTTTTCCTATACCAATAATACACTGCTCTTGCAACCCTGTGAGAAGAATGTCTTACAAGACCTTCTTTGTTTTCTTGAATAAGTTTTTGTGAAACAACCGTTACACCTGTAGGAGCAAGGTTTTCCATATCCAATCTTACCGGTATTGAACCGCTCTTTGCATACCCCTCTGAAATATTATCTGGCAAAGAATCATTCACCAAAACTGCATCAATAATTTTTCTGCCTTTTGCATGATTTAATAACGCGTTAACGTGACTTGCTACAGAATAATTATCGGTTTCACCGGGTTGAGTCATAATATTACAAACATAAATTTTCTTTGCAGTTGATGCCATAATAGCTTCAACAATACCCGAAACCAACAAGTTTGGAATTACACTTGTGTATAAACTTCCGGGA
Source organism: uncultured Candidatus Melainabacteria bacterium (assembly GCA_932182025.1). Classification (GTDB taxonomy): domain Bacteria; phylum Cyanobacteriota; class Vampirovibrionia; order Gastranaerophilales; family Gastranaerophilaceae; genus CAG-196. Next base: position 53,891 of record CAKNXK010000023.1, read on the forward strand.
CCTAAAATTATTAAATCCGCATCAGCAATTGCAGTTAGAACTTCCGGCAAAGCTTTACAAACCTCCGGTTCTGTAAATAATCTCTTAATACTTTTGCGCGCTTCCGGGATGTTTGATTCACCTTTAACAATAGTACCGTCTTCAAACTCAGCTGCAAGTTTCATATCATCTAATGTTGCAGGAAGAACAACTCCACGAATATTCAATACATTTGAAGACTCTTTTACAGCCTTAACCATGTTTCCTGTAATTGAACAAAGTGCCGTTAAGAAAAGATTTCCAAAACTGTGACCTTCCAAACCTTCACCATTTTTAAAACGATATTGGAAAAGCTCAGTAATCAAGTTTTCATCATCCGCTAAAGCTGCAATACAATTTCTTATATCTCCCGGAGGCAAAATACCCATTTCTTCTCTTAGACGTCCGGAACTGCCGCCGTCATCACCCACAGTTACAACTGCAGTAATATTATTTGTATATTTTTTAATTCCTTTAAGAAGCATTGATAAACCTGTACCGCCGCCAATTGCAACAACTTTTGCACCTTTATTAAGTTTGCTTCTGCGATAAAGTCTTTCTAAAAGAGAATTATTCCCTTTTGATGAATCCATATCCATCATAGAAAGTGTAGTTTTTTTCCAGCCTTTAAAGAATATTGTTGCTCCAATTAAAATAAATACTGCTGCAAGAATATTTGTAGGCAGAATAAATGCTGCTTTTTTAATTGCACCCATAATTTTATAAATCATATGAGTATCAGCAATTAATAAAAATCCCAGTACGATTAAAACTGAACCAACAAAGATTAAAAACAACCATCTTTTAACATTCAGCCCTGGAATAAGCCAGCCTACGTCTTTTGAAACTTTAACATTATTCTTTATATCAAACATGATTAATCCACCCAGCCAGAAACTTTCGCATTATTATAATTAACAGGAGTAGGAGTAATAACACCTCTAGCCTGTTTAATAAGTTCTAAAGAATTTTTGTATTTATTAGAAAAGTGAATAGTATCAACATCTGCAAAACTCATCCCGCTCAAATTATTACGGATTTGAGAAGTATGAATTAAATGCTGAAATCTTTTGATAAGTCCATAATTATCAGTATTATCTTCTTTTGAATAATCTACTGTTAAATCAGGATTATACGTTTTCTCCAAACATAACTCCTGAGCAACTTGTATTCCTGTATAATCAGCGACCTTAGCAGTAATATCACCAACCGGAGCATAGTATACAAGCCATTCAGAACATTTTTTTATTGCTTTTGCAATTGCGCAGGAAAAAGTAAAATCTTCTCCTGCAATCTTATACATAGCACCATGAGGTCTAACGTGCTCAATACTCAAACCATAAGCCTTAGCAAATGACATTAATGCACCCACCTGATAAACAACAATTGATTCAATCTCATCTTCTTTTAGCTCTACGGGTCTGTATCCAAATCCTTGAATATCATTAAACCCAATATGAGCTCCAATAGAAACATTCTTTTCTTTAGCTTTTAAAAGAGCTTCTTTGATAGTCAAAGGATCACCGGCATGAAATCCGCATGAAACGTTAACTGAACTTACATAGTCTAAAAGTTCAAATTCATTATTATTTCTATATACCCCATAAGCTTGAGCTAAATCACAGTTAAAATCAATATTTTTAATTGATTTTCTTTCTAAAACTTCTTGCATTTTTATCTCCAATTTTTAATAAAATTATACTACAAAAAAGCAATAGCAAATTATTTATTGAGAAGTTTTACAATCAATATGAAACTGAATTTTTTCAAACCCAAAACCATAACTCCGCTTCCTCCTTTTAACAAAAGCGGAAATCGACTTATATTAAGAAAACCAACTTCTTTTTCATCAATAGAAGCTCCTTACGGCACCGAAACCGCTGAAAAACTTTTAATCGAACGAGATTTTGGGACCCGCAAAACAGCCGTAAAACTATATTATGATTCAAATAAAAGATTGATTGGACAAAAGCGCGAAAATTATCAGGGTGATACGCTTACAGATTATACAGAATCAAGATACACCGTTAGAAAAAAAGTAAATTGGGATAAATATACAATCTCTTTTAGCGATGTTCAGTCAATTAATTATAACCCCGATAGCATAATTAATTCCGCAGCAAGATACAAAATAGATATTGTAGAAGAAAATGGAATAGAAAAACCTTCTATAAATATTATGAAATATAATACAACGCGAGAGCAAAATGAAACATTTACGGAAAACTTTTCGATTTCAAATAATCAAACTTTCATAAAAACAAAATCTGTTCGCTCTGAATCTGGAGATTTACTGGAACTAACAACTACATCAAGCGAAAATATTCCCCAAAAAGTAGCAAACGATGAATACCTTGTCCTACGCGGGATGCCGGACGAAATTGCTATAAAATCCTTAATGCGTATGCTTGGAAAAAAGGAAAAGTTAGAATCCCTTGATGATATAAGTCTTTTTTATATAAAAGGAGATGATATTAATTATATGCTGGGCTTAGCCTTGCAAGAAAAGAATAGACTTGGAGTAGCAATTCTCCCAACATTAGGAGACAATATTAATACAACTGCACACGAATTAAGACATTTTAGACAACACGAGTTAAAAAACAAGCTAAAAATTCAACTCTGGAATAAGTTTTTCAACAAAAAAGAATACAATCCCAGAGAACTTCAACTAGCACTCTACTTTTTTAAATGCAGACTGCAAAGCTGTCCATTCCCCGTTACATGGCTTACTAAAAATTGGTACCTCAAAGAAGGTTTAGAACGAGATGCGTACCGTATAGGCGAAAGATTTGAAACAGATTTTCAAAGAAGAACAAAAGAATTAAAGAAAAATTTCCCAATGGTCACACGCCACAATATAGGAATAGAAGCTACGTTGCCCAATTAATAGCTTTTTCTTTTAAAATCTCATTGCACCTTACAAAATGGTCACATTCCATAAATCCGCGATGCGCCGACAAAGGAGAAGGATGAGTTGTATCCATAACGGTTATACTATCTATGCCCTCAAAACAAGCACCAACTTTTTGTGCATAAGAACCCCAGCGCATTACAATTAAGTTCCCGCGTTTTGCAAGAATAGAAAAAATATTCTCAATAACCGGCGCCCATAATTTTGTATGCTCTTTCAATAGTTTTGTGTCTTTACCCTCAAAAGTCAGTGCAGTATTGAGCAAAAGCACCCCTTGTTTTTCCCAATCTAGCAAATGATTTGTTGAATGAGTGCAATTAGGAAAATCCTTCTCAAGTTTCTTAAAAATATTCTTCAAAGAAGCAGGAGTATTTTTAGATAAACTTGAAAAAGCAAGTCCATGGGCGTGTTCAGAGCTTGGATACGGGTCTTGTCCTATTATAAGCACTTTGACATTATCCAAAGATGTCAGCTTTATTGCATTCAAAACGTTCTCTTGAGAAGGAAGAATTTCTCTATCCTTGCGCTTTTCTTCAATAACAGACATAATTTCACGGATTAAATCAATATCTAAACCAGCCTTAATCCAGCTATTATCAATTCCAAATTTTTCCATAAATTTATTTAATCACAAAAAAGCAACATAATATACATTGTGTTGCGAAATAGAAAGGAATATTATTATGATTAGAAACATTAATTCACAATTTAATTATCCGCAAACATCTTTAAACAAGAAGATGCCAACCCAAGCAAAAACACAAGTAAATAATGTCGGAAATGAACCCATTCGTGATAACGAAGCAGATGCAAGTTTCGGTCGCTACATTGATAAACACACTAAATTATCAGGCGGCCTAGAAAGAATACAAGCAAATCCTGCCTGCGAAGCACAATGCGCAGGTATAGTCATCGTAGCCTTTTTTGACTGGGCATTTCACGGATTTAATTAAAAAACATATAAAAAATTAACAAGTCAAATTAAAGGAGATTACCATGTTATCAAATGAAGATTTTAAACTATATCAGGAAATATTTTCAAATCATACAAAACAACAGAATAACAATCCTGAAATCGAAAATTATATAAAGAAACAACTTGAATTTTTCTTATATTCTGAATTAAAAAAATACATTCAAGAAATCAATTACTCATGCTCTATTGAGCTTAGTGAAGGAACAACAGCCAAAGTTTCAACAGCAAATGGAATAATTAATATTGTAGTAAAGAAACAAAACGGCGAAGTTTTCAATGGAGTTTGGAGCAATTTACCATACAATAAAATTCTTGAAATGGCACCAATGATAGTTAACCATCAAAAATAGCTCTTATAAGAAGGCTAAGTCCCCTAACAAAACTTTCGGCATTACCTGTAGAATAAACGGTAATGCCGAAAGTTTTGACTAAAAGCTAAAAAATTAAGCTCTTACAAGCGCTCTATTAAACTGTTGTTTATAATAATCCATATTGATATTCAAATCTTCACCAATCTGGAAGAGCATAGTTACAAGCTCTCTATCAGCAGCACAGGTCATACTTTGAATTAATTCTTCTATATTTGTAATAACCTTTGTGAAGAAATAATTCTGAGCTTCTGCTATATCAATCTTGAGTTCAAGCTTTCCTATGCAATCAAGAATTTCCAATGTTGCATCTACTTGCTGAATATCAAGTGCGTAAGCCAATCTGCTGATATTTTGTGCAATTTTTTTACTGAATATTTTAGCAGTAGGAGCTTTATCAATCTCAATTCCGATACGTTTAGCTTCAAACAAAATATCAGAAGCTTGCTGCAAGATGTCTGAATTAAAGAACCCTTTGCCTGCAAACAATTCATTAAACTGCTTGGTCAAAACATACTGAGCAGAAATTTTGAACTCACGAGGTATTTCCAAACCAAGTGTCTGCATTTGATAAATAGACCCTTTGCCTTCGTTATACATAGATTCATAAGTATTAGCAAAGTTTTGCAATTTACCTTTAAGCATTGTTTCAAGAATTTTACGTCTTTCTTCGATAAATATATCTTTAAGAGTAAAGTATTCTGTACCAAAATAGTTATCAATTGTTCTGATAATCTCTGTTAAAGGTGAAACAAGATATGTTCTAATAAGCTCTTTTCTTGTTTCCATAAAGTTATCAGAATATTCTTTAATTGCACAATGGAAATCACCGCCCGAGAATTGAAGCAATGCAAATACCATATTTGATTTTTCTAATGTTACTTTTGAAGTTACTTCAATATGTCCGATTACTAATTGTGAATTACCTTTGACAACGCGTTTATAAGATTGTTTCTTGATTTTGTAGCAATAAACGCTTTCTTCGTCTTCAATTTCTGTATACAAAGATGAAATTGCCCACAAACTAACAATCTGTTTAGCCGTTACAACCGAAGGTTTTACAAAACGTTCGTAAACATCTTTGCCGGAACCAAATTCCTGCAAGTTACTTTTAGCTTCTGCTAAAAGTTCCAAAAACTTCTGTTCATAATCTTTTTTAACAAAGTTTTTAGCAAGCTGCATAACCCTTGCTGCATATTTCATAATCTGAACTGTTTCAATACCGGAGATTTCAGAAAAGAACCAACCGCAGCTTGTATACATAAGCATTGCTTGTCTTTGGATTTCCAAAAGTTCCATTGCACGAACTTTTTGTTCATCATCCAAACCTTCAACAAAATTCTCTTCCTGAAAAGCTTTCACATTACTATCGCTTCTGTCCAAAATAACAGAAATATAGTTATTTCTGGCTTCTTCAGGATTAAGCAAATATTTTTTACCAAATTTTTTATAAAGCGCACACATTTCATCTCTTAAATAATCAAGCGCTTCTCTAAGAGGCTTTCTCCATTTTTGGTTCCAACCCGGATGTCCGCCGGTTGAACAGCCGCAATCGTCGCTCCATCTTCCTACACCGTGGAAACAGCTCCAAGATGAAACAGGCTTAATATCAACTTCCCAGTCACTTCTGTATTTTTCAAGATATTCAGCATAGTTTGTAATAATAAACCCTGCGTCTTTTACTTTTAGTTTTAATGCATAAGCAAGCGCCATATCACCAAATTTAGTATGGTGCCCGTAGCTTTCACCATCCGTTGCAATATGAACCAACTGCGGGTAATTTCTTTGAGCAGAAATACCGTCTTTTAATCTGTTTACAAATTTATTTCCATCTTTAAGAAGTTCTTCAAACGCAACAGCACGTGATATTGCACCGTCATAGAAGAACAGGTCAATAAATTTACCCGGAGCAGATTTGATATAATATCTGTAAGAACGTGCAGGATCTATATTACCCCAACTAACATCCTGCCAGTTTTCTTCACCTTCTTTTCTAATACCGTACGCTTGGAATGGTGAAAGAACTGTAAACTTGATGCCGTTTTCGACAAGAACACGAAGTGTATCGTCATCAACGGCAGTTTCAGCAAGCCAAATCCCTTCCGGTTCACGACCGAAACGGTATTCAAAGTCTTTAATACCCCATTTAACCTGAGTTTGCTTATCACGTTCGTTTGCAAGAGGCATAATCATGTGGTTATACACCTGAGCAATCGCATTACCGTGCCCGCCGTGCATCTTTCTGCTTGCCAAATCAGCTTTGATAATACGTTCATAAGCCATTGGTGCGAATTCTTCCATCCAGCTCAATAGAGTCGGACCGAAGTTATAACTCATATATTCATAATTATTGACCATGTCTAAAATTTGGTTTTTTGAGTCAACAATTTTTGATATTGAATTTGGGTTATAGCATTCGTTATTAATTCTTTCATTCCAGTCATGATTTGGCAGCGCACTGTCTTGCTGCTCAATAGCTTCCAGCCATGGATTTTCTCTTGGTGGTTGATAAAAATGACCATGTACTGTTAAAAACACTTTATTTTCAGTTGTTTCCATCTAATTACTTAACTCCGTCTTTTTCAGGTGCCTTTTTTACTAAAACAAGTTTGCTGACATCAATCCAAGCATCTCCTAATGCATCAGAGAAAACCTTACCTGTGATTGATATCTCATCATCTGTTTTTAAATCAATGAATTTTTCTGCTTCTTCACGTTTAATAAACAATTTCATTTCTGATAATGGGACATCATAAGTTGTGTCATCTCTTTTTATCAAAAATGAGATATAGTCTTCAGAAGACTTAAATGCAGGTTTATAGTCAAGCCCCAATGTTGAGAATTTATCAAACTTTGCATTCATAATAATTGTTTTATCCAAATATGCTTTTGGGTTTGCTACAACAGATAACGGCGGTGTAGATAAGCATTGTTCTGCAGTAACAGGCGGTGCTGCAACGGGCTGAGCAGTTACTTTGTTAACACAAACTTCACTCGTTGTCAGAGCTAAAGCACAAAATATTAATAAAACTATATATCTTACTCTTTTCATTTTATCTACCTCTTCTTTTTAATATTGTAACATGAATTTATCAATTTGATAATCATTTAGGTTTCTGATATATTATAAAATATGAAAGATTTAGAGACCATAAACAAGGAGAGGGAAGGCAGGATTAATCTTTCCCGCTATAAAGATTTAATAGAAACTATATCAAAGGTTGAGTACAAGAAGTTCTCAAACCTTGGTTTGATTGAGCTTTCAGAAGTAATAAACCTTGCTAATTATACAGTTTACTATCTTGTTAACAACTCTAAAAACGAAGAAATTTATAACGAAGCATATCTCGTCAAAGCTATTAAATGGGCAATCAGAAACGAAATGCGCCGCCGTTATAAATGGTATACAATGAAAAACAGCGAAACTGTTGATCAGGAAAAAGTTAAAGATGCTGTTTATAAAACAATTCTTTCAATAGACGAAATGGCTGATGCCGAAAACCCGACTTTAATCAAGGATAATGACAGAACCCCTGAAGAAAAAGCTGAATTAATTGAGCTTAAGCATAGAATTAAAGAAGTTATGAAAAAACTTCCTCAAAGAGAACAGGATTTGATTGAAGCCAAATATTTTTATGATAAAAAACTCAAAGAAATCTCGGAAGAGTTTAATATCTCACAATCGAGAATTTCAAGAATTATACAAAACGGCTTAGAAAAGATTAAAAAAGAATTATTAAAACAGGAAGAATTGGATGGAAACAATATTTGAAAAAACCTCAGGTGTTGAGGGTGTTGGTTTTGGGGAGTGTAAGTTAGGCGATTTTTTACCGCAAGAATTATTAAGAAAAGATTCTATCGGGCTGCCTCAATTAAGCGAACTGGATGTTCTTAGGCACTATAAAGAATTGTCAGACAGAAACTTTTGTATTGAAAAAGGGTTTTATCCTCTTGGCTCATGCACTATGAAATACAACCCAAAAGTCAACGAACTTTTAGCTTCGTTAGAAGGTTTTGCAAATCTTCATCCAATGCAGTCTGATGAAGATTCTCAAGGCGCATTAGAGTTGATGTACAACCTTCAAGAAAAACTCAAATACATCACAGGCATGGACGCGATTTCCTTGCAGCCTGCTGCTGGCGCACATGGTGAACTTACCGGCATGATGGTTATCAAAAAATACTTTGAAGTTAAAGGTGAAACCAACAGAACAAAAGTTATCATCCCTGATTCAGCTCACGGAACAAATCCTGCAAGTGCTAAAATGTGCGGATTTGAGATTGTTGAAGTAAAATCAAACGAAAAAGGTCAGGTTGACATTGAAGCATTAAAATCATTGCTTGATGAAAATGTTGCGGCAATTATGATGACAAACCCTAATACTTTGGGAATTTTTGAAGAAAAAGTTTTAGAAATCTCAAAACTTATGCACGACAACGGCTCACTTCTTTATTATGACGGAGCAAACTTTAACGCAATTATGGGTTGGACAAACCCAGCATTAATGGGATTTGACGTTGTGCATTTAAATTTACACAAAACATTTGCAACCCCTCACGGCGGCGGAGGTCCCGGAGCCGGTCCAATCGGGGTTGTTGACAAGTTAAAAGACTATTTACCATCACCTATAATTATTAAAGACGGAGATAAATACAAAAGAGAATATAATATACCTAACAGCATTGGTAAAGTTAGAAGTTTTTATGGGAACTTTGGGGTTTTAGTAAGAGCTTATGCATATATCTTAATGATGGGTTCAAACTTGAAACTTGCAAGTGCAGATGCTGTTTTAAACGCTAATTACATTAAAGAAAAACTTAAAGGTGCGTACGATTTACCTTATAACGAGCCTTGCATGCATGAATTTGTTATTTCGGGAGAAAAGCAGCATCATCAAGGAGTTTCAACTTTAGGTATCGCAAAGCGTTTAATGGATTCAAACTGTCATCCGCCTACAGTCTACTTCCCGCTTATTGTACACGAAGCAATTATGATAGAACCGACTGAAACAGAGTCAAAAGCGGTTTTAGATAAATTCATTGAAACAATGCTCAAAATTGCACGCGAGATTGAAGAAAACCCCGAAGAGGTTCTAAAATCACCGCAAACAACACCTATTAAAAAGGTTGATGAGACACTCGCCGCAAGACAACCAAATTTAACATTTAAAAGATAAGGTCGGGGTTTAACCCGACTTTATTTTTGTTGTAAAATAAAAGAAAAAGGGAATGGAAATAATGAAAAAAGTTTATATAGAAACACTTGGTTGCCAGATGAACAAATCTGACGCGGAAAGAATGTTCGGGATGCTTGAGCATCTGGGCTACACCGAAACTACAGAACCAAAAGAAGCTGATATGCTTATTATAAACACCTGCTCAATCAGACAGTTATCAGAAGATAAAGCTTACAGCGCAATCGGTGTTTGGGGAAAATGGAAGAAAACAAATCCTGATTTAAAAATCGTTTTTGCAGGCTGTGTTGCGCAGCAGGCAGGTAAAACCCTTTTCCAACGCGCACCTTACGTTGATTTGGTTTTGGGAACACAAAGATTATATGAACTTCCAAACCTTGTTAAAAGAATTGAAGCTGGCGAAAGAGTTGTTTCTGTTGAAGAAACTCCTTTTGAGGAATCTGATATTCAAATTAACCGCGTGAAAAGTATCAATGCGTGGGTTCCGATTATGGAAGGATGTAACAATTTCTGTACCTATTGTATCGTTCCTTATACAAGAGGTCGCGAACGCTCCAGAAAACCCGAGTTGATTTTATCAGAAATCAAAAAAGCCTTGTCAGAAGGATTTAAGGAAATCACACTTCTTGGACAAAATGTTGACTCTTATGGTAAAGACCTTGAAGGATGGAATCTTTCAAGACTTTTAAGAGAAGTAAACGCACTTGAAGGCAATTTTAGAATCAGATTTGTTACAAATTATCCTACTGATATTACGGAAGAACTCATTGATACAGTGATTGAACTTGATAAGGTTTGCGAATACTTCCATATTCCAATGCAGTCAGGTGATGATTATACTCTTAAGAAAATGAACCGCAGATACGATTTTGCAACTTATAAAAAGATTTGCGACAATTTGAGAAACCGTATCCCTGATGTAACAATTACAAGCGACTTTATTGCAGGCTTCCCGGGTGAAACAGAAGAACAATTTGAAAACACCCTAAAAGCAATGACTGAGCTTGAACTGGATTATTCAAATACGGCAGCATATTCTCCACGCGAAAGAACAGTTGCTGCAAAATGGGTTGATAAATATATTGATGAAGATGTTAAAACAGAACGTCTGGCTCGATTAAACGAACACAACAGAGAATGCTGTTTAGTCTCTAATAAAAAATACGTTGGCAAAGAAATGGAAGTTCTTATCGAGAAATTTGAAGGAGTTGACGAAGGTGCTCGTAAAGGCAAAAACGTAATTACAGGCAGAACACGTAATAACAAAATCGTTCACATTCCTTATGACAAAGATATCACAGGCGAATTTGTTAATGTAAAAATCACCAATGCACGCACTTGGTACCTAGACGGAGAAATGATTTAATGACAATGAAACGTTTCAGATTTCTAACATCAGGTGAAAGCCACGGGAAATGCCTTACAGCTATTATTGAAGGCATTCCTGCCGGAATACGTATCAAACCTGACATAATAAATAAAGATCTTGCCCGACGCCAAACAGGTTACGGTAGAGGCGGAAGGATGAAAATTGAATCTGATACTGTTGAAATTAAATCCGGAGTACGTTTTGGGAAATCAACCGGCGCACCAATTTGTCTTGAAATAAAAAACAAAGACTACGAAAACTGGCAAGATGCAATGGATACAAGTTCTTATGACTATCCCACAGAAGATTTTCTTCGAAAAATCGAAGAAAAATCTTTCACAAAAGCTCGTCCGGGACACGCAGATTATGCCGGTTCTATAAAATACAATCTTTCTGACTTAAGAGATGTTCTTGAGCGCTCAAGTGCCCGTAAAACAGCTATTGAAGTTGCTGTAGGCTCTGTAGCTAAACAAATTCTAAGAGAATTTGGAGTAATGAGTTTTGCTCACGTTATCCAAATCGGAGATGTAAAACTTGATTTTTATCCAAAAACATATACTTTAATTAAAGAAAAAGCTGAAAAGTCTAATGTTTTATGTGCTGATGATTTAACAGCAGACAGAATGCGCAACGCTATTGACAAAGCTGCAGAAGAAGGAGATACCCTGGGCGGAAAATTTGAAGTAATATTTGGAAACCTTCCGGTTGGCTTAGGTTCTTATAACCACTGGGATAACATGCTTGACGGACGCTTAGCTCAAGCTGTAATGAGTATTCCTGCAGTTAAAGCAGTTGAAGTAGGTGCAGGAATTGATGCTGCCCATTTAAAAGGCTCACAAATGCATGATGAGATTTTTGTCGATAAATCCAAAACAGTCTATCGTCAAACTAACAATGCAGGCGGTATTGAAGGCGGGATGACAAACGGAGAAGCAGTTGTAATAAAAGGAACAATGAAACCAATTCCTACAATGCGCAAATCTCTTGCAACAGTAGATTTAAAAGATATGACACCGACAAACGCACATTTTGAACGTTCTGATACATGCGCTGTTCCAGCCTGTGCTGTTGTTGCAGAATCTCGTGTTGCAATAATTTTAGTCGATGAACTTTTAGCAAAAATCGGCGGTGACAACCTTGTAGAAATGAAAGCTCATTATGGGAAATAATATTATATTAATCGGCATGCCTGCAAGCGGAAAATCTACTATAGGTTCACTTCTTGCTCAAAAACTGCCACAATACACACTTCTTGACACAGATAGTATTATAGAAAAAACCGAAGGAATGAAAATAGCAGAAATCTTTGAAAAATTCTCAGAAGACTATTTTCGAAAACTTGAATACGATACTATAAAACTTATCTGCAACGGGAAAAACAAAATTATCTCAATAGGCGGCGGAGCATTCGAAAACCCTGACTCAAGAGGAACTCTTCTAAGATTTGGAAAAGTCATTTATTTGAAATCTGACCTTGATGTATTATATTATAGAATATCAAGTGATACATCTCGTCCGCTATTACAAAGTGAGAATCCAAAAGAAACACTAAAAAATCTTTTGAAAAAACGAGAAGAAAATTACTCAAAAGCTCATTTTATAATTGATACAACAGACAAAGACGAAAATGAGATTTTGGATTTAATCTTAGGAAGTATTGATGAAACAAACTCTCAATGTTGAGATAAAAAACTATAAAATAACTATTACCGACAGTGATTTCTCTAAAACAATGGAGGAATTAAATCTTATTACTGCTTCCCAAAAACGACTCTTTGTTGTTTCAAACAAAGTTTTTAAACTTTATAGTGAAAAACTTGGACTAAATAAGAACGAAGTATTGGTTTTACCTGATGGCGAAAAACAAAAAAACTTCAAAAACTATATAAAAATCCTTGAGATAGCAGCACAAAAAGGTCTAACACGTAATGATGCAATTATTGCGATTGGCGGTGGTGTAATCGGCGATATTGCAGGTTTTGCAGCCTCAACATACATGCGGGGAATTGATTACATCCAAGTTCCAACAACACTTCTATCTATGGTTGACTCTTCTGTTGGAGGAAAAACTGCTATTGATATGAAAGATGCGAAGAATATTGTAGGAACATTCTGGCAGCCAAAAGCCGTTTTTATTAATATTAATTTTCTAAAAACTCTTAACAAACGCCAGTTCAAATCAGGACTGGGCGAGGTTTTAAAATACGCTTTTATAGAAGAAAATTGCAAATATAATCAACAGCTGTATTTATTTGAATACCTGACTTTATGTTGTGAAAAACTTTTTGCTCAAGAACCAATGACTGTTATGAGAGTTATCGAATATTGTCTAAAACTCAAAATTGCGGTTGTAAATGAAGATGAAAAAGAGAAAGGATTAAGAAAAGTTCTTAATTTTGGTCACACTCTTGGACACGCACTTGAGGTAAAAGGGAAATTTAGAAAATATATCCACGGAGAAGCTGTAGTTCAGGGAATGTTTTTTGTTCTCAACTGGGCTAAAAAAGTTGAGTTAATTTCGTATTCGTATCACCGTTTAGCAATGGAATTATTGACAAAATACGGTTTTAAAGAGCAGAAATTTAAACTTCCTGAAATTATTGAAATAATGAAAAAAGACAAGAAAGCCACATCAGACAAAATAGTCTTCCTCATTCCTTGTGACAAAAAGAAAGTCAAAGAAGTTAAATTTAGACCGGAAGAAGTTTTGGAAATGTTTTAGGGGTAAATATTAAGGGGCTAGTTTTTCTCCAACTTGGATTTCGCGTCTGATAAAATTTTTGGTAAAAAGTCTGTCTAATTTATTATAAAGTTTTATTCCTGACATTCTCAAAATTTTACCATCACCACATAAGACAGAAATTGTTTTTGTTTTTACACAAACATCAACAACTGTAAATGGTTCAGTATAAGAAGATTTGTTTTCTTCAATAAAAGTCTTATGCACATCAGGAATAATCGGGATTCCTTTATGATAAAACCAAGCTTCTCCCCAAGGATAAATTGCTCTGATTGTTGCATGATTTTCTGCTGCTGATTTATTAAAATCTAAATCTAACCCCTCCGGATGTGAATAATAATTAGCATTGTCCTCACGCTGTTGAAGAGGAATAATAATATCTTCCGATAAGTCTTTTAATAACTCACACGCAACACCGCGTGCCGCTAAAACAGTCCGCTGTTTCAAGCTTTGTCCGGTATCAGAAGGATATATTTTAACCTCTTCTTGTGCAAGAATTGCTCCTGTATCATATCCGCTGTCTATAAGATGAAATGTTACACCACTAATATCTTCCTGATTTCTTATATTCCAAAAATAAGGATTAGGCCCTCTGTATTTAGGAAGCAAAGAAGGATGCGCATTAATTGTTGCAATTTTAGGAATATTATAAGTTTCTTTTGCAAATTTCTCACCCCAAGACCCTACAAGAATAATATCCGGGTTGAGTTTCAAAAGCTCTTTCCTAAACTCAGGTGTATTAACGCCTTTTGCTTTTATTTCCGGCAGGTTATAACTTTTAATATAATTATACTCAAGTGAAGGATTAAAAATCTCTGCAATAGGATGTTTCTTTTTTCTCAACACACCAACAATCTTGCAATTTGCATCCAATGAGGCTGCAATAAGGTTCGTGAACATTTCACCATAACCAACGATTACAACTTTAAGCATTCTTCCACATCCTTTTGTATTTGATATTTTAACTCATCAAGATTCTCGAATTTCTTTTCATCCCGAATTTTTCTGACAAACTCAAGTTCTACAGATAAACCGTACAAATCTTTATTAAAATCAGGAATATGAACCTCCAAGACTTCATTCATACTCCCAACAGTTGGTTTAACACCCCAGTTCAAGACAGCAGGCATGCCAAAAATCTTTACCCCGTAAACTCCATAAGGCAATCTGACAATATTTTTTGGATAATTCATATTTGCAGTCGGAAACCCCAATTTTCTTCCAAGTTTTTCACCTTCTATAACGGTAGACTTAATTGAAAAATTGGAATCTAAATATTTATTGGCACTTTCAATATCGCCTTTTATTAATAATTCCCGTATATGAGTTGAACTAACAATATCATCGCCTATTCTGCATGCCGGAGAACAAAAATATTTATAACCATATTTATCTTGATTTTTTGCCAAAAAATCTGAGTTGCCCAACCTATCTTTTCCAAATGTATGGTTAAATCCTGTAGAAATAAAGCTTGGAAAATATTTTTTTATAAGATAATTTTCTAAATAATCTTCTGCACTAATATCAGCAATTTTACTGAAATCTTGTTCCACAATTTCGTTTACCCCAAGAGACTTAATTATTTCATAATTCTTTTCTCTTGGAAAAATATACTCCACATTTTTGCCGAAAAATCTGGCTGGCGAGTCTTTAAAAGTTATAAGAACAGTTTTCTTAGCACAAAAAGCTGATTTAATGACATCCCTATGACCTTTATGCACACCATCAAAAAAACCTAAAATTAAAGAAACCTTTTCCATAGGCTATGCGATAATATTTAACTTGCCGCCTGCAATTTGTTTATGACAAAAAGCTTTCCATTCGTTGATTGATTTATAAACTTCTTTATCGTCATTCTTATAATTAACAACAGGAGTATCAGTATTGCTATCCCCGCCACGACTGTTAATAAAACCATAGTTTACCTGTCTTACTACTTGGTTATGAGTTGCGGATATTGCAGAAACTAGCATGTATTAATTACCCCCTGTGGAAAAATTTTATCATAAGCACTATTTTTTTGCAATAACTACAATCAGGTAATTTTATAAAACAGCCTTAATTCCAAGAGCTATTAATACAATTCCTGCAAACACCTCCAACCCTTGTGATGGCAAGTGTTTTATATTTCCGCCGAATTTAAATCCTATGCAGGAATTAACAAATGTAATTGCTCCAATTAAAAGAACAGGTTTTAAAATATGATTGCCATACAAAGCAAGTGAAATACCCGCAGAAAACGCATCAATACTGGTTGCTATACCAATTAATATAAGGCATGTTACTGAAATACAATGCGAGACTTCTTTCTTCTCAAAAGCTTCTTTTATAAATTTCACACCTAAAAAAACAAAAATTGTACAAACGATTATTGAAGCATAAGGCGCGATGTAAGATTTTACAAAGCTTGTTAAATAATAACCAATAACAGGCATGCCGGCTTGAAACAATCCTGTACAAAAAGCCAATAACAAAGCATTCTTTAATCTATTCTCTCTAAACGACAATCCGTAAGAGAACGATACAACCATCGCATCTATCGAAAGGGCTATTGCTAATAGAAAAATTTCTAAATATGTCATAGAAACTCCCGCCTTAACATTAAAATTATATCATATTTAACCCTATTTGGCATGTTGGCATACAAATTTATCAAATATAAATTTATTTTCTTCTGATGAAAATAATCTGTCTCCAACACCTTTTATCTTAACCTCATAATAAGAAGTCACCTGTTTTATTCCGGGAGTTCCGGCATCTCTCGCCGGTTTAGTCATCGCTGTTTCAAACTTTGTGAAAATATTTAAACAGTTTGGATATTTATAATAATTATAGATTTCTCTTTTAACTTTACTAGTTAAAACAACCGTGTGTTTTTGCTTATTATCAAAAGTGCATTGAAGTTCTGTATCTGTATTTAAGTATAATTCCTCAATATAAGATTTAATAAAACGATTTTCTATTTCACCATCATTAGGTGAAAATTCATTTAAGAAACTGCGCATACTTGTCTTATTATCAGAATTTTGCCAATCTTCAATTTTTATTAAAAATCTTATCAATAATGCAGTTGGCAAATTTGAGGTTTTTATAACATCCTGCATTGATTTTGAATAATTACAATACTGTTCTTTATTGATTAAATTTGAAAGAATATTCGCATTTATAATATATTGTCCTGCTTTTTTAGGATTTATAGTTCCATCAGCCTCTTTTGCATATTCTTCTGCTTCTGATATCAAATCAGAAGAATCATTTTTACAATCCCAATAAACAAGCTCCCTTTCTAAAGAAAAAGTATCTGTATTATCTTTATAAAATGCATTTATAATATATTTGCAATTCTCACAAGTACTATTAGACTTATCTTTGATTAGATACTTAGTGCATATACTTATTAAGCTATCTTGCCGTGTTTTAGCCAAATCTTGTATAATATCATACATTTCATTATAAACATCTTCTGTTTTTGATTTCTCTTGTTCAATTTTATCCAGTTCATTATAAATATTATTTACAAGCTCTGAACTCATAATGTCTTCCAGATTTTTACTTCCGCTAACAACTAAGTTCAATTTTTTTATGAAGTCTTTTAGAAGTTTTTTATCACTAAATCCATGAATTTCATTAAGAATAGTATCTACCAAAGTTACAAGCTCAGTTTCTTCATAAAGATTGCTGTTATTTATAAATAACTCCATAAACTCAACGGACAACTGTTCATCAGATAAACTCTTCTGATAATTAAGATAATTTTTGATAGTAGAAACTGATATTCCTAATGTCTCACTTATTTCTTTTTGGTTTTTCCCCTCCGCAATTAAAGCTGTAATTTTATGTTTTAACCCTTTCATTTCTTCCAGTTTCATTGCATATTTTGTTTTAAGATTAGCTCTTGCAAGTTTGAGTCTTATATTATCATTTGTATTACATCCAAAATACTCTGTCATCTGTTTTAATGACATACCTTTCTTTACACATTCCTGCAAAGCTTCGTCTGTAACATTCTCTAAATTATACGCGCGAGAAGCTTGCTGCTTAGTCTGCTGTTCGAATAGCTTTAACTTATTTCGTATTCTGCCGCTGGAACATTTAAAATAATTTGCCATATCCAATAACGACATATTCTTTTCTAAGCATTCCAAAATCTCTTCCCTTGAGATTTCAACAAGCTCACGATTTCTTATTTGATGCTCAGTAGCAAGCTCAAATCGATTAAGTCTTCTTCTTATAGTACCTGTCGAACAACCAAAAAATTCAGCCATTTGGTAAGTATTCATTTTTTTAGATAAACACTCCTTAATAGCGTCTTCTGTTAATATATCATCCCATTTGCCAAGCTCACTCTGCCTTTTCGTTTGTAATCCAAGTTTATCAAGACGTTGTGATATTGTTTCAGGTGAACAACCAAAAAATTTCGCAATTTCTATTGTTGTCATGCCTTTTGCCCAGCACTCAACAATTTTTTCCATAGATATTGACTGTACTTTTTCAAGCTTTTTTTGTCCATCGGTTTGAAGCTTAAGACTATCTAATATACGCAGCATTGTCGCTACGCTTACATTATATATGCCGCATAAGGATTCCAGACTTGCACCGCTTTTAACTAAAGCAGCAATTTCCGGCGCTTTTTCTTTAGTTATTTGCGCAACCTTTTGCAAATTCTGTTGCCGCTCTGATGTAACTTGATATTTCTTAGAACGCTCTAAAACCTGTTTATATGAACATCCTGTATGATTTGCTATGCTGTGATATGAATACCCTTTATCAACATAGTATCTCAACATCTCTTCTGCAAGAACAACATCAGCATATTTTATTTTTTTATTATTACTAAATCCAATTTCAGAAAAATCATCCGGTTTTGATTTGTCATTAATCCTCTCTAAGACTAATTCTTTCACCAAAGATTTAATGTAGTCATTCTCATTACAATCCTTAAACAACATTCTAACTTTATAACTTATATAATTTTGAAGCTGTTTTTCATCTGCAAGAAAATTATCTTTAACAACAATATACGTTTCTCTGCCAATATATTGAGAAAGTACTTTCTTTATTAAATCATCTTCAGACTTATCTTCTTTTTGCGACATAAGAATACCTGCCAATCCGACAGCAGCCGCTGCTGCACTGGCAGTTTTTATAGTATTTTCTCCCAAATTAGCTAAAGTATTAACAGGAACCTTAGCCTTGAATTTTAAGGATATATTATTTTGCTCAAATTGAACACTATTTATTTTCATACAACTTAATAAAGTAAATTCTATACAAAAAATTGCTTAAAATTTTACAAAGATTAAAATACGTCCGTTTTAATCGGGTTTTTGAATTTTGTAATATTTCCTTGGAATAGAAGCTTAACAGTACCTACAGGCCCGTTTCTGTGTTTTGCAATAATAATTTCAGCTTCGCCTTTGTTTGCAGCTTTTTCTGATTCTTCCTCATCACTTTCAGCATTTTTGTAGTATTCATCACGATAAATAAACATTACAATATCCGCGTCTTGTTCAATAGAGCCTGATTCTCTTAAGTCTGACAACATTGGACGCTTGTCAGTTCTGCTTTCTACTGCACGTGATAACTGAGAAAGAGAAATAATCGGTACATTCAATTCTTTTGCAAGGATTTTCAAACCTCTTGAAATACTTGAAATCTGCTGCATACGATCTTCTCTGCCTGTTCCCTCAATCAATTGCAAATAGTCAATTACAATTAATCCGAGATTTTTTTCTGCCATTGCAAGCCTACGACATTTTGCCCTCAAATCAGTAATTGTGCAACCGGCTGTATCATCAATATAAATAGGGGCTTGAGACAAGCTGTCCATTGCAACAGCCAATTTTTCCCAGTCTTTAGCCTGCATATTACCGGTTTTTAATCTTTGGGTATCAACTTCTGCTTCAGAACACAAAAGTCTCTGTACAAGCTGATCCTTTGACATTTCTAATGAGAATATTGCTACAGGAATATTTGCTTTTACAGCTACATTTTGTGCAATATTAAGTGCAAACGATGTTTTACCCATTGCAGGACGAGCCGCCAAAATAATCAAATCTGATTTTTGAAGCCCGTTCATCATTGTATCCAGATCATAAAAAGCAGTTGGAGTACCTGTTAATTGACCTTTGTTATTATATCTTTCTTCAATAATTGCATAACTATCATAAACTAAATCTTTAATCGGCATTAGAGCTTGAGAAGCTTTTTGTGAAGCAATATCAAAAATTAATTTTTCAGCAGTTTCAAGAGATTCTTCAATAGGATTCAAATCATATCCGGAATTAATAATTTCAGAACCTGCATTGATTAAAGAACGCTTAATCGCCTTTTCCTGAACAATTCTTGCATAATATTCTACGTTTGTTGTTGTAATTGTTTTGTAGCTTAAATCATTGATAAAAGCACGACCACCAACCAATTCAAGCTTCTGATTAATATTCAAAACATCTGAAACAGAAACGATATCAATCTTGTCTTCGCCGTTATACAATTGAAGCATAGCCTCATAAACATATCTGTGAGCTGGCTTATAGAAAGATTCCGGTCTTAAATGCTCAACAATTCTATTCATACAAGAGGGACTTACAAGTATTGCACCTAAAATCGCCTCTTCAGCATCAATATTTTGAGGCATTAGTTCAGATAATTCGTTTTGTTTATTTTTATTTTTTGAAGAATACGAAGTTGCCATTGAGAACATTGTGACAGCAAAACAATTTTGAAGCAAGAGGATGTTAAATAATTTTAAGATTGTTTATTAAAACATAGAATTGTTTAAAAGTAATAAAGCGGGAGAAAAATACGTTAAATTGATACATTTTGACATGCATTTTGCAAATAGCGTTTAAAACCTAAATTTATAAAAACAATCTTTAATAAAACTTAACAAAAATAGCCCAAATGTAATAAAACTGCTTGCAAACAGAAATTTAGCAAATATTATTAATTAAGATGCCTAATAGTGGCATTAAATTGATAGCCGAAAATAGAGGAAAACATGGCAAAAGACGTAATTGAAATTGAAGGTACTATATTAGAGTCAATGCCGAATGCAATGTTCAGAGTAAAACTCGAAAACGGACACGAAATTCTGGCTCACATCTCTGGTAAAATCAGAAAGAATTTCATCAGAATTCTTCCGGGAGACAAAGTAAAGGTCGAAATGACTCCATACGATTTAACAAAAGGAAGAATTACATTCAGACTTAAGTAACAAAAGTATATAAAGTAAAGGAAAAAACAATGAAAACAAGATCATCAGTAAAACCTATGTGCGACAAATGCAAAGTTATCAGAAGAAAAGGCAGAGTTGCAGTTATTTGTGAAAACCCAAAACACAAACAAAGACAAGGTTAATCAAGTAAAACAAAGTTAAGTACATTTAATTAATAAAGGAAAGAAAATATGGCAAGATTAGTAGGGGTAGATTTACCTCGTAACAAAAGACTAGAAGTAGCTCTTACATACATTTATGGTATCGGACCGGCTAGAGCTGCAAAGATTCTTGAAACAACTGGTATTTCTCCAGATTTAAGAACAGACGATTTAACAGAAGATGATATTCGTTTATTACGTAATGCATTATCTGAATACCACATCGAAGGTGACTTGAGACGTGAAGTAGCTATGAACATTAAACGTCTTCAAGAAATCAACTCTTACAGAGGTATGAGACACAAAAGAGGTCTTCCTTGCAGGGGTCAAAGAACAAAAACTAACGCAAGAACAAGACGTGGTAAAAAGACCGGACCTATCGCAGGTAAGAAGAAATAGTTGAATTTTCCGTAGTGTGACGGCTCGCCGAGCGAGACTAGCACGAAGTATCGCGGAGCTAAGTGAATGACAGTTTTGCGGGAGCAAAACGAAATGAACGACAGCGTAGCGTGGAGGAATAATTCAAGACCGAAACTTTAAAAAGAAAATAAATAGTAACATAAAGGATAAGAAAAATGGCAAGACCAAAAACTACAAAGAAAAAAGAAAAGAAAAATGTATTGCAAGGGGTTGTACATATTCAATCTACTTTCAACAATACAATTGTAACTTCTACTGATACACAAGGTAATGCTATTGCTTGGGCTACAGCAGGTGCTTCAGGATTCAAGGGTGCTAGAAAAGGTACTCCGTTCGCAGCACAATCTGCAGCTGAACAAGTAGCAAAAAAATCAATTGACCAAGGTATGAAAAAAGTTGAAGTTTATATCAAAGGCCCTGGTTCAGGACGTGAAACAGCTATCAGAGCTATTCAAGCAGCTGGACTTGAAATCACTTTGATTAAAGACGTAACACCAATTCCTCACAACGGATGCAGACCTCCTAAAAAGAGACGCGTATAGTCCAGAGGAAACAGACAGTAAATACAAAATAGCGGGGGCTTACTTCAAGCCAAAAAAGTAAACCATAGATGCCCCGCAAAAGAAAAGGAGAAAAAAATGGCAAGATACACAGGACCAACTAATAAGTTATTCAGAAATAAGAAAGTTAAAGATTTGTCAAATAGAAAACTAACTTCTTCTATGAGACAAACAGCTTCAGGACAGCACGGTGCTGTTAGAAAGAAACTTTCTGAATACGCTTTACACTTAGCAGAAAAACAAAAAATCAGATTCACATACTTAGTAAGTGAAAAACAATTTGCTAAATATTATAACGAAGCAGCAAGAAGAAAAGGTGTTACAGGTACAATCCTTCTTCAACTTCTTGAATCAAGACTTGACAACATTCTTTACAGAGCAGGTTTTGGTGTAACTCGTAAGCAATCAAGACAAATCGTTAACCACGGTCATGTTCTAGTTAACGGTAAAAAAGTAGATATTCCATCATATTTAGTAAAACCTGAAGATGTAATCACAATCAAGGTTAAGAGCAGCGATTACTTAAAAGCTGTTATGAGCACAATTGATTTATCTTGCGCTCCAGCTTGGGTAACTGTTGATAAAGATGCTTTGAAAGTTACATTCGACAGAGTTCCAGAAAGAGAAGAACTCGATCCGGAAATCAAAGAACAACTAGTTATAGAGTACTATTCAAAATAGTCGATAGGAGAGAATAATATGGAATTAAAAATTAAAACTGTTAATACTATGGCCGGTTCTGACGGTTCACAATATGGTAAATTCACCATTGAACCATTGGAAAGAGGTTTTGGTACAACTATCGGTAACGCTCTTAGAAGAGTTTTGCTTTCAAGCCTTGAAGGTACTGCTGTAACTTCTTGCAGAATTGAAGGTATTACTCACGAATACACAGCTATTCCTGGTGTATTAGAAGATGTTATTGATGTTATGTTAAACCTTAAAGGCTTAGCAGTTAAAACTGATTCTAAAGAACCTCAACATTTGAGAATTGATGTTGATAGAGCAGGTGCAGTATTAGCAAGTGATATTCAGCTTCCTGCAGGTGTTAAAGTTGTTAACCCTGACTGGTTAATCTGTACAATTGCAGAAGGCGGATCATTCCACGCTGATATTATTGTTGAAACAGGCAAAGGCTATGTAGCTAATGATGTTCCAAGAAATGCTAAAGCAGGAGCTTCTATCGATATGCTTCCAATTGATGCAACATTTATGCCAATCAAGAGAGTAAGCTACGAAGTAGAAAACACTCGTGTTGGCGACAGCATTGACTTTGACAAATTGACTTTGGAAATTTGGTCAAACGGTACTGTAGATGTAACATCAGCTCTTTCTTACGCTTCAGAACTTCTTATTGAACACTTTGTTCAAATTGCCGGTATTTCTGGTAAAACTATTCAAAGAGAAGTTGAAGAAGTTGCAGTTGCTAAAGATGAGACAGTTGAAGCTTCAGCTGATGAACCATCAATCACTATTGATGAATTAGAATTATCAGTAAGAGCATACAACTGCTTAAAAAGAGCAAGCATCAACTCTATGGCTGAACTATTAAAGAAATCAGAACATGATTTGTTAAATATTAAAAACTTCGGTAAAAAATCATCTGACGAAGTAATCGAAAGATTACACCACTTCGGTTTAGACTTAGCTCCAAACCCTGAATTGGATGAAGATGGTATGGTTATTGAAGCAGCAAACGACTAATAGATAATTATAATAAAGGGAAAAAACAATGAGACACCAAACAAAAAAACATACGCTTGGTAAAGCACAAGACCAGAGAAAGGCTTTGTTGCGTTCATTGGCTACTGAACTTTTTACTCACGGTGAAATCAAAACAACTATGGCTAGAGCAAAAGCTTTACAACCATATGCTGAAAACGTTATCACTATGGCTAAAAAAGGTGACTTGAACTCAAGAAGACTTGCTGGCAAATATATTTACGATAAAGAAATCGGACAATTAATTGACACAGCTACAGGTGAAGTATTTGATGCTCCACAAGAAGGCAAAAAACTTGCTAAACAAACTGTTCTAAGAAAATTATTCAGCATCATCGGTGTTAAATACTCTTCTAGACAGGGTGGTTACACAAGAATTTTCAGACTTCCTCCTCGTAGAGGTGATGCTTCTGAAATGGCATTAATTCAATTGGTATAATTAATGCGCTACGCTCTTGATGTCCAGTATATTGGCAAGGACTATGACGGCAGCCAAATTCAATTTGAAGGCGGTAAAGAAATAGGAACCACGATACAGGGCAAATTGGAAAGAGCATTACGTACGTTGATAATCGGAAAAACTTCCGAAAATAGACCGATAAAAACAATCTTCTCCGGAAGAACTGATAAAGGTGTAAATTCATTAGGACAAGTCGTTCATTTTGATACAGATAGGACGATTGTTGCTTCAAAGTTCATCTATCAAATGAACGAAATCTTGCCTGATGATATATCAGTTAATAACTTGAGAATTGTTGACCAGTCGTTTCATGCTCAGAAATCTGCAAAGAGTAGATATTACAGGTATGAATTAATCAATCGCAAATATAAACAAGCGTTTGACGGTGATATCTTAAGAGTAAAATACGATTTGGATGTAGAGCGCATGCAATGTGCTTTGAACTTCTTAAAAGGTGAACATGATTTTTCAAGTTTTAAAAGTTCCGGAACGCTTAACCCGAGCAAAGTTTGTTTTATAACTAGAGCTGAAGTTGAAAAACAAGGCGATAGGGTTTTTATCCATCTTGAAGGAAATCGCTTCCTTTACAATATGGTAAGAACGATAGTCGGTACCCTTCTTGAAATGGAAGGGCATAATTTGCCGGCAGAACACATGAAAATGGTTCTGGAGGCAAAAGACCGCCGTAAGGCGGGAAGAACTGTTAGTCCATACGGGCTGACATTAGTAAAGGTAAATTATTAAAGAAGGAATAAACTAATATGAAAACATATTCAGCAAAACCTCTTGAAGTTGAAAGAAAATGGTATGTAATCGACGCTGAAGGCGAAGTACTTGGTCGTTTAGCAGTTCGTGTTGCAAACATTCTTAGAGGTAAAAACAAACCTGAATATACACCAAACGTTGATACAGGCGATTTCGTAATCGTTATCAACGCTGAAAAGGTTGTAGTAACAGGTAACAAAGAAACTGACAAAATTTACTACCACCACACTGGTTATCCGGGTGGTTTGAAATCAGCTTCTGTTAAAGAAGTTAGAGAAAAAGATGCAACTAAGTTAATTGAAAAAGCTGTAAAAGGTATGTTACAACACAACACTTTAGGTTCAGAACAATTCACTAAACTTAAAGTTTACTGTGGTCCTGAACATCCACACGCTGCTCAAAAACCAGTTGTATTAGAAAAGGAGGCTAAATAATGGCTGACAATAAAGAAATTATTATGGCTACCGGTCGTAGAAAATGTGCAGTTGCTGTTGTTAAACTTGTTAAAGGTAAAGGCAGAATTTTCGTTAACGGTAAAACATTACAAGCATATATCGGCAATATGCCGGCTGTTGAAATGATGGTTTACAGACCACTTGTTTTAACAGAAAACCAAGAAAAATATGATGTAAGAGTAAAAGCTGTAGGCGGCGGTATTGTTGCTCAAGCAGCTGCTATCAGACATGGTATTTCAAGAGCTTTATTAAAAGCTAACGAAGAGTACAAAACAGTTCTTAAATCAGAAGGTTTATTAACTCGTGATGCTCGCGTTAAAGAACGTAAGAAATACGGTAGAAAGAAAGCTCGTAAGAGATTCCAATTCAGCAAACGTTAATTTGCACGAAGGATATTCAAAAAGGCGGAAACTTTGTTTCCGCCTTTTTTATTTACAACTTTTATATTTGCAATAAAGAACCATATCAATAATTAAAAAAAGCATATTAAATAAATACAACCAGATTACCCAATCTCTGTAAAAGAATAATTTATGTATTATTCCACAAATATAGCCCGCTAATATTAGACAAGAAAATGCAAAACTTTTTCCATTAACACACTTAGCTTTATATGTCTTGTAAGCTGCAATTGGCCAGCTTGCACCAAAACACACCATCATACCTGCTTCAAAAATGCTCATAATAATACCTCCAATTCTTATTATAAAACTTGAACAAGAAATGGAGGTAAAATTTTTATTAAGAATCTTCTCTATGCTTTGTTAAAACACTAATTACGCTTAAAACAATCATAATCAATAATAATACTGCAATATATAAGAAATAGTGTTTCAGAGTACCGGTAAAGTATGTAGCAGCAGCTCCGCCAACAATTGCAACAGAAGTTAGTATTGCTACAGTTTTCTTTTGAGAGAAGCCTGCTTTCAATAATTTATGGTGAATGTGTTCAGCATCAGCCACAAATGGTGATTTGCCTTTCATAATTCTTCTTAAAGATGAATAAGTAATATCCATGATAGGTACTGCAAGAACCAAGAACGGTAATAAAATCGCTAAAGTTGCACCCTTCATAACTCCTGCAATCGAAAGTGTTGCAAGCAAGAAGCCTGAGAACAGCGCACCTGAATCGCCCATAAATATTTTTGCAGGATTAAAATTGAATGTTAAAAAAGCAAGCATAGAACCTGCCAATATAAATCCAATTAGAGCTGTAATTGGCTGAGCAGGAGTCATTGCAGCAGCTATAAGTGCTAAAGTTATTGAGTTGATTGTAATAACAGAACCTGCTAATCCGTCAACACCGTCAATGAAATTAACAGCATTAGAAATCCCTACAATCCACAACACTGTAATTGGATATGAGAAAATTCCTAAATCAATTGCACTTCCAAACGGATTAAACAGCGTGTCAATTTTTACACCCAAAAGATAAACGATTGTTGCAATCGAAAGCTGTATAACGAGCTTGAATTTTGCATCAAGGTTGTAGATATCGTCGATTAAACCCAATAAAAACATTAATGAACCACCAAGCAAAATACCTGAAAGCAAGCTTCCATAAGGATAATAACTCAATAACACAAGACACAAGAACGTAAGCATTGTACTTGTCCAAATTGCAACTCCGCCTAAGCGCGAAATCGGATTTTTGTGGATTTTTCTTTCATTTGGAACATCAACCAGTCCCTCTTTTTGTGAAAAATCGATTACAAACGGAACAATAAATACTCCTAACAAATAAGAAATAAATGCGCCTAAAATATGTGCTTGTGTAAGTTTAACTATCATAAATACCTCTAGTACAACGGATGAGCTTCACAAAGCTTCAATGAGTCTTTTCTTAACTTATCCAAAATTTCTTCGTTTTCAGAATTCTTGATTGCTTCTGCAATAATTCTTGCAACTTCTTTCATATCGTCTTCTTTAAAACCTCTTGTAGTCATAGCAGCAGAACCAAGTCTGATGCCGCTTGTAACAAATGGACTTTGAGGATCGTTTGGAACAGTATTTTTATTAGCTGTAATACCGACTCTTTCAAGAACATTTGCCATGTCTTTACCGGTTTTGCCTGTTTTTCTTAAATCAAGAGTCATAAGGTGGTTTTCTGTCATACCGCCAACAATATCTAATCCTTCATCAAGAAGACCTTGTGCTAAAGCTTTTGCATTTTTAACAATTTGTTTAGCGTATTCTTTAAACTCAGGCTGCATAGCTTCTTTAAGCGCAACAGCTTTACCTGCAATAATATGTTCTAAAGGTCCGCCTTGAATTCCAGGGAAAACTGCTTTATCAATTTGTAGTGCAAATTCTTCATCACACATAATAATACCGCCTCTTGGGCCTCTTAGGGTTTTATGTGTTGTAGTCGTTACAAAATGAGCGTAACCAGCCGGTGATGGGTGAACACCTCCTGCTACAAGCCCCGCAATATGTGCGATATCTGCAAGTAAATACGCACCTACTTCATCAGCAATTTCTCTGAACTTTTTAAAATCAATTACTTTTGAATAGTTAGAAGCTCCGCAAATAATCAATTTTGGCTGATGTTCATGAGCCATTTTGCGAACGTCTTCGTAATCAATATTGCCGTTTTCATCTACGCCATAGCTTTTTACATCAAAGTACATGCCTGAAAAATTAACTGGTGAACCATGGCTCAAATGTCCGCCATTTGATAAATCCATACCAAGAACTTTATCACCCGGTTTAAGAACAGCTAAGAAAACAGCCATATTAGCCTGTGCACCCGCATGCGGCTGAACGTTAGCATGAGCCATTCCAAAAAGCTCACAAGCACGTTTTTGCGCAAGTTCTTCAATCTTATCGATAACTTCACATCCGTTATAATAACGCTTATGAGGTTTGCCTTCCGAATACTTATTTGTTAAAACCGTTCCGCAAGCTTCCATAACTGCAGGAGAGGTAAAATTTTCACTTGCGATAAGTTCAATTGTTGTCTGTTGACGTTTTAATTCTTCTTCAATATACTGCGCAACTTCTGCGTCTGTTTTTTTAACATTTTCTAAATTCATAATATCCCCTCCCACTGTTTAACCAATTATATCACAAAACTCTCTAATGACTCCAGAGCTCTTTTGGCAAGAAGCTCATTCTTTAGCTTTTTATTTTTTCTCTCTTTTTTAGGAAGTTCAACCGGAGGAACAAGCGCCCAATTAGAGTTTATAGGTTGGAATTGGGTATGTTCAGGGTCTGAAATATACCTTGTTAAAGCACCTAAAATTGTTACTTCAGGAAGCACAACAGGCTCTTTGCCTAAAATTCTTTTCGCCATATTTATACCTGCGAGCATGCCTGTTGCAATTGATTCAGTGTAACCTTCCGTACCTGTTAATTGTCCCGCAAAGAATAAACCTTGGCGCTCTCTGGCTTCCAATGTCGGATTAAGAACAGCAGGGCTGTTTATAAATGTGTTTCTATGCATTACACCATAACGTACAATATTACAGTTTTCTAAACCCGGAATTGATTGTAATAATTCTTTTTGCGCACCCCATTTTAAGTTAGTTTGGAATCCTACAAGGTTAAACAATGTTTTTGCTGAATTATCCTGTCTAAGCTGAACAACAGCGTAGTTTTCGACTCCTGTTCTATCATCAACAAGTCCAACAGGTTTCATAGGACCAAAACGAAGTGTATCAACACCACGAGAAGCAAGAACTTCGACTGGAAGACAAGATTCAAAGAACTTCGATTTTTTATCAATTTCATGCTGTTCAATACGAGGAGCGTTAATCAAAATATTATAAAACTTTTCGTATTCTTCCTTATTCATAGGACAGTTAATATAAGAAGCCTCGCCCTTATTATATCTTGAAGCCCAAAATGCTTTTTCAAAATTGATTGAATCAACTTCCACAATCGGAGCAATAGCGTCAAAGAAATGCAAGTGTTCGCTTTTTGTAAACTCTTTTATTTTTTCAGCAAGCACATCTCTGGTCAAAGGACCTGATGCGATAATCACATTGCCTTCAGGAATTTCTACAATCTCTTCTCGAATAAGTTCTATATTTGGTTCTTCTTCAATTCTTTTAGTTACGGCTTGAGAGAAATCTTCTCGAGCGATTGCGAGCGCATTACCTGCAGGAACAGCGTTCTCAATAGCAATTTTGATTAACTCTCCGCCTAAAAGTTCCATCTCTTTTTTAAGAAGTCCGCTCGCGTTTGTTATATCAGATGAACCTAAACTGTTTGAACAAACAAATTCTGCACAATCAGAACCCACATGAGCACCTGTTGTTTTATTCGGTCTCATTTCATATAACTTAACTTTTATTCCGCGTTTTGCAAGCTGTAAAGCCGCTTCTGAGCCGGCAAGACCGGCACCAATTATAGTAACACTATTCATATTTACCTACTTGATTACGTCCATTTTCTTTTGCATAGTATAAGCATTTATCCGCATACTCAATCAACTCTTGAGCAGTCTGAGCATTGTCAGGGAAAGTTGCTACACCCAAGCTTATTGTAACATTACCTGTTTCAGTTGCATTCAACTGGAATGGTCTTTCTGAAATTGCTTTACAAAGTCTATTTGCATTATTCATTGCTTCTTCATTAGCAGTGTTCGGTAAAATAATACTCATTTCTTCTCCGCCATATCTGCAAACAAAATCTGTTGTACGAGAATTTTTCTTCAATGTTTGAGCAACCTGTCTTAATACAGCATCGCCTGCTTGGTGACCATAAGTATCATTAAACTTTTTAAAGAAATCAATATCAACAATAATTAAAGAAAAAGTTTGATTATAGCGTTTTGCTGTTTCAATTTGATTTTTTAAAGTATCCTGAAAATATCTGTGATTATATAATTCTGTTAAGCCATCCACAGTTGCAAGTTTATACTGATATTCAAAATCTCTTGATTTGATTAAGTATTTTGCAAGATAAGAAAGTGCAAACGCTATTACTATTGAAATAGTTGGCAGAACAACTGGTATCCAAAGATTAGCACCACTCATTAAATAATATGAAACAAGAAGATAAGCTATCATAAATAAGACAGTTGAAAGAACTGAGAATATTGTTGAAGCTGAATACATAACTATCAAACCAACAATTGAAACCACTCCTATTAGAATAAATGCATTTACCCCCGGAGAAGTTTGTTTGATAAAGTTATTATCTAAAATATTATTAAAGAATGTCGCATGGACTTCTGCCCCCGGATAAACTCCTTCCTGTACTGGAACACTCTTATTATCCTGCAATGCCATTGCTGTTGTACCAATAATAACAACTTTGTCTTTAAAGTCCAAAGAATGAACATTAGCATCCATTTCTTTTACAAGTTTATACATCGGATAAATTGTGTGTGTACCGCTTTTACCATACCAGTTAAGAATAACTTCACCTTCGTTTGTTAGCGGAAGTTTTGTATCACCAACTAACAAGTTTTTATTTTTATCTATAGTAAAGTTTTTATCTTCAGAAGCCACATATTTAGCAGCAGCACCAAAAGATAGAAGCGGATAATAATCTCCTTTATATTTAACTATAGGAGAGAATTTTCTAATAATACCATCACTGCTTCTTAAAGCATTGGTTGAACCCACATGAACATTACCATTAATTAAATCTGATAAGATTGGACGAACATTTGTAAAATCTGCTTTAAATTTTACATTAGATTGGTTATCAACATTTAGTTTTAATCTTTCAGGCAATTCAATAGGAAGTCTTACATCCGTTGTTTGGTTATCAAATGTCATACCTGTATAGATATTATCGTAGCTGTTCATTGCAGAAACCAATGCTTTATCTGCATCCGCTGTTGCTCTCATTGATTTAATAAATAGCAAGTCAAAAATTATAGCTTGAGGCTTTTGGCTTTCGATATGATTAATCATATCGGCATAAACATTACGAGGGATAGGCCATTCGCCATATTTATCCCAAAGCATTTCCAAACTTGCATCATCAATCGCTAAAAATACAATGTCTCTGTTAGGCACAGGATGTGTATGCGCAACTTTCAAAGTTTGTCTGTAATCAAAAGAACGATTTTCTGCTACTTCAAAAAATGAAGTAATTACATTTTTCAAAGTTTTATTATTTTGCAAAAGAACAAAACCAATCAACAAAGTAGCAAGAACAAGCAATAAGTAGGTTCCAAACGTAAACCACTTTGTTTGAATAAACTTCTTCATTATATTCTCCCCGTTATCTTAAATTCTATTAGCAGTATAGTTAATTTGCCCCTTTTTTGCAAGATTGGCAAAAACACCTTTTTCAATAAGAGCATTATTTAATTTCAGCATTTCAGTTGAGCGGAATAAATCCACCGGATTTTGTAAATATTTAAGTAAGCATTCTTCGTGTAAATTCATAGTAATAATAGCTTCGTCAAATATTGACAAATCTTTAATAATTATTAAAGAGATACTACAAACGGACGATTTTTGAGAAAAATATATAAACTAAACCCAAAAACTTCCGATAAAAATAATAAAAGAGGTGTAATATGTTTAACGGTTTTTATCCAAGATACGACTTAGAAGCAAGAATTCAGCACACAAAACTTGATTCATGGGGTTATGATATCCCATCTGCTCGTATGAACAGAGTTGAAGAACCTTCGACTGCCAATTTTTCAAGTGTAATGTCAGGATTAGTAGAAAACCTTAATACAGAAATGAATGCACCTGATAATCTGTTAAAAGATGCTATGATGGGTAACGAAAACGTAGATGTACACGACGTTATGACCGCAATGTCAAAAGCAGAAATCAGTATTACCGTAGCAACTACTGCTGTGGGTAAAGTCATCCAAGCGTATGATAAAATAATGCAATTACAGATTTAGGCTTCTCATAACTCTATAATATGTGTATAATGATATAGGGAAGGATATATGGACTTAAAGAGTTTACTACAAAATAAAACAATTTTATTAATTGCAGGCGTTTCTATTATTGTTATATTAGCGCTTGTAATTATGGGTGCTATTATGGGCTCTTCTAAGAATTCTAATCCTGAAACTAAAGACGTAAGCAAAGAATATTTTAAAGAAGATATTAAACTTTTAACCACAGATAATTTAGGCAAAGCTCTTGAAATACAAGCTCTTCTCGCTAAACACGGTATTGTAGTAGCACGCGGAGAAAATGGAAGTAAATCAGATTTGATTCTTAAAGCTAAAAACTGTACAACTGCAGCAGGCAAATGTACAACCGAAAAACGCGATATGGCTCTTATGATTATTGTTGAAAGCGGATTGTACGACCAAAATGTTGGCTTGGAAGTTTTTGATAAAGGTGACTTTACTTCTACAAAAGAAGACAAAAGAATTCGTCTTGTTCGCGCTATGAACGGTGAACTTGCTCGTCTAATCAAAAGAATTGACGGGATTGAAAACGCATCAGTATTTATCTCAATTCCTGAGCAAACAATGTTTTCATCAATGCAAAAACCTGTAACAGCTACAGTTCAGCTAACCGTATCTGTAGGACAAGTTCTTGATATGGGTAAAATCAAAGCTGTTTCAAACCTTCTTTTAGGAAGTGTTTCAGGTTTAACATCTGAAAACATTTCTATCACAGATACAAACGGTCACGTATATAACAGTCTTGTTAACGCTCAATCAGAAATGCTTGACAGGCTTCGTGAAAACGATAAATATATGCAGGAAAAAGTTTCTGCACAATTAAACAGATTAATCGGTTCAGGAAAGTATGTAGCAACAGTTTCAACATTCTTGAAACAAGCTCCTGTTGAAAGATTTACTATTGAGTATGATCCAACAAGAAAAACAGCTGTAAACGAACAAACTTTCTCAGAAGGTTTGGGAGATCAAACTCAAGATGTTAATAAAAACACTAATGCAGTAAGCGTATACCTTCCAAACGGTTTACCTGCAGGCAGCTCAGATTCTTCTCAAAACAGAAGCTATTCAAGAACTGCTCGCGAAACTCAATTTGGAGTAACAAAAGTTCAAACAAACGAATACATGTCACCGGGTGTATTAGAAGAAATCTCAATTGCCGTAACTCTTGAGAAAGATGCGCTTCCTGTAGAACTTACGTTGGAAGAATTAAAAGAACTTGTAGCTAATGCAGCAAGCCCTAAAGCAAGCGCTGACAATGTAACCATTGCATTTGCAGAAAGCTTGGATCCATTTATGGCAGGCGATAAAAACGTTAAAGCTCCAATTAAAGCTGAACACGGAAACCCTTGGTGGTTAGCAATAGTACTTCTTGCCGGCGGTTTGTTCTTCGGACACAAAGCATTATCACAAAAGATTGCAGCAGCTAAAGCGGCTCAAGAAGAGGAAATGATTAGATTAAGAGAACAGAATGCAGCTCAAGAGCAGCAAATCAGAGATTTGAGCGCAAACGCTGCAAGTTTAATCGAAAAACAATCACAGCTGCAGCAAGGTTTATTAGAACAACAAAGCAGACCTGCTATTAAAACATCAGGAGCTGATATCAGAGACGCACTAAGAGAGCTTAAACGTGAGTTTGAAGGAGTCGATGAATCAGAAGCAGGTGAAAGAATAAGAAGTTGGATTGAACAATAAAACTTGTTCAAAACGGGGTAGGGGAAAATAAAACATGCCAATCGAAGGATTTGATTATAAAGGATTTGCCGCATCTATGGCAGAACAAGCAAAAGAGCTTGTTCCTCAAGACCTGAAAGATTTTGAAAAAGAATATATTGTTAAAACTCTTGGCAATTTTACAATGCTTGCCGGAGAAGCCCTATATAACGATACATCATTAGAGATTAATGCAGAACAAGCAATATTCATTACACAGGTTATTGCAGAATGGTCATTCCACAAATCTGTTGACCTTGTGCATTCGGGAATTCTTCCTCAATACTGGGATAGTATTATGCAAAAAATTGCATTCACTATCTTTGAAGTTGCAAAACAAGCAATGATAAGAAAAATCCCACAAGACCAATTGCTTCAGGCTGTAGAGCACCACGTTGTAAAAGTTTACAAACAAAGCATTGAAGAGCTTGAACAAAAAGGTGTTATTAACGAAGAAATCAAAAATCGTGCAGAAAGCCAATCAAATATTGATGCCATGGCGCAGCAAGCTCAAGCCGAGCAGCAAAAACGCCAGCAAGAAATGATTGAAGAATCAACTAAAAACGCTGAGAAAGCTCAAAAAGCACGTGAAGATAAAAAAGCCAAAGAAAAAGCAGAAAAAGCTAAAGCTGCCGCTCTTGCAAGTATGCCGCAAGGTATAAGCCACAAACAAATGAAACTTATGTCACTTGCTTTATTATTAAAAATCCTTTCTCAAGATAAAGTTACTACAATTTTAAACAAATTTGATTCAAACGACTCACTTGTCATTTCTCAATATATGAATATGGCAGATTTGGAATCACATCTTGATGGTGATTTGGTTGCAGAATGCTTAAGCGAAATGAAAAAGTCTTTGCCAATCAAGAAAAAACTTACACAAGAAAATGTTCTGGCAGACCTGTTACATCTTTACAGAACAAATCCGAGAGAAAAAATAGAAAAAGTGCTCAAAAACGAGCGTCCGCTTGTAAAAAGATTTATTTCACAAGCTTATGACGGAGAATTTGGGAACCTTCCGTTAAGAGTTGCGGGAATAGTTGCAGAATATATCGAGGAAAGCGTATAATATAAAATATGATAATCAAAAAAAGGAATTTGGGGAAAGGAATTGCTAAAAAGATTGAAGAACCAGTAGTTAATACCGGTTCTGATTTAGCTGAAAACGTTCCAGAACCTGAAGTTATAGCAGAGGTTCAAGTTGATGAACCCGCTCCTGAGCCGCCAAAAGAACCAGATATTGACCTTTTTGATATTGAAAACATCGATTTTACGCAAAGACAAGAACGAAGAAGAGGCTCAAGACGCCGCGGTTACAGAAGAATTGACGACAGAAATCTTGTCTCAAGAGCACAAGAAGAATCTGAAAATATTAAAAAATCAGCTTTTGAAGAAGGCTACAGAGCGGGATTAGAAAAAGCTTCAACAGATATGGAAGTTTTTAGAAACAATCTTGCTCAATTTATGGGTGCACAAAAAGATGTTTTTGAATACATAGCACCTGATATTCTTGAAATCAGCGTTGATATCGCTAAAAAAATTATTAAAAAAGAAGTCGAACAAGACCCGCAGGTTTTAATGAATACAATTGTTGATGTTCTAAAAACAGTTTCAAAGAACGAACCTAAAATCATCATAAAAGTTAAGCCGCAAGCTGTTCAATTTATAAAAGATACAATTCCAAATATAACTTATCAATATGGGATTGATTCAAAAATAAATATCGTTGCAGACCCTTCTATTGAAGAGGGTGGATGCGTATTCCAAACAAACAACGGGATTGTAGATGCTTCGATTGACACTCAGTTAGAAATCATTAAAAAAGCACTGGAAGGTATGGGATAGTTATGGCTCAAGAACAGCAAAGCAAACCTATATCAGAAATATTCTTGGCACTATTCGTAATGACACTGGTGTTAATCCTTATTATGGAAATGCCTGATTGGGTTATCAACTTTTCAATAAGCTTGAATATTACCCTTGGTATTGTTTTGCTGATGATATCTTTGTATGTCCAAAAGCCTCTTGAATTAGCAGCATTCCCTTCAATTATCCTGATTGGTACAATGTTTAGACTTGTACTTTCTATTGCTTCAACCCGTTTGATTCTGTCAAAAGGTTATGCAGGTGAAGTTGTAGAAGCTTTCGGAACCTTCGTAACCGGCGGTAATCTGGTTGTAGGGGGTGTAATCTTCCTTATTATCACTGTTGTACAGTTCATGGTAATCACCAAAGGTGCTGAACGTATCGCCGAAGTTGCTGCACGTTTCGCCTTAGACGCAATGCCCGGTAAACAAATGACAATTGACGCCGACTTTAATGCAGGGTTGATTTCACCGGAAGAAGCGGTTAAAAAACGTGAAGACCTCCAAAGAGAATCAAGTTTATTCGGTTCAATGGACGGTTCTATGAAGTTCGTAAAAGGTGATACTATGGCTGGTATCATCATTGTTATAATTAACATTGTCGGCGGATTATGTATCGGTTGTTTAATGAACCAAATGTCACCAGCCGAAGCCGTTCAAAAATACACCATCTTAACAATCGGTGACGGTTTGGCTTCACAGCTTCCATCACTATTAATGTCAATCGCAGCAGGTATCGTCATGACACGTGCATCTGCAGGTAATACTTCACTGGGTGGTGATTTGACCAATCAGATTATGGCAAAACCCTATTCATTATTCTTTGCTGCATTATTCTTAGGATTAATTACCATAACCTGCCCTTTTACCGGATTACCCTTCTTACCGTTCTTAATCTTTACAATTATTCTTGCTGTTGCAGGCTTCTCTGTATTGGTTAATGCTGACGTACAATCTCAATTGGGTCAATTAGAAAGCGTTCGCCAAAATATGCAAGACCTGGTTAACC
Source organism: uncultured Candidatus Melainabacteria bacterium (assembly GCA_932182025.1). GTDB lineage: Bacteria > Cyanobacteriota > Vampirovibrionia > Gastranaerophilales > Gastranaerophilaceae > CAG-196. Next base: position 90,661 of record CAKNXK010000023.1, read on the forward strand.
CTAATAAGATGTACGAAAGACTTGGTGTTGACGTATTGAGCTTACAAGTTGGTGCAGGCTTGCTCGTTATTGCCGACCCTGATCAGGAAGGTCAATTACTTGCTAAAATCGCAGCTCTTCGTCAACGTGTAACAGATGAATTGGGCTATATCTTACCAAACATCCGTATTATGGACTCATCAGCACTGGAAGCTAATGAATACGTTATTTCTATTCGTAATAACGTGGTTGCATCAGGCTATGTTTATCCTGGAAAATACATGGTTATTGCTGACCAATGGGATTCAGTTAAGAAGACAATTCCTGAAGATGCTATTGTTGGTGTTGACCCAACATATCAAACTCAGGCTTACTGGATTTCACAAGATGATGCTAAGGCGACTAAAAACGTTACAGCGGTTGACGCTACAGATGTTCTTGTTACTCACTTACAGGAATGTGTACGTAAGCACGTAGACGAAGTTATGACAAAAACCGATGTTCTTAAGCTTATGGAACTTGTACGTTCACAAGACCCTACACTTGTTAATGACTTAGTTCCTGCAATTATCTCAACATCTGATTTAAGAAAGATTTTTGTTAACTTAATCCGCGAAAAAGTTTCAATCAAGGATATTATCTTTGTATTTGAAAGATTATGCGACTATGCAAGATTTTCAAAAGAACCTGATATCCTGTCAGAACGTCTGCGTGCGGCTCTCGGTCGTCAGATTTGTTTGAGTAATGTTGATAGAGACAAGGTTTTATATGCACTTACACTTTCACCAGAGTGGGAAAAAACACTGGATGACAGCTGCCAGAGAACTGAATTGGGGACAATGTTCTTACTTAACCCAATGCAAGTACAGGACTTAATTGAATCAACGGCAATGACACTAATGCGTGCACACCAGAGCATCGGTTTACAGCCTGTAATCTTATGTTCGCCAAGAATCAGATTACCTTTATATCAATTGCTTGAACGCCACATTCCAACAATTGTTGTAATCTCTTATTCAGAATTGATTACAGATATCAAAGTAGAAGCAGTTGATACAATTGGCGAGTCTGGCGGGTACTAACGTACGTAAATAAGGGACGGCGGACATTTCATAGATCTAAATAAGATGTCTTCCGAATAAAATCAACCCAACCAAAACACTAACAAACGATGCAAACATCACAGCGCCAGCTGAAATATCTTTTGCCATCCCAACCATCTTTGAATATCGGTTATGATAAATCGAATCCAGTGCAAATTCTATCGCTGTATTGAGCATTTCGGACACAATGACAATCGCTATTGCAAACAAAAGCGCACAAAACTCAAGCGCTGAAAACTTCAAAATATATGCAAGTACAAGAACAAAAAACGCGATAACAACATGCACTCTTATATTCATTTCGCTTTTTAAAACAAGCTTAAATCCTTTTCTTGCATTCTTAAAAGTGTTCCCAAATCCCTGAGACTTAAATTTTGTCATACTCGATACTCCCCAGCGCTTTTCTTTGTTCTTCTATAACAAAATTGTACTCTTCCTCGCTCTGGTGGTCAAATCCTAAAAGATGCATTAATCCGTGGCTTATTAAAAAGAATAATTCCTGCTCACGATTAGCAGAATGACTTATATCTCGATTTACACCCTCAATAACTTTATCTAACGCAATAACAATTTCTCCGAGGTTAATATCTCCGTCAAAAATAAAACTATTCTCATCATCAGCAAAAATCGCAAATGTTATAATATCCGCAGGATAGTCTTTTTCTCTGTAATCACGGTTTAACTCGTGAGTTTTCTCTGAATCCGTAAACACAATATCAAGAGTAATCGAGTCATATTCTTTTTCAAACAAACAGCTTTGTTCACCAAGGTTTGCAATGTAATATTCAAGCATCCTTCTGGTTTTATCTATAACATCTTTTTCATCAACATTCCAATCAGGAAAAATATTTTCCGTAAAAATATTATAAGCTGTCATTTTTTCTGTTTTCTAATTCCTTAATTTTTGACTCTAAATCAGCATCAAGAGCTGGTGGAGGAACAATATCCAATTCATTTTCTTGTTTATTTTTATCAAACTCTTGAACCAAATCATTATGATACTTAATTCTTTTATGATGCATACCTCTTAGCATTCTGGAAAGAGTTTCTGCAATCACTTTTAAGTCTCTAAGAGTTAATGGAGAGTCGTCTAATTGACCGTCATTAAGTCTTTCTTTAATTATTTTATTAATAATAGCATCAATTTCTTCATTAGAAGGGTTTTTAGCAGCTCTTACTGCAGATTCGACAGCATCTGCTATCATCAAAATTGCTGTTTCTTTCATATTAGGTTTTGGTCCCGGATAACGGAATTGTTCTTCCTTAACCTTATCTTCACCTTCTTCTTTTAAAGCTTCATTATAAAAATAACTTACAAGACTTGTACCATGGTGTTGTACAATAAAGTTATGAATAACTTGAGGCAATTTTTCATCCTTGGCAAGCTCTAAGCCATCCTTAGGATGCGCTGTAATAAGCATTTTACTAAATCTTGGTGTACAAGATTTATGAGGATTATCAATTCCATAGAATGATTGGTTTTCCACAAAAAACATAGGACGGGAAAGTTTACCGATATCGTGATACATTGTACCTACTCTTGCAAGAACTGGATCTGCCCCAATTGCTTCTGCGGCTGCTTCTACAAGCTGTGAGACGATTAAACTGTGGTTATAAGTTCCGGGAGCTTCCTGAAGCAAGCGTTTTAGAAGCTTACTGTCAGCAAGTTCTGCCAAACCGTAAGGAGTCATTATACCAAAAGTTGTTTCAATAATCGGCAATACCCCGAGAAGAATTATACCGCTTATACCAAAACAGTTAAGTACAATATAACCTAAATCTTTTAAAATCATCAGGTTATCTATATCCATCATATATTTTTCTAAGAAATAGATAGCACCGACAATCAAAATCCCTGCTAAAGATATTTTTAAGCTTATTATTAATAAATCTGAACGTTTTGAAAATTTTAATTTTGAAACAGCTGTCATAACAACTGTATTCAAAAGCATGAATGCAACTACAACTTCAATATTATAGTGCATGCCAATAGAAAGAAGTGCTAATAATATTGTAGAAGCAAAAAATGCATTTCTTGGAGTTGTAAATATTGAAAGCAAAATAGTATAAGCAGGAATTGGAACAATATAAGGTGAAAAACCTGTAGGTAATACTGCCGCAAAGAACGCCGTCAACAATGTGAAAGACGACATAATAAGCATATATTTCGCATTATAATATTTTTTCTCAAAGTTCTTTTCATACTGCAGAAATACAAATGTAAAGAAACCAACAAGCAGAAAAATACCGAAAATACCGCCAAAATTAACCTGCAAAACATTATACCCTGCAGCTCTTAAGGCATCGCTTTTTAATTTAGTAACAGGTTCGCCTTCAAAAACGATTTTTTGACCTTTTTTGAATACGACTTCATAAGGCTTTACCGCATTTTGTGCGTTCTTTTTCGCAATTTCTGTAGCAAACTCATCTACAACAAGATTAGGAACTATTACCTGATTTAAAATCGCCGTAATCATATTTGCCTGTGCTCTTGATGTTGTAGCCGGTATATTTTTGCGAATAACTTCACCAACATTATTATTTTCAAAATCTTTTGTAGAGATACCTGTATTCAAAACTGCAGACAACGTAACCTTTGATTTATCAAAAATTGTATTCAAATCAGAATCACTTGTCTTTAAAAGATATTCAATAACTCCTTTTCTCTGGTTTTCATCAAAAAGAATACTCAATTCATCAATTTTAATCTCATCATCTACACTTTTTTCTCTGATTTTAATAACAGATTTTTGCAAAGTAACAAGACTCGACATAATGAAATCGTCTTCAGCTTGAGTCAATATTGGCTCAACCGCTTGAGCTACTTCTTTTTTATGAAGCTCGGTTTTTTTTGTATCAATAACTTTAATATCTTTTTGAGCCTCTATGTCACGTTTACTAATACCATTTTCAACAACTCGTTGAAAGAAATAATTCTGAGAAGAAATTGCTGCTGTCATAAGCATCGTAAATATTATAAAACATACAGTATTTCTAAAACTCTTTGACGATATAAAATCTAAAAACTTTTGCATATTAACCTCGATAGATATTATTCTATTTTATTTACTACAAACCCGCATTTTGTACAAGCTAATACATTGCCTGTACTATCAACAGGCATAAAATTATGTTCACATGTTAAAGCCTCATCAACTTCGGTATAATCAGGCTTTTCGGGTTTAGTCTCTTTGGTTGAACGTTTATTTAGCCATTTTATAAATAATTCAAAAATATACATTAAATTCTAAAACCGCAAGGAAGGAAATAACTCAATTTATTAATATCAAGATTTCCCATATTCTCTGTTACAACAGAGATTTCCTCGTCGTCTCCCTGAAATTCGTACATCACCTGTCTGCAAGCACCGCAAGGATAACAAGAATCCGCATTTGGTGAATAAATTGCAACAGCACGGATTACACGCTCACCTTCAGAAATTGCTTTAAATATAGCACAGCGTTCTGCACATATTGTTAAACCAAAAGAAGAGTTCTCAACATTACAACCTTCATAAATTTTACCGCTTGCTGTCAAAACCGCTGCTCCGACAGCAAATCTGGAAAAAGGTGAATAAGAAGTTTTTGAAGCCTCTTTTGCTCTATTCATTAATTGTTCAAAATCTATTGTCATACTATTATATATTATCTTTTTTTTAGAAAAATAAATCGGTTAATCAGTTGATTTGTACTACATACGTAGATAAAGGGCGGCGAACATTTTATATAACTATCAGTTATATATACCTCTGCAAGTTCGCCTTTAAAGCAAACTACCAGCGGGTTCCGGCTGGTCAGTATTTTAAGTTAAGTATCTAGTATATTTATTTTCATTATTATTATATAATTATTAAAAATGTTTAAAAATAAATACATAATAACAATAATAGGATTTTATATATTTTGGATGGGGATTTTACCGTTTGCAATTACAGGCACGGCAAAAGTGTTATGCCAAAATTATTCACATAATTCGAATTATGAAATAACACTTGAGAACCCCAGAACAATTCTAACCCCGCTGCCTGTAGGAAAGTTTTGTGCCGATAAAATTTATTTAAAATCAAAAACAGATAATACAAAAGCAGAACTCGATAACTTCAAAATCAAAATAAGACTTTTACCGCTATTATCAGGAAGACTTCATATTAACTCCATTGCTGCCTCAAATTTAGATTTCCAAACCTCTTTAAAAGAAAATATGGAGTTAGACAAAGATTTCTTCAAGAAATTGGAAAATACTAAAATAACATTTAATTCAGCAAGAGTTGACCATTTTAGAACAGAGCTGTCCCAAAAAGATATTAATACTCCAATTATCTATTCCGGAGAAAATCTATTATTTCAAAAGAAAAATAAATATATTAAATTTAATATTGACAGCACGCTAGAAATGCAAAACAAACGCTCTGAAGCTGATATAAATTTATATATTCCAAAAAACAACGATATTAAAAAATCAATATTCGAAGTAAATGTTTCTAATCTTGATATTGCACCTTTAAAAGTATATCTAAAACATTATCTTCCAAACGATTTAATCGAGCTTAAAGGGGTTATTAACATACACGCTAACAAAGGAGAGCTGATTACAGAACTTCAAAACTGTGCAGCAATAATGAAAGACCCTGCAAAAACAATCACATTCCCTGACGTTATGAATATAAAATCAAGATTTAATATCAAACGTCAGTTCATAACCCTTGAAAACGTTGATATTGAATCAAAAAACATTCATGCATCTTTGGACGGTAAAGTTTCTAACTACTTTGGAAACGCTATGCCCGTATTAGACTTGAACATAAGAGTTAATAAGTCTAAAGTGGAAGATTTTGTAAACCTGCTTCCTGCATTCAAAGTTGAAGAAATTGACGTTTACAAACTGAAAAAATACAAATTTTACGGAGATGCCATTGCTAATTTTTCAGTAAAAGGACGATTGCCAGAGCCTGATATAATTGGAGATATTTTTGTAAACAATGGGATTTTAACAAAACCAATTCCAAACACCACTCAAGGCGCAACCATAAAACTTAAACTAACAGGCAAATACGCGCAATTTGATGTCTTAGTTCCTGCAGGAGGAGCTGAAAAAGTTTGGGTTAAAGGCAATCAAGAGCTATATAATGTAAAATATGCAGATATGACAATTAAAAGCAGCAAAAATGTAGATTTGCATGTGGCTGAAGTTGTTGTAAACCCGCTGCATGAAATACTTAACTTTGTCATTGGTCCGGTTCCTATTATGGACATTTACGGCAAAGGAAATATAGATATTACAGTAAAAGGCAATCGCAAAACACCACATATCTGGGGGGCTTTAAACGTCAACAATACCTCTGTTAACTTCAATGAAATCCCTAATTTAATCCTAAATAATGCTGATGCAGTTTTAACATTCAACGATCAGGATGCAACATTTATTTCTAAAAAAGGAACTGTTAATAATAAAGATTTCAAAATAAATGGAAACTGCAATCTATATGGAAAATTTGACTTTGATGTTGAATCTCAAAATCAACCTACAGAAGCATTATATAAAGCTATTCAAAGTTCAACAATGGTAGCGGATATACAGAAAATGCTTCCTCAACTGGATAATATTTCAGGAGCTACTAATCTTAAAATAAAAGTTTATGGTGCAGTTAAATATATTGAAGATTTAAAATTCAATGAAAACGCCTTTGCAAAAGGTGAAATCTCCTTAAAAGATAATAATTTTTCATTCCAAAATATAGAGGTAGACAGAACAAACGGTATTATAAAATTTGATAATACAAGTGCAGATGCTGATATTAAAGCCTTTATTAATGAAGCCCCTCTAAGCATCAAAGCAAAAATTAAAAACAATCTTGGAGACCTTATCTTAGATATACCAAAGCTTAATCCTAATTTCCTTATCCAAGATAAATTTACAAGAGAAAAACAATACTTGCCTTATATTTCAGTCTTTGCAAAATACAAAGGAAATATTAATAATATCGAATATAACAAACTCAATATGAATGCAAAAATATTGGGTTCAAATCCTGCAAGTATCTTAAAATTCCACTCAGGAGAAATTATTGCTGCAAATAACAAAATAAATGTTAAAAACCTAAGGGGGTATCTAAATGAGCCTAATAATATTATTGAATCAGATTTAAGAATAGAAAACGCTTTTACAAAAGATACCGAACTTAACGGCAACATCAGACTTAAAGCTCCTGATTTAAGACTTTTGAATGAGCTTTTAATCAGCGATATATTCCCTAAAGAAATCAAAAAATATACAAAAGATTTTGAGTTTCAAAAAGGAGCTGTAGATTTAAACTGCAAATTCTTTAGCAATAAAATCAGCATATACACAGATTTGGGCGGAATTTCATTTATCTACAAACCGCTTGAGCTGCCTATTCATGTTTTAAACGGAACGGTTTCTATCAGAAATAACACTTTAAAACTCAATAAACTTAATCTTCTTGCCGATAAAATGCCAATCCTTGCAGACGGCGATATAAGAGATATTTTTGACAAACAAATTTTCAATATTTATATCAACTCTAAGCCGCAACAGGAATTTATAGATAAATTTATAAATAAAAATCAAATTTATCCTGTAAAAATAAAGGGAGATATTGTATACACCGCAAGATTAAAAGGAACTCCAAATAATTATGATATAAAAGCAAACATTGATATGCAAAAAGATTCAAGTGTATATCATTTTGGAGCAACAATCGGTGATTTAGAAAATGCTATTTCATTATTTATGGACACTCAGGTTCTAAATAAAAACATCTTCCAAATTAAAGATTTTTCTTACGACAAATTAATTGAGTCACAAAGCGGTAAGCAGACCCGATTAAATATGTTAAAAGCAAAAGGCGGAGTTGAGCTTCTAAAGGATGATTTAGGTTTTAAAGATTTACGAATAAAAACAAACACACCTACAGATGCAAGAATATTTAATATAATTTTCAGAAAACCTAATATCAAGCAAGGTCAGTTTACTTCTGATTTAAAAATTAATGGAAAACTCACTAATCCGCAGGTTCTTGGAAACTTCCATATATTTGAAACAAATATTCCTTTTTTGGATACTGTTATGAAAAATATAACCTTTGTTTTCAAAGACCGTACGATTGAACTTGCTTCAAAAGGCGAGGTTATGGGAAACGAAGTTCTTTTTGAAGGAACACTAAAAAACAAGCTAACACGACCTTACAAGATTGAGAAAGCAACTTTATATACAAAAGATTTGGATTTAAATTCAATTGTTGACAAATTAAAGATTGCACAAGTTGATAACTCTTCTACATTTGAAAGTTTTGAAGGCTTTGATATTAATTCTGTTGTATTTAATAATATGAATTTCAAAGCTGATAACATACAGCTTAGAAACATTAAAGCTACTGATTTTACTGCAAATGCCAGCTTAAATGAAAACGGCGTATTTGATATAAACAACTTAGTATTTAATATTGCCCAAGGTCATCTTGGAGGAAAATACAAATACAATTTAAAAAATAATGACATGTCACTAAACCTATCGGCAGAAAAAATCAATGCTAATGATATTACTTGGGCATTATTTGATTTAAACAACCAGATTTATGGAGATTTAACAGGAACCATTAATCTTTCTTGCAACGGTTCAAACTTTGAACATTGTATGCAAACCCTGAACGGAAATACTATATTTAATGTTAATAACGGAAGAATGCCGAAACTCGGCTCATTAGAATATCTTCTTAAAGCAGGAAACCTTGTAAAAGGCGGAATTACCGGTTTATCAATAAACAGTGTTATTGATTTAATAACTCCTCTCAAAACCGGAGAATTTGAAGATATTTACGGTTCAATAAGAATAAAAGACGGCATTGCAAGAAATGTTGAAATTACAACCAAAGGTAATGATTTAAGCCTATTCATAAGCGGCACTTATAATTTTGCAACCTCTGTAGCAGAAATGGAAGTTCTTGGAATGCTTTCAAGAAAGATTTCGACATTCTTCGGTCCAATTGGAAACATGTCTATTAATACTTTATTTAACGTAATTCCGGGAATAGATTTATCAAAAGACAGTCTTGTTTTAGAAAGAATTAATAAAATTCCGGGACTGGAATTATCAGAAAAAGCTTACAGAAAATTCATTGCTGAAATTAAAGGTAATATCAATGGCGAAGAATATGTAACAAGCTTTAAGTGGATTAATTAGTAACTATTTCAAAAGCCCTTGATATCCTGAATTATATAAGTTTATAAAATCATTTATTTGTTGTTTTTGCTCTGAAGTAAGGTTCTCATTTGTTACTATCTTTGCTAATGCTTCAGAACGTTTATTATCCTGTAATAATTTAAGGATTTCTTCAGATTCACTTGAAGTCAAGGCTGATAAAGCGATGTTTGCCATATCATCCTTAACCATTGAATATTCTTGTGTAGTGATGTCGTTTCCTGTTTTAGACTCATTTGAATCTAATCTTTTAGATGTTGCCCATTGCAACGCACTCATTTCTGTTAAATCAATTTTGCCGTTACCATCTTGGTCTAAAACTCTGAAAATAACTTCTGTTGCTGCCATATTATCATCATTTGCTTCTTCTCCGACTACTTGCAACTGACTTGCTATAAATTCAGTTCTGTTTAATGCTCCATCGCCATTTTCATCATATAACTCGATAACAGAAGCTGCATAATTTTTAACAGCTTGATTGTATTGTTCTTGGCTTCCTTCAGCAATTGCTTCTTTAACTCCTGCTATTTCAAAAGCACCAGTTGAACCTGAATCAAATGCAGTAGTTGCTTTTCTGTATTCTAATCCTCTTGCAAAAAGAATAATACGCTCTTTTAACTTTTCTTCTGTTAACTCTTGTTTATTATCTTTAGCAAATGATTTTATATTCTTATATTTTTTAACAATTGCATCCATTGATACTTCGTCAGGTGTAATACCAGTATCTTTCAAGTATTCAGCAATGTTCTTTTTAATATCCTCATCTGTTTCAATTATTTCCGGTTTTTCTTCTGCAACAACGTCCTTTTCTTCTTTTGGAGATTCTGTTTTTACATCTGCTTCTTTTTCAGATTTTTTAGTTGTACCAGCACCAGAAGCTCTCTCTGCAGCTTTACACATAAAAATTGATGTAAGATTTGAAACGCCGCTGCCAATAAATTGAGCAAGCATTGCATTATTACAGCTTTTTACATAGCTATTTTCTAAAAATGCTTGTGGATTATGAATATAATGTTGGGTATTTTTAACAACCATGAACTCGTCTCTTCTTAATCTTACTAATATATAAAGTATTTTCTTCTCAAACAATTTCATACTATCAATTTTTCTTTACAATTGTTAATATTTTACAAAAACTCTTTTAATTTCACCCCTTTATGTGTATAATTTTTAAAGTGTAAAATTTACAATAGAATGGAATAAAAATGGCTTTAAACTTTCAAGATTTAATTCTTAATTTATCAAGATTTTGGTCTGATTACGGATGTATTATTCAACAACCGTATGACATTGAGAAAGGTGCTTCTACAATGAACCCTGCAACTTTCTTAAGAGCACTTGGTCCTGAACCATGGTCAACTGCAATGGTAGAACCTTGCAGACGTCCGACTGATGCTCGTTATGGCGAGAACCCTAACAGATTGGGGCATTATTTTCAGTATCAGGTAATCCTTAAACCATCTCCTGATAACGCTCAAGAATTATACCTTAAGAGCTTAGAAGCTATGGGAATAGATTTATCTAAACATGATGTAAGATTTGTTGAAGACAACTGGGAATCTCCAACATTAGGTGCAGCCGGTGTAGGCTGGGAAGTTTGGCTTGATGGAATGGAAATCACTCAGTTTACATATTTCCAACAGGTTGGCGGATTGGAAGTTAAACCTGTTGCTTTAGAAATTACTTACGGCTTAGAACGTATTGCAATGTACATCCAAAACAAAGAATCTGTATTTGATATTATGTGGAACAACAATCTTAAATACGGTGACATTTATCTTCAAAACGAAATCGAACAATCAAAATATAATTTTGAATATTCTGATGCAGACAGATTGTTTGCTCTTTTTGATGCTTACCAAAAAGAAGTTGACAACTGTGTAAATGCAGAATTGGTATTACCAGCTTATGATTACGTATTGAAATGTTCTCATACTTTTAACCTTCTTGATGCTAGAGGAGTTATTAGTAAGGATGAAAGAATTAACTTCATTAACCGAGTGAGAACAATGGCATCAGCGGTTGCTCGATTATATGTGGAACAACGTGAAAAACTTGGTTTCCCACTTTGTAAAGGGTAAATAAAAACCAACCAGCTTGAACCCACTCGTAGTCCGTTCCAAAGGAGCACTTGGAGGGGTAAATAAAATTAGTAATAGAATGGAATGTGCTCCGCCCAAATATTGAAAGAAAAAAAATGGCAGAAAAATTTGAACGTGCGACGTTTACGCGCAACTTTTTGAAGACGATTACTCGTATCAAAAACCCTGATGAAATGCTTGCAGAAGCTAAATCAGAAGGATTAGAAAAAACTCTTGGCGTCTGGGATTTGATTATTCTCGGCGTTGGTGCAATTATCGGTTCAGGTATTTTTGCGGTTGTCGGAATTGCTGCAGCAGGAAGTGCTGATGGCTCAAGCCTTGGAGCCGGACCTGCATTAATTCTTTCAATGGTATTGGCAGCCATTGCTTGTATATTCTCTGCACTTTGCTATTCAGAATTTGCAACAATGATTCCAATTTCAGGTGGGGCATATACTTACACATTTGCTACTCTCGGAGAATTTGCGGCATTGATGGTTGGCTGGGTATTAATGCTTGAATATGCAATTGGTTTTATCGCTGTTGCATGTGCTTGGTCAAACCACTTTATTCAATTTATGCAAGGTTTTTCAAATTACCTTCCTGCTTGGGCAACTAATCCTGATGTACTTATACCGTCAGTTTTCGGCATATCTTTTAATTTACCTGCAATAGCTGTTGTACTTTTATCAACAATGGTATTGGTTCGAGGAACTAAGGACTCAACAAAAATGGCAGGAATAATGGTTTTTGTTAAACTTGCAGTTATTGCACTATTTGTAGTTGCAGGTGCGTTTTACATAAAACCTGAGAACTGGACTCCTTTTGCACCAAATGGCGTTGAAGGAATTTTTGCCGGTGCATTTTTAATATTCTTTGCTTATATAGGATTTGATGCTTTAGCAACAGCTGCTGAAGAATGCAAAAACCCGCAAAAAGATTTGCCAATTGGAATTATAGGTTCACTTGTTGTTACAACCATTGTATATGTTCTTGTTGCACTTGTTTTAACAGGTTTGCAAAACACAAGCAATGCTGTTCCTGCAGGATTTTTGCAGGCTCCAATGGCTTATTGCATGTCATTACACAACATGAATTGGGCTGCGGGATTAATTTCTGTTGGCTCATTAGCCGGTCTAACATCAGTTCTTCTTGTATTAGAAATGGCTGCAACAAGAATTCTTTATGCAATGAGCAGAGACCACTTTATTTCAAAAAGATTTCAGAAGTTACATCCAAAATATAAAACACCGGCTCTTTTAACCTGGACAGTAGGTTTACTTGCTGTTGTCGGAGTTCTGACATTAAATCTTGATGTGGCTGCTGAATTATGTAACTATGGAACATTCACATCTTTCATTATTGTTTGCGTAGCAGTTTTAATATTAAGAAAAACTGATCCTGAAAGACCTAGACCATTTAAAGTTCCATTCTCGCCATTTATACCTGCTATGGGTATAATTTGCTGCGGTGGATTAATGGTTTATAAATCAATGCAGCAATCTGATTCAGCATTATTATTCCCTGTTTGGTTAGGCATCGGGGCTATATTCTATTTGCTTTACGGATTTGTTAGAAACAGAATGAACGAAAACAGAATACACAGAGAGCGTGTACAACAAAAAAGAGAAAGTAATGGCAATTAAATCGATAATTAATAATTTACTAAAATGCAAATCACCACAAGAACTGATTGATGAAGGTTCAAAATCAGGGCTTAAGAAAACATTGGGTGTTTTTGACCTGATAGTTATTGGGATTGGTGCTGTTGTAGGAACAGGTATTTTTACAATTATCGGTTCGGCAATTGTTGGAACTTCTGATGGAGCAGGTGCGGGTCCTGCAATTGCTATATCAATGATACTTGCTGCGATTGCAAGTGTTTTTTCGGCTCTTTCTTATTCAGAAATCGTAGCTATGATTCCTGTTGCAGGTAGTGCTTATACTTACACTTATGCAACAATGGGTGAATTTATGGCTTGGATGGTAGGCTGGATTCTTATGCTTGAATACGCTATTAGTAATATTACGGTTGCAAGCGCATGGACAGGATATTTTGTCCAATTCTTAAAAGGTTTTAAACATATATTACCTGATTTTGTAATTAATTTTCCATTCTGGTTAAGAAATGATTATAGAACTATTTATGAATTTTGTAACCGATACGGATTGGATGTACATGACAAAATGCCGTTTTTGCAATTGCCTTTTGGCTGGGAAATCCCGATTGCAGCTAATCTTCCGGCTATTGCTATTGTTTTAATACTAACAATTTTATTAATTATTGGAATAAAAGAATCTACAAAAGTTGCAACAATAATGGTTGGAGTCAACTTGTTTATTATTCTTTCTTTTGTTGTTGTAGGTGCCTTTTATGTTCAGCCTGAAAACTGGGTTCCTTTTGCACCGAACGGAGTTGAAGGAATATTTACAGGAGCTTTTGTAATTTTCTTTGCTTATGTTGGTTTTGATGCTATATCGACAGCTGCCGAAGAAACTAAAAATCCGCAAAAAGATTTACCTATAGCTATATTAGGTACATTAGGGATTTGTACATTATTATATGTTTGCGTTGCACTTGTTTTAACAGGAGTTATTCCTTTAAATGTAATTGACACACTTGCTCCTCTGGCGCATGCAATGAGATACTTAGGTATCAACTGGTACGCAGGATTAATTTCTGTAGGTGCATTATGCGCATTAACCACTGTTCTATTAATTTATCAACTAGGAACTACTCGAATTTTATACGCAATGAGCAGAGATCATTTCTTACCAAAATCTTGGAACGCTATTCATGAAAAATTCAAAACTCCTCATGTTATGACCTGGATAGCAGGTGCGATTGTCATTATTTGTGGATTATTTATGGACTTAAATATTTCCGCAGAACTTTGTAACTTTGGTACTTTCACATCATTTATAATAATCTGTATTGCAGTTCTTATCTTAAGAAAAACCGAACCAAACCGAGAAAGACCGTTTAAGGTTCCTTTCTGTCCTTGGTTCCCTATCTTTGGTATAATCAGCTGCTTAGCTCTGATGTATTGCAAATTTAGTGCAAAAGCTACTTCTGCAGTTTATTTCCTAATCTGGCTTGCTGTAGGATTTTTAATTTACGCATTTTACAGCTATCAAGAGAAACGAAAGGAAGAAAAATAGAGCATTTACTGTATGTTATTATTGCCCCCCAATGATATAATGTCGCTATGAGAATAGTAACTTCCAAAGAATTAAGTACATATAAAATTCTTCCATTTGACTTATATAATGAGTTGAATCAAAAGATTTTAGGTGCCGGTGAAGTTTTGACACCGGGCAAACTTATTATGCTGAAAAACTATCCTAAAATCTTTACAGAAGAATTTTCAGTCGAACCTGCAAAAGGGGAAAAAATTTCTCCAGGCAAAGCTACACTAAAAAAACTTGCAGGATATTCATACGATACTCTTGATATTAGTGACTTTGAAACAGTTACTAATAAAGAAAATATCTTAAAATCTGATGTACAGGTAAAAATTAAGTATTACTTTAAAAGAACATTGGACTTATTTACCCTTGGTTACTATGAAGAAGGAATATTAAAACTAAATTCGCTGGTAAGTATTCTTATTTCTGATGTTTTCAAACAATTATTAAAATCTAAAAAAGGCTCACAAGTTCGTTTTTTAGGTGAATACGAAATTTGTCACCCACTAAATGTTGCAATAATTTCCGGACTAATTGCAAAAAAATTAGAATATCCAAATACTATTGTAGAACAGGTTATTATGGCTGGTCTGCTGCATGATATAGGCAAAGTTCTAATTAGACTTAACGGTGGCAACTCTCCTTTACTAACTGTCAATGAAGAAGAAGTAATGGAACACACCCGTTTAGGCTACGATTTAATAAAAAACAAATTACACCTGTCAGAAGAAATTGCAACAGCAGCACTTGAACATCACGAAAACAATGATGGTTCCGGATATCCTCAAGGGTTTTCAAATGATGCAATTTCTGAATTTGCACAAATGGTAAATGTTGCAAACTATTATGATAACCTTGCATATAATAGAACCGCTAATCCTGTTTCTTCAAATAGAGAAGCATTACGTGCAATGCTGGAAATAGGAACTAAGAGATTTTCTGCGAGAATGCTGTATACATTTATCCATATGTTTAATTATGATGACTCAAAAGATTTTAGCGATATGATACTTTAGGAAAAACAATGTTAGAAAAAAATTTAGAAGCAATTAATAATACAGTTATACAACGCAGATTATCAAAAATTACTCCGGAAGAAAGTCGTGTGGGAGTTTCTTATTGTATTACACCAACTAATGACTATGTGCTTCTAAAAGATGATTTGGCAATAGATGATTTGAACAATCCTCGTGAAGCTGCGAAACAATCTATCGCAAAAAATATACATCATGAAATGAAAAGCAATGACACGATTATTCTTTTTGGAATAGGGCTTGGTTATCTTTTGGATGAAGTTTATCAAAAATTTCCTTCCAAAATACTTATTTATGAACCTGATTTAATGCTGCTTCACTTTGTTTTAAGCAATATTGATATTTCAGAGCATCTGGCAAGCGGCAGAGTTTTCATTACAAATGATATTGATGAGCTTTTAAACAAATTGTCATCAGGTTTTCTAACAAGAGATAAAGTTGAAATTGCCTATATTCCAAACTATGGAATTGTTAAAAATAAGGAATTATTACTGCTTACGCAAAAAGTTTATGATGTTTGCAAAAGCAAAATCGTAGATATCAATACGATTACCAAGTTTTCAAAACGCTGGCTTACAAATACCATAAATAATATTGCAGCTGTTAACAATAGCAGTATGTACTTGCTTTCTGATTTAGAGAATAAATTTATTGGACAAACCGCTCTAATTGCCGGTGCCGGCCCATCATTAAACGAAAACATTGCAAAAATCCAAGCAAACAGAGATAAGTTTGTTATTTTTGCAGTTAATAAAGTCGTAAAATATTTACTGCAAAACGGTATCACACCTGATTTTATTGTCAGCCTTGATGCAAATAATATGGAAAAAACTCTTGGCGGTATGGAAGGGCATTTTTCACGTTCAAATTGCATTATGGATATAAGAACTGACAACACAATTATGAATAAAGGGTTTAATAAAATTTTTGTTAATTTCTCTGATACCGATTATTTTATTAAAAAACTTGCAAAGTATAACAAATCAATAAAATTTTATGAATCAGGCGGTTCAGCATCTACTTTAGCTCTCACCGCTGCCGTAAAAATGGGATTTGAACAAATTGTTCTTGCTGGTGTGGATTTAGCATTTAAAGAAAATCAAATATATGCTTATGGAGAAAACATGAACAGAGTTTCTCAAAACGAGATTTTGGTAGACTCAGTTAAGAAAAACCTTGTTCAAGTAAAATCAGTAAGCGGAGGAATTGTTTACACAAGAGATGATTATGCAGCTTTCATTCATCATTTTGAAACCATTATAAAAGAACTTAATTATTCTAAAATTTATAATATTTCCGGATTTGGTGCTGCAATTGAGGGTGTAAAACCGATTTTATTTGAAGAATTAACTCTCAGCACTGCAAATTGTAATACTTCTTTAATTCCTACATTCAAAATAGAATTAAAAGAATTTATTGAAGAAGAATTTTGCAATATAAACAATATTATTACAACAATATCTAAAGGAATATTTTCTCCAGCTTTATTAGCTGCAATAGTTAAATCTGCGTTTATTTATCAATATATGCAATCAGATGTTTTGGAGGTTCTTCAAAAGAACTATGCTCCGGAACTTGCAGAGCCATTTATTGAAAAGACAAAAAATGCAATCAAGGTTGTTGTTGAATTATTACAAAAGAACAAACTTGTTTAATGAATCATATACATGGCATTTGAGCCGAGAACTTTGTCTTTCAAGCGTTTAAAGCCTTTTCCATAGATATATCGCATTTGTTCGACAAGGTTTTCTTCAACATCTATTAAGTACATATCATGTACAATAAACTCTTTAATAATAAACACAATTCCCTTGTTCTTTGTCCAAATAATATTAGTGTCAGATGTTTCGTTTTTCAAGGATGAGACTTTACCCACAATACCTTCTGAATCATCAGCCGCAATAATAACCATTCTGCCGCCTAATGACATTTCAATATCTTTTGCAAACGCATGTTCAAAAACCATTCCAAATTTCGAATGGAAATTATCATAACCAACAATTCTTATTTCCACATTTCGGTTATAAGCATTCAAAAGTTCCTGCTCGAAAACTTTAAAATCCTGCGACCAAACTTCCATATAGATTTCACGCTTAGCATTTTGGATAACTTCTAAAATTTTATTATATATATTTTGTTTCCCGTTCACAGTAATAACAGGCTCAATATAATCCTCCTTAACCTCAGGAAGATGCTTCTCCAGATAATTAAGAGTCGAGTTCATTTTTTTCTGATAACTGATAAGCAGCTGTTTTGGTTTAACAGGAGTATAAGAAACCGGCTTTGTATTTGTTGGAGCAACTATATTTTTTTCCTCGAGAACTTTTAAAGTATCATAAGTTCTCGATTGAGGAATATTAGCAAGTTTTGCTACCTCATAACCTGTTGCAGGATATTTCTTTAGCAATGCAACATAGACCTTTGCTTCGTATGTGTTAAATCCGATTTCTTTTAACTTTTCTATTAAATCTGCCATAGCTAGATTTTATCAGAATTTTCATCACCTTGCAAATTCATAAGCGAAGTTTTCAAATTTGCCAGTTTTTCAAAACGCTCATTCATAACTTCTCTAAGTTTAGCTGTTTCTGAACCTACAGGAAGCATAATATTATTGATAAAGTTAAGAATAGTAGCATTTGAGCCTAAAATTGCATTCTTTTCTGATATATCATTAGCAGCAGCCGCAGCAAAACGCTGTTTGCAAGTCTGCATTACTGTTGAGTATAAAAGAAGTTTTTGTACATTTGGATTTGTCTCGCAATTATATTCTATAGTATCAACCCCTGCCATGAACGGTGCTATTGTTTCATCTGACAAAGAATACTCTACAGCTTTGTCTGTCAGGAATTTTCTTAAGTTATCCAATACAGCAACATAATCACAGTTATTGTCTTCAAAGATTTTCTGAACTTTTGCAAATTCAATCTCTGTATCATTCTGGAATTTTGTATAATTATCAGCAATTGTATGAGCATCTTTAATTATTTTTTCTAAAGCATCATAATCAAAGCTTTCCGCTGCATGTTTAACATATTGCTCATTTAGCCCAAGTTTTTCCAAAAACATAAGAGCCGTTTCAAATTGACCATCTGTAATCAATTGATTAGTCATATAATTAACCATTTCATCAGAACCCATTGAAAACTCGCCATAATTGAAACTTAGCATATGCTTATCAAATCGGCTCTTAGCATTCAAAGCAACACCATCATTGATAGCATCCATCAAAATATCCTGAATTTCTGCAAGTTTTGCATACTCAATAGCTCTAATCAACAGTTTTTCATAGAGTTCATTAAATGCATGCAAGCGACTATCTTTTGCTGAAGAAGTTATAAATTGAACAAGAAGTTCTTCCGGCTCATTTAGAATATGATATTTTGAAAAATCTTCAAGCAATTCATTTTTAAGAATTTCTGCTTTTTCAACATTTTGATTAATTAGAGCTTGTTCAAAACGGTTAAGCTTTTCTACAACTCTAGATTTATACTTAGGTTGAATAAACACCTCTGCAAACGTCATTTTTGTCGATAACAGCTCGTTTCTATTAGCTTGAATAACCTCTGCTAATGTTTCCATTGGAGTAGTATTTTCAAAGTCAGTTAATCTTGAAATAATAGAATCTATATGAGGAAGATATTCTTTCCAAGGAGTTCCTTCCTCAAATTCAAGAGCTGCTTCGGCTGCATCCACAACATCTTTTACCGAAGGATCATTCATATTAAGTGTAACCAATCTGCCAAAAAGGTTGTTCAAATAGATATAATTATCGCCATTGATTACCAGATTACGCTTTGCTGTCTTTTTAAGTTTTTGTAACAAATGCGCAATTTCGTAATTCTGCTCCTGCTCTTTAATAGCTTTAATAGTATCTATATTTTTTTCAATTTGTCCTATACTTGAGTCAAAAGAAGTTTTAATATGTTCTTCTGTCAAGCACTGTACTTCCGGATAAGCAGGATAAGCACCATATTGCTCAAGATTTCTGCCTTTATATTTGTTAAACAATTTTGGCAATGTCAACAAAGATAAATCATAATTTAAATCTCTATACATAGTATTAAAATTATAATTAGATTTTAACATTGGAGAACGCGACAATTTACCTAACTTATAAGTTGGCTCATATCTTTCACTATCAAGCTCTGTAACCAGAGAATCATAGAATATTGTATTCATAAAGTTAGTATTCGCACTTTCTTCATATCGTTGAAGTTTTTTGAGAATATCATAACCTGTTAGAGATTTTACACCCATATCTTCATAAGTTGCTTTTGAAAGAATTTCTTTTTTGAATTCTTCATCAGTCATATCCTGAATTCGTCGATAGATTTCTACAAACTCATCGTCATCTTCCGGATCAAAAACTCTATCAATAAATTTAATAATATGTGCGATTTTCTGATTATCTAAATCTGATAAATCCAAATCTTCTTTAGTGAAATAAAGTTTTTCATTCAAGAATTTTCTGAAAAAATCCTCCAACTCTTGCTGTGCTTCAGGATTAGAAACTACTTTATTAATATCTTCTCTAATACTTTCAACCAAAAGATTTATTGTAGTTTTGGCACTTCCGTCATATATGTCTTTATCTATAACAAAATTTTCTCCAATAGAATTAAGTTCATCATCCGAAAGTTTAATTCCATGTCTATCAAGAATTGCCTGCATTTCAAGGAATTCTTTATCGTCATAAGCATCTGCAAGATAATCTACTATTGTCATAGATTTTGCAAAAGCATATTTAAACGAATTCAAAGCTCTTGTTTTCTGAGCAGCTCTGAATTTTGAAAGGTCTCTAACATTACGCACTCTTGCAATGTCCGGTTCTAAACCTGTTGTTTGTGCATTTTGTTTAAGAGCCATTTTTTCTAAAACAACTTTTAAATAATCATTATCCGCAAGTTTGTCATAATCTTCTTTTGTTTGAATACCAACACCTACAACCGGAAATACTCTTCTTTTAAGAGCTTCATACATAGGCTTCCAACTCTTTCCTGTGCCTTGAATATTTGTTATCATTGCACTTAACTCAGCTTCTGTATGAGTCTCACCAAGTTTTTTTAGTTTACCCACATATCTGTTATTTGTAACAAAAATAGCATCATGTATTCTGTCAGAAACATTTTTAATCTCCGCAGACTGACCATCAAGAATCATTCCATAATACTGCGGCATTGAATAACCATCTCGTCCGGGATGTTTAATTCTTTTATAAATTTTACTATCAGTTGTATCCGGCGTTGTCCTAAGAATCATGTCAGAAAGAACTCTATTAACAAAGTTTCCGTTTCTATATTTTTCATTGGTAATATACCCTAAAGTACCACCGCGTCTGTTACTATAATCTGTTCTTGTCAATCCGTCAGAATCAACCCAGGTGTTCTCAGTTTCACTTGCACCCCAGGAATTATCGTTAAATAAAACATCTTTAACTTCACCGCTCTTTAGAGTTACAGGCTCAATATCAGCAACATACTGTGCATGTCCTCCTGATTTATCATGGAAAACAGAGCTTGATGAAATACCCGAATAAGGAGATGTTTTAATCTTTTCAATAGCAGATTTTATATCCTTTGTAGAATAATGAGGACGACCTGTCATATACTCAAGAACCCTTATTTCTTGTCCGGTATAAAGTCCGCTGCTGCCTTCTTCCGGCACCCAATAGTTCCCGTCATTAACCCCAGCTAATCTTGCAATTTCTTCAAGATATTCTTTCATTTCACTACGAACATATTTTAGCTGTTTTTGAACATAAGAATACATCGGATCAATCGATAATTCGACTTCTTTTAAAGTTGCTTTTTCACTTGCAGAAAATTTGCTTAACGATTTATCTTTTAGTTTTCCTTGTCTTGACTGAAACTCATCTTGAGAACGAACCTTAGCAATCTTTTCTAAATGAGCCTGAAGCTCTCTTAGTTTTTTTGCAGAAGCCATTCTATTTTCGTTTTCTAATTTTTTGATAATTACATCTTTTGGATTTGCAGAGAATAATACATCGCCATTATCATCAACAACTCTTAATGCACCAATTACCTGATTGAAAAATACAGCTAATGACTGAATGTTCATACCAATATCATTAATTCTGTCAACAACTGCCTGTTCACCGTCTTCAACTTTAATACCATTAACAGCAAGAAAATTCATTATAAATTCCTGATTATCTTCTTGCTTGCTTTGTTCAATAAAATTATTGAACAAATTAGAGATGTATTCTAATTGAGAAACAGAACCGTATTTATCAAACAATTTTGAGTATTCTCTTTCGTCACCGGATAAAAGTTTTTGTTTATCCGCTTCTAATGCCCGCAAAACATTCTTAGGTGATTTTTTAACTCCTAATTTTTCTGCAAATGGTTTTAGCAATTGGGTCTGACCATTCTGAATTAAATCCTGCACATTCTCCAAATAAGCAAGGAGTGCATCTTTTCTACTTCCCATAGCTAATGCAGCATATAAATTATCAAGAGATTCGGTTAAATGATATGTTACAATTTCTCTTAATTCATAAAGAGCAGCTATCATATTCTCTTTAGTACCTTCTGTATTATCAAAAGCGGATTGCTGCAACTGACTAATAATTAAATCCGAATGAGTTGAATTTTTTTCAAGCTGCATTATCAATTTATCAATCGTATCTATAAGCAGAGTTTCTTTGTTTGGCAAACCTTCGTTCTGCATAACATTTGCCAATATATTTTTATCTTCCAATCCTGCAGTAATCTGGTATCTAAATGCCGCAGCTATATCATAAAGCTGTGTAGCACGACTGATTTTTGAAGGTTTTGATTGTACTGAAGTGAGAGAATGATATTCATTAATAGAAAAGAATAATTTATCAAGTAAGTCATTATCTACAGTTTCTACTTTAGCAGAATTAATAATAAAATCTCTGATTTTATTTTTTTTCATAATTTCTTCTTCATTTGGAATATATGAAAATCTATCACCTTTCTGAATTTTAGAAGAAATCGGTTTTTCAAGAGATAATATACCGGAAGCCAAAGTCTGAATTTCTTTTAGGGACAAATCAGGAGCAATTTCTAATAATTGTTCTTTAATAAAATTACCCATATCTGCTGCAGCTTGAATTCTTTTAGCTTGAGATTGTCTGCTGTAGGTATCCGCTAAATCTTGTTTTATTTTATTAGCCTTAAAATCTTCTATTACAGAATTTGCTTTAATCAAAGATTGATAGTATCTTTGAGTTGTCGCTAATTCTTCATCTTCAAAATTAGCCATAAAAAATGAGTCCGTTTTAACATCAAAGTTTTCTCTATCAAAAGGATTATAAACAGAATATGAAATATTATTAGAACCTGACATGCCTGCAATCTGCATCCAGTGCATAGTAGATGCGTCAATAATTCTATATCCTTTAGCTAACGCTGCATCAAAATCTACAGGAACTTTTTCTACTTCAATTTTTTCACCTGAACCCAAATGACTTCTGTCATAAACACTCATCTTATCTGATGAATCTAATTCTGAAATAATAGAATCAACATAATTAGGCTTGTCTTCATAGGCAAGTTTTTTCCTAACAATAGAAATTGCTGCGCACATACCGTGTTGTTTTTGGTTTACAGCTTTAATATTCGGGATTTCATTCCCTGGAGTATGAATAGCCATATCATTTACCATTTCAGCAGCGGCAAGAGATTTTTTGTCCTTTAATTGAGGGTTAATTTCATATTTATCGCTCATAAAATAGTTCAGACGTTCCAAAACATATTTTTTGTGCTCAAGACTTGTTTCTGATGACACAATAAAGTAATCAAGGTTTTTAACAAAATTCTTTGCAGTCCCTATAGATTCATTGTTGATTTGTTCCAAATCAACAACTGCTAGCAGTTGTTCGCGAAGTTTCAAAATTTCTTGTTCTTCAATTGTTTTTTCCTCTATCTGTTGTAAAGCATTCAATTTATCTGCAAGAGTACTATCTGCAAGAGGGGTTATTGCAAGCGCAGAAGCTGCTGCTGCAAGAAGCTTTGCACGCCAATCATTTTTTGGCATATCTTGAAGCTTGATTGAGGTTGAGTATTTGTTTTGAGCTGCGACATCAAGTAAAAATTGAACATTCTTTTCTCCGGCAACTTTTCCTAGAGCCTCAATTGCTGTAGAAATATATCTTTGATTTGGTTCCGTTAAAGAATACGGATTATTTTTTATCAACTGCGAAACCGCATTTTTATCTAATCTTTTCCCTTTAGAATTAGTGTTAACACTCTGAATGCTTTCAATTTTCATTAATATCATACCCCTTTTTCATGTCTCAAAACCTCTAAAAAAAGTTTTTGCGCAAATATTAAAATTTTGTTACAAAAAAGGCAATTTTTCATATACAAAAAACTTTATATATATAAGGTTAGATTTATAGGGTTATTATTAGTTATGGTTGCACCAATTTCAGCATTAGCAAATATGGAAATGTCTCTCTACGGAGGGTTTGGACCAAATGCAGCGGCTCCTAGTTATATGAACAACTATATGGGCGGTGTAAATATGTTTAATAATTTGGCTGCAAATCCATATACATTCAACAATTTTAATTCCGGCAACCCTTATGCACAAATGCCTGCAAACTATTCTGCAAGCTCACAGATTGCACAACCTCAACAACAGCAGGCGCAAACTACAACAGCAAGCAAGTCTGATTTAGACACATTAGTTGATTATTACAAAAAAAATAGTGTTCTTGAAGAAGGATTAGGAGGAGCAGCTTTTGGCGGTTTAACATTCGCTGCAATGGAAAACCCTCAAACATTAGCTCACCCTATTAATGCATTTAAAGCAACAGGCGCTGCTGATAAACTTTTCAAAGAAGCAATGGAAGCAAGTTCTGGAGCTAAAGCATTATGGAAAAACAGCCCTTCAATAATGCAGGATGCTTATTCTCAGTTATACAGAGTAACAAGAAACGGCGAAGGTAAATGGTTCTATTCAAAATGGTTTGTAGAACCAATGGCTGCTACTGAGAAAGAAGCTTTGCAAAAAATAATGACAGATGCCATCAAATCAGGCGATAAAGAAGCAATTCAGCTTGCAACAGAGCAATTAAGAGCAGCTTCTAAATGCAACGGCAGATTACCGCAGGCTTGGAACGCTGTCAAAGGTTTCTTCACCGGAAATAAAACAGCAATGAAAACTCCGACTGAATTAGCAAATGAAGCTTTAACAAGCGGTGCTGCTCAAAAAGCAGTCGCAAATCAAGGTCTAAGCTTTGCTAAAAAATGCTTAAGCGAAGGTAAAGGATGGTTCTTATTCGATATGATTTTCTCATCAGGAAAAATTTGGACAGCATTTACACACAAAGACGGCGGTGTAGAAACAGGTCTTGCTCAAACAGGACAATCTGTTGTAAAAGCTGCAGGTAATGCATTCGGATGGGTTGCAGGTAAAGCTGTCGGCGGATGGGCAGGTGCTAAACTTGGAGCAATGATTGGTTCAGCTTACCCTGGTGTTGGTACTGCAATCGGAGCAGTAGTTGGATTTATCGGAGGTTCACTCGGTATGTGGGCTATGGGTAAAGCAACTAAGGCTGTTGTTGGTGAAGATATAGCAACCGGTCTTGAAGCTAAAGATAAGAAATCAACTCCGGAAGGTCAGCAAGAATTACTAAGCCTTGTTGTTCAAAGAGCACAATCAGGTGAAAAAGTTCCTGAGAATGTAATGAAAGCTGCTCAAAATCTTGCAAACGGGCTTGAGTTACAGCGTGCATAATTTTCGTGCTAAAATCTAATTAGCGAGGAAATTATGCGAAGTGACAATATAAAAAAAGGAGTTGCAAGAACTCCTCACAGAAGCCTTCTTATGGCAACAGGAGTAAGCAAAAAGAATATGAGCTCACCGTTTATCGGTATAGCAAGCTCGTTTTCTGACTTAGTTCCGGGACATATTGGAATGCGTGATTTGGAACGTCAAATCGAAAAAGGCATCCACACAGGCGGAGGACAATCGTTTATCTTTGGAGTTCCTGCAGTATGTGACGGTATTGCAATGGGACACGACGGTATGCGCTACTCGCTTCCTTCGCGTGATTTGATTGCTGATTGTATTGAAACAGTTGCCAATTCTCATCAGCTTGACGGACTAGTTCTTCTTTCAAACTGTGACAAAATCACTCCAGCAATGCTTATTGCAGCTGCAAGGCTAAATATCCCGTCAATTATTGTTACAGCAGGTCCAATGCTTGACGGTGAAAGCAAATGCGAAAAACTCACCATGATTAAAGGCGCATTTGAAGCAATAGGAAAATTCCGTAATGGAGTTATTGATGAAGAACGTCTTTTAGAACTGGAAGAAGCATCTTGCCCTTCAGCAGGCTCTTGTCAGGGGCTTTATACAGCTAACACAATGGCTTGTTTAACAGAAGTTATGGGAATGAGCCTTCCGTTCTGTGCAACTTCTGCTGCTGTATCTTCCCACAAGCGCCGAATCGCTTTTGAAAGCGGGATGCAAATAGTTGAACTTGTTAAACAAGATAAAAAACCTTTAAATATTATTACAAAAGACTCTCTTAGAAATGCTATAATTGCAGATTTAGCATTAGGCGGGTCTACAAATTCATTCTTGCATATCTTAGCATTAGCAAACGCTGCAGGAATAGATGTCTCTCTCACCGATTTTGAAGAGCTTTCAGGTCAAATCCACCAGATTGTTAAATTGGAACCGTCTTCCAATATTACGATGAGCGGATTTTACCAAGCAGGCGGGGTAAACGCTTTATTAAAAGTTCTTTTAAGAGATTTGAAACTGTTCAAAGACTCAACTGGTGCAGCTCTTCAAAAAACTTCAGAACTCGTTAAAGATGCTTATGTGGACTCATCTGTAATCCATAATTACAATGAGCCGTTTACAACAAAACCGGGACTTGGAGTTTTGAGAGGAAACATTGCTCCGCAAGGCTCTGTAATCAAGATTTCTGCAGTTGATGAGAGCTGCTATGAGTTTACGGGCAAAGCAAAAGTTTTTGACTCGGAAGAAGAAGCAATGAGCGCTTTGGAAAACAACTTAATCAAAGAAGGCGATGTTATCGTTATCCGCTACGAAGGACCTAAAGGTGGTCCAGGAATGAGAGAAATGCTCGCTCCGACTTCACTCCTTGTAGGAAAAGGCTTAGGAACAAAAGCGGCGTTGATCACTGACGGAAGATTTTCAGGCGGAACAAGAGGAATCTGTGTCGGACATATTTGCCCTGAAGCAGCGGACGGCGGAGTAATAGCACTTATCGAAGATGGTGATATAATAGAAATCGATATCAACAAACGTGCGCTTAAACTAAAAGTCGACGAAACCACTCTTGAAGCTCGCAGAAGAAACTTCACACCAAAAGAATGTAAAGTTAAATCAGGCTACCTTGCAAAATATGCAAGAACAGTTCAAGATGCTTCGCATGGAGCTATTGTGTAAATATACATACCTTTTTCAAAATTTCTTGAAACTCTTTTGGGGTATTTTTAATAAGTTCAATAGGATTTGATTTAATTTCACATCCCTTCAAGCTTGCACATATAAATTTCGTCAATGTTTCACTAAAAACTTCAAGATACTGATTATAAGGTTTCGTTGCATATTCACCTAAAATATCATATACTATTGAGTTTTCGTTATCTAAAAGTCTCTTATTCTGAAGTGTCTTTATAATATTAAAACCACTTCTTTTTTCATCTTGTATAGGATATATAGCATTCAAATGCACACACTCACCGCCATAGCCAAATTGCCTAAAGATTAAATCCAATTGCAAGCTATGTATCCATTCATGGATATAAGGCGCTAAAAAATGCGGAGAACTTGTTTTTTTGTTTCGTATTGAGACTCAGTCATTAAATCAGTATCGTGTAAATTCAGATTATTACCAAAGAAGATCGAACGTCCCAGAAAAGGGTAATCATTTGATAAAACTTCTTTGGTATCAGGGATACAAAAATTAAGAGCAGAATTTATATCCGTCAAGCCTTCTCTTTGGTATTGAACAATTGCTGGAGGAAATGTTAGTTGCAATTTTAATTTTTTAGACAATTCTTCAAAAATTTTTGCACATAAACTATTAACAAATGCTGAAGTTTTGTTCAATTGAAATTGAGCTTCTGTACCATAATTTTTAACAAAAAACGTTTCTACTTTTGAGGGATTTACAAATCTTTCTTCAAATATTATTCTTGTAGTAATTCCTTGTTTAAAATTAGTAACATCTTTATTATTAGAAATATTCATAACAAAGATAAATAACAAAAATAAATACTTTTGTTATTATGTAAATTAATGTAAACAAACAATACACATTCTATTTGACTTATAAATTTATTTTTTTTAATATAAACACAAAATTATCACCATCAACGAACTAGGGATTTAGAATGAAAGTATCACAAATTAATAATGTAGATTTTGGTAAAGCAAAGCTGTTAGATAGAAGAATGCTGCAAAAAGGCGACAGCGCATTAAAGAATTTAAACGGTCCTTATGAAATTAAACAAGCAAAAAAAATGTGTTGCATATTTCACCGCTGATAATGTTGGTATTGCAGCCCTTGCTGCTCAAATTCCAGGTGGAGATGAATTGCTTCTTTCTGGTGTAGAAGCATTAATGGCAGGAGCAATTGTTAATGGGATCTATGGTTTTAGTTTGAGCAAGACCTTTATGAGTAGTATGGTTTCTGCATATCTAGGAAACAAGGTGGGTATGACTGCCTTTAAGCTTACTTCAAAGGCAGTAACTTGGATTCCAGGAATAGGAAATGCAGTAAATGCTACTGTTGCTGGAGCAACAACATATGCTCTGGGAAACTTTATAATTGATCAATGTGAGAAAATTCAAAAAGAGCTTGAAAGAGGTAAAAAAATTGATGAAATATTAAGGGGATTATAAAGGAGTTTTATGATAAATGCGATAAACTTAACACAGAACAAAAATTTATTTCCAAGTTTTAAAAAAAATAATCAAAAATATATAGAAACATTACGTATTCATGATGAATTAAATAAAAAAGTTGAAGATATTGATGATTTCAGTTTTGCTCTTTTTTTATTAAGCCTACCATTTATTTATCCATTAATTAAAAAAATTGATTCAGAAAAAATGAGTAAAGGCGAAAAGTTTGGAGCCGGATTACTGGTTATGAGTTTTATCACTATGGTTACAGTAAGTATTAAAAAATTTAAATTATTCAACAATGGTGAATATAAAGGAGGAAAAAATGATCCACAAAATAATTCCACAAAGTAAAATAAATATTCCTATTATAAAAAAAAGTTTGCAAAAACAAAGCTCGCTAATCAATGTTAATGGAGGTTCAATTCCAAATATAATAACTACAATGATTATTCCTGGAGGTATTACCAAAAAAGAATCTTTTGTTTATCAACTTACTGGTAAAATGCCTAAAAGTGTAAAAGATAGATGGTATGAAGCAGGTTCAAATAATAGAATTCCTCAAGAAGGGGATCAGGAAATTAAGTTTGGTGATCATATAGCGGGTGATTCCGATTTTGAACCGCATGATATTGATTTAAGTGATTATTCAGGATTATCAACAGGTGATGACCATTCAGAATTGGGCGATATAATAAATGAAATTATATAACACTTCACTAAATAACGTAAGATTTTGTTCTTCGTCCAAACAGAAAGATAAAAGTTCAAAGATAACCTTTAAAGATGTGGCTATTGCCACAACTTTATTAGGTTTTGCTTGTAAAGAAACCAATTATGAAGATTTGATAATTAACAGTAAAACCAAGCAAAACTCTTTGCCTAAAAGCATTGCGAACTGGATTTATATCATAGGAATAGGCAGCCTCCTAATTACATTTCTTAACGATATTAATAAAAAATGGTTAAAAAATCTTTAATTTTACAAAATATTTATGCTAAAACTATAAAATGAAAAATAAACATCAGCTTCGCAAATGGGCTAAAGAAGAACGCAAAAAATATTGCTGTGACTCTGTTTTAATCAAAAAACTTATTGAAACAGAAGAATATAAGCAGGCAAAAAACATTATGATTTTTTATCCTTTAAAAGATGAAATTAATCTTTTACCCCTTTTAAAAGACAAAACTAAAAACTTTTACCTACCTAAAATTGACGGAGAAAACCTGCTCTGTTGTTCATACTCAGAAGGAGAAGAACTCTGTGAATCTTGTTTTAAAACAAAAGAACCGCGTGTCTCAACAAACACTAATCCTGATTTAGTTATAGTTCCGGCTCTTGCAGTCGATAAAAACAACTACCGATTAGGCTACGGCGGCGGATTTTATGACAGGTATTTAGCAAAACAAGACTGTAAGACAATAGTCTGTATTCCAAAAGAAATGGTTATTGAAACCATTTACCCAGACGAATTCGATATCGCTGTTTATAAAGTCATAACCGACTAGAAAAACATCTGCATTGCACAAGGAAGAGGTTTATTAAAATTATAATCAACAGGACACAATGATTGATCGTAAGTTACATGATCATTATCAACTGACACAAGTTCATTGTGCTCAACTCCATACTGAAAATCATAAGTATGTTTCATAGCATCCTGATTTTTCTCAAGTTTGAAATAATTATTAGTACCAACTGTGTCATTCTGATTCAAACCTAAATCTGCAAAATCCGGCATATTAATAACAAATTCATTTAAATGATTAAGCTTTGATTCAGCTGTATTATGCTTAATAAATTCATATACAGCAGTATTTGAATTATGGTGATAGTATCTTATTGGAGCAGAATTTCTGCAATTATTTCTGGTTAGATATGTATCTATCATTGCAAGAGTTCCCAGCGCAAAAGGATTATTTAATCCTCTTGTTTCAGGCGCAGCCATTTTTATAATAAAAGATTCTCCTGAAGGTGTTGTAACTTTAAACACATTCTTATCTGATTTCCCATCAACAAAATTTTCGAACTTAAAAACTTGTCCGTTAATATTTAAGTCTGAAATCTCTTTCTTGGTCTTAAACCCAATATCAGCAAACGTACGTAAATAATCAACTATTATATGGTAATTATCTCTACCGATACTATCAGGAATAATCCCCAGTTCAAAATCATCGTTATGATATAGCTCCCTATGTTTTTCCAATAAAATTCTTTCATTCCAATCCGGTCTGATTTTTAGCAATTCGGATACAGATGAAGCATTCTGAACACGTGTTGCAATATAATTTTCATGCGCTGCTCTATATGGATTACCGTAAGAAAAAATATTTAAAATATCTGATGATTGAGGTAGCTTTTCTTTTAAAGCTTTTGCAATATGTTTAATTTGACGAGGTTGAGAGATTATACTATCAATAAAATTATACCCCTCTGTTTTATCAGAAAGAATATGACGGATTAAAGATTCCATATTTTCTGCAGGAGCATCAATTTTAAGAAACGAATTAATCGCAGGTATCTTATCGTGTGACATAAACCATTTATAATCACTCATCAAAGCTGAAAGCTGCTTTCCGCCTCTAAATCCTAAATTAGCAGCATAGACTTTTTGCTCTTCTTTTTGTTCTATATCTGCAGGCGGTGTAGAAACGTTCTTTGATACACCGTAGTGTTTTGGAGTAAAAGTTTGTATATTAACAGCATTAACTTTCATTATTAATCCTATAATTGATACGAGAACGACCTTTGAATAGCACTGTCTACAGCACCCTTACAAGAGTCAAGTTCTGCTTTAACCATATTCAAGCGGCTTTGGTATTCCTGCATTTGTAAATCTAAACGTTTTTCAAGTTGCGACAACTTATCCCTTCGAGCTTCCAGTTGCTTGACTGCGGGGTTTTCGGGGTCTAAATCATTACCCAGTGATAAAATCTCATCAGAAGAAGCAACAAGTTCCATCTTCGCGGTAGCAATCCACTGAATTTTTGTCTCCAATGTCATTTGGTACGCTGTCAGGTACATCATTCTGAAAGTTGACGTAATTAATCCCATAACACTTGTCCTTCCGGTATTTGGTATCAGGCCAATAAACCCAACCACCGCTTATCTTTGTTCATTTAGGTTTTTGCCTTTCAGGAATGTGTGTTCGTTACTTTCCGCAATTAAGCTTTCCATTTTGTAGAGCTGGTGCTTATGGTAATTTACACGGTACTTCGCCATTTTTAGTTTTTGCCTTATGGTAAGCATATCCTTTAGGCTTCCCAGTAAACTCATCAACAATGCCTTGAACGGGTTGTTCCGTCTGAAAAACGATTGGGCAAAGTTCATGAAATTCACTAACCGTTTGAATGTATCTTGCAGCTCTTCACGCATAGGTACGTTCTCCTACACAATTAGAGTCTACATGTATAATAAAACATGTAAAACCATTTAATTGCTGTATTTCAAATCTTTTTGTTACATTTGTTAACATGCTATTTAAAGCTTCTCCCTGAAGTTTGCGTGCTTTGGAAAATAAACCTGTTTTTATATACACTATCTTGCTCTTTATATTTTAACGGCATTTTTTCCAAAAACTTTAATCTTTTTTGTGAAAAATAGCTTTGTTCGTTACAAAAATTTACGAGCGCCGACAATGCTTTGCAAAAAGCATTGTTTACAAACAAATTATCAATCATTATTCTGAAAAAAGTTCGTTTTTGCATAGTTATTCACTATAAGTTGTCAATTTCCTTACTATTTCCTTCAAGCTCATCTTTTAGCATTTTTCTTACAATATCTGATTGTGTATCAAGCATTTTGCAAACTGTTTCAATATTGGCAACTTTTTGAGAAAGTATTGTATCAGCGTTTGATAAAACATTCTGTGATACAGACTGATAAGCAGAAAGAGCAGCTGATGTTGTACCTTGCATTAAGTTACCCATAACAACAGCAGGCAAACCGAATTCGCCCAAATAAGGAGCCGCAGCAGTCATAATACCGCCCCAACCTGAAACAATACCGGCTAAAGGCATAAGAATATTTGAAGCCCCAATACCATAACCGTTAGCAGTACCGATACCATAAGCCGCTGTACTTGCAATATCTGCTATACTTCCGATACCTGATGCAAAACCTGTAGGAGAACCGCTTGAAGAACCGTAACCATATAAAAGATTACCGCCCAGTCCAGCAGCGCCGCCTGTGGTATAGCCGCTTAATCTTGAAGCATAACCGCTTGGGAAGCCTGAATAATGTCCAAGGCTGTTAACACCGAATGAGGAGTAGTTTCCGGTCAAACCTCCATTACCACCTGTATACTGTGACCAGTAAGAAGTTCCGGGGATATTCATTGCGGTTGTACCGCCTAAAGTGGTCATAAACGCTGACGGAGCGAATAAACTTGCAAGCTGATACAAGAATCCGCCTGCCGCTTCAAAGCCGGTACCTGATGAAGCAGAACCTGAAACAGTCAAATCTCTCAATCTGTCATAAGTTTCATACAGCATAGCTTTAGCGTCTCCTGATGCGGAGCCGTATCTGTTTGCTATTACTAAGTATCCATCATTTTTGTAAGCCATTTTTTAACCTTTTTATTCTCTCTCTCTCCTTGAGGAGAGGGTTGGGGTGAGGTGTCCACCCGCTAATAGTTTTAATACAGGAGTATTATATATTTACCCCTTTACCCCTAGCCTCCGAATGTCTTGAAGCTGCTTTCAACGTTATCGTCGACAACTTTCTTCACTGCTTCCATTTCGGTAGATAGTGCACTTTGTTCTGTATCTAATTGTTTCAATCTTAATTCAAGCTGTTGGTCTTCTTGCTGAATTATAGATGTTTTTGCGTTGATATCACGTATCATTTTGTCATAAACCGCATTATCATAATAATATTGGTTCATTGCATCCTGATAAGCAACATCATCTGTTTCTGTTCCCATATTAAGGGTATAAACGATTGAATCGTCTTCAAACCTGATACTTGTAAAACGACCGTTACCGTCTGTTTCTACAAGAGCTTTTTCGGTTTCTTCTATTTTTGTATCAATATAACTTGCATTGTAGTATGGAAGTTTTGTTTGACCGTCAATATTATTTGGTCCTGTGCCGCTATTATATGAAGCTTCCAAATCTGCATAACTTGTGTAATACATTACACCATTCATTTTAAATGAATACACACCGCCTTTGTATGAAGTAATATTTCCAGCCTCATCATATTCAAAACAATCCAAGATTTTTGACTCAATACCCTGCTCTTTCATATCAGCAACAACCTGTTGAAGCTCTGCCAACTGGTCTTTGTTAAGCTCTGCAAGAGGAACCAAATCGCAGTTACCTATATATGTTGGGTGTTTTAACTCATTATATGCTTTAAGAGCTTCATCATATTCTGTTTTTGCTGTATCAACAGAAGCCTGCGCAGCTTCATAACCGCTTTGAGCGAGATTTAACAATGGTGTTAAAGCTGAAATCTGAGTATTATAACCTAATAATGTTGCATCAACATTGCCTTTTTCATAAATATTTAATTTACCATCAAATGTACCAGCTTCAGCTGTGCCGCTTGCCAAAGCCAAAGAATTAAGCTCTGTACCTTTTGCAAAAGTATATGTCGTGCCATTATAATCAAAATAAAGACCAGCTAATTCAGCCTCACTAATTGCACCACTTTTAATAAAATCGGCTAAAGCAGTTTTAATTTCTGCTTTTTGAGTTTCATCAAAAGTTGAATAAGCTTTGTATGTTTTAGTCCCTGATGTATCAGTTACACTATATTCATCTTTTTTAGTTGTTGCATCGCCGTCATCATAGGTGCAACTTGTTATGCCAGTCTGCTCTGTTGCATAATTTGCAAGCTTTGCCGCATCTGCTTTTATAGCATTAATTTGAGTTTGAATATCGTCAAGATTAGCTTTGGCATCCTCTTGAGCCTTTAATGCAGCCTGATAAGCCTCATTTGCTGCTCTTACTGCATTTTCAGCAGCTTCAATATCAGCCTTTGAGCTTACTCCATCTGTGAACTGCACCTGCGGGTCATTCATTTTCTTAATCGCACCCGTATAACGTTTTGTAGTGTAACTTCTTGTTACAACATAGTTATAATCAGGATCAGAATATGACAATTGCTGCCAGTTTTCCAACTTTGTTTCTTTTCCAAGACCGTCTTTGTATGTATAAATATTCTTTGTAAAATCAGAGGTACTAGGAGGTACAGGAACCTTCAATCCAAGCATCTGATTAAACAAATTTGCACTCTGATTTGACAGCACTGTACGGGCTTGGTTAATCTGCTGCCCTTCGTATTCACAATTAGATTTTCTTGCAACCAGCGCTAAGTATCTGGCTTGAGATGCTGCCATACCCATATTGGTATCTCCTGTTTTTTGTTGTTGTTATTGTTTTAATGAGACTTTAAAAAAAGTCAAATGTACTAATAACATTATATAGCACTATTTACATTTTTTAATAAAGCCAAATTTTAAATTCATACGAATGATGTAGACAAATGTAAAAATTTCATCCGTTTAAGGTATAATAAAGACAGGAAGGAGAAAGAGTATGATTTTGGATAAAATTAATTCACCTGATGACGTAAAAAAACTATCCTTATTGGAAATGCAAAACCTTGCAGAAGAAATAAGAGAAGCTATTATAAAGAAAGTTAATACAACAGGCGGACATTTCGGTCCTAACTTAGGGATTGTAGAAGCAACTATTGCTCTGCATTATGTTTTTAACTCACCTGCAGACAAAATCGTTTATGATGTTTCACATCAATGCTATCCGCACAAAATGCTAACAGGAAGAAAAGAAGGATTTCTTGAACCTGAAAAATATTCAAAATACACCGGATACACAGCACCGGAAGAATGCGAGCACGACTTCTTCAAAGTCGGTCATACTTCAACTTCTGTTTCACTTGCATCAGGTCTTGCAAAAGCCCGTGATTTAAAAGGTGAAGGGGGCAACATAATTGCCTTAATCGGTGACGGCTCATTAAGCGGCGGAGAAGCACTTGAAGGCTTAGACAACGCTGCTGTTTTAGGTTCTAATTTTATTGTTGTAGTAAACGATAATGACCAATCAATCGCAGAAAACCACGGCGGTTTGTATGATAACCTAAAACTTTTAAGAGAAACTGACGGCAAAGCAGAATGTAATTTCTTTAAATCGTTAGGTTTTGGCTATGTCCTTGTAAAAGAAGGCAACAACGTAGAAAAACTTATTGAAACATTTAAAAGAGTAAAAGACTCACCCCATCCTGTCGTAGTTCATATCTGTACTCAAAAAGGCAAAGGATGTAAAGCTGCAGAAGAAAACCGTGAAAACTTCCACTGGATTTTGCCTCATACATTAGATGAAAACCAGCCGGCGCCCGTTTTTGAAGAAAGCTATACTTCAATTACGCGTGAATACATTCTAAACAAAGCAAAGGAAGACAAAACTGTTATTGCAATCAACGCAGGAACCCCAGGAGTATTTGGCTTTGATAAAGAATTTAGAGCACAAATGGGCAAACAGTATCTTGACGTAGGTATTGCAGAAGAACACGCTGTTGCTTGCGCATCAGGTATCGCAACAGGCGGTGCAAAACCAATTTTTGCGGTTATGAGTTCGTTTATCCAAAGAACTTATGACCAGATGTCACAAGATTTGTGTTTAAATAATTCTCCAATCACAATGCTTGTTTATTGGGGAGGAATTTCCGGTGCTGATGCAACCCACCTTTGCACATTTGATATTCCTTTAATTTCAAATATTCCAAATATGGTTTATCTTGCACCGACAAACAAAGAAGAATACTTAAAAATGCTTGACTGGTCTGTTGACCAAACAGAACATCCTGTTGCAATACGTGTTCCTATGTGCGGTTTGAAATCAACAGGCGTAGAAGACACAACGGATTATTCTGTACTTAATAAATACAAGGTTGTTTCAAAATGTGAAAAAGTTGCAATTTTAGGTTTAGGTAACTTCTTAGGTCTTGCTCACAAAGTAAAAGAAGAACTTAAAATCAACGCAACAATAATCAACCCTGTATTTATGACAGGACTGGATACAGAACTTCTTGAAGAGCTCAAAAAAGACCATTCTCTTGTCGTAACCCTTGAAGACGGCGAACTCGACGGAGGTTTCGGAGAAAAAATCGCAAGATTTTACGGTAATTCAGATATGAAAGTTCTGAATTACGGAGCTAAAAAAGAGTTCACAGATAGAATAGCGTTGGATGAACTTTACAAGAGATATCATTTAACAAAAGAACAGATTGCAGATGAAATACGCGCTTGTATTAGTTAATATAAAAGGCTTGGGTGTAAAAACATTCAGTTATATAGTTCCTGATGAGATGAAAGAAATTGCCCAAATCGGGCAAGCCGTTCTGGTGCCTTTCGGACGTCAGGGACTTATTAACGCCTTTATTGTCGGGTTTTCTGATTATATACCCGAAGGTATCCGCGCAAAAAAAATCAACCGTATTTTGGATGAAACTCCTTTATTTTCAATAAAATACTTAAAACTTCTTGAATGGGTTGCAAATTATTATTGCACAGATTTTGTAACCGTTCTGAACGCTGCAATTCCAATGAAACTTATTGAAAAGAACTCAAAAACAGAACAATCCGTCGAGTTGATTAAAGATGATTTCGAAGGTTTAACCAAGCGGCAAAAAGAAGTTTTAGAATTATTAAAAGCAGAAGGCAAAAGCCCTCTAATCGAGTTCGAAGAGAAGGCAAAAACAACCCGCGCCACGATGAAAAAACTCGCTGAAGCGGGATTTGTAAAAATCAATTTAGAATATGTTTACAGAAACCCTCTGACAATATTTAAAGATGTGGACGTTGAACCTCTTTATGAATTATCTGATGACCAACAGGCTGTTTATGAAGGGATTAAGAGCAAATTACGCTCTCCAAATCCAATATTGCTACATGGTGTAACAGCATCAGGAAAAACGGAAGTTTATTTCAAATTAATCAAAGATGTTTTGGACTCAGGAAAAAACGTTTTATTTATGGCGCCTGAAATTGCACTTGCATCTCAGCTAACAAAACGTCTTGCGAGAAAATTCGGGATAAAAGATGTTGCAATCTGGCATAGCAGTATTTCTGACGGAGAGAAATATGATGTTTGGCAAAGGCTATATAATAACGAAATTAGAATACTTGCCGGTGCTCGTTCTGCGGTATTTGCGCCATTACAAAATATCGGTTTAATAATAATTGACGAAGAGCACGAAGGTGCTTATAAACAAACAAACCCGGCACCGCGCTATGATGCGCGCATTGTCGCAAGAAGACTGGCGCAATTCCATCAGGCTCCGCTGCTTTTGGGTTCAGCCACTCCGGATGTTTCAACATACTATTTTGCACAGAATAATAACAACATATTCCAAATGCTAAAACGATTTAACAATGCACCTTTAGCAAAGCCCGAAGTAATCAATATGCAAGAGTATGGAAAGGCTGCTTATCGCAGTATCATTTCGAAACCGTTACAAACAGAAATAAAAGAAGCCGTAGAAAACGGAAAACAGGCTATTTTGCTAATGAATCGCCGCGGGTTCTCAACATACACACAATGCAAAGCCTGCGGTACTGTAGTAGAATGTCCAGATTGTTCAATACCAATGGTTTGGCACTCTGATGGCAAAAAACTCAAATGTCACTATTGCTCTAAAGAAATGAGTTTTCCTGATTTTTGTCCGCAATGCGGAAGTGACGCACTATCTAATTCAGGAAGCGGAACTCAAAAAATTGAAATTTTAGTAAAAGAGCTTTTTCCTGATTACCGAGTGGAAAGAATTGATAGCGATATTTTAACCAAAAAGAATGCGCACATAGAACTTTTAAACAAATTCCAAAAAGGCGAAATTGACATACTTGTGGGAACACAAATGATTGCCAAGGGTTTAGATAATCCTAACGTAACTCTTGTAGGTGTAATAAGTGCTGATACAGGATTCTCCGTTCCTGATTTCAGAGCATCAGAACGCGGGTTTCAGCTTCTTACACAGGTTGCAGGACGCGCTGGCAGAGGAGAATACAAAGGGAAAGTGCTTTTCCAAACCTACAATCCTGATTATTACGCATTCCAAACTGCAAAATCTCAGAATTATGACAAGTTTTTTGAAACAGAAATCAAAGCGCGTCAGGAATTTGATTATCCGCCGTTCAGCCAGATTATAAGATTGATTTTATCCTCTCAAAACAATTTCCGAGCAGAAAAATCTGCAATGGAAATCGCAATGAGATTAGTTACAATGACCGAAAAATTCGGATTTACGGAATACTTGGAAACTTTAGGTCCGACTCCTTGCATAATTTCAAAAATCAACGGTTATTATCGTTTCCAAATCCTGATTAAGAACAAGCTTTCTCAAAAAGGTCACGATTTTGTATCAAAATTTATGAACAAAATAACCTTGCCGAAAGACATTAAGCTTGCTATTGATGTTGATCCACTTGATATTTTATAACACTCAACCGTTCGGATGATTTATTCCAAAACGAACTAAATATAAGA
This sequence comes from uncultured Candidatus Melainabacteria bacterium, assembly GCA_932182025.1. Classification (GTDB taxonomy): domain Bacteria; phylum Cyanobacteriota; class Vampirovibrionia; order Gastranaerophilales; family Gastranaerophilaceae; genus CAG-196. Next base: position 129,661 of record CAKNXK010000023.1, read on the forward strand.
AAAAATCTGCCGTCAATATAGTTGTAGATAAGGAATATACATGTTACAACTATTACCCCAAAACGATATAGTAACTCCGAATACCCAAACTCCTTCGGAGGCTGTTGATTACATAAACTCGTATATTGATAACTATCACTGCGAAAATATGACTGTTGATATTTCGTTCATGAATGTGCTTGATGCGTGTTATGTTTCAACTTTATGTTCAACCAAGCATTATATTAAATACCCGCAAGGGAAAATTAATTGGAAAATATCATCTGAATTAATACGAGAGTTTAATAAAGACTTAGAACTTGGAAACACTGACTATATCTAGAGCACTTCCACAATCTGCCTAATATCATTTGATGTAATATTTTCTAAAGCAATATTTTTATGTTCGTCTTTAAGATGATTTCTTTCTTTTAAAACAGTAAGCACCTTTAAAATGAGGGTTTGATTTTCACTGTCCAAAAGAGTTTCAAGCTCTTCAACTTCATCAACAAAATCAAGCGCAAAGAATACAAAATCACTTCCGTCAAAAAGTTCATCATAGAATAAGCTCTTTAGTTTATGAGAATTTATACCTTTTAGAAACTCATTGACCGCTTTCACTTCATCTTTCGTATTCTTGTCACAGTCAAACAAATACTCGTCATTCGACAATAATTCTTCAAATTTTTCTTTTGCAAATCTTAATACAACGGCACTTGAACTTGTTAGCGGCAGATTTGCAAAAACATCCTTCAAACCATAATCACACACAGAAGCCGGTGAAATAATATCAGGAATTGCGTTTATTATATAGCATAAAACAAGACAAGCCGTATCAATATCTTTTTCAATTAATTCTTCAATTGAAACCAAGTAAAGAATTTCTGATGCAATATTTTCTGAAAGTGAAGATTTTTTCATAACCTCAACAATCTTATCTAAAGCATCTTTTGCCTGATAATTTACCAAAAACTTAACTGCATCATATTGAACAAATTCGTCTTCACTTTCCAAAGCTTTTAATGCTTCTGATTTTGAAACATCATCTTTTAATAATGACAATAACTCAATAGAATTCATTGATAAAGGTTCAAACTCTGATTTAGCATTCATGCGGATTTGAGGCAGAAATTCTTTTGCAAATTCAGGAGTGAAAGTAAAATATTTTGCAGAGTATGCTTTTTGAGAGTCAGTTCCGTTTATAAACAGCTCTTTCATTTCTTCAGAAAGAGAATCTCTGCCAAAAGAATGTAAAACACTCGCAATCATAGTATCATAGCTCGGCGAATAATATTCAAGAAAAGCTATAAGATTACGATAATTATCTTTAGTACACGCGTTTTGAATACGTTTTGCTACATTATTCTTTATAAAATCGAATAAAAAATCCTCTTGTTTAACAAGCTTTGAGAACAATTCCACATCAGAATTGTTTACAAGATTTTTTGCGACAACTTCATACTCAGAAGGATTTTTCCCTGTGAGTTTTTTTATTAAATCCATGTATCTAAATCCTAATCAAGATAGAATACTGTAACAACTTTGTGATTTTCTTCGGCATAATCAATAGCTGTATGCAAAGTACGGCTTGTATGTGACAAGAAGCAAATAAGTTGATTACAGTCATCAATAATTTCTCTGTTACATACACGGGATGCATCAGCTAAAGTCATCATAGCTCTATCCGAATGTTCAACGATATTTGGAACACCGATTAACTGGTCTTGAACATCAGAAGGTTGTTGTCCGATAGTTTGAGGTAAAATAACTTTTAATTTATCAGGATTAGACTTCATAGCACCGCGAATAGCAGCTGCATTAGTACCGCATGAACCGCCTGATGTAATAATTGTGTTACCTTGCATAACAAGTGCTGTTGTTAAAGTTTCAATCATTTGCTGATGAGTAATAGCAAGGTTACGAGAACCAATGATTGCTATTCTTTTTGCCGGTTGTTTAATTGTAGCAAGTTCCATTGCCAACTCGTCAACCGCATCAGGATTATGCTCAGCTACATCTAAATCACCCATAGGAACCATTATTGAGGGTTGTTTCTGCTCATCATCCAAAGAATTTAAAATTTCAATCATTGTACCACCTTTATTCAATTGCAAATATTACGTATTTTGTGTATGCTATTGTATAATAGCACAAAAATATGCATTTGGGAATAGGGGAATGGAAAGTATTTTACAAACATTAAACGCCGAACAACAAGACGCGGCTAAAACAACAGAAGGCGCACTACTTATACTTGCAGGCGCCGGCAGCGGTAAAACAAGGGTTTTAACAACTCGTATTGCGTATATGATTCAACACGGCGCAATTGCAGGAAAAATTCTTGCTGTAACATTCACAAACAAAGCCGCACGTGAGATGAAAGAAAGACTTTCATCAATCTTGGGCGAAAATGTGGTTAAATATATGTGGGTAGGTACATTTCACAGTATTTGCGGGAGAATTCTAAGACAAGATATTGAAAACTATCAGTTCCAATCCGGTAAAAAATTGGATAAAAACTTTACAATCTATGACGAAACCGACTCAATTGCTGTTATTAAACAAGCAATCAAAAAACTTAATCTTGATGATAAGATTTATGCACCAAAACTAATAAAAACAGTCATTTCCAATGCCAAGAACAAAATGCAGGATGCATATACTTTTGCAACTTTTGCCAGAGATTTTAAATCCCAAAATATAGCAAAAGTTTTTGAAGCTTACGAAAACACTCTTACAAACAATAATGCAATCGACTTTGACGATATGCTTATGCTTGCAGTAAAACTTCTTGAACAAAACCCGGAAGTAAGAAAAAAATACTATGATAAGTTTCAACACATCATGGTCGACGAGTATCAAGATACAAACCAAGCTCAATATCAGTTGGTTAATGCCCTTTATACAAACTTAGATTCATTTATACCTGCTGAACGCTCTCTATGCGTGGTAGGTGATGTTGACCAGTCTATTTACAGCTGGCGTGGTGCAGATTTCAGGATTATTATGAATTTCCAGAAAGATTTTCCTGATGCTAAAATCGTAAAATTAGAGCAAAACTACCGTTCAACAGCAAATATTCTAAACGCTGCAAATGCTGTTATTGAAAACAATCAGGAACGTGTCGACAAAGTGCTTTATTCTCAAAAAGGCGACGGTGAAAAAATCACTTACTACGAGGCGCAAGATGAAGCCGACGAAGCGAACTATATCGTAAAATCGATTAAGACAACTTCTGATAATTACAATCAGTTCTCAATTCTATACAGAACAAACGCACAATCACGTGCCTTAGAAGAAGCTCTTATTGCTGCAGGTGTGCCTTATAGAATTTACGGCGGACTCAAGTTCTATGACCGTAAAGAAATCAAAGATGCAATTGCGTACTTAAAACTTATTCATAACGTGGATGATTCGCAGTCCTTAAGACGTATTATTAATGTACCAAAACGTGCAATTGGTGAAACAACACTCAAACACTTACAAGAATATGCTGATCAAAACGATATGAGTTTATTCTCAGCAATTTTAGATGTTGATAATATTTCTACAATTAAATCAGGTACTGCAACTAAATTGAAAGATTTTTCAACTCTTATTATGAAGTTTCAGGAAGCTCAACCAAAGTATCAATTACCTGAATTTTTGAGCCTTGTACTTGAAAGAAGCGGATATTTAAGAGAATTACACGCAACCGGTACCGATGAAGATGTTACTAGAATTGAAAACTTACAAGAACTTGTTAACGTAGCAAACGAGTTTGAACCGGAAGAACAAGACAATGTTTTAGGGGAATTCTTAACACAGGTTTCTCTTGTATCTGATATTGACGGAATGGACGAGATTGCAAACAATGTTACTTTAATGACATTGCACGCATCAAAAGGTTTGGAGTTCCCGATTGTGTTCTTAGCAGGCTGTGACCAGGGAATTTTCCCTTCAGCAAGAACAATGAATATAATGTCAGAGCTGGAAGAAGAACGACGATTAATGTACGTAGGAATTACACGTGCTGAAACCAAGTTGTATCTGACAACTGCAAAACGCCGTCAAATGTGGGGTGAGTATAAATATTATTCACCAAGCCAATTTATTGAAGAAATCCCGCAACATTTGTTAGAAACCCAAGAATCAAACGGATACTCTGAACATAGAAGCACATTTACAAGCGCGGTTAAATCCGTGAGGGGTAAATCCGAAAGCAAATCATCATTTGACTCAGACGGCTACGTTAAGCCGGTAACAAGCTTTGGTTCAAGCTTCGGACAAAGCAAGTCAAGTACTACATCTACAAGCTTTGGTAAAAACTTTGTAGCACCTTCTCAAAATAAAACAACAAATGTTGTAAAGAGAACTCCTGCAAAGGCTTTTGTTCAGAAAAATCCTATAAACAAACAAAAAGAAGAAGAAAAAATTAAGGCGTTTTTTGAAAATAACATTATGAAACAACGTCTTGAAGAACGTAAAAAAGAACAAGCACGCCAAGCAGAAGAAATTGCCAAAGCTGAAGAACTAAAAAATACAGCAACGCAGTATTATTTCAATGTTGGTGAAAGAGTATTCCACGAAAAACTTGGAATCGGACATATCACTGACGTTATTCAAATAGGCGAAAGCACAATGTACACAATTGATTTTGGCAAATTAGGAAAAAAAGCAATGGATGCAGCATATGCGCATTTGAAAAAATTTTAATATACTATACGGGGTTCGATATAATCGAACCCCGTATAGTGGTAAGCCGAACACACACATAATGCCTTTCAAAATTTTGAGGTCGAAAAACGACGATGCCACCTGCTGTCCCCGACTTACATTATAATAATAACACTATTTTCAACCCTTTTTAATCTTCTCGGGGAGTAATCCTCAAGGATTATTTATGTTACAATTCAAATATGAACGAAATTAAGATAAAATGTCCTGCTAAAATTAACCTCACATTAGAAATCGTCAACAAGCGCGAAGACGGGTTTCACAACATAAAAAGTATTATGCAGTTAATTAATCTATATGATTACTTAACTATTAAACCCGCTAAATCAGGAATCCAACTTTCTGGCACAAGCAGCGAAATTCCTTACAATGAAAAAAATCTTGTCTACAAAGCAGCAGATTTGTTTTTCAAAACCACCGGAATAAATGAAGGAGCCGAGATTTTTATTGAAAAAAACATACCGATTGCAGCTGGTTTAGCTGGAGGAAGTACTGACGCAGCAGGAACTCTATATGGTCTAAACAAAATATACAACGCTTTATCACATCAAGAATTAGAAAATCTTTGCGCTCAGCTTGGTTCTGACCTGAACGTATGTCTTAATGGAGGCTGCACGCTTGCAACATCAAGAGGTGAAATAACAGAACCTTTGCCTGTAATAAAATCCGATGTTACATTAATTAAACCAAAATCACTGGGAATTTCAGCCGGTGAAGCATACAAAAAATATGCTTTAAAAAAATTCAAACCGCAAAACAATATGACTGAAAAAATGCTTCAAGCAATTAAAGAAAAAAAAGATATTAAACCTTTTTTATACAATGATTTAGAGTACGCTGTTTTTGATGATTACAAAGAACTGCAAGAAATAAAATCAATGTATCCAAACTCTATTATGTCAGGTTCAGGATCAACTTATTTTGTACTGGAAAACCTCGCAGAATCAAGACTCAACGACAACTTTGAGTTTATAAACAATTTAAATTTTATCTCAAACGGAGTAAGTGAATATGATAGTTAAAAACTTTATTGAACCACCTATTGATAATAATAATTATTTAATCATTGACGAAGAATCTAAAGAAGCCGCCTTAATCGATTGCTCAGCAAATGATAATGATATACGCGCAGAATTAAAAGCGCAAGGCGCAGTCTTAAAATACATATTGCTTACTCACGGTCACTTTGACCATATTGCAGGACTGAGACCGGACTTCAATATACCTGTTTTAATGCATAAAAACGATTTAGGCTGGGTGCAAAAAGTTAATCAATATTTACCAATGATGGGAATGCCTGAGATGACAGTTCCAAAAATCGATAAATATATTGAAGATGAAGAAATTATCAAACTCGGCAATACTGAAATAAAAGTTATTCACACCCCCGGACACACTCAGGGCGGAGTTTGTTTCTATACTGACGGCAAATTGTTTTCAGGTGACACAATTTTCCGCGAAGCAGTAGGACGTTGTGATTTGGAAGGCGGGGACTTCGACCAAATAGTCGAAAGTATTGAAACCAAGGTGTTTACACTTCCACCGGAAACAGTCATCTATCCTGGACACGGAAGAATGACTTCGGTTGAATGGGAAAAAGAACATAATCGATTTTTATGATTCATTATCTAAATATCTGTAATCTAAAAAACTACCGTCATACTTATCATCAACGTCATAATACATAGACATACTATTCACAAGACGATTTCTATCGTCGATTTTGCGTTTTTCTAAATCTGATTCGACACCATAAGCCTGAATTTCTGCATTTGAAACTTTTCCATCGTGATTTTTATCAATCTCATTAAAGTGTTCAAGAACAGTCTGTGTCAAAGAAGAGCTCATGCCTGATGCTCCAGCCAAAGTCATAAGCTGCTCTCTTGTCATTCCTTGCGTCGCCATTTGACTCATAAGATTCTGAATTTCATCTGCTGAAATCACGCCATCACGGTCAGAGTCAATACTATTAAAATTAGTTGACATATATGAAGCAAAAGTTGCACCATAAGATGTATTAATAAAATTTGTATTAGTTAAAGCTTTATTAAGATTTTCTAAAGTAATACCATCTGAATATTGTCCAGATAATTGCGCAAATGCGTTTGTAAATCCTGCATTTACCCCTGTGAACATTGATGTACCGTCTAGTCGTTTACTCATAGTATATCTCCTTTTATATCATGTTAATGATGTTTTTATAAAAATCAAACCTTCATTTGGAGGAAATCTTTTTAGTGTTATAATAATTGAAAAAAGAGGTACAACTATGGCAGAACTTAAAAATAATGCTCTTGAAGCAGCAAAAAAGATTAAACTTTTAGCATTTGACGTTGACGGCGTAATGACCGACGGAAGCGTAACCTACGATGAAAACGGGGTTGAATACAAAACATTCAATGTAAAAGACGGTCACGGTATAGTTCGTATGAATAAATCAGGATTTATTACAGCTATTATTACCGCAAGAAACAACGGCACAGTCCGCCATAGAGCCGAAAATCTTAATATTACCGAAATCTATCAGGGACAAAAATACAAACTCCCTGCTCTTGAAGAGATTATGGCAAAATATAACCTCACTTACGAGAACGTTTCTTATATGGGCGATGATTTGCCTGATATCTGTATTCTGGAAAAAGTCGGACTCAAATGCTGTCCGAATGACGCTGTGGCAGAGGTTCAGGAAGTATGTAACTTTAAATCCTCAATAAACGGCGGCAGAGGTGCTGTTAGAGAACTTTGTGATTTTATTTTGGATGCTCAAGGCATTGAAAAAATCGCAACAGTTTCAGAGGGTAAGGACTCTTGAACAAAAACTTTCTTATGCTAATTACAGCAAGCGTTTATATGCTTGCTGTTTTTGCTACTCTTAGCGAGAATTTACTACTGTTTTCAATTCTTCTGAGCATCGGACTAATAGTGCTAATTATAAAAGATTTATGCCCGCTGAAATATATTCTGGTTACAGCTCTAATCTTTTATCTCGGCGCTGTTAATACCTCATTGCGGCTAAAAGATGTCGATGAATTATTAAACCTTGCTCCGCTAAATTCTAAAATAACAGGTACTATTATCTCAATTCCCCAAGGACAAACAGAAGGAAAGCCAAAATTTTTCTTTGATGTGGATAAAATAAACTTTGGCTCAATCGAAAAAGAGGTTAAGGACGAAAAAGTTCTTGTAACATATAATGCAAAAGAAGGCGAAACATTTGAAGGACTAAGATTATACAACTCTTGCATTCTAAATGGCAGACTTTCTGCTCCTTTCAAAGCAGGAAATCCGTCACAATTTGATTATGGAAATTATTTAAGAAACCACAATGCTTATGCGGTATTTTACGCTAAAAGCTACAAAGTTCTTGATAATTCTCCGACATTCAAGGAACGGAGTTTACAGAAAATCAACAACTTTAGAGAAGAAATTATTTCTGTTCACTCAAAATATCTTAAAAGCCCAAACTTAGAAATTTTAGGCGGTATTGTTTTCGGTGATGATGCAGTATCTCCACCGAGAAATATCAAACAATCTTTCATTAATTCAGGTTTATTGCATATACTTGCTGCATCTGGAATGAATGTTGCATTTATTTACTCATTCTTCTTTTTCTTTATTTCATTATTCAAAACCCCTTTCAAGATCAACGTATTTCTTGGTATGTGCATGGTTGTAATTTATTCGCTAATGACAGGATTAGGCGCATCAGTAATCCGAGCAACTTGCATGCTGTTATTTGTATTGATTGGAAAACTAATAGACAGAGATGCTCACAGCATTTCATTATTATCATTTGTTGCACTGTTAATGCTTTTATACAATCCGTTATTCATAAACGATGTTGGATTTCAGCTTTCATTTATTGTAACCTTCGGCATTCTTGTTATGTCACCAATTATCCCTATTCATAAAAATAAATTTGTGAATTTTATTCTTGGCACTGTATTCATTCCCATAATTGCACAATTATGGGTAATTCCTATTCAAATCTTTTATTTCAGCAACATAAGCTTATATTCGGTTTTTGCTAATATAATGAGCGTACCTATTCTTATGGTATTAAGTTTTGGAGGTTTTGTAAGCTCACTTCTATGTATAATAAGACCTTTTGCTGATTTTATATGCATGGTTTTCGATTTTATTCTAAATCCGCTTCTAACAATACTGGTTAATATTTCTGACTTTTGGGGCACAATGCCTTACTCCGCATTACAAACCACTCATCCAAGCGTATTCCAAATTCTGCTGTACTACGGAATTTTGTTGTGCATAACAGGTATTTTAAGAAAAATCCGAATTATTACACTACTTAAAACCGGAGCAATTCTTCTTGCAATCTTATTAATAACTTTAATTCCTATTAAAAATCAAAACCTTGAAATTATAACGTTCGATGTTGGCAACGCCGATTGCTTCTTAATCAAAACACCGAAAAACGAATACATAATGATTGATACTGCCAAAAGCGGATATAACGGCGGGAAATCCCAAGCCGAAATGCTTATTCTTAAATACATGAAAGACCGCGGAATTAAGAACATTGATACAATTATTGTCACTCACTTTGATAATGACCATTGCGGCGGCGCAGTTGATATGATGCGGGGAGTCAAGGTTAAACACCTGTATGTGAACGATTTGGAGCATAATTCTTTTGCAGCTAAGGATATTTATAAAACAGCAAAAGAGAATAATGTCGAAATTGTTCTTGCGCAAAATAATCAGACAGTTCACAATAAATCCGGATTGAAGCTCACTAATTTTGTTTTAGCTGACGGAAAAGACGATAATGATAATTCGATTTTGACTTTATTAACATACAATGATTTTTCTATGTTGTTTACTGGAGATGCCGGGGTGAACGGCATAAAAGAGTTAATAACAAACATTCCAAGGGATATTACAGTGCTCAAAGTACCTCACCACGGTGCAAACGGCGGAATGGACAAAGATTTGGCAAAATACTTAAACCCTGAATACTCAGTAATTTCGGTAGGTGAGAACAAATTCGGACATCCTTCTTTATATACCTTAAGGGTTTTAGACAATTCAATTATACTTAGAACCGATATTAACAATGCAATAAAATTTGTCGTAAACAAGCGCGGTTACAAGATTTTGGCATACGACATGAAGAAACGCAAGTTTACAAAAGTTAACAATTAAGAACAAAAAAGTCAATTTTTTAAATATTGAATACTTTATATATACATCAGATATCACAAAACAATCTGAGAGATAGTATATATAAGGAGAGACATTTATGGCAATTGGCGCAAGAGATTTTATCGACAAATTATTAGTAGAAAAGTATGCACAGGAAAAAGTTGACAACCACGATGCTGAATCATTAGTTTCAAGAGTTTCAGCAGACGATATGCTAGGAGCAATGGCAGCTTCTGCAAACACATATAAAACAATGCTTGCATTGAATAACAGATTAACAATGGTCTGCTATGGTGTTGTAGCCAAATCGGCTAAGTATGTACAAACCGAAGCAGTATAGAAAAATTTAACTTGAAGTCCCGCTTTGAAGCGTGCCTGTCGGCGAACGAGGGACTTGTAACAGATACAAAATGCACGCTGACCAAATGTTAAAAAAACACCTCTCTTATATAACTATCTTACATCTTACAAAACTTTTACCCTGCATTTTGCAGGGCTTTTTTTTATATATTTAACTTATACCCGCCGCCATAAATGGTTTCAATATATTTTTTACCGGCAGAGACCTTATCAATTTTGCTTCTCAGATGTCTTATGTGAACTCTTATTGTTTCCACATTATCATCAGGGTCATAACCCCATACATCTTTCAATAGTTTTTGGGCAGAAACCATATTCCCATGGTTTTGAAACAAAAGATTAAATATATCAAACTCAATCGGAGTAAGTTTTTGCACCTTATCATTTATCTGAACACTGTATATTTCAGGAAGCAGGGTAATTTCTTTGTATGTGAGTAAATCCCTTACCGCTGATGTTTTTGGGATACTGTTAGCTCGTTTAAGGAGTGCTCTAACACGTACCACAAGCTCATCAATCTCAAACGGTTTAGTCAAATAATCATCCACACCAATATCAAATCCGGTAACCTTATTTTTTAACTCAGACAATGCAGTAAGCATAATAATCGGCGTATCTGCGATTTCAGCACACTGACGAACCCTTTGAGCCACAGTATATCCGTCAACCTCAGGCATCATCACATCAAGAACAATAAGCGCAGGCTCTTCCTGTTTTGCCATTGCAAAACCTTCCGTACCGTTAAATGCCTGAAAAACTTCATACCCTTGAAGTTCAAGGTTGATTTTTATAAGCTCATTAATCGCCAAATCATCATCAACAACAAGGATTTTAGTCATTTGCAAAAACCTCTTCAAGCTCTTTGTCTTCAATTAACAAAGTTTCAGGAATTTCCTTAACAGAATTAATACCAAAATCCTTGAGAGCATTAACCTGTGAGAACAAACTCGGCTTGTTTTTATTCCCGCGTTTGAATCTGTTTATTGTCTTAGTTAATTTTGAAGAAACATCGTCCATACGTTTTTGAACATCAATCAAATCTTCGCAGAACTGAACAAACGTATCATAAAGATTACTTCCCGCATTAACAATCTGATTAACGCTTTCACGCTGCTTTTGCTGTGCAGAAAGCTGATTTACAAGTCTTATAGCTGTAAGAAGAGAAGCTGTTCCTACAATAATAATATTTGCTTTATAAGCCTGTGTAATGAGGTCTGTGTCTTCATAAATCATATTTACGGAAGACTCTACAGGCATATACATAAGAACAAAATCTGGCTGAGACAAATCACCCGCGTTCTGGTAATTTTTGTTAGCCAAATCTAGAATTCTTTTCTTAACTTCTGATTTAAAAGCATTAATCTTTGAGTTATCTTCAACATATTCAAGATAGCTTGTAAGAGTAACCTTTGAATCAATAATAAGATGTCTATTATCAGGAAGATTAATAACAACATCAGGTCTAACAGTATGTAATTCGTTATCCTTAAGGTTAGCAGAAGTCGTAACAAACTGTTTTGTATAATGAACACCTTCCTGCATACCGCAAGATTGCAAAATCGTATCAAGAAGATTTTCGCCGTAAGAACCTTTTGTATTCTGGTTTTTAGTTAAAGCCTCAACAAGATTTTTTGCTTCTTGTTCAATAATCTTATTGTTCTTTTCCAGATTACCAATTTGTTCAACAATTTTCGTAGTATTTTCCACACCTTTAAGGTTAAAGTGCTCAACTTTTTGTTTAAACTCTCCAAGCTCCTTTGTTAAAGGCAGCAATTTTTCTTCAAGGGTTTCACGATTTTGTTTTCTTAAATCTTCTTGCTCATGTTTAATAGTTTCATTAGCAAGCTGCACAAAATCGCGTTTTATAATATCTTGAAGACTTTCAGAAGTTTCTATTTTAGCTTTGAGCCTAATAAGCTCTTCTTTTGATGCAAGAGTTTTCTTTGAATAAACAAAGTAACCAATTACGCCTGCAACAACAGAGCCTAATACAAACGAAATTATTGCTGTCAAAATTATCATTGATTAATCCTTATTAACGACGGCTTTTTGCTTTAGCAAGAAGTTTTAATATTTCCAAATACAACCATACGATTGTAACCATAAGTCCAAAGGCCCCATACCATTCCATATCTTTTGGAAGCATCATTTGTGAACCGCGTTCAATAAAATCAAAATCCAAAATCAAGTTTAAAGCTGCCAGAACTACAATTACAGCTGTTACAATAATGCCTGCGTTTGAATTATCAGCTGCATTAATAAATGGAACTGCATAGTGAAAAAAGCTTCCTATGAAATTAATCAAATAAACAAGAGCAACAGATATTGTTGCAATCAAAATAACACTTCTGAACTTTTCTGTACATCTAATCACACCTGTACGATAAAGTACAAGCATAGTAAATAATGCGGTAAATGTTCCTAGTACAGCCTGAGAAACAATTCCCGGAAATCCGGCTTCAAACATAAATGAAACACCACCCAAGAAACAACCTTCACAAACGGCATATACCAGAGTTAAATGTTTATTTCTTGTAAAGCACACAATTAAAGCAGAAATAAAACCTGCAATTGCACCACCGTATGTTAACATATTTGCTAAATCAGCATAACCAGCAGCAAATCTTGACCATACAAAACTTGCAGCAGCAAGAACTAAAAATCCTAATATCATTGCAGCTTGCAAAGTCCCGTTTACTGTCATTGTAGCGCCATCAATTACAGTAGTTCTTTCTGTAAATTTCTCATTCAAAATTGGATTTGACATACAAATTCCTCCTCATAACTTTGGCTATATTATACCATATAAAACATTTTTAATGTAGTATATTATATATGAGTTTCATTTGGCATAAAAAATTTTTTAAATACTTTGTCAAAGACAAAAAAAGCTTTTTTAAGTATTTCATATTGTCATTTTTAGTTGGAGTTTTAGAACTTTTTGGAGTTGCTCTTACATACCCTTTTATTAATAAACTGCTTTCTACAAACGGTATGAGTAAAGAATCAATTTTTCTTGGTTTATTAATTATTACAGCGTTTATTGTAAAAAATATATTTATGGTTTTTTATAACTTTTTACAAGCAAACTTCACAAAAGACTGCGAATTAGGTATTAATAAAACATTTATTAATTATTTTATTAATGGCAACTATGCTACAATTAGTAAAATCCCTTTTGAAAAGAAGCAGCATATTACCTCTTTTCTTATCCCAAATGCAATTAATAACTATATGCTCAGAACTTTAAACCTTATTGTTAACATTTTGGTATTCTCACTAATCATTGGATTTTTATTTGTAAAGTTTTTCTATGCAACTATAGTAACTTTTGTTTGCTCAGCGCTACTACTTGTCTCACAAGCAGTTTTTTTCAAGTTAAAAACAAAAATAGTTTCAGAAAAATACAGCAAAGCAGGAGAAAGCGCAACTCTTGCAGGAAATACTCCAATCCTGAATATAAAAAGTGTTAAAATCTTTAATAGCGGACATTTCTTTTTTAACCAATATATTCAAAAAGCAGAGAACTTTAATCATTTCGCAAAACAACTATTATTTTATAATTCAATACCACCTTTCGTAACAGAACCTTTTATCATAATTCTTTTATTAATCTTGCTTTCAATAATATCAGTTCAAAACATCTCAAATTCTACTGAACTTGTTGCCTGCTATGCATTGGTAATCTCTGCAATATTCAGACTTGCACCTACAATCAGCAGAATACAGGTAAACCTAACCGGTATACAAACTGCAGCACCATTAGTAAAAGAGCTTATTGGATACTATGAAGAATTTAACCTAGCTAATTTTGTCTCTTTGGAAACACCTGCAACAGAACTTCATAATTCAATTGAATTAAAAGATGTAACCTTCGCCTATGATGACAAACCGGTACTTAATAATATTAATTTAAAACTGCACAAAGGAGAGTTTATAGGTATTGCAGGTCCGTCAGGAGCAGGCAAAACAACTCTTGTTGATATCCTGGCAGGACTCTTAAAAATCCGCACAGGAGAACTTTATATAGACGATAAGTTTATTAATGATACACAAATCCCTAAACTAAAAATCGGTTATATCCCTCAAGACTATAGCATAATATCTGCTTCTATAAGGGAAAATGTTGCATTTGGTTCTAAAAACATTGATGACAATAAAGTCATAGACTCATTAAAAAAAGCCTGCTTATACGAATTCATAACAGAACATTTTTCTGATGGAATCTATACAAAAGATTTCGGGCTTTCGCAAGGACAAAAACAGCGTCTTGCAATAGCCAGAGCACTGTATTTTGACCCTGATATCATAATCTTAGACGAAGCAACATCTTCATTAGACCTAAAAACCGAAGACGAGATTTGCACAATTCTTAACAACCTGAAAGGCGAAAAAACAATAATCGCTATTGCTCACAGACTTTCAACCATTAAAAATGCTGACCGCATAGTATTTATGAAAAATTCAACCATCAATGATATTGGAAGCTTTGAAGAACTCTTCCAACGAAACCTCTACTTTCAAGAATTAGTTCAATTAAATAACGCGAACTTTGTCCATTAAATCGGATACTCTGCGTTTAAAATCTTGATCAATAGTATTGGTAGAATAACCTTGAAGTCTGGCTTCTTCTTCCTGAGCGATGAGATTTTTTTCAATCATCGCAAGCTTTCTTAATGCTATATTCATGATTTGTCTCCTCCAAAGTACCTGTAGTACTTCTATTAACTATCTATTAATATAAAGTCAATATTTTAAGAGAAATTGCCTATACAAGCATTAAGATTGTTACATTTTTTAACATTATAAAACAATTGGGAATTTTTTATAAAACTTTCAGCATCCGCACTGACATAAAACTCTTCAAAACCGAGATTACAAGAGTCAGTTAGAAGCAAGTCATTTTTAATATAATCTACAAAAATTTCAGCCGGATCAATAAAGATATTTCTTGGTGCAAATTTTGTTAATTTTTCCAACAAATAAGGATAATGTGTACAGCCTAAAATAATCTTATCCGGAATAAATTTCATCATCTCGTCAAGATGTAATTTAATATCAAAATCTGCGTCAACAAGATTTACCCCTTCTACAATTGAAACCCAATTAGGACAAGCAATTGCCTTAATCTCTAACTCAGGCTTGTATTTTAAAAGTTCACGTTCGTAAGCTCCTGATTTTACAGTCCCCTCCGTCGCAAAAACCCCAATACGTTTAGCTTGCATGCCTGCAATGACCTTTGCACAAGATTGTATTATCGGATAAATTTTAAAATCATAATCATCTTTAACAAAATCATACGCTAAAGCAGAAGATGTATTACAAGCAATTACAACCGCTTTAACATCTTTTGACTTAAAGAAATCCAAAATATTACGGGCAAATCCAATCAATTCTTCCTGCGTTTTATTACCATACGGCAAGTTTTTTAAATCACCGTAATAAATTGCATTCTCAAATGGCAAAATATTACGAAACTTCGAATATACGGACAGTCCACCGACTCCTGAATCAAAAAAACCTATTGGTGCATTCTTTTCCATATTACTTCTTACCATTTGCTTTCAAATATTCTATAATACCTTCCGCTATTGCTTTAGCAGTTTTTTGTTTTCTGTTGTCCGTTAAAAGTTCGTTTCTTTCATTTTCGTTTGAAAGGAAGCCCATTTCAACCAGAATCGCAGGAACTGTCGTATGATTTATAACATAAAATTTAGATTTAAACAAACCTCGGTTTTTAGTATTTGGAATTTCTTTTACCAAATGTTTATGAACAACCTCTGCTAATTCTTTGCTGTATTCGTGGTAATAATGAGTTTCTATGCCGCTTGGGTCAGTAGAAACAGCAGAGTTAACATGAATACTTACAAAGATTTCAGGCTCTTCTTTTTCAGAAAAATCAACTCTGTCTTCAAGTGAAACATAAACATCATTTTTGCGGGTCAAAGCAACCTTATAGCCTTTTGAACGCAATATTGACTCAACTCTTTGTGTTACATCAAGAGTAATATCTTTTTCATTAATTCCTTCTCTTATTGCACCGTAATCAGAACCGCCATGCCCTGCATCAAGAACAACTTTATTCTTAACAGTACCTTTTTTAGAAGGTTTATCAACAACAGGCTTTTCTTCCTGTTTCGCTTTTGTAATTGTTATTTTCAATGCCTTAGAATCAACACTCTGTTCAACTCGAACAATATCGTCCTTACTTATTCCCATGCCTGCCTTTACACCGATTTGAGGCAATAAAGATAATGTAAATTGCTTATAATAAGTATTATTTAATGTTTTTATTAAATCCTGCTCATTATAACTTTTTACATTGAACAAATAAAAATTAAGAGAATTATCATTTCTTAAAATAGAGTAAACAACAGGATTTGTAAAAGATAGTATCAATTCATTTGTTTTAGAATCAATTTTACGAACAAAAGCTTTGTTAATATTAGAAGTTGTATTTGATAAAGTCGTATGGTTTAACTTATCCGTATCAATCAAGAACAAAGATTGAGCATCCTGTGAATAAATTGGAATATATTTATCAGCCCTGTCAGAAGTTATTACAATTCTTGCTTTATTGTATTCAAATTGCCCTATTTTAGCGGTGTCTTTACAACTGCCGTCAGGACAAAGATTAACTTCTGTATTACGGATTTTCTTTTCTAAAAAAGTATTAGGTAAATCAATAACCGCACGTTTAGGCGAAGTCAAATAAAACATTTTTGCCGTAGACAATTGCCCTAAACCACTGACAAGTAATCCACCGTTTTTGGGAATATACTGACTAATAAAATATTTGGTTCTTAACTTAAGATTAGATGATACATCAACTGAAACAACCGAATCATAAGTTTGACCGTCTGTATTAGGCAATGTAGAATTTTCAAAAGCCTTCTGAATATCAGCTATTACACTATTCGCAGCCTTTGGCTGAGTAACAGGAATAGCTAGTTTCTGAACAAATTGAGAATTAGCAACAATACTGGAATATGGTAAATTCTGTGCGTCATCGTCATAAACAACGCTAAAGTAATCATTTTTTAAAGCTAACGCCGATGTTTTTACAATAATGTTCCCGTCTAAATTCATCAATTTTACTTTTGAAGTATCAAAATCCTCCTCAAAAGTAATAACCATACGAACAATATTTCTCGGATTAGTTTCAAACTGCGCTAATCTTATTTCTTTAATATCGCTTTTTTCAAATACTAATTGCTGTTTTTCCCCAATCAAAACAGCATCATTTATGTCAAAATAAATTCTATTCGGATTAGACAACCTTACAAACTTAAGCGGCTCTTTTTGCACAGACCCAGTTTCACGGGTATTAATATAAACAAGAGATGAAGAATCATCATAATGCATAGACATTACTTTTACAGGCTCAACATCAGCTAACGCCGGAATAAACGCTTGCAAAAGGAATATAAATAACATTAATATGTATATAATTCTCTTCAAAATAATAAATCCCAAGTCTCCCCAATATCTTATCAAAAAACTCTTTTTATAACAAGGGTCGGACGACAATCACATTACTACAAATATGACGTCTGATTTCAAGTCGTCCTCGACTGAATCTGCCACAAATGGGTTCACAATGGTAGAAATAAAAAAGCACCTCATCCGAGGTGCTAAGTATTTAATAATCTGTCTATTTCATAAACCTTTAAGATTAAAGAATCTGCCTGTTCCCTAAACCATAATAAAAACATTTTTATTTCGTCTCGAAAACTGTAACAACCCGGCCACATTGCATACATAATAATTACTCCTTAAACTATGTCTACAAATTGTATAACGGCATTTTCCCCAAAAACTTTAGAAAAACTCGGGCATTTGTTACATTTCGCAACAAACTAGCCTAAACCAAATTTTGGAGTAGTACTTTGCGCAGATTTTGCAGGTTTAATGTTTCCATCATAAATTCTGTTTAGAGTATTCATAAGATTTTTATTGCCTCTTAGCATCTCTAAATCTTGGATATTTCTGTCAATAACCATTCTATCAATTAAAAAGACTTTGAAAGCTAATAAATTTGACTGTTCAAGAGGTGTAGAACCAAGATTTGCTTCATAAGCAGCTACTTCATCCTTATATCTCTTATGATCAGCAGCCGTAAAGAATGGAAGAGATTGTTCAAGCTTATCCAATCCATCAGAAACTGCTTTTGCAGAAGGTGTTTTTCCACCGGTTGCCATAATTCCGTTTATTTGAGAATCACGATATGGAACCCAAGTCTTTTCATAATAATATTTTAAGTTATAAACTGAACCATCGAGAGATTCACAGAAATAATCACCAATACCATATCCATCACCGATTGATGCAGTTCTAATCAACATTTCGCGATATTCTTTTTGCTCTGCTTGAGTCGGATTTGATTCTACTCTTTTTCTAAGAATAGGTTTTTCTGATTTATTAAACTCATCCATAGCTTTTTCAAAGTACTCATCACATAAAGATGACTGTAATGATGCTACTGCAAAATATGTTCCATAGTTAGAATAAATCATTTCAATATAATCAGCACGCTCTTTTCTCTCTTGTGCATTTGAAGCTCCATTCAAAACTTTTGAATTAATTGCATTGTTTTTTACAGTACTGCTTGTTTGCGATAATGTAACAACTGCCAAAGCTTTTGAAGCATCACTGCTCATTAATTGTTCTTGCAAAGGTCTTTCAGATTGAGGATTTGATACAGGTTTTGCAGCTTGACCTGCTGCAACAGCACCTGCAAACATAGCACCAATAGCTATATTTCTTACCACCGGATTTTTTGTAATTGCTTTTATCATACACACTACTCCTTTTCTTTCGTTGGTTATATACATTAGGATATATCAATTAAAATACAAATATATTATAAATACCAGATATAAATTATTAAGTTTTGTAACAATTTTAAAGAGTGTTGAAATTAAAGGGTTTTAATACACTTTATATATACGAGGTATATAGTAAGATGAGATATAGTAAAGTTGATACAAATTCATATCCAAATATGACTGTTAATAACAGTCAGTCAACTGTTGCAACAACTGCTAAATCTGCTCCAAACAGCGTAATTACTGCTGCTAATACTAATAATACCGTTAATCAAGCAGCTCAAACTCCTTTAGATAAAGCATTAGCAAAAGTTTTAGGTGAAAATTATCCTAAAATCAAAGAAGAAATCCAAAGAATTATTGATAAATTAGGCATTCCTACTCCTAAAAATAAAACTAAACTTACAAAAGACAAGATTAAAGATATCGCTGACAGAGTTCAAAAACTTGTAGATGCTTTGAAAGCTAAAAAACTTGAAATCAATGCTGAAAATCTATTCAATGAAGCTTGTAACAAAATCGACATGAATATTTTGGAAAAGAATGGAATATCTCTGGCTGATTATAAAAAAGCTGTTGAAAACGGTGAAGCAAAATCTTTAAGAGAACTTCTTGGACTTCAAGAAAATGAAGAAATAACAGAAGAAAAAGTTGCGGCTTATGCTAAAAAAGCTGTAAAAGAAGCACAAGAAAGAATTAAAACTGCATCAAATCCTGCAGAAGCACTTCAAAATGAAATTAAAACTCAAAAAAGACAATTTGCGCTTTGCTTAGTTTCAACACCTATTGAAGAAAGAAGCAAATTATTCGGTGCAATTGAGCATGTTTACGCTGAAAACAAAGGTACATTTGTTAAAGACATCCTACTTTCTCTAACTCCGGAAGGCAGAATTGAATTTGCAAACCAAGTTGGCTGGGAAAAAGTTCACAAATGGTTAAGCGGCGAAGATGCTAATGGCAACACTTGTACAATTGATGAAAAAACAGGTATCATTGCAACTGTTAGCAGCTATCAAGACAGTGACAGAATCAAAGCTAACGAAGAAGAATTTATGACTGAAGCAAAAACATTCTTTGCAAGAGAAGATGTTATTGCTGTTCAGAATAAAATCAAAAACGGCGAAGAATTAACAGAAGCAGAACAAGCTATTGCAAAAGAAATTGAAACATATACAGCTTATCAAGCAGGTTCTCAAATCGGTACTGCTAATAGCGTGGTTTTAGATGATGTAGAAAGAAACGAACTTCTTCAACTAATGAACCGTGATGCTTATGAACTTCCTACATACAGAGATGTTTTAGAGCAAATTCATTCATTCATTGAAAACGAAGAAAATACAGAATATTTAAATCTTTCAAAAGAAGAACTTACTCAATTATTAGACAAAACTTCAAACGGAAACTATTCAATTGTAGCATCAGGTTCAGATGCTGAATTAAACGCTCCAAAAGATCCTAATGCAACAAGCTCAGCTGATTTGGGTTATGTTTCAGGAAACAGCGCTGATGCAGCAAAAGTTAATGAACTTAGAGCTCAAATCGCAGCACAGAGTAAAGTTGACAACTACTTTGAAATTGTGAAAAATGAGCCTCAAAAACCTGCTCCAGAAAAACAAGAAAAAGAATGGACAAGAGCTGAGATTGCAAAAAACCCTATGGGCTTCTTCAAAGCAGGTCTTAAAAAATACAGCGAAAGCGAACTTGTATTTGCATTCAGCAGAATTTCTACAACAATTCAAACAAAAGCGCTTGAAATTACAGGCGGAAAAACATTTGATTTATTCTTTGAAGAAGCTTCTAACAAAGCTATTTTAGCAACAAACAAAGGTAGAACATTGTGCCAAACAAAACGTCTTGAAGAAAAACGTGAAGAAATTGAAGAGCAAACTGCATAATTCAAACTTTAGGTAGAGAGATTTCATTATTTTTTATAATTAATTTTTCTTATAAAAATTATTATTATAATTATATGGAAATCAGAGACACAGAAAAAGTTTGCATATTTGCCCCGTTAAGTCCGAAACTAGACCGTTATGAGAGTTCAAGAATCCTGAATAAAATCTCTAAAGAAAGCCGTGATATTGCGCTTGATTTGAGATTTGTTCAGGATTGCACAATTGATTTTATTGAGACTCTAAGAAAAATTGCTTTAACTAAAAATATCGGAATCTTCAATATTCCATCGGATATTTTTGTATTATTTAATGTAATGCAAATAGATAAAACCGTTAGACTTTTTGTTTGTGAACCTGATTTTGAAGAAGATACCAGACAGCTTATCAACAGAAAATTTTCAATAGTGTAAATCGTAAACCCACCTGCCCGACAGAGCTAATACATGCCGGCAATTTTTACATTTATAGTCCAACCTTTATTACAAAAAGTTGAAATTTAATTTTGTTTAGTATAGAATGTGGTTAATACAATTTCTGTATAGTTATTTATCCAAACCGGAGTGCGAGGATTAACAGAAAGAGCAGCCTAACAAGTTTCTTGAGGGCACGGGGCATAAAACGGCACTTGAAATTTAGGAAATGCGTTCTGATAGGAATCAAACGAGAACATAGTGAAACCGCAGGGAGGATTTTTGAGATAATATACAGAATCCAATTTACAATAATTAACGAGGATTTCGATGATTAAAAAGATAGTCGTAACAGCTATTGCATTAGTATCATTCCTGACAGCGGATGCACAAGCAGCAATACCTGAAGACGTAGTAAAAGAAACCATCATCAAACACTCCATGGAAATGGGTGTGGATCCGGCTTTAGCATTAAGTATTGCGAAGAAGGAATCAGGTTTCAAACACGAACTCAGAAGCCCGCATGGTGCCGTAGGTGTTTTCCAGCTTCTACCATCAACAGCAAGCAGAATCGGCTTTAACCCTTATTATTTAAGCGAAAATGTCAAAGCAGGTTTGACTTACTACAAAATGATGTACAAAATGTTCGGTTCTACAGAGCTTGCTCTTGCAGCATACAATGCAGGACCCGGAAACGTAAAAAAATACGGTGGACAAATCCCGCCATACAGCGAAACAAAACGTTTTGTTAATGTAATTATGCAAGATTACAATAAAATGAAAACAAATCCTGACCCTGCAATCGCTAAATATACGCAAAAAGCAGCTGCCGCATCAGGTAAAGTCACAGAAATATCAAATACACAAAAACCATTTGACTTACCGGATTTAAAAGAAATCCCTGAAATTAGACAATCTGACCCGGTAATGGAAATACTATAAATAATAAAAAAGGAGGTTTTTTAAACCTCCTTTTTTATTTCTCTTTTTAATATCTAAGAATTAATTAACAAGCTTGCTCCGATAACACCGGCTGTATTACCCAATTGAGCAGGAACAATTTCAACCGCTTGTTTTTGAATAGCCATTGCACGCTTTTGAATTGTTTCCTTAATAGGATCAAACAAAATATCACCGGCTTCGGCAACACCGCCGCCAATAATAATTTTTTCCGGATTTAGAAGGTTAACAACGCTTGTTAAACCCATACCAATGTATTCGCCCATAATTCTAAAAATTTGTCTTGCAACAGGGTCACCTTCTTTTGCAGCAACTGCAACAATATAAGGTGTAATATCAGGGTTAGCAAGTTCTCTATACTTAGTTGATTTGCCGCCTCTAATATATTCTTCAGCAAGAGCAACAATCGAAGGACCTGAAGCATAAGCTTCTAAACATCCTCTATCTCCGCATCCGCAAAGAGGACCGCCATCCATATTAAGTTTAATATGACCAAGCTCACCTGCCGCATTTGATGCACCGCGAACTAGTTTACCATTGATTACAAGTCCTGAACCAATACCTGTACCAACTGTAATGCAAACAAGGTTTTGGCATCCAACACCTGCACCATAGTTTAACTCACCTAAAGCAGCTGTTCTTACGTCGTTATCAACACGAGTAGGGATACCAAATTCTTTTTCCATAATCTCAGCAATAGGTACATTAACCCAGCCAGGAATATTAGGAGCAAGTCTTACAACTCCATTTTGGCAATCGATTTGCCCTGGGAAACCAAAACCCATACCTTCAATATCTTTTGCTTCAAGCTTTGTTTCTTTTAATAAATCCTTGATAGCTTCTTTCATACTATTAACAGTATATTCATAACCCATTTCAGCACGGGTTGGAATAGAATTTGAATAAATAATTTTTCCTTCATCGCTTACAAGAGCAATTTTTACGTTGGTACCTCCAACGTCAATACCAATTCTTTGACCCATTTTTCTTCCTTCCTATTAATACAAATACAATCTAATAATATCACAAAGAAAAGGAAGTTTCAGTTAAACACCCAAAATTCCCAATAAAAATTCTCTATTAAGATTTCTTGTAGCAGCCATTAAAGTTGCAGATGCCTGCTGCAATATCTCATATTTAATTAAATCTGAGCTTTCTTTTGCTATATCAGCATCACGTAGAGTTGAACGTGTTGAAAGAAGGTTTTCCATCTGGATGGACTGACTTTCTAATACAGATTCTAATCTATTAATCACTGAACCTATATTCACAAGCTGCTCTTCTACCTGTGAGGCTAAATCATCTATTTTATCCAGATTTTCTGATAAATTATCAGGGTTAGAAAAATCTAAATAAAAATCAAACAGATTAAAACTTATTGACATATTAATAAAAGAATTTTCATCGCTTCCTAAATCAACTTTTAATATTAGTTCAAAAGGACACGGAGTTATATCAACAACATTAGTATATGTCGTATTTTTTCCATTATTTATCATAGTATTGCGGCCGCCGGCTTCTCCATCAATAATATTTCCTGTTCCTCCGGATACAATAAATTCATCATTAGCCTCGCCGCCATTGGCTGAATTGCCGTTTCCTGATATTGTTATCTTATCTATCCCAGATCCTCCTTGATATGAATTGGTATCACCACGTAAATTTACATTATTATCACCTGAAGTTGATACTATGGTATTACCATCACCGCGGATTTCTAACTTATCATTGCCTGAACCGGAGTTTACATTATTATTGCTTCCATTAACAATTATTTTTTCTTCTCCGTTTTGAGATACATAGGTATTTCCATCTCCTAATATATTTACATCACCAGTTACCATTGATGCATTGATTGTATTATTATCTCCATCAATACCAACTTTATTATTACCAATACCGGATGTTATATTATTGGATGAACCTGCAACAGAAAAAGTATTATCTCCGTTTTCTGCTTTTATTTTATTATTATCGCTTCTTACATTGACTAAATTATTGCCATTACTAAGCTCCAGGGTATTATTTCCTCCATTTAAAGTTATTTTATTATTACCTTCACCACTATTTATATTTGTATTATTTGAGGAATTAACAATAATTGTATCATCGCCATTTCCACCATTTATTAGTTTATTAGTTGATGAATTTAAAGTGATAGTATCGTTTCCATCGCCGCCATTCACAGCATTGTTATCACTATTCATATTAATAGTGTCATCACCGTCCAGAGCATTAATTATATTATTTGAACCGCTTTCTATAGTAATTATATCTGCAAGATTACCGCCATTTATTGTGTTATTATCTCCGCGGATATTAAGCTTGTGCGATTTATCCAATACAGAATCAACAGTTAAGCTTGACCCGTCTAAAGTGATTGTTTTTGTATTAGGGTTATATGAATATCTTAACTGGTTATTACCGGACAAATCATTGGTTACGGTATAAGTTTTACCATCAAGTACAAAGGTTTTTACCTCACCTAAATACGTAAATACCAACATACCACTGTTTGGGTCTTTATTTACATTTGTAATAGTTGTATTTGTTCCATTATCTATATAAAAATTATTACCTGTACCGCCATCTATTGTATTATTGTTACCGTCTATTACAAAATAGTCATTTCCTCCGGCACCAAGAACAATATTGTTATTGCCTTTTATATAATAAGTATCATCGCCGCTGCCTCCTGTAATTGAAGCATTATCAGCATTAATATTGTATATATTATTCCCCAAATTATCAATTATACTTGAGGTAGAATTAATATTATATGTATCATTACCGTCTTCACCACTTACCTTATAAGCAGAACTGTGCCCCGCTTCAATATTAATAATATCATCTCCATCACCTCCATAAACATTAGCGTATTTAGTTGTTATAATATCATCTCCATCACCTCCATAAATATTACAATCACTTGCAAAATTAGAGATTAAAGTATCATTACCTTCTTGTCCGTATATACGACCTCCATAGGCATAGTTAGTTATAGTATCATCGTACTTTCCACCATAAAACCATAGAGATTTTCCACCTTGCAAAACGACATTATGCGATTTATTTTCATCTCCCTCTATAGTCAAAGCTTGTCCGCCAAAATTAATAATACCTGTGACTGCATTATAGTTATATAGAAGCTTTTTCCCTTTTTTAACTTCAACATCAGTATTACTGGAAACAGTATAGTTAGTACCGTTAATATTAATCACTCCTGATGTTGTATCAGGAACATCAAATGCTAAAGCGTTATCTGAAGAACCAAAACCATATATCAGACTATCAAGAGGGTCTCCACCTGTAAGAGTATTTTTACCGCTGCCTGCTGCTACCATGCAATGCCGCAAATTCTGCGCATTCTGAATGGTATTATTACCATCTCCAAGCTCAAAAACAGAAGTGTTGAATGTAGTCGATATAATAATAGTATTATCTCCATTACCTGTTTTTATAAAACTATGACCACCTGATACATTAATAATATTATTTCCTTCACCAGCTTCCACTGTTGAATATGAAGTAACCGTAATGTCATCATCACCTTTACCACCGTAAATTATGGAATCAGATGTCTTTGATACAATTTTATCTCCTTTATTACCTGCATAATATGTGATTAGAGCAGCAGAAATAAGAATACTATTTTTTTGGTCTTCATCACCTCTAATTGTAAAATTTTTAGATTTAACTTCTAAAGTACCATCTGCTGTTATTGAATATAGAAAATTCGCCTCTCCATTAATATTATTTGTAATTAAATAATCCGACCCGCCAACAGTTATTGTTTTCGTTTCCTTTGCAGCAAAAGTCTCTACTAAAGCATTTGCATTAGGAACATTAATTAAAGTGGCATTTGAAGACTTATTTTCAGCATAGTTAATACCGGCTCCTCCATCTACATAAGCAATTGCTCCGAACTCAATATAAAATCTGTCCTCTCCGGCTTCACCAAATGCATTAGCTTTCCAAACATTACCAATATGAAAAGTATCATCTCCATCACCGCCATAAGCATATATAGCACCTGAGTTAATTACAAAATTATCATTACCATCCTGTCCGTACAGATCAGTATTAGTACAATCTGATATTAAGGTGTCATCTCCACCTCCGGCATAAACATCGTTATGTATACTTGAATTACTATTAGGTCCTGTAATATGTATAATATCATTAAGATTTCCGCCATAAAGCACATTATATGAACCCACAACCTTCAAATTATGAGCAACATCTTCTTGAGCGTGCACCTCAAAATAATTCATATATAAAGTCAACTCACCGGTATTTCTATCTTTTGAGTATGATAAAGTTTTTACCACATTCT
The DNA here is from genome assembly GCA_932182025.1 of uncultured Candidatus Melainabacteria bacterium. GTDB lineage: Bacteria > Cyanobacteriota > Vampirovibrionia > Gastranaerophilales > Gastranaerophilaceae > CAG-196. The sequence goes on from CAKNXK010000023.1 coordinate 156,311, forward strand.
CTTTATTTTTAATAGTATAATTAACCCCGTCAATAGTTATGGTTTTAGTCTCTGAAGCAGCAAAATCAAAAGCTCCTGATATTGTATCATCTGCCTGTAAAGAAGGAGTAGAAGCAGTTCTGCTTTTCACTTTAGCATTTACAAGTTTTGTAATTGCTTCATCTCTGGGGGCTTCAAACAATTTTAAACCATTAAATTCTGTATTATTACGGATTTGTTTTATCTGCTCTATTATAGCATCAGCTTCAGCCTGCATAGCGTCCAATGATTGCTTACCATAATTCCCGCTTGCTGCTTGAACAGAAAGTGCACGCAAACGAGCCAACTGATCTTGAATATTCTCTAAAGCACCTTGTGCTGTTGAAAGCAATGAAATACCATCTTCAGTATTACCCTTTAGCTTTAGCAATGAGCTTATTCTTGATGAAAGATTTGTTACAATACTTAAATTTGCAGCATTATCTTTCGCATGATTAAGCTTATAGCCTGTTGTCAAATGCTCAATAGCTTTGTTAACTCCAAAAGTTGATGACCCAAGATTATTAAGGAGAATTAAATCAGTCAGGTTTGTATTGAGGCTAATCATAGACAAGCCTCCAAATCACTTGAAACGAGCGGTTTAGCCCCCCCCCCCGAAGCTGTAATGCGCTCAGCGAGAGCATTTTGGGTAATTATATAATTTATAAAAAGAAGAAACTTATCAACCATAGACATCCATATCCTATATATATATTATATTCCACTTTCGGCTAAACTTTTAACTCTTTTTTTACAAAATTTAATAAAAATTTACATTGATATTTCAAGCGTTGTATAATATTTATATGAAATATAAATGGCTTAACAAACAAAATAACAAAAAACTTATAATTTTTTTTAACGGACTGGGAATGGATGAAAACGCAGTAAACCATCTTGATACAGAAGATTATGATATTGTTATGTTTTATGATTATAATAATCTCGAAACCGAGTTTAAGCTTGAAGAATATGATGAAAAATATTTAATTGCCTGGTCAATGGGAGTAATGATTGCAACAAACTTTAATTTTGGTTTCAAGTCTGCTACAGCAATAAATGGCACCCTAAAACCTATAGATTCTAAATTTGGAATAAATCCAAAAATTTATGATTTAACCATAAAAGGATTTAACCCTGAAAAATTTATTCAAAATATGTTTAATAAGCCACACGAAATAAAAGTTTCTCGCGAAGCCGAAAACCAAAAAAGTGAACTTAGTGCAGTAAAAACATATTCTGCAAACGAAGATTTTAAATACACACGAATTCTGATTAGCGATAATGATAAAATTATTCCTGCTAAATCACAATGTGCTTATTGGGGAATTGAACCAAACCTTAAATCAGGACACTGCCCGTTTATGTTATTCCAAAAATGGAGCGAGCTGTTATGAATAAAGACTTAATTCAAGCCCGTTTCTCAAAATCACTCTCAAGCTATAACGAGAATGCAAGAATACAAAAAAAAATGGCTGAAAAACTAATGAGTTTTTTAAGCAGCAAAAAATATAATAACATTCTTGAAATCGGATGCGGCACAGGATTTTTAACCGAATTATTAAACAACAATCTTGAGTTCGAAAACTATACAGCAATTGACATTGTTGAAGAGTGTAAAAATTATATCGAACAAATTAACTCGGATATTAACTTCGTTCATGCTGATATTGAAACCTATGTATTACAGACCGCACCGGATTTAATCATCTCAAATGCATCTTTGCAATGGGTTAACAATTTTGAAACTATTATAAATAAACTAAAAAACAATCTTTCTGAAAACGGAGAATTAATATTCTCTACGTTTGGAACCGAAAACTTCAAAGAAATAAGCTTTTTAACAGGTACAGCGTTAAGCTATTATTCCACAAAAGAACTGGAAGAAATGTTTCCTCTAAGCCTGATTGAACCAGAAATTCATATAATGGCTTTTGAAAATCCAAAAGATGTGCTAAAACACTTGCAGCTCACCGGTGTAAATGCGCTTCAATCTAAAAGCTGGACAAAAAAAGATTTAACAAGATTTGAAAACGGATACAGAAATCTTTGCTCAAAAAGACCAACTCTAACTTACAATCCTATTTATATAAAAATTCAAAATAAGACAACTGGCTAATATAACCCCCGAAATCACTATTGTAGAATAGTCATGTTAACTAATTGGAGACCTAATCTATTGGAAAACATTGGGAATTACATGGCTAACGGCATTGGCATAGGACATTTCTGTATAAATATACTGAACCTTATTTTTAAGGAATGTCCGGAAGGTATCGTATATAAAGATAAAAATTTGCGATACTTGACGGCTAACCCTGCTTTTTGCAAACTTTTTAGGCTGCCTGATAACACCAGCATCTTAGGTAAAGAGTTTGCCGAATTTTTAACAGAAGAAAACACAAAAATTGTAAAAGAAGTTGATAGAGCTGTTAAACAAGAGCTAAAATCAATCAGTTATATTATCAACGACACAGAAAAAATTCTAAGCATAACTTCCAGCCCTATAATGAATAAAAAAGAATTTTTGGGCATAGTTACGATTGCAAAAGATATCACCCATGAAGAAAGTATAAAAGAAAAGTTTGTATTAAAACATTTTCAGCTAAAATCATTACTCGAAAACATTCCAATGCTTATTTATATGCAGGATGTTAATCAAAACTATATTGCAGGAACCAAACCATCACAAGATTTTGTCAAAGATGGCTTTGATGCGTTTTCTAATATTCATATTGACCGCACAGCTGCAAAATCAGAAGAACATGATGAAAACAACTTTGTACTAAAAAACAATCAAATTCTGGTCAAAGAAAAAGAATTCTTAGATTTTAAAGGTGCGCAGCACTGGTATAAAGTTTATAAAGTCCCAATAAACGATTTTAACGGGAATGTAACGGGAATAATAACATTAGCCAACAATATAGATGCAGAAAAACAACTTCAAACCCAAAGAGAAACCTTTGTTGCCTCGATAGGGCACGATCTAAAAAACCCTACTATAGCGCAAATGCGAGGCTTAGAACTTTTATTAAAAGGTGATTTTGGAGAATTAACCGAAGAGCAAAAAGAGCTTGTAGAAATGGTTTTGGACTCCTGCAGATATATGAACGGGATGCTCTCATCACTCCTTGCAACATACAGAAACTATGACGGAGCAGTAAAGCTTAATTTTGAAGAGTTTTCACTTCCTGACCTGGTTATGGAATGTGTAACAGAAATGATTTATGTAGCAAAAGATAAGAATGTAGGGATTGCTATTGATTCAAAACTAAAAAATGATATTGTAATAGCTGACAGAGTTCAAATTAAAAGAGTAATTATGAATCTGCTTTCAAACGGGATAAAATACGCTTATAAGGACTCGATTTTATCGCTAAATATCTACCCGGAAGGGACCAAAGCCTGTTTCGAATTTGAAAACGAAAGTCCTTACATACCAAAAGATATGCAAAAAGCTATTTTTGCCCAATATGTTTCTTACGCATCTACTCATAATGAGCTTGGCATTGGGCTTGGGCTTTACGCATCTAAAAAAATTATCGAAGCACATTCTGGCAAAATCTATGTTCACAGTGACAAGAAAGAACGAAATCGTTTTGGTTTCAAAATCCCTGTTAAACAAAAACATTTGTCAGAGCCGATTGAAGTGTGTTTTTAAAGATTAACAGCTTTGTCTTTTATAATTTCTAAAAGCTTATTAACCATCAAATCTTCATATCTTTGAGCTGTTTCTTTATTTTCTGCTTCAAAACGAAGTGTGAATACAGGTTCTGTATTACTTTGTCTGATTAGCGCAAATCCGCCTTGCTCAAATACAATTCTCATACCATCAAGTGTAATAATATCTTTAATTTTTGAGCCAAAGAAATCAGGATTTTCTTTTACAACTTGTTCAAATGTTTCAAGAGTAACTTTTTTCAAAGAATTTGGACAAGACAATCTGTATTCTTGAGAACAGTACATTTTGTTAAACGGTTCAAGCAGGTCTGATATCTTAAACTCAGGATTTTGCTTTTTAAATTGTGCCAAAATTTCAATAATTCTACATCCCGCATAAACAGCATCATCAAATCCGTAGTATCTGTCTTTAAAGAAAGTATGACCGCTCATCTCACCGGCTAAAATTGCACCGACTTCTCTCATTTTTGATTTGATATAGCCATGTCCTGTTTTACACATAACAGAAATTCCACCTGTTTCATCAATTGTATCATACAATACTTGAGAACACTTAACTTCTGAAACAATAAACGGTTTAATCCCTTTTTCATTATATTTTTTAATGATATCTTGAGCATAAATTAAAAGTAATTTATCACCGGTCAAAGAGTTACCTTCAGAATCAATAACACCTATTCTGTCACTGTCACCGTCAAAAGCGATACCTAAATCAGCTTTATTTTCAACAACAGCACGCTTAATATCATTCAAAGTCTTTTCGTCACTTGGGTTTGGATGATGGTGCGGAAATCTGCCATCAGGCATTGAATAAAGCTCAACAACTTCACAACCCAAAGCTCTATATAATTTTGGAGCAACAACACCGCCTGTTGCATTAGCACTGTCAACAACAACTTTTAGACCTTCACCAACTCTGCCGAAAGTATTTTTCATTTCTTCAATATAATCAGGAATCAGGTCATATTCTGTATAAATTCCTTTTGGAGAAGCAGGCATTTTAAGTTCGTATTCTTTTTCAGTCAATGCCTTAACTTCTTTAATCTGTTCTTCGTTCAAAGACTGTTTAGCAAAAGTCATTTTCATACCATTGTATTGGCTTGGATTATGACTAGCAGTGATAATCATCGCACCTGTAACCTGAGCATATTTTGTTACAAAAGGCGGCAGTCCGACAACCTCTGAATAATAACCGATAGGAGTCGGGGCAAGTCCTAAATCAACAACATTAGCACCTGTTGATAAAATACCGTCAACAAGCGACTTTGAAAGAGAAGGCGAATGCAATCTTGCATCACGGCAAACTGTAATCCAAATTTCAGAAGGTTTTTTAGAAGTTTTTTCTTCTAAATATTTTACGAAACCGCGCCCAGTATAGAAAAAAACATCCTCAGTAACGTTTTCTCCATAAATCCCTCTAATATCGTTTTTGCCAAATGCTGATAAATCTAACATAATACCTCTCCTTTATAGTAAAATAATACCATGAACAATACAAAGACCGGCATATTTTTTATTCTACCTGCTTTAATCGGTACATTTATTTTTATTATAATACCGATTTTTTGTTCTTTTGGCTTGAGTTTCACAGAATGGGATTTGTTGAACGAAATCAAGTTTGTAGGTTTTGATAACTATAAGGCGGTTTTTACTGAACCGATATTTTTTCAAATATTAATTAATACCTTGGTTTATGCAATTTCAACAACATTTTTTGCAGTAATAATACCTCTTATAATTGCAAGTATTATTAATACAAAACTCCGCGGCGCAGAATGGTTTAAGACTATTTATTTTATACCTTTTATTACTCCCGCCGTAGTAATCGCAATTGTGTGGGGATGGATTTTTGACCCCAATATAGGTGCTGTAAATACAATATTTAAAACCCATTTAAACTGGCTTTTTGACACACACCTTGCCATGCCGGTATTAATTTTTGTCTCAGTCTGGAAACTAATCGGATACAATGTGGTTTTATTTTTAACAGGATTTTCAACTATTAACCAAAATGTTTATGAAGCAGCTAAAATCGATGGTGCTGGAACTAATCAGACTTTTTGGAATATTACTTTGCCATTATTAAAACCTACAACATTTTTTGTAACACTTGTAACTGCAATATCATCGTTTCAAGTATTTGACTTGATTTATGTTATGACGGAAGGCGGCCCTAAAGATGCAACAAACGTTATAGTTTACTCTATCTATAAATACGCATTTGAATACTTTGATATCGGTAAATCATGTGCATTAGCATATATTTTATTTGTAATCATTGTTGCACTAACACTTATAAACCATTACTTGCATGCCGGATCCTCAGAATCGACTAAACCATCGTAGTTATTATCAATCCCGTCTTCGCAAGAACCTATTGAGTCTTTTCCTTCTGCTCTGGCATTGTATTTCAGCCACTTGTCATCAATCTTATTCCATTGATATAAGAAAAAGTTTTTATAAAACTTCGCCATTTCAGTATCTCGAATTACAACAAGATTTTCATCGTTTTTATTTTCACCGCTGTAAGAAAAGTTCATTGAACCGATTAAAACATATTCATCATCTACAATCATAGATTTGGAATGCATTTTGCCTGCATAATTCTCGGTTTTCACAAGAACTCCGCTATTCCGCAGAATTTGATGTTTTGAATATCTGCTTGAAGCATTCAAAGCATCAATAATAATTTTGACATCTACTCCGCGCTTTTTAGCATTAATCAATTCTTCAGTAACCCGATTTTCGGTAAGCACAAAAGTCGGGATATAAATATATTTCTTAGCTCCGCGAATTAAAGGTAAAACAGCGTTAGTAATACTTTTATCCTGAGGCGAAAAATAAATACCTAAATCCGTCTTATCTTTTATTTTTACCTCTTTTTCCGTATGGAACTTACCGCCAAACATCTGTTCAAACTCTTCTTTATAAATCTTTGCAGCTTCAGAAGAATTTATTACAACAATACTATTTGAATTGAACCCTGACATATCTGTATGCGAAAGATTAGCAGAACCTGTAATCAAAATCTTATCATCGAAGATATAAAACTTGTTATGCATAATCTCCTTAACCGCATCACTTTTATTCTGTGGAATGAGCCTAGTTATCCTGTTTGTATCTTCATAAATATTTTTGCCTTTAGAATCCAAATCATAAACAAGTCTTATCTTAACTCCTCTTTTTACTGCATTCTCAAAAGCTTTTTCTATAGCAGGAACCCTTGAATACCCGTAAATCGCCATATCAATTGTAGACTCTGCTTGATTAATATTTGCCAGAATTTCTTTACATATATCACTTGAACAATTTCTATCCGGCTTGAGTTTTGTTGTCATATCAGAAAAATAAATTTTGATATTTCCTGATTTCATAACATTTGGCGGAGAGGTCTGTTCAACTTTCTTAGGATTTTCTTTCCTAATATAAGATTTTCTTATAACAATAAAATTATCAAGTTCGCGGATTTTATTATCCTCAAGGTCATATACAAGCTCTGTATCCATATCCAAAACTTTGTAATTAGCGCGTCTAATCCCCTTCAATCTATATTCAAACGCATCTTTTGAACAAGGTTCAAAATCTTTAAAACAATATCCCGAATAAAAGAACCTGTCTTTATAACCGTATCTGTAATAAACCAAATCATCATTTTTAAGATAAACGCTTCTGCCTTTTAACAAATTCTCAACATAATCTTTTCCAAGGTTTCCCAGAACAAATGCTTCCGTTTCAGAAATATTTAACTGAGATGCCAGCTCTTTATTATGAGACGTAAAAACAGAATCAAAACAATCTAAATCCTCAAATATAAAATCTCCATTCTCTAAAATCAAATGTTTAGGAGATTTTACCTCAAGGATTTTATAAGTTTTATCATGAGGCACAAGAAAAATTAAACATAATATAAACAAAACCAGAATTACTAAAATACTAATTTTCTTTTTCAACATAGTTTGTTATCTCAAACCCCATACTCTCAATTTTTTCTTTGAGTTTTTTATTCTTAGTAATCATAAATTCTGTAAAATGATTATCAATTTTTCCATCATCATATCTGCAAGGATGTATTAACGCTTCAACCGTAGTATTGTCATAATTAACTGCCATGACTCCATACGATACAGCTAGCGAATCCATCATAGAAGTATAAGTAACACCGAGCAAATATTCATTTGTCTTAAGCCCCCATTTATTTAAAGTTGTTTCATTAATAGCAGTGAATGTATCCAACAATGCAACTTTAATAAGATTAACAGGGTATTTTAAAGTCAAATGTTTATGCAAATCAGGAATAATATAAGGTTTCTCAAATTGTGTTCTAACCTGTTTTATTCCATATTCGTTAGCCAATCTGCAAACAACTTCAAAAATTCTTGGGATAGAATGTGTGTGGACATGCGAATCTATATGAGAAACAGAAGTTACAGACAAAACTTTCTCAATCTGACGGCGAAATTCGCGTTCAATATCCGAAAAGAATTCTGTTTCCTTTGGATTATATGCTTTAAATAAAAGCTGTCCATATGAATTACAAAAATTTCCGTCAGCATCAATAAGAGTATTTACATCGTCACAAAGAGATTTACCTTCAATTATATTCAAATGAATTCCAACGCCTAACCCTGGACATTTTGGAATAACCGCGTTCACGGCATCATTAAAAGCCACACCGTTTGCAGTAAGGCTCGCACTCTTCAAAAGACCTTCCAAATATCCTTCCAAAACCGCTCTGTTAAAAGCTTTAGACATTCCAAAGTCATCTGCATTTAATATAAATCGTTTACCTGTCAATCCAATCACCCGCTTGTTTTTATTCCAGTCCTATTATATTATAGGTGTGAGAGGAAAACAATGAGCAAGCACACAAAATTAGCATTAATAATTCCATGCTACAACGAAGAATTAGTTATAAAATCAACAGTAGAAACACTTTTGAAAGTAATTAATGACATTATATCAAAAGGTAAAATAGCCGACACATCTTATATTTATCTTGTTGATGACGGCTCAAAAGATTCTACCTGGGAAATCATTAAAGAACTTCATAATGCAAACCCTTCTCAAGTTAAGGGAATGAAATTTGTAAGAAACTATGGAAATCAAAAAGCTCTTATTGCAGGACTCTTAGGAGTTAAAGAAATCGGATGTGATTGTGTAATCTCAATTGATGCAGACTTACAACAAGATGAAAACTCTATCGAAAGATTTGTTGATGAATATCATAATGGAGCAGATATTGTCTCAGGGATTAGAAACGACAGGAAAACAGATTCTTTCCTAAAAAAATTCACCGCACTTTGTTTCTACAAAGTTATGAATCTTCTTGGAGTAAAAATTCCTCCAAACCATTCTGATTTCAGACTTGTAAGCAGTAAGGCACTTGAAATTCTAAGCAAATATCCTGAAAAAGAATTATTCTTGCGCGGATTTTTCCACGAAACAGGTTTAAAAACAGCATTTGTACATTTTGATGTTAAACCAAGAGCTCTCGGCTGCTCAAAATTCAACTTCTTTTCACTTACAAGCCTTGCTCTAAACGGGATTACTTCATATAGTATCGTACCGTTAAGACTTATCTCTGTTCTCGGATTAATAACCGTTTTAGTGAGCTCTTGTGTAGGATTTGATGCTATTTGTGATGCTCTGTTTCGCCACGATGCACCTAGCGGTTATGCTACAATAGTTATTTTATTGGTATTCTTTGGTGGATTACAGCTTGTATGCCTTGGTATTATTGGAGAATACTTAGGTCAGATTTTCCGCGAAGTTAAAGCTCGCCCTAGATATATTAAAGAAAATGAACTTTTGTAACAAATAAGTCAATTTTCTCTCGCTAAATGTTTTTATCTATATATAGGGAAAACAGGATTTAGGAGTACATCTATGGCAATAGGCGCTAGAGACTATATTGATAAGCTGCTTGTAAAAAAATATGCAGATGAAAAAGTTGATAATCATGATGCAATGGAATCAATGGTTGATCCTAAGAAAATGCTTGAAGCAATGAATGATGTTGCGATGGTGCAGCGAAATATGTTTGCACTTTCACAAAAACTCTGCAGTACCTGTTATGCAATTAATGCAAAAGCTCGGTATAAAAACGGCACAAATAACAGCTAGATTTTTTCTACAACTACTTTATGAAGTCCTTTTGGACTGTCTACATTTCGTTTAAGTTTCAACGCTGTTTCCAGTGCAATCAGCTGTAACACAACAACATTTGCAAACAACTGCTGTATCTCATTTTCGCATTCAATATTTATATGAAAATCCGGTTTTAAACGCGCATCAGAAGGTCCGATTATTACAATTGTCGGATGATAATCTGATTTTATCTTGTTTATATTACTCACCGAACGCTCTGAAATCTCATGCACCGATATATAAATCAAAGTTGATTTATTATTCAAAACAGCAACATGCCCGTGCATAAACTCACCTAAAATTGCAGCACTAATATTCTTATAAGATGTTTCCTTAATCTTTAATGCAGCTTCTTTTGCTAAAGAATACGATATTCCGTCTGCTGTAATAATTACCGTATTTTCTTTTGCTAAATGAGAAGCAAATTTTTTGATTTCTTCGCGTTTTGCAAGTGCTTTTTCTACAATAGCCCCGATATGGAAAAGTGATTTTTTATAATCATCTGTTTCCAAGCCTGTATTTTCAATTAATTTAAGCGAAATCAAAATCAAACACAACATCTGCGAAGTAAACGATTTTGTTGCAGCGATTCCGGTTTCTTCACCCGCAAAGCAAGCGACCTGATAATCACAAGCCTTCCAGATAGAAGAGTCTATTACATTTGTAATACACAAAGTTGGAAGATGCACTTCTTGTTTAACTCTTTGAACAGATTTGAGAGTATCACTGGTTTCTCCGGACTGCGTAATAAAAATATAAAGAGTATTTTCATCATGTGGAATAAGTTTTTTGAGCAAAAACTCACTTGAATAGATTGCTCTGGATTCAATCCCTGAAATTTTTTCAACCAAATCAACTGCAAAACGTGCACAATGATAGGATGAACCTGATGCAACAAATATTATTTTTTTTATACCTTGAGGTAAATTAAGCTTGATTTCTCCGGTCTGCGGGTCAATATATTTCATCAAAATATACGGGATAATTTTTGCCTGTTCTGAAATTTCCAATTCCATATTGGTTTTTTGCTTTTTAAAAAACATTAGGAGCCCTCAAATTTATATTAATATTATAACATATTTAAGACTCAAAAACAGCTCTCACATAATAATTTTCATCTTTTTGAAGCCGTTGTTTTAATTCTTCAAAAGATGTTAACACAGCTATTTGTGCCACTTTTTCTCTTATTGTATATTCTTTTTCTTTATAAGAACGTTCCAGAATATCCAAAAGTTTTGCTGACTCTATATCATCAACAAAGTTTTTGAGAGTTTCCAAACACCAATAAAGCTTGAATAACTGTTTATTAATAACATATTTTTTATCCCGAAAAGCAATTTTATCCAACTCGTCAAAAGCGTTTTCAATAAATCCGAAGACTTTTTCCAAATAAACTTTGGTAAATTCCTTGTCTTTTTTCAAAATCTCCACAGACTCAACAACCAATCTGCAAATATTTGCATTAATATCAATCGTAGCATCAGCAAATACTTCAGCCTGATTAAAAAATTTCACGCATTCAGGTTTTTCTCTTAAAAGGCTATTAATTTTTAACGAAACCGCTTCTCGGATTTTTCCGTCACAACCTGTAAGATTTGAAACCAATATATCAGCCTCTGTCTGGTTATTTACCTCTTTCAAGCGTAGGGCAGCAAGCTGTTTTTGAGGAATATTCCCCGTTTGAAGCATTTCAAGCAATTCAGAATGACTAAACGACTTTGCAGACATTTCCAATGCTTGTTCAAAATTTGTATCTAAATCTTTATAAAAACCTGAATTCAAATTATCACTCCGACTATCTTACAACTTTATTTTAGCACAAGGGTTATTGAATTGGTGTATAAAAGTAGTTTAATGTATAATAAATACAAGGAGAAAATAATGAACACTTTTATAAATGCAATCCAAAAATGCTTTTTCTTCGAAAAAGAACCACAAAGAATTGGTCTGACTCAGTTCAAAGAACCTGTTGCCGTTAAAAAAGCTGAAACACCGTCTATTAAGAATAAAAATGTAAAGCTTTCAGATTTAATGCGCAGAAGTTAAAGTTTTTATTTTTTTATTATCTTAAATTTATTATGTTTTAATTTGCTCATTTTTTGACATTCTCTTCTGGTGGCGGTCTGAAAATCTTCTACTCTAAATTTAGCAATATCTAGTGTTACTATAATAGATTTTAGCTCTCTTATATTCTTTTTTATTTTTCGCTTATTCTTGAATGCATCATTTTGAAATTTTTCTTCAAACTTATTGATAGCAGGTATAAGGCACGCCCTAGCTTCTGTAAGCGTATCAATAATATTTACTAATTGACAAAGAATTATCATATTAATTTTTATACTCATCTTTATTAACCTCCTTAAGTAAATTACTAAGATATTTATATTGTTTATTAATAAATCGTCGGATATCATCACTAAAGAACTCTTTAAGGTAATCTTCATCAAATGGTTGATATTTATTATAAATAAATATCTCATTTACAACATCACAATATGTCTCAGCCCGTATTAATAAATTACAAGCATTATTAATTATATGTACTATTTCTTCATTGGTTTTATTCATTAATCCCTACCTTTCTCCTATTAGGGTGGTGGAAACAAGTAGCAAAATCCACCACAATAGATGTTATGAAGAAGGATAATAGCAGACATCGTCTATCATATCAAAAAATTGGAGCCAATATAAGACATTTGCGAGAATTGAAACATTTATCCCAAGAAGAACTTGCTTTTCAAATTCAAAGTGCCAGAAATTATATTGGGTGCATTGAAAGAGGAGAAAAATTCCCAAGCCTTGCTATTTTATTAGATATTACACAAGTTCTCGGATGCAAGTTAAAAGATTTATTTGAGAATGTATAGTTTCTTTATTTAAATCCTTCTTATAGTAATACTGTTGTTTCGTTATTCATAACGAACTAATAGTAATAGTATCATTTAATATTATAAAATGCAACAAGTTGATGAAAAATCATTATATTTTAGACAAGTTGTCGGTGAATTATTACAAGATATTCGAAATGAAAAAGTAAAATTATCTTGTAATAAATTTTCAAATGAATATGGTCTTAACGACAGCAATCTTGGAAAAATAGAACGAGCACTTATTGATTGCAAATTTGTAACCTTATGGAAAATTGTTGAATCTTTAGGACTAGATTTTTTAGAATTTGTTACATTATTACAAGAACGACTTGGCGAAAACTTTACACTTATTGACGAATAAACTCATTAATTTTAATCCTTATTAATACTGAAATACACGTCCTTCAATCGTTTTTTACTAATATGTGTATAAAGCTGTGTAGTAGATACATCGCTATGTCCCAAAAGCTCCTGAACAACTCTTAAATCTGCACCATTTTCCAACAAATGAGTTGCAAAACTATGCCTTAATGTATGCGGCGAAATATTCTTATGAATAATTTTCCCGCGCTCATGAATTAAATTATAAACATCCTGACGGTTAATAAGACGCCCGTTCTCAAGTACCAATAACCGTTTTGAACTAAGATTATGTTTTTTCAACGTCAAATCTCTAAATGGCAGGTATTTTTTAACAGCCTCTAAAGCCTTAGTCCCAAACGGCACAATTCTCTCTTTTGAACCCTTACCAAAACAACGAATATATTTGGAAGATAAATCAATATCGCTAATTTTAAGATTAACCAGCTCCGAAACCCGCAGCCCGCAGCTATAAAGCAGCTCTAAGACAACACACTGCAAAGGTGACAAATCAGAGTGAAGGATTTCTTCTATCTCTTTTAATGATATAACCTTAGGAAGCCTTTGAGGAACCTTTGGCTGCTCTAAGGTTGAAGCAGGATTTTTCTCCAGAATATTCATAGAAGTCGTCCACTTAAAAAACCCGCGAAGCGAAGCAACCTTTCTTATAACACTCGTAGGCGCAAGTTTGCGCTCCTTTAATGTTCTAATATAAGAATTTATAGAAATCCTGTCGACTTTCTCAAGACTCTCTACCCCGCTTGCAAAATCATACAAATCCCTTCTATAGGCATCTATTGTATTTGGTGATAAGCCCTTTTCAAGTTCCAGATATTCAAGATATTGAGAAATTATTTCGTACATTATAGTCTCAAATAAGCTTCGCGAAGAATATAGTCTTCTAAAGCTTTTTTATCAGATGTTGAAAGTTTCATATCGTTATTAATAATACAGAACACATATTTGTTTCCGTTTTTTGAAGTCAAATACCCTGCAATAGAACTAATATCACAATGTGTGCCTGTTTTAGCTTTAATCTTATCTTTCAAAGGCAGCAATCTGTGAGTAAGAGTGCCTTCCCCGGAAGTTGGGAGTTTTTCCATAATTTTGTTATTCTTATTAACCAACAGAAAATCTGTTACGAAATTAGTTGAAACAAGATTATTTTTAGAAACCCCGCTTCCATCAACTATTCTAATTCTTGAATTATCAATTTTATGTTTAACGCAATAGTCATTAAACATTTTTATACCTGAACTGTCAGTTCCTGTTTCCAAATTGCAATACTTACCGCCTGCCAGCTTAAACATAGTTTCTGCAACCATATTATTACTGTTTTTTAAAACATCACTGATTGCAGGTTCAATTCCTCTGGTAATCTTAGCTTTTACAGTATCAGACTCATTCTTTTTACCGGAAACAATTCCTGATTTCAAATAAACTTTTTTATTTTCTAAAGCAATTTTTGTTTGGAGTTCAAAATATCTTTTTATATTATTCACAGGAACATAAACGGTAGTAGGACGCGCAACCGTACCGGACAATACAATCGTATTTTCACTGATTGCGCTATCTCTATGAATATCAAGCTTTGTTTTATCACCTTTAGTTATATTATTAAAAAACACTAACGGATATTTGCTTGGATTAATTATTGTAGCAGGCTGACCGTTTTGAGGAGGCATTATAGTCAATTTAATCAGGTTTTTATCCAAATTATAAGCACCGAATTTTGGCATAAGAACGTTCATATCATCATCCCACTGCCAGCCTTCGCCCCAGGTTTTAGAATCCAAAATACTATCATCTATATACATTTTTTTTGCATCAATATTTACCTGATTAATTAGTTGTTTCAGCTCTTTTGAAGTTAAATAAGGGTCTGCACCCAGTTTAAGCAAATACGCATCATTTCCTCTTGAATACAACTCTGTAGAAAATTCATAATCACTACCCAAAGTTTCTGCTATAACAGGCATTGTAAGAGCCTTTTGTACAGAAGCCGGCGAGATTAAAATTTTATCATTCAGTGAATAAACCAATTTACCTGAATTAGCATTTTTTATAGAAATTGCTATTGATTCAGTATCAACACCCGATTCTTTCAAAACATTTGAAAAATCTGTTTTTGTACCTTTTGCATTTGAACCAAGCGTAAACAAAGCCATTGCGCATAATAATATTAATATTTTTTTCATTTTATAATTACCTCGTAAGAGTCTTTTATATCTTCTAAAACTCTGCATTTATCCCTAAATTCATACATCTCTTCAAGATTAACTTCTGCAAAAATTCCGCCTTCGATTTTGTTAATCTCACTTAAAACATCGCCTTTATAATCCAAAATCATTGAATGCCCAAGATTACCTGTACCGTCTTTTAAAACTCCGGTTTGCGTAAGTGCAACAAAATAACTCTGATTTTCTACTGCACGAGAAGTTGTCATACTATCCCAAGGAATTTTTTTTGAAGCTCCCCACGCTGCCATATTAACAAGAATATCAGCACCTGCTTTTCTATAAGCACGATATATTTCAGGAAAACGAATATCGTAACAAATAGTAAGCCCTAGTTTAACCCCATCTAATTCAACCATCACAGGATTTTTACCGCGTGTAATAAATTTTCCTTCTTCGCATCCGTAGTATGAAAAAAGATGATTTTTATCATAAGTACAAACCAACTCGCCTTGTCTGTTAATAACAGGGCAAGAATTTGTCATACCTTTAAGAATAATACTTCCGCCAATAATATTTACGCAATATTTTTTTGCAATTCTCTGAAGCATTTTGATTGACTCAGAATTATTAATATCCTCGGCGCATTCTTCAAAACTTGGACAATCCCAACCCGAAGTCCAAACTTCAGGTAAAAAAACAAAATCAGCAGCATATCTGATAAGCTCTTTTTCTAAAAGACACTCAACTTTTTCTATATTTGCCTCCAAATCTGCAATCACAGCCCCCATTTGGATTGCAAGAAGTCTTACTTTTGTTTTCTTCTCCATAATCCGAACCAATAAACCTTTTTATAAGCTTCCGGCGCTCTGCGTTCCAAATCTTCTAAACTCGCTTGAAGCTTTTGTCTTGCTTCCTCTTCGTCACCCGTAACATAAATAGGCTCGCCATAAAGATTGATTAATCTTACATCAAGAACAGGCATTCTTAATCCATCCCACGAAGGAAGTTTAAACCAGTTAAAGTTTTCTGAATACCAGTAAATTGGTACAATAGGAACACCTGCCATTTTAGCTATTTTAACAACACCATCTTTAACAACTTTAGCCGGACCTCTTGGACCATCAACCATCATTGCACAATTTTCGCCATTTTTAAGTGCATCTATCATCTGCATAGAAGCTTCTACGGCACCTTTTCTGCCTTTTGACCCGCGGATAAGTTTAAATCCCCATTTGCCGACAACTCTTGCAATAACTTCTCCGTCTTTTGAACGGCTTATCAGAACATTTGTTTTTGCTCTGTTTTGAAGTCCGTGAATACAGCACTGATGAGCGTGCCACATTGCATAAATACAAGGTTCCGTATTTGGATGTTCAACTTCAACAATATGAGTAAAAAACTCTTGTATTCTAAATATTGAATAAACTAAATCGGCTAATCTGCCTAAATTTTTCCCATCAACTAATCTAACCATTCCATAATTATACAATAAAACAGTTAAAATGTGCTATACTTATCGTATGAGAAAACTGATTTATATTATTACAGCATTTTTAATCGCACAAAGCACTGTATCAGCAAACTTTAACGATATTTATATCGCAGATATCCAATACGATTGGATAAACAAAAACAATGTTGAAAAAGAAGCTATTATAAGCGAAGTTCATGACATAATTTTTGAAAACGAATTAACTAAAATAAAAGATTTTCGTTCTCAATTCAAAGACAAATTAAAAGACAAAAACTTTAAAGAACACTATTTTGCCGCTTCTGCAGGATATAAAGAATACAAAGATTATAATATTTCTGCTTTTTATTACAAAAAACAAAAGCATATTTATATGTACGCGCTGCAAGACAAGAAAGATGTTTCAAAGTCTTATTACTACGACGCTCTCGGGCATCTTGTTTATGTAGATTTTAATTTCGGAGAATATCCTGAATACCCATACTACACAATCCAATACAAGATTTCAGGAACACCGGTAAGCGCAATTTATTATGTTTCAAAAGATAACCAGTATTTATTCACTCCGGATGGTGAGTTTACCGGAGTTTGGTACAAACACAATTTGTATGATAAACACTCAAAAGTTATCTTAAAAAGGACAACATACTAATGAAAAAAACTATCTCCACAGCAGAATCTTGTACAGGCGGATTATTAAGCTCAAAACTGACAGATATTTCAGGAAGCTCTGCTTATACAACTCTTAACCTTGTCACCTACGCTCTTGAAGCAAAAAGAAAAATGCTTGGAGTTACAGTAGATGACTCAGAAGTCGTAAGCGAAAAATGCGCATACCAAATGGCAAAAGGTTTATACGAACTTACACATTCAGATATTTGCATTTCAACAACAGGTAACGCAGGTCCGACAGGAGAACCCGTCGGGTTAATGTATTCTACAATATTTTCAAAAGAAAAGTCTCAAACATACAAAATTCAACTTGACCCCAAAACCCCTCGTGTTTTGATGAAAGAAAAATTTGTACAAGAAGTCTTAAACAATCTGTTAGAATTTTTACAAGAATAAAGCGTAGGCAAAAACTTCACCAACCTGATGATTATAAAATCTGCCGTCATCTTTTGTAAATAACTCCCGCCAATGGCTTTCCGGAGTACCGTCTAAAGAATAAGAAGGATTAGTCATCATCAAATGGTGTGTATTTGTGTCATATCTTAATGGAAATAAATCTTCCATCTGCATAAAACTCGGCAATTTATCACTTGCCAGTTCAAAACCAAAAATCGCATTTCTTATTCTGTTTAAACGCACCTCATAAGGAGTTCCTCCCTCTGTATTGTCATTAGAAACTTCAACTCCGGGTGCATAATCCCTTGAAAATTTAAGCTCATTAGACCAATGCTTAACTGTTTCAAAATCATCAACACTAACAAAAGCCGTTCCTGCATTAAGCCCCATTAAGCGATATCTTTCAAAATCATCAGAACTCTTTTCTCCAACAAAACTAAGCGTTGCACAACCGGAACGCCTTCTAATTTCATCTGTTATATACTGCATCTGATGATATTCAGGCAAAGCTCCGACTCCGGTATAATTTCCCATATCATATCCGCCAATATGCTTTGCAGAATCAACAAAAATTGCTTCAAAACCGAAATTTACAAGCCTAACCATTTCCTGAATATAAAGTTCAACATGTTCAGGATTACTCCATCGAAAAACTTCATCCTCTTTATAAGGAGCACATACTTTCATCTGGTCTTCTGAAATAACAGTTCTGAAGCCGGTCTTTAACCCTCTAAAATGCGCAAGGTCATTAAAAGCCCTAAACTGAATTTCAGGAGAAATCGAAAAATCAATAATATTCTCGCTATACCCAGCCCCAAGTTTTATTCCATAAATAGAATTCTCTTCCCAAGGCGCTTTATTAAAACCATCTCCATATATATTAGGCCAAATTTGAGAAAGGATTACACAATTAGCCCAGCTCTTTGCAGAAGGCGGGATTGCAGGAAGCATTTTTATTGCACTTAGTAAACCTTTTCGGGTATGATTACCATTCATTTCTGCAATCGCACGATTATTAATCTCAATATAATTAGCCAGTCTTCCCCACTTATCACCATAATTAGGAGAAAGAATATTATCAGGAAATTGGTGATAAAAAGTTGTGCATTCACACAACGAAACAATACTCTCTACAGCTTTTTTCAAAGAACGCTCCAAAAGCTCGCAAGGAAGAATATTCGAAATCCATTGTTTTAGATTTCCATCATTCAGCGCACGATATTTATGCTCCTCCGTCCATTTATCATAGTGAAGAGTTGTGTTAAAAGAATATGCCTCTAATAATTGATTAACTGCATTCATATACTAAAAATATATAAAATGCAGTTAATAATCATTCTACAAAAAGGTAATCCATTAATCTAATTTTGCCATTAAATCTTCTATAGCTGAAATCTCAAATTTTGTCTGGCTAAGCATAAATGTCTCTGCAATCAAAAGAGCAGTAGGCACAAGAGCTGCTATTATACATAACAAAATACTTTGTAAATCATCGCCAAAATTAGTCATAAAGTAAGAAACGTTCATTGTAAATTCAATGAAAATAATCGCGCAAGCAATTGACATTGCAACAACTTTTTCACTTTCCAGTTTACGCACAGCCTGCAACCCGAGAATATTAACTCCATGGTTCAAATAATCACTAAATCCGTCTTGCTTGATAACACTCGAACCTTGAATTTTCTTAGAACTAACAAATGCTGAAGTAAATGCTAAGAATGCAAAAATAATCAAGAAAGTTGCAAGCACAAGGAACACAGGACTAAATCTTAAGCCCGAAATTCTAACCCAGCCTGCGGCTTCAGGGAAACACTGTGCAAGCGTATTTGAAACACCATAAGCAAGGAAAGGCGCTGTCAAAATACCAAGCAGCATTTCTCCGGCTGATTTTAATTGCAAATTAAATAATCTGTCCTTAAGATTTTCTAATTTATTCTGACTTAAGTTGTTAATAAATTTTTCAATCCAATTTCTGTAATCGTGCATTACAGCTTCAAAGTCTTCTCTATACTCATACTGATCAAGCACATAACTCATTGAATGCCCGAAGTTTTTAAAATAACCGCCGGCATAAGCCATTATTACATTTAACCCAACAAAAAATGCAGAAATTAAAATTGCAAACATTGCCCCGAGATTAATATAATAAAGCAGATTGATGACATATATTGCAATAAAAAATACTGTAGAAGTTATAATCAAACCACTCTGAGCATGATTTGCAGTATCGTTTTTATGTGACTTGTTTTGATATAACAAAAATATCCCCTGCTTTAATACAAAAGCCAAAGCTGAAATAATTATTCCAAACAGAATATAAATATTGATATTTATTGGAAGCTGTATAAAATTAGAAGTTTCTTCAATCTTTAATCCAGTTAAATAATTAGAAACCCCGAACGCTGAAACAAAAGATGTAACCAACATTCCAATATTCACAAAATTTGCACTCTTAGTATTAAGAGAAATTCTTTTCTTCAAATCAAAAGTAGCAAATCCTGTTTCTTTTACAATAGTTGTTCTTACTTCTTCAAGCCCCTTTTTACGAAGTTCTAAAAGCTCTTTAGGATCTGAAACAGAATTATTCATAATAGGTGCTGCTTGAAGTTTTGACTGATTAATATTAACATTTTCGGTTTCTAAATTAGGAGTTGCAGCTATTTGAGCCTCTCTTTGAATTTGCTCTTGTTTTGTAACATCAGCAATCTTTAGTATCAAATAGTCATCCGAATCTGCAATCTCAAACTTAACAGCTGTTGAAATAGTTGCACGTTCGCCAAATGGAACATTTCTATACAAAATCTTTTTTGTCCCAGAGCTGTTTACAATAACACACTTATGGTCATCTTCTCTATAATGAAGAGTTATCAGAAAGTTCTCACCAATACTCATAACATAATCACAACTCAAATCAGAACCAATTGTAATCTGTTCTTGGTTAAAAACTCTTTTATTATTCTTACTTGCAACTATAATCGACACATTTACCTCTTATCTTCCAATTGTTGTTAGAAATTTATTTATAATCTTATCAATACCTTGATCAGTAGAAATTATAAGCCTTGTTTCACCCAAAACAGGACTAAGCTTAGTTTTCACAACATCCAGTTTTTGCGGATGAGCGTAAACAAACATCATAACCAAATCAGGAACACTTGCCTTCACTGATTTTACTTGGTCTTGAATAGTATTCCAATTAATTTGTTTATCAATATCGCCTTCGTTTTCCAAATCACCAACAACAACAATTGCCGGTTTATATCCTTCTTTTTGCATTGAAACTGCAAAGTTTAATGCTTTATCAAGCCCGACACCATATGCAGTTCCCCAATCTTTTGAATCGTATTTGGTAAACTCATTCATAGAATCCGAAATAGCTTTTGTATGATGAGATGAGCCCTCATATATTAAATAGGAGTCCTCTGATACCCTGATAATCTTTATAACATCTTCCGGATCCAATCGGTTGCAAAGCTGTTTAACAAACTTTTTTTGTTCTCCAAGTCTTTTCTGATTTGAAGCAGAAGAATCCACAACAAAAATTACGGATGAAGGAACAAAAGCATCCAATTTTATATTTCTTAATCCTGAAAATATAAAGCAAAACGCAAAAATTGCGATTATTATTACTATTACAAGCTTGATAGCTCTTTTATTCATACAAGCTCTCCTGATTATAACTATTATCTTCTATTATAATAATTCCAAATGTCTTTGTAATACATTTAATAGATGAACTTTATTTAAACTCCACATCAGAAAAATATCCCGGGCTTATAGAAGCATCATAGCTTGACATTTCTATACCGCCTTCAACACGCACATTTGTTCTTCTAGAGCCGGCAGGGTAGGTCAGTATGTTTTTCCCTTCCAGAGACATAATCGTTTTACGGATATCACGTATAGAATCTCGAACAACAGCATCCGACTGACCTCGGGCAAGATAGACATTAATATTTGTAATGTGTTTATGATTATCAACATTAAAGGTATATTTAAACATAACACCCTTTTTCAAATGATATACCTGCTCTTCAAGAGAGTTATCTGAAATAGTGTTACAAATATCTGCTCGCCACTTATTCCACTGTATCATTTCTGAAATCGCATTAAAAGAAGTCTCTGGTATTTCATCTACCGACATTTGCGGTTCCGGAGTTTGTATTTTTTGTTTAATCCTTATCGGTTGAGATACTTGGGGAGTCACCTGAGGTTCAACCGCAATTTCAACGTCAGGTTGCTTTGTCTTCATTTTAACTGACTTCATGTACTCTTCACGCACAAGATTTGTATCCTGAGGCTTAACTTTTATAGGGGCATTTTTTGTTTCAATATTTTGAGGCTCAGCAATTATAGGCTTGGAACCAAATACAACAGGTTTGTGCATTTTAGGTTCAATGATAATAACAATCAGTGTTAATAGTACTATAAAAAAGCTTACTAATAATTTAAACACCAAAACCTCTTCTTTTAAAAAAAGACCCCCGAGGGAGTCTTTTAAAGTGGTGGGCAGGGGTGGATTCGAACCACCGTACTCTCGCGAGAACAGATTTACAGTCTGTCGCCTTTAGCCACTCGGCCACCTACCCATATTCAATTTTCATTAAAAATGCCTTTGACGAGATTTGAACTCGTGGCCTCTCCCTTACCAAGGGAGTGCGCTACCCCTGCGCCACAAAGGCAAATGCCGCGAGGGCTTATTTTTCTGAAACAAAACCTATTACTCTTATTCCAGACCATTACCCCACCGGGGTGAAAAAAGCCGGTAATAGGAATCGAACCTACAACCTACGGTTTACAAAACCGTTGCTCTACCGTTGAGCTATACCGGCAACACAATTAATAATATAAGAAACATTTTTTATTGTCAACACCTTTTTATTAGTAAGAACCTGTTAGCATTTCCTAAGAAATGTAAATATTAGACAGTTAGGTGTTCACATGGAGAATTGAAAAGTGTATGATATTTTTATGATTAATCTAGAGGATTTGTATTCTGAGGTTCCACCTACTAAATTAAGAAATATTGATGAGAAGTTTTGTCCGGCAAAGACTTCGCCATTTTGGCTTTGGGTTGCAGACAGATTTTTCTACGGCATGCTTGAAGACAGATTTTATGCATTCCGTTATAAGGGTATCGAAAATTATAAAAAAAGAAATCCTGATACTCCTATTATTATGTTTGCACCTCATTCGAACTGGTGGGACGGTATTGTCGGATACAATATCTGCAACAGACTGCTTAAAAAAGAAATTCGTTTAATGGTAGAAGAATTAAACAGATTTCCGCTTCTTAGACGCGGCGGGGCGTTTAATGTAAACAAAAAATCTCCGCAAGCTTCAATGGAAGCTCTTAAATATTCTGTAGAAATTCTTGGAGACTTAAATAATATTCTTTATATTTTTCCTCAAGGAATTATTAAACCGCCTAATTTCAGACCAATTGAGTTCCAATCTGGTTTAGCATACATTGCCGAAAAAGCTGCTAAAAAATACGGCAAAGTCGCTTTAATGCCAATTGCTGTTAATTATCTGTTCTTACGTGATAATAGACCGGAAGTTCTTGTTGAAATGGGTGAAATCATTGAACTTGAAAACGGAAAAATTGACAGAAAAGAATTCACCCAATACTTAGGCAATACTCTTGAAGCCCTTTGTGATAAACAATTCTACGATGTAAGCAAAGGTAATTTCAAAGGATACGATACTTTGTTCCAACAAAAACTAAAATGGTATAGAAGAATTGAACAAAGACTTAAAAGAATTGAAGTTAAAGGCTCCGGAGTTTAATTATTCATATCTTAATGCATCAATAGGATTCAAAAGCGACGCTTTATAAGCCGGATAATAACCAAATCCTATTCCAACTAATCCGGAAAAACCGAATGATAACAAAATCGGAGTTATTGTTATTACAATAGCAGTATTAAACAACGCACCTATTAAAAGAGCAATTGTTATTCCTGCAATTACACCGATTAATCCGCCCAGAAGCGATAATACAAGGGCTTCTATTAAAAATTGTATTCTTATATCCTGAGCACGCGCACCAATTGCCATTCTTATACCGATTTCCTTTGTTCTTTCGGTTACTGAAACCAACATAATATTCATAATCCCAATACCGCCAACCACAAGCGATACAGAAGCAATTGAAGCAAGCAATATTGCAAAAGTCTGAACAGTCGATTTCATTTTTTCCTGAAACTCAGCACTGTTTCTTATATCAAAATCATTTTCCTGTGTAGTTCCCAAATTATGTC
Source organism: uncultured Candidatus Melainabacteria bacterium (assembly GCA_932182025.1). GTDB lineage: Bacteria > Cyanobacteriota > Vampirovibrionia > Gastranaerophilales > Gastranaerophilaceae > CAG-196. The sequence goes on from CAKNXK010000023.1 coordinate 180,369, forward strand.
GTCTTCTTAAAATTTCATTAATATCCTTCTCGGCAACAGAACTATCTTCTAATGAAAGCGCTTTAACAAGAATTTGACTCACAGCCCCCGGGAAATCAGTCCCAAACACTTTTCTTTGCGCAGTTGTAAGCGGAATAAAAATCAAATCATCATAATCCATCGGACCCATAGTTCCCTTGGATTTAAGCGTGCCGACAACATTAAAAGGAACATCACCAACTCTTATTGTTTTTCCTATAGGGTTAACATCTCCAAAAAGCTCTGTTTCAACAGTTGAACCAATCATTGCAACCTTAGCTGCATTTCTATCGTCATCGTTTGTAAGCGAACGACCCAATTCTATTTCATAGCTTTTGACATAAAGATACTGAGGAGTTATACCATATACAGTTGTAGACCAATTTTGGTTCCCGTACATTACCTGCTTATTAGAATTCATCAAAGGTGCTACAGCCTCAACTCCACGAGCACTCTTCTTAATAGCATCCGCGTCTTTAATACTCAATGTCGGTTTTGAACCTTTACCCATCGAAACACCACCGGTTTTTGCAGTTGCAGAACGTATTGTCAAAAGATTAGAACCCATAGATTCCATATTTGCCTGAACCTGTTTATTAGCACCTGCACCAATTGCAAGCATGACAATAACCGCAGATACACCGATAATTATACCGAGACTGGTTAATGCCGAGCGCATTTTGTTTACTCTCAAGGAGTTTAAAGCTATTTTCAATGTCGATTTAAAGTCTATCATTATTTAGCACATTCCATATTACTACCGGGTTATGTCTCTCTATTTCTTTGCTTTAACCACTCATCCTTCATCAAATCAGAAACAATTTTTCCATCCTTAAACTTGATAATACGCTTCGTATATTCAGCAATATCAGGTTCGTGAGTAACCAAAACAATTGTCTTTCCTAGTTTTTCATTCAAATTAACAAAAAACTCCATAACATCAATACTTGTTTTTGTATCCAAATTCCCTGTTGGTTCATCCGCAAGAATCAAAGGTGCATCATTTACTATTGCACGTGCAATCGCAACCCTCTGCTGCTGCCCGCCAGACATTTGAGAAGGCATATTTTCTTCTTTCTTCTCCAAACCGACTATTTTAAGAGCTTCCCGCGCACGAATAATTCTTTCTTCTTCAGGAATTCCTTTATAAATCATAGGAAGCATTACATTATCAATAGCAGATGTTCTGGAAATCAAGTTAAATCCCTGAAATACGAAACCGATTTTATTATTTCTAATATCTGATAATTGATTTGCATCAAGCGAAAACACATCAACACCGTCAAGATAATACTGACCGCTGTTGGGTTTATCTAATGTTCCCAACATATTCATACAGGTTGATTTACCCGAACCTGAAGTTCCCATAATCGCAACAAACTCACCTGTGTCAATTGAAAAAGAAACATCGTTGAGAGCATGAAAAGACTCATCACCCATTTGATATGTTTTAATTGCATTTTTGACTTCGATTAATGCCATTATAACCTCGGAGGTCTCATACCGCTATTTTGAGACTTTTTCTTGCCGCCTGTTGAACTAACAACAACTTTATCTCCGGCTTTGATTTCACCGGAAATTACTTGTGTACGATTGTCATCAGATGCACCTAATTCTATATCATAACGTTTCAAACCATTTTTTGTCTGAATCCAAATCCCCTGTTTTTCGTATTTTTGTCCGTTTGTCTCAGGCGTAAATTTTAAAGCTTGAAGAGGGACACAAAGAGCATCATTAACCTTGTTAGTAATAATAGAAACATTTGCACTCATACCCGGTATAACAAGACCTTCTGAATTATCAACAGAAATAATTACAGCATAAGTCACAACATTATTTGTAGTTGTAGAAGCCAAACGAACCTGTGTAACTTCACCTTCAAATTTTCTATCCTGATAACCGTCTAGTGTATAGTAAGCCTTTTGTCCGACTTTTACTTTTCCAATGTCAGCTTCCGAAACACTCGTTTCTATCTGCATTTGAGTCAAATCCTCCGCAACTTCAAATAAAGTCGGAGTATTAAAACTTGCCGCAACAGTTTGACCAACATCAACTGCTCTTGAAATAACCGTTCCGTCTACAGGAGAAACAATTTTTGAATATCTTAAATTAGTTAAATTATTATCAAGAGTTGCTCTTGCAGCGCTAACTTCTGCATTTGCAGCACTAACTTCTGCCTGAGCCTGTTGATAATTTGATAAAGCAAGTTCGACTTCATCTTTTGAAACATAATTTTTTTCATAAAGATGTTGATATCTTTGGTAATTATTACGTTTATAATTAAGTGTTGAAGAAGCTTTTGCCAATGTTGCCTGTGCATTATTCAACTTTGCAGTTGATTGGTCAACATTTGCCTGAAACAAGCTTGGGTCAAGCTCTGCCAACAAATCGCCTTTTTTAACAACAGAGTTATAATCAACATAAATACTTGCAACCGTACCCGAAACCTGAGTACCGACCTCAATAGTATTAATTGGCTTAATAGTACCGGAAGCTTCTACGTACTGGGTTATAGACTCTGTTGTAATTTCTTTTGTAATATATTTTACACCACTATTTTTAAAAACGGTCAAACTTATTCCTAAAGCTAAGATTATTGCAACAGCAACTATAATATATTTTTTCATTATTTAATCCCCATAGATTTTAATAAGGTTTCTCTTGCTACATTATATTGAAACACAGCTTCTACAAAATTCAATTGCGAACTGTTATAATTTGCTAACGCATCCTGCAATTCGACATAGTTGTTCAAGCCAACACTATAGCGCCCATCTGCCAATTCAAAATTTTCTAACGTTGCTTTAACTTTTTCATTCATTAAAGGAATTCTGCGTTCCAGCTGACGCATATTAACATAGTTTGATTGGACTTCCCAATAAATACTTGATTTAGCGATATTTACGTTATGGTTAGCTATATCCAAATAAGCTTCACCTTCTTTTATCTGATAATGTATTTGATAAGGATTAATCGAACCTAAGCCGATACTTGCACCAAATTGAAGCGGACTAGTATATGTTGACTCATTTTTTGTATAACCCCAAGTCAATTCACCATTAATTTCCGGAGCATAAGAACGCTTAATTGCTTTTAATGATTCTTCCTGAACCTTAGAAACCATCTCATTGGATTTTAAATCAGGACGAAACTCAAAAGCTTTATCAACCGCATTTTGTTTTGCTATTTTCATAGGTTTGAATTCGAAATTCTGAATAATATCCCTGTGTTCAATTCCTGATGTTAACATCAAAAGCCCGTCTTCGTTCTTTTTAAACGAAGTTGGTTTTAAACCGTTTTCAACACCCTCGATTTTCTTTTTATAATCAGCTTTTAAGAAATTAAAGTTCTCTGTATTTTTGACAATCAACTCCGAAGGCTCTTGATAAAACATTGAGTCTTTTAATGCAATTAAGTTTGTTTCCAGCGTATTTTGACCTTCAACAAGCTGAATTTTAGCGTCAGCAAGATTAACTTCTGCGTTTACGACATCAATTTTTGATTTCAAACCTTCATCAAACATTGCTTTTGTACGTTCGTAGTTAAGCGTTTGAATACGAACATTCTGTTCATAAATATCAAGATTAGCCAATGCTGAAAGCACTTTGTAATAGTTAATTCTAACATCGTAAACAACACTGAGCATGTCATAATCGTAATCATATTGAGCAGCCAGAGTATCGTATTTTGCCATATTAATTCTCGCAGTTGTTTTCCCAAAATCCCAAATCATTTCAGAAATTCCAACATTAAATCCGATTGAATTATCATGAGAGTTTACAACTCTTGTACCATTATTTGTATTATGATTATATCCAACTCTTGCGGTAAGACGCGGCGCATAGTTTGCTTTTTGCATACCAATACCCGCTTTAGCAGCATTTATACGTTCGTTTGCAGCAAATAAATTAGGATTGTGAGCTACCGCATAATCAACACAATTATCTATTGTCATAACAGAAATATCAATTGGAGGCTGTTTTCTTGAAATAACCGCAGGAAGTTGAATTTTAGCAACTTCAACTCTTTTGTTTTTCTTAGGTTTTTCAAGTTTGACAGAAGAGTCATCTATTGCAAAAACACTCTGTGATAAAAATACAAATGCTGTTATAGCTATTAAATTTTTATTTTTCACTAATCCTCCGGAGAATATTATATAAGAATTTAAAGATTATTCCTTCATTTTTTTAAACGATATTCAATAAACTTTGTTCACATGTGTAGTTTTGTAACATTTTTTACAAATCATCCTTTAGTATAGGTAAAAATATTTTTGTTTTGTGTTTTTATTATATATAGAAGTGTGTTTGTATTATATGGAGGTTGTATATGCGTACAGAACCAATTAGCGTAGGCTACTTAAATTTTAAAGCAGAAGAGGGAATAAAAGATAGGTCGCAAGGTGTTTCTCAGCCCGATAGGACTATTTCTGAACCTCCTAAAAAAAGTTCACTTCCTTTAATCACAGCAGCAGTTGCAATTGCTTCTCTGGGAGTTTCAACTTATGCATTAAAAGGAAGAAATAAAGCAAAATTATTAGAAGAAAACAAGAAACTTGCCGAAGAAGCAAAAGTAAAAGCCGAAGAAGCAAAAAAAGCAGCAGAAGAAAAAGTTAGAGAGCTTGAAACTAAGGTTAGCGAACTACAAACTAAAGTTGATACAAACGAAGCTACAAGAGCAGAAAAACAACAATGGACCGAAGGATATCTTGATGATTTAAATAGAAGAGCAGATCAAGCAGCAAGGCCTACAGTAATAGTTCAAGGACAACAAGCACGCAACCTTCGTAGTGTTGATAACTTAATGCTTATACAAAATGTTGATAATGAAGGCAAAAAAATAGCTTTGCCTCAAACTGTTGTAGATAAATTACGTACAGCAACAAGCCGTTTTGTAACCGGAGAAGGTGTTGCAGCTACGACTCTTGGTGCAGGAGCAGCTATTTGGCTTCCAACAGCAGAGTCCACTCCTGAAAAAGAAGGCGGATTAGGCGAAGTTCCTGTACAACTTGCAAGAAACTATAAAAACGAATTTGGTATCGATAATTATCTTGTTCGCCCTCTTAATGAAATCCCTGGAAAATCAACCCTGATTGAAAGAGGCGGAAGATTTTTCTATTGGTATGATAAGATGAAAGATGCTGACGGCAAAGAAATTAAAGAAATGGAAGTATTCAAAGTTGCAGAATTTGATACTCATGTTGTTAGAAACGGACAGTATGAAACCCAGACTGTAGAAGTATTTTATGGAGAAGACCCTGCTAACGGATTTAAACGTATAATGTTTAGAAATCCGGATTTCTTTGCGGCCAACGGTCTTTACAAAAACTCGCAAACTGCATCTGAACCGGAAAGATATAATTTCTTCTCTAAAGTTGTTTACGAGTTTGCAAAAATAAAAGCAGACCCTAATTCAAAAACATCATATCGTATTACTAATCAGGAAAAATTTGATAAAATTCAAACTCCTGACGGCATGATTCTAAACGATTGGCATACAGCTCCAATAGCAGCTCTTATGAGATTAATGGCTCCGGTAGAAAACGCTAATGGAGAATTAAACAATAACGCTGCAAATACTTTTGAAAAAATGAATTTATTATACATTGTTCACAACTCCGATTACCACGGATGGGGCGGACAATACTCATCTGATATGTTAAACACACTGTTTGATAAATATGCATTTGATATTTATAAAAATGCTGAAACTGGATTTACAACAACTATTACAGATGAAGATGGAGACCGCAGAGAAGTTCCTATTGAGTCATTAAGCAAAGTACTAACTATCGATGGAACCGTAAATATGGCTAATATGGGTATGGCTTTGGCTACAAAAGTTAAACCTGTTTCTCCGACTTATGCAACAGAAATTGCAACTGATGAAGAAAGAGGAAAAGCCCTAACTCATATTGCTCAAAGAAGATTAGCCGCTGGAACAATGGAAGGTCAATCAAACGGTTGGGACAGATCCGTAAATGAACTTAGCGCTTCAAAAATCGGCGGATTTAATGGTATGTTAAACAAAGACAAATTAGATATATTCAAATACAAAATTGATAATATTGAAGGTCTTACTGATGAACAAAGAAAAAGAGTTGTTCAAGTAATGCAAACATCATTGAACACAAATAACTTTGCTGTAATCATTGAAAACTTGCGCAAACTTGATATACCTCAAGTAACTGAGACTCTTACCAAGCTTAAAGAACAAGGCATAACAGAATTACGCACCCTAAAACCTGCTACAGCAGATATGGAAATGGATTCTATTATGGAAGCAAGAAGCCACAATAAGAGAATGCTGTTTGAACTTATAAACGAAATGATTAATTTCAATAAAGCAGAAGGAAAAGAAATCTTTAACCTTAAAGAATACGGACTAACAGACTTATCAGACATTGATGTTAATAAGCTTGATGAAGTACCTTTCTATAATATGGGTGTAAGATTTGTTAGCCAAAAAGGTGTAGAAATCGCAACAGGCGCCTGGGAAAATATATTAAGAGACTGGGACAAATTATACCCTGGAAAACCTCGTCCAATTGTAGCAATTGGCGGTGTTGATGCGGAAGGCGGTAAACATAGAGCTAACGTTACAGGCATGAAACAAAGACTTGGAGATTTGGGACGCCACGTACTGCAAATGGATGGATTTACACCAAATCCTATCTGGATGGCAGGATCAGACTGGACAATGAGACCTTCATTCTTTGAACCGGATGGAGACAAATGGGAATCTCTATACAAAGGTACTCCTGCTGTTCTTACAAGAACAGGCGGTCACGTAGACTCTGTACAAGACGGTTTCAACGGCATTCTGACCGGCAGAACAATGAAAGAAATCCGTGAACAAGGCGGCAATTTGACTCAGGAACTAATCAAAGATTACACAGAAGCTCTAAAACGTACATTAGATGCATTCTACGGTATAGGTGAAGGAACAACTCAACGTCAATATGTAGATAATGCTATCCACGGCAACCAAAGCTGGGTAATAAAAAACAAAGATGGAAATATTGTTGAATGTCCAGCTGTTGGTCACTTAAGAGATTTAGGCTTTAACTTATCTGAATTCGACCAAATTGCAGAAACAGTAAAATAATTATTACAATTTCTTAACAAAAAAGTCCGATAAAAAGCAATTTTTATCGGACTTTTTTCTTTATATATATAAGGTTAGAAATTAGGTTAGGTTTATTATGATTAACAACATTGCAAGTGTTGACACTTCGCTCTCGCAGCGAAATGTCGTCAAGGCAACGCAATCTCGTATGAGTTTTGCAATGCCTCCGATTTTGAGTTTTAAAACTCCTTTTATCAAGGAGAAGGCAACCTTACGGGTTAAGAAATTTAAGCGTGGAGACAATATTGCAATTGTCGGTGATATTGATGATAATTATGTCGATATAATTGAAGAAGATTTTGATGACGGAGGCGGGAACGGCTCTGCATATAATTTCTTTCAGCTATCACCGCCCAAAAGAAAAATGAAATATCTGAAAAATTGTTATGTCATAGATTATATTCAATCGCCCAAATCAAGGTGCGGATTAGGAACGGAGGCAATAAAACAACTTGCCGAAAAAGCCATGTTTGACAATATTGCAGACGGGAGAATTGTCACGTTCTCCTCACCCGTCTGGAAAGAATCGTCGCCCGCCTTATTTTTCTATAAGCTTGGATTTAGGTTTATGGAAAAAGGTGCAAACGAATATATGGAGGACTGCTTAATCAAAAAAGTACCGGATATCCCGCCGCAGACGGGAATGATGTATCTTCCAAAAGCCAATCTGCATAAACTTTTAAGATATGGAGACTTATTCTAAATAAATGAGTGAACTAATCCTAAATCAACATTATTCATCTAACCCCAAGGCAGAGCGTCCAAAGCGCACTGTTGCTATAGCGCCTGACAATCTGCCTTCTTATTCTCTTTGCCGTGATGAAGATATGAATAAGAAAATGAGAGCTTTAAACAATGATATTTATCAAGACTCTAAGCGTGAAAAGCATAAAAGTGAAAAAACTTTTTTGAAATGGTTTGGAGGATTAGTTGCTCTAGTAATTGCTATTAGATTTATAAAATCTTAATAAGCAATTTTTAAATTTATGCTAAAATAAGATTATAAAAGTTTTAGAGAGGTATTAAGTATGTGCGGAATTGTTGGATATATTGGGAGTAAATCAGCAGTTGATATTCTTTTAGATGGTCTGACAAACTTGGAATATAGAGGCTACGACTCAGCAGGTGTTGCTGTTAACGTAGAAGGACAAGTTGAATTATACAAAGCAGAAGGCAAACTTCAAAACCTAAAAGATGTTGTTGAAGCTAAAAAGAACCACATTAATAAATCAACAATCGGCATTGGACATATCCGCTGGGCAACACACGGTGCTCCAACTACTGCTAATGCTCACCCGCATTCTTGTAATTGCGGTAAAGTTGCAATTGTTCATAACGGTATTATTGAAAACTACAAAGAGCTTAGAGAAAAACTTGAAAAACAAGGCTGCACCTTCCGTTCTCAAACCGACACTGAAACTGTTGCACACTTAGTTGCAACAAAATACGCTCAAACTAAAGACTTAACAGACGCGGTAAGACTTGCAGCAAAAGAACTTGAAGGTGCTTACGCGTTATGTGTAATTCATCAAGATTTACCAAACACTCTTGTTGCAACAAGAAGAAATGCTCCGCTTTTGGTTGGTATTGGAGAAGGTGAATACTATGTAGCATCTGACGTTCCGGCTATTATTTCTTATACTAAAAAAGCAATGTATCTGGATGATAATCAGATTGTCACTTTAACTCCTGATTCAATGAAATTAATTGACAGTGAAAAAAATCCTGTATCTCAAAAAATTGAAACACTTCCTTGGGAACCTGTTGCGTTAAGCAAAATGGGTTATAAACACTTTATGCTTAAAGAAATCCACGAACAGCCTGATGTTGTGAGAAACGTACTTTCAGGAAAACTTAAAGCAATCGATGAGCCAATTAAATTAAATGAAGTAACTTTAGACAAAGATAAATTAAAAGATTTAAACAGAATTCAAATCGTTGCTTGCGGAACTTCATTACACGCTGCAATGATTGGTAAATATATTATTGAAGATTTATGCGGAATTGCCGTTGATGTAGAACCATCAAGCGAATATATTTACAGAAAAACTATTACTGATAAAAACACTCTTGTAATCGGGGTTTCTCAATCAGGTGAAACCGCTGATACAATCACAGCTGTTAGACAGGCTAAGAAATGCGGTTCTCACATCTTAATCGTAACTAACAGACCTGATTCAACTATGGCGCGCGAAGCTGACAGTTTAGTTCCTGTTAACGCAGGTATAGAAGTATCTGTTGCTGCTACTAAATCATATATGGCACAGGTTATTTCGTTCTATCTTTTAGCTATCTATATGGCAGAAGTTAAGGGTGTTGAGAATTTATCTAATCTTAAACACGAACTTGTGGTATTGCCTCAAAAGATTGAAAAAGTTCTTGCTCACAAAGAAGATATTCAATCTTGTGCTAAGAAGTTTTCATCAGCTAAAGACTTTATCTTTATCGCTCGAGGAATTAACTTCCCAACAGCATTAGAAGGCGCTTTAAAACTAAAAGAAATCAGCTATATTAATGCTACAGGATACACAGCAGGTGAACTTAAACACGGACCGATTGCAATGCTAGATGAGTCCATGCCGGTGCTTTCAATCTTGATGTCAGGAAAAGTTTATGACAAAATTCTTTCAAATTCTGAAGAAGCAAAAGCTAGAAACGCAAGAATGATTGCACTTACAGACTCAACTGATAAAAAATTGAATGATTTGTTTGAAAGTATAATCAGGGTTCCTGAAATTAATGAAATGTTATCACCTGCGTTAGCAATTGTACCATTACAATTGTTAGCATATTATATTGCAGAATTTTTAGGAAAAGATGTTGACCAGCCTAGAAATTTGGCAAAATCAGTAACCGTAGAATAAAAAGGAAGCTAACAATGACAACTGTACAAAAAATCAGCCTTACTTCAGCAGAAATGAAACAGAATAGAATTGATACTCTGGGTTATGCAGTAAATAATGAACATGGTTATTTAAAAGATTTAAATGAATTTGATTTAACTAAAGGCGCTATTGTAGAAGAATTTGTAACTGCAGGATTTATAAAAACAGGATACACAAGAACCAAAAGAACTTTTGGTATTACTAAACTCGGCAAACAATATTTTGAAGAAATTCAATGGGGAAAACTACTTAAAAGAGCATTAGAATGCAAGTAATATCAGAACTAATAGAAATACCGAATAATAACACTCCAACGACTGAATATATTGAATCAGAGTTAACAAAACGCAACATTAATCCGTTAAGATGGGCTGTTGTACATGTTAGTGATAAGATATATACAGTTAGTGTTGCTAATTTAAAAGAATAAGGATGAAAAAGATGAATTGTATGGAATTAAAATGCGATATTAAAGATATCAACCTTGCCGAACAAGGCGAAAATAATATTAACTGGGCAATAAAAGACATGCCGGTTTTAGAACAGATTAAAAAAAGATTTGCAATTGAACAGCCATTCAAAGGTTTGAGATTAGCAGCTTGCTCACATGTTACAAAAGAAACAGCAGCATTGTGCTTAGCAATGCAAGCTGGCGGAGCTGATACAGTTCTTGTTGCATCAAACCCACTTTCTACTCAGGATGATGTAGCGGCAGCTTTGGTTAAATATCACAACATTCCTGTATTTGCAGTTGCGGGAGAAAGTGTAGAACAATATAAATCACATATTCAACACGCAATTGAACATAAACCGGATTTGATTATTGAAGACGGATGCGATTTGGTTTCAACCCTTCATATTGAACACCCGGAACTTGCAGATAGAGTTATCGGTTCAACAGAAGAAACAACTACAGGTATTATTAGACTTCAAGCAATGGAAAAAGAAGGCAAACTTCGTTTCCCTGCAGTTGGTGTAAATACAAGCATGACAAAACACCTTTATGACAACCGTTACGGTACTGGTCAAAGCGCAATGGATGGTATTATGAGAGCAGCAAATATCCTTATTGCAGGAAAAACTGTTGTAATCTCAGGATACGGCTGGTGCGGCAAAGGCTGTGCTCTTAGAGCAAAAGCATTGGGCGGAAACGTTATCGTTTGTGAAGTTGATCCGCTTAAAGCTCTTGAAGCTGCTATGGAAGGATATAGAGTTATGCCGATTGCAGAAGCTGCTAAAATCGGAGATTTATTCTTGACAGTAACCGGTGACAAACACGTAGTTGATGTTGAACACTTATTATCAATGAAAGACGGAGCATTTGTTGCTAACGCAGGTCACTTCGATTGGGAAGTTAACGTTGGTGATTTAAAATCTTACACAACAGAAATTAAACAAATCAGACCATTCTTAGAAGAATACAAATTAAACAACGGTAAATCAGTTTACGTTCTAGCTGAAGGCAGACTTGTAAACCTTGGTGCTGCAGAAGGACACCCTGCTTCAGTTATGGATATGAGTTTTGCAAACCAGGCTCTTGGTATGGAATACATTGTTAAGAACAGAGGTAAATTAGAAAACAAATTATATACACTCCCTGAATCTGTTGATAAAGCAATTGCAAGTTTAAAACTTGAGTCAATGGGAATTAAAATCGATACCTTAACAGCAGAACAAGAAGAATACTTGAACAGCTGGAAGTTATAATTATTAAAAAAGGAGGTTTAAAAACCTCCTTTTTTTAATCCTCTATAACCATCTGCCATTTTTTTGCATCAAATCTCAAATCAGTAATTCTCATTTTCATACTCTTAGCAAATGGTTCGAATTTTTTAATCAACATAATCTTATGCAGCGATAATTCTTGAGCAACAATCGGATTTTCACACGCTACAACCATTATTCCACCTGGAAGCATACTGTATGGTTTTGAGCGCTTTTTTAGTTTGGATGGTAAAATATTATCCCAAAAATTATACATATTTGTTCTTGTTATAGCTTTTTTCAGCTGAGGATTATCCATCATTTTAGAAATGACGTCTTCCACTCCTTCAAAATCTGTATAAAGAACCTTAGCCATTTTTTATAACCTTCGGACGGAACACATTCTCCTTAACTACTAAATCCAAGACCGATACCAAGTGTTCCTTTGGAACGGACTACCAGCCGGTTCAAGCAGACTGGTTTTCTAACTCCACAATTACTAATTTTGTGTTATCATAGTTCTATGAAATGTAACTTAGATGATATCATAAAGAGCTCGAAAAAGATACTTTTATTAAGCCATGTTAACCCTGACGGTGACACTCTTGGTTCAATGTGCGCAATGTATTCTATGATTTATAACAGGTTTAAAATAAAAGCAGATATGTCTGTTGTATCAAACATACCTTTTAACTACACATTTTTGCCTAATATAAATCTCGCTCAAAGATATTACGACCAATCACTTGTTTACGACTTGGTTATAACTCTTGATGTGGCTGCAATTGATAGAGTTCGTGATGCAAAAATCTTTTTTGATAAAGCTAAATGCACCGTAAACATTGACCACCATAAAACCAATCCCGGTTTTGGAGATTATCAGTTAATAGACCCCGATGCAAGTTCTTGCGGAGAGGTTTTGTATGATTATTTCAAAGAAAATAACTGGGAAATAACCTCTGATGCTGCTAAATGTTTATACACAGCAATTATGACCGATACAGGAAACTTTCGTTTTGAAAACACAAACGCAAAAGTTTTCAGAGCAGTTGCTGATTTGGTAGAAAAAGGAGCAAATCCTACTGTTTTATACAAAAAATGTTATGAAACAAAAACAAAAAACTTTGTAATGTTCCAAAATTATTGTGTAAATAAAGCCGAATTTTTGAACGACAATAAAATAGCTTTTACAACCGTTTACAAAAAAGATTTAGAAAAATTCCAGGCAGGAGATGACTACACTGACGGAATAGCAGAAACTTTGAGAGCTATTGAATCAACTGAAGTTGCATTTGTCGTTAAAGAAGTTGACTCAAAAACCACTAAAGTATCAATGCGAAGCAAAAAACTTGATGTAGCGCAAATTTGCTCGACCTTCGGAGGCGGGGGACATACTTTTGCTGCAGGATGTACAATAAAAACTTCTATTAAAGATTCTGTCGAAAAATTATTAAGAGAGATTAATCTGTGAACTTTAAAAATAAATTCAAAACATTAAAAAATATCATAGACTCCGTTGTTGAAAACGATTTTTTTGGAATGGCATCCGAAATGGGATTTATGCTTTGTATTGGAATATTTCCTTTCATATTATTTTTAACCGCAATCTTCGGATTTATTGGTAAAAATTCTTTTATGGGACCAATCTTTATATTTATGCATAATATTATGCCGACTGATGTTATTAATCTAATAAATACCGTTCTTGACGAAGTTTTCTTCTTTAAACGAAGCGGATTAATAGCTATTTTAGGCTTTTGTATTACACTATTTCTTTCAACCAATACAATTGCAATTGTCGCAAAAGGCTTAAACAGAGCGTATAAGGTAAAAGAAACCCGAAACTTCTTTTATTCAAGATTATTATCTTTAATAATGGTATTTGTTAATACTCTTGTTTTATTTTTAAGCATTACCTTAATCGTCTTTGGTAAAGTTATTATAAAATTCTTTGTAGCATACCTTGGAATGACAGAACATTTAGCTAATATTATGCTGTTTGTACGTTGGCCTATTGCATTCCTAACACTATTCTTGATGGCATATTTAAGTTACTATATATTACCGGATTTATCAGGGAATGAAAGGCTTAGACGCCACAGCGCACTGCCGGGGTCAATATTTTTCTGCATATCCTGGTTATTAGGTTCATGGTTATTTTCAGTTTATATTAACAACCTTCACACCTACAACTTTGTATATGGCACAATTGCAGGTTTTGCAGTTATGATGATGTGGCTATACTATACTTCAATCCTAATTCTTATTGGCGGAGAAATTAATTCTCAGTTATATGAAAAACTTGAACGCAAAGAAATTTTAATTGCAAAACGCGAAAGCAAAGGGTAAAGAGGAGAAATAAATGGATACTCAAGCTTTATATAAAATCGGTTATGGTCTTTATGTACTTACTGCAAATGAAAACGGTAAGGATAACGGATGTATAATTAATACTGTTATGCAAGTTACATCTGACCCTTGCAAAATAGAAATTGCTGTTAATAAAGCAAACTATACTTGTGAAATGATACAAAGAACAAAGAAATTTAATATTTCCATTTTAGATGAAGGCACTCCTTTTGATGTATTCAAAATCTTTGGATACCAGAGTGGACGCAATATTGATAAGTTTGCAGAGTTTTCAGATACAAAGCGTTCTCCTAATGGACTTTTATACATAACAAAAAATACAAATGCATTTATGTCAGCTTATGTTAAACAAGAAATTGATTTAGACACACATATTTTATTTATAGCACAGCTTGTTGAAGCAGAAGTTTTATCAGAAAAGCCAACTGCAACATACGACTATTATCAAAGAAAAATTAAGCCTCAACCGGAAGAAACCCCTAAAAAAGGCTGGCGCTGCAAAATATGCGGGTTTATATATGAGCACGAAGAGTTACCTGCTGATTATATTTGCCCTATTTGTAAACACGGTGCTATTGATTTTGAGAAACTGTAAGATTATAATAATCTTATGCACTTTGAAAAAGTTTATATGGGGATGTACTGGTTTTGACGCTGTGATCGGTAAATCCGGGTTGCGAGTGCGGGCGCTGTTCCCGCTTATCAACGAGCAAATTAAATTAAACGCTAATAACGTTGTTTCAATGGCTGACTACAGAGCTGCAAAAGCTATCGCTGCTTAGTCTAGCGATTCGGCCCATCTAACCTGACCAGCTTGCCGTTAGGGGTGATGAATGTATGCAAGATGCAGTACGCAAATGATGGTATGCGTATTAAGTTTTTCCATTGGAGGTTAGGTTTCCGTAAAAAACCTTTGGACTAATTCAGGTTTTGTGACTTTCCATATTAGCCCAAGATAATAAGCCACTACACTCGTAGATATCAGTTTTTATCCACAATGGACGTGGGTTCGACTCCCACCATCTCCATTTTTTAGTCCACAGGACAACAATTAAACCAAAATTTATACATTTAAAGCCCGCAATTAGCGGACTTTTTAATAGTAAAAAACAAACAGAGAATTTATTTTATCAAAATTCTCTGCTTTTTAATGCTTATTTTTATTGAAATTCTCTGTTTGCAAGAGCCCTAGTCCAAAATAAATTACATTACAAAAGTCTCAGCAGGATTTTTTTCTAAATTTTCTAAACTACATTGAAGATTACTATTAATTTTATCAAATATGTCCAATATATAAGGTTTAATTGTTACAAAATTTATTTGATTATATTGAGGGAAATTGTGATATTGTACCATGAAATTTTTTATTACTTTTAGTTCTTCAATAGACAAAGTTTCAAAAGGGTCTTGTTCTGAATAATAATGAAATACAGATAAGTGAATAAAAGAACAACCAAACATATATACATTTCTTGCCCATCCATGAAGTTTTAAAATGTTGTTAATTAATTCAAAATCTTTAATTTGTCTTCTACCAATATGCCATTTTTCATTATCTAAAGTTTGTTGAATTAAAAGTTGCCTAGTTTCTTGTTCTTGTGATAATAAAAATAACACTCTGACCATAGAATCTAATTCTTGTCTTAATATTGAAATACAATTCCCATACAGCTTTTGTTCATATAATAATTTTATACTTTTACTATTCTCTTCAGAGCGTTTTTTAACTATTTCACAAAATTGTTTTAAGTTATTCATAATTACCTCAAAACAATTTTAACATTAAAATTACTTACTTGCGATTAACTTTTGCAAACTCAATTCATTTGGCTGAGTTCCGTTTAAAATTTGTTCAGTTAATTCTGGTGAAATGTATTTTAGGTTCAGAATGTTACGGATATATTTTGAGTCTTTCAAATTTTCTTCATTCTGCAAATCTTCAATAGTTTTACCTTCTTGAATTTGCTTATGGTAATAATAACTTTTAACGATTGCGTTTACAAGATATGGATTTGGCTCAGGAGTATCATATTCTTTAGCGTTTAAAATTAAAATGTTATCATTTCTGGATGGTTGTGTGATTTTTATTTTTTTAGTAATCGTAATCGAATTAAATTTTTTATTTTTGTCAGGTATTACAAATTTTTGATTGTTCGACAACGTATTCAATACATTTATCAAAGAATTTTCATTCAATGTAATTTCGATTGAGTTTTTGGATATAACAATTTTGTGAACAATTGCTCTGACAAATTTCGGCTCTGAATAATCTTTAATATTTTGTGCCGTATAAATCAATTTGTTTTGTTTACTAATTTTGTATTCTGAAACAATATTTTGAATTTGTTCCCTATCTTTTAAAAATTCTTTTGTTGTTTCGATTATAAATTTCTCAACTTCACCTGCAGGAATTTTTGAAATAGAACCTGTTTCCTTATTATTTTTTAAAGCTGTACTTATATAGTAACGATATCTTCTACCATGATTGTTACTATGGCTTGGAGTCATTCTATTGCCTAAATCGTCATAAATTAAACTTGCAAGAAGTGAATTGGAAGAACATTTAACTCCACAAATTTTATCAACTTTATTTTCATACAATAACTTTTGCACTTTTTCAAAAATTTCATCACAGATAATAGCTTCATGCTCTCCCTCATAAACTTTGTCTTTATGTGTAATTTTGCCTATATAAATTTTATTTGCAAGCAAATGATATAATTGACCTTTTGAAAAATATTTATCTGTTTTTGTCTTAATTTCTTCTTCTTTTAAATATTGCATCAATTTTGGTACACTTTTTAATTCAAGATATTTTTCAAAAAGCATTTGAACTTTTTGTGTATCTTCCTTATGAACAACAAGTTTCTTATCTTCTTTTGAATATCCTAGCGGAACTTTGCCACCCATCCACATACCTTTCTTTTTGGAAGCAGAAATTTTATCTCGAATTCTTTCTCCAGTAACCTCTCTTTCAAATTGAGCAAAGGATAAAAGTATGTTTAAAGTTAATCTGCCCATTGATGTAGTTGTATTAAATTGTTGGGTTATAGATACAAATGAAGTTTCATGCCTGTCAAAGACATCAATAATTTTTGAAAAATCCATCAAAGAGCGAGTTAAGCGGTCAACTTTATACACAACAACAATATCGACTTCATCGTTTTCTATATCTTTCAAAAGCTCTTTAAATGCAGGACGTTCCATTGTTCCACCTGAATATCCGCCGTCATTATACTGTTTGTCTAATAAAACCCAACCTTCGTGCATTTGAGATTTTATGTAAGCCTCGCAAGCTTCTCTTTGGGCATCAAGCGAGTTAAAATCTTGTTCCAGACCTTCTTCGGAGGATTTTCTTGTATAAATCGCACATCTGATTTGTTTTTTCATTACACCACCCCGAAGAATTTTTTACCATTCCAATGTGTCCCTGTTATTACATTTGCGACAGCAGAAAGAGTTTTGTATAATTTACCGTTAAAATTGAAACCGCCATTGACTGCGATAACTTCATATTTTTCACCTTTAAATTCCCGAATAAATTTGGTTCCGATAGTTACTTCAAATTTTTTGATTTTTCTGATATTAATACTTTTTGTCTTTTCATAATCATCAACAAAATTATTTATCTGCTTTTGCAACTTACTTGGTAATTTATTATATTTAAAATACCAAGTAAGTTCTTTTATCAGATATAATTTAGTATAACCTTTTGGAGCAGGGGTTTTAAATATTTCCTGCCATTTAATATGCAATTCTCTAAGTGTAAGTATTTTTAAGTCATTCATACTTACATCTATCACTCTATTTGCTTAAAATCTCAAGTCCTTTGGACACAAAACTTATCAGTTATTTTATACTTTTATAAAACTGATACATCAACTTAATATCAACTTGTTCAGTTCTGATGGCTTCTATTAATTCTTTTTTTAGTTCCTCTTTTTCATCAAGATGTTTGAAGTTAAAAAGTTCAGTTGGTTCGACTTCAAGGGCAGTTATAATTTTTGAAAGAGTTTCAGCTGTTACAAAATTATTTCCGCATTCAATTTTGCTAAGATTTCTTTCTCCAACATCAACCATATCAGCAAGTTGTTCCTGTGTTAGTCCTTTTCTTTGGCGGAGTTCTTTAATTCTTCTTCCTAAAAGTTTCTTAATATCAGTATTTTTGTCCATTTCAGCCCTCTTTCCTTACATAATAAGTGATTCAGACTTTTAATGTAACGAAACTAAAAACTCTATATATCTTGACAAAGAGCTTTAAATTATGAATAATAGAGTGTAACAGTTCTACTTTTATGAAAAAGTTGGCATTTAAAGAAGAATTTACTAAAAGGAGGTTCAATGAAAACAGGTTTAAAAATATTAGTAATTGCTGCTTTGGCTCTATTTACACCTCTTGCATTCGCCGCTGACTTAAATTCTTCTGTGCCTTCTAATTTTCCAAGACAAAAATCAACTCCAAAGCAGTATTCATCAAGTGCTACGATTCAGGCTTTTTATGACAGTTGGGCTGAAAACATAGGCAAAGATATTCAAGTAAAAACTTTTGATACAGAATTTATAGGCATTGGCTATGGACAAGCAATAACAAATGATGTATTCCCTAAAGTAATTATTCCAAAAACTACAGATAAGGATTTTATCTCCTGTAATTTATACGGTGGGATTTTCAACAGTACTGCCTATAAAAAATTAAAAACACCATTATTGTATGATGCAGAACACAATATCTGTGTTGCAGCAATAGCAGTAAGAGATTATTCAAATACAGATAATCCTTATTTTGAAGAACCTGCAAATATGCGAAGTTTGGTAAGTATATCTGGATATTTCCCAGATATTCCAAATGGAAGTATTAAATTAAGAGAAATTGCGTTAATCCCGAATAGTGCTCAGGATGAAAAGAAAATTGAGAAATATGTAAAAGAAACAATGAAATTATATAAAAATTTTCTAAGAGCGGAAGAATTGGGTGTTTCTATAGATAAAGTGCCGTCTAAATTTTCTCAAACTATGCAAAAAGGTCTGATTGATATACTTGAATGTGCAGGAGGTCTGTTATTAAATCCTTAAAAATATTCTTTTCAATAACTCTTATAATTTTATTTATGCAAAACATAGTATTTGCATCTGAAAATGTTACATATAAAACACTAGGCAATACTACTACTTTTTATTCCAAAGGCGAGGTCGTTGGCACATATCAAATAAAAAGCATGCCTAGCGGTCTTGTTGAAACAGAAGCCTGTTACGGTGATTTATGTCATTATGAAGTTATGACATCTATGAGGGCAAAAAATTACATTTATACTATGAAAAAACAATTAGAGGTTATTTATGCTATTGGACAGTCTTTCGAGGAACATAAAAAGAAAGAACAAGAGAAAGAACGAATTAGGCAGGCTAACAAATCGATTATTGTAAAACAAGTTACTGTAACTACTCCTAAAGGTGAAAAAATATCTTTACAAGAAGATAAAAACGGTGATGATTATTTAGTTATAAATGGGAAAAAAGTTGAAACTATCGGTCGAGGCATTGCGACATATAAAGATGTTGTTTATGATCCTTATCCTGAAAGTTCTCAACTTGAAAATATAATCGCAACAGCTCAAAGAGAAGATGTTTATAAAACAAAGAAAAGGAGTTATGAAGAAATTATCTACTCTTCTACTGACCTTTGTGATTTATTCAAAGTGGTATATAAATTAAGGCTTGATTATGGAGTAAGTTATGAAGATGCACAAAAATTAATGACTTTCGGGATAGATAACAGGCATTACAAACCGAGTGATTTGTTGTTTCCTAGTGAAAAACAAGCTGTTAAATTTCAAAAAAATCGTGAAAGTACATCAGAGAAACTTAAAAATGTTACTTTTCCAAAAATTTAGAGGATAAATATGGATGTAAAAAGAATTATTACTTTATCAGTTTTAGGACTTATCTTATTGGCAACAGGATTGACTTATGCAAATTTAGGAAATTTCCAACAAACTAATAATCGCTACAAATCAGGTCAAAGTGATGAAGAAATTTGTATCAAGTGGAGTCATGATGTTCAAACCTGTAAAAATGATGCTGATTATAGAAAACTATATGCAGATGTCATAAAAAACGGCGGTTGTATAACAAGTGTTCCTGATGTTGGACTTATGGTTAGAAGTTGGAGTTATTGCAAGGAAACTTCAGAGAAAATTAATCTTTTGTTCTTACCTACAGGCGAAGTGTTTAACTTTATTGAAGAGGGTGAATATGGTAGATTTCTAGACACGCCTCTTACAGACACCGAATATCAACAGCTTTTTATAGGAATTAATAAAGAGCCCCTGAACAGGGGCTCAATTTAATATTATTAAATTTGGAGAACTAATCTTTTTCAGATTTACTACCAAACTCTTCCTCGTATTTTTCAGCCATAAGCTTTCGAATACCAAGTAATGCTGCCTTAGTCGCAGGCGTCAATTCTGGCGGATCATTTTTCTTTGGCTCAGGATTATACTCATTAAATGCCCATTTGAATATTGCAGCATCGATCATTTTGCTGTTAAAAAGCATTTTTATTAATTGTTTATCGCCTCTTAACGCATTATTAATAATCAAACGTGCTAAAGCATCCATCTTTTTCATTTTTATTCGTTTACCGTTTTGTTCAATGTAAGTATATTCTGATAGTTCTTTAGCAATAGCTTCGGTAGGATTACAAGGCTTTTTGGGTCTGCCCTTAGGATTTCCTGATTGTCCCGGTTTGAATTGATTTTTCTTTGGAGGTTTACAGTACCCAACTTCATAGTCTTTATGTTTCTTGTTTGTCATCTTATTCTCCTTTCATATTCTTAACAAATTTTGCTTTTTTACCGGTTAAATTTTCCCAACGGGCAATGGTTATGTCACAGTAGTGCGGTTCAATCTCAATTACACGAGCTTTTCTTTTTGCTCGCTCACATGCCAATAAAGTAGAACCTGAACCTCCGAAGCAATCCAAAACTATATCTCTAGCACTTGAAGCATCCAGAAGAATTTCATGAAGCAAACCTATTGGCTTAACCGTTGGATGAAGCTTAAGGAGTTCCAATGATTTAGGATTAGTTATGCTAACACCTTTATGGTTCCATATATTCGTTCTATTACGTCCGTTTTTACCAAGTTCAACATTGTTAATATGAGGAGACATGCCATTTTTAAAAATGCACACAGCTTCATATTGGCTCCTGTAAAAACTGCCCATTCCACCATGAAGCTTGTTCCAAATACAAATATTCTTCAAACTTGAATAATACTCAGCCCCTGCATTCAAAAATATTTTTAATCCCCGCCAATCAATAAACAAATAGTGCAGAGAACCCTCTGTTGAGAATACTTTCAGATTATTCATAAAACCTTTTACAAATTTTTCAAATTCCGAATCTGACATTTCACCTGATGCCATTGCAAATTCCTTATGTTTTGTCTTGCCTTTACCTCCAGCATGCCCATTGATTTTAACATTATAAGGAGCATCTGTAATAATCAGACTTGCTTGCTCACCTTTGAGCAGATTTTCATAACTCTCTGGCTTCAATGCATCACCGCATAAAATTTTATGATTTCCCAGTGTCCAAAGATCTCCGAATTTAACCTTAGCAGGAATATCAATAAGGCTATTAATATCATCGGCTTTATCAGGTTCGTTTTGTTCCGTTGCGTAATCATCAATAATAATTTCATCAACCTCAGCAATATTAAATCCCGTATCAGTTATAACAAATTCATCGGATAAAGACAGCACTTCAAGTTCAATTTTAAGAAGTTGTTTGTCATACTCTGCATCTTCTGCAA
The DNA here is from genome assembly GCA_932182025.1 of uncultured Candidatus Melainabacteria bacterium. Taxonomy (GTDB): domain Bacteria; phylum Cyanobacteriota; class Vampirovibrionia; order Gastranaerophilales; family Gastranaerophilaceae; genus CAG-196. The sequence goes on from CAKNXK010000023.1 coordinate 202,289, forward strand.
TACGATTATCGGCAAGGCGGTAAGCTTTGACCTGAACTTCTGTCAAATGTTCAAGTTTCAATATTGGAACTTTTGCATAGCCCAATTCTTTAAGGGCATCTAAGCGACCGTGTCCTGCAATAACTTCGTACTCTTTGTCAACTAAAATCGGAGTCACTACTCCGAATGTTTTCATACTTTGAACAAGCTTGGCAACTTGCTGCTTCGTGTGAATTTTTGCATTTCGTTCATATCTTTTCAAAAGCGAAATGTCTGCGTACTCAATTTTGAGATTTTCTTTTTTACTCATTTTTACCTCTTTCCAGAGGGAGAAATAACGTACCCCTCTATTATTAATACGATTTATTTGAGGGTTTCGCGGACTAAAAATCAAGAAAATCTCTAATCACAAGTATTTTGTATACATTAAAACGGCAATAACTTACTTCTTAAGAGTTTGTAAAATTTTATTAAGTTTTTAGATTCATTCTATTTATAAAATGCCTTAGCACATATATTTATTTAAATTCTGTAGTATAATAATCATGAAAATGATAACTATAAAAGGAATAATTATATTATGGAAAATCTTATAGATAATGATCTTCAAAGAGATCAAAGCAATAACGAAGAAGATAAAGAATTAGAAGGCGCTGAAAATTTAAAGTATCAAGAAGATAATTCTATAAGTATTTATCCTGCTAATATTAAAATTGAACAAGAACGCTATAGCATATATGAATTGAAAAGAAAATATGAGGAAAAACAAGAAATTCTAATGGATCCTGATTTCCAACGCGGATGTGTATGGACTACAAAACAAAAAAGAGAGCTCATTGAATCAATTTTAATGGGTATTAAACTCCCTTCATTTTATTTTGCTGAACGTACAGATGGTAAGAAAATTGTAGTAGATGGAAAACAAAGATTATCTACTCTTTTTGATTTTCTTAATGGAGAATTTTCTTTATCCAATTTAAATATAATAAAAGATGCAAAAGGAAAATTTGCTGATTTAGAAGGAACTCAACAGTCAAAAATTGAAGATTATCAAATAGAAGTTAATGTTATAAAAGCTTCAACTCCTGAAAGAGTCATGCTAGACATTTTTGACAGAATAAACAGAGGTGGAACCACCTTAAATAATCAAGAGATGCGAAATGCATTATATCAAGGCAAATCAACTGTATTATTAAAAGAATTAGCAGAGAGCTCTATTTTTAAAGAAGTAACAGAAAAAAGTATTAGTCCACAAAGAATGAAAGATACTTATGTCGTTTTACGATTTTTAACATTTTATATATGGAAAACAAGAAAAGCAAACGATAAAGATGGTGTCTGGATAGATTATAAAAGTGATATGAATGATTTTCTTGCTAAAACTATGGAATATATTAATACTCTTGAAGATTCTAAAATTGAAGAACTGAAAGATATTTTTTATAAAACAATGGCTAATGTAAAAAAGGTCATACCAATAAATGCTTTTAGGTTGCCTCCAAAACCTCCAAAAGATGGGGGGAAAGCATTCAAACGTCCCGTAAATATGCCACTTTTCGATACAGTTTGTTATTTATTATCTTCAGAAATTCCTGAAAATAAAATAAATATACTTAAAGTCAAGTATAACGAATTATTAAATAACAACGAGTATATAGAAGCAATAACTTCACAAGTTGATAATATAAAATCAATTAATAAGAGATTTGAAATTATTGAACAAATAAAGAATGAGGTATTGTATGCTTAAAAACTTACATATTCAAAACTTTAAATCTTTTGATAACGAACAAATTACTTTAAGTAATTTTACATTATTAACAGGTTCAAACTGTTCTGGGAAATCAAGTGCAATACAAGCCTTATTGTTACTTGCACATAATATTGATAAAAAAGAACAAATCACAAATAAACAAGCATCACCTATAAATTCTTATAAAGTATCTTTAGGCGATTTTTCAGAGATAAGAAATCGTAACAAGAATGCAAAAGAAATTTTAATTGAAGTAAATCAGAATGATAAACTTGCAAGTACAAAAATTTTATTAGATACTGAGTCCGGAGTTATAGCTGACACACAGGTTGATAAAACTCTTGGTGAAATATTTAATTCTAAGAACAGAAAGATACATTATTTATCTGCAAATAGAATTGGTGTTCAAGATCTTTATAATAAAAATATAAATAATTTTGATAAATATGGTATGCTTGGAGAGTTTGCTATTGATTATTTAAATAGTCATCGCTCAGAACCATTAATAAATACTTTAGTAAAAGATAATAGCAGTCCAACTTTAAGTACACAAGTCGATTACTGGTTACAGTATATATTGAATACAAATATTGAAACTGAAGCAATTATTGGTTCAGACAAAATTAAAACAAAATTTAAGATTAATAATGGAAAGAAAACTTCGGATTATGTAAGACCTAAAAATATTGGTTCTGGCTTAAGCTACGTAATTAGCATTATTATCATGTGTTTATCTTCTAAAGAAGATGATATTTTAATTATAGAAAATCCCGAAATTCATTTACATCCTAAAGCACAAGCTTTACTTACAGAGTTTTTTATTTTTATTGCAAATGCCGGAATTCAATTAATTATTGAAACTCATAGTGATCACATCTTTAATGGAATAAGAAAGGGAATATATAAAAAACAAATTGTTAAAGACAAAATTGCAGTAAATTTTTTCCAAATAGACGATAAAACATTAAATACTATTTATACACCAATTGAATTTACTGATAATGGAAAAGTAAAAAATATCCCAAATGGTCTTTTTGACCAATTTGATGAAGATTTAAATGTATTATTGGGTATTTTGTAAATGGAAAATTTGATTGTAAATGAATTGTCTTTAGATGGACAATTTGATAATGAAGAAGATTTTGAATTAAACTTACAAGAAAGTTGTAAAATTTTTGGTTTACAGCACAGATTAAATTTAGGTTTACTTTTTAGTTCTCTAATTTATCAGAGACAGATAACAAAAAATTTTAATATCTCTAAATATTTGAGTATTTCTCGTTCAGATGAAGCAAGAAAGCTTAGAGCTTTTTTAGAACAAAATTTTTGGGACGAAGATGCTAAGCACAGTCACAATGTTTCATATACTTGCACCTATACAGATTTAACAAATGGATATTCTCTTGCGGAAGCATGTGAAAGACAATGTAATATTTATTCTTTTGAACATACAAATTATACAGAAAAAATAATTGCGATTAGTAAAAATTCTGAACATTTTTCATTAAAAAATTATACTAATTTAAATGATTTTATAAATGATAATTTTGAAGCTATAGTTGATATTTTATGGAATCAACTTAATAAGGATTTTAGAAAAACATTTGAATTATTAATAAAAATATTCTCTATAAAATTTAATTTTCCTTTAATTAATGATTATAATTACAACGATAATTTTCAAGATCAATTATTAAATATTCCTACAGCAATAAGAAGTAAAACTATTGAACAGATAACTAAAAGATTGAGTTTAACAAGAGACCAAGCAAGCTCCAATAAGTCTTTAAATGATGAACCTATTAGAGGATTCTCTAGAAATATAAACTTGAGAAGATTTTATATAACTAAAAACCTTGGAAGAATACATTATTCTCTAAACAAAGAATCTATATTTTTTGAAGAAGTAAACACTCAACATGATGCAGGAATGCCTTAATTCATTACTGATGTGGTTAAAATTGAATTAAGATAATCTTCCAAATCATAAACTGATAACAATTTAATATTTGTTTTCTCTCTTGGAAACATGATTTGAAATGTTCTAATTTTAGTGACATAAAGTGAAATTATTTTAGGTTTAACATAATGTTGGACATTTAAAATTTTTAAGGCTGTTTGATAATTTTCAGAAAGATATTTTTCTCTATTTATCACTCTGTCAATTGCACTTTTGCCAGTTTTATCTGGCTCATACATTTTATCAAGATATTTTCTTGCATCTTTTGGAGAAAATGGTACTAAATGATGCTTACATTCTATATTTAACAAAGTATTACATTCTGGAATAAACGCCAACACATCATAATCACCAAGCTCTTTTGGATGAGTATTATTTTTATCTCTTTTATGAAATTCAACTTCTTTATCTGCAAATTTTGTATATTTTTTTATAATATCAAATGTATTTTTCACTAATTCTTTTTCATGTACATTTTTTATTTTTTCTAATAATCTCTGTGATTTACTATTTCTTAAATTATATGGCAGTCTAGTATGACATAGATGAGTACAAAATGTTTTCCCTGTAGTTTGTGCAGAATATGGTCCCCAAATATATTTATCTTTATACTTAATTAATGGTTTAATAGTATATCTACAAAATCTCAAATTAAATTCATCTAATGGAATATCATCACACTGAATAGTTTTAGAAAAATCTTTTTTATCTAAAATTTTTGTTATATTATAAGATTCTAAAGTTAAAAAATCTAAAATATAAGGAATTTCTTTTTCTTCTTCAGTTGTATAATCTTTCAATAACTTTTTAGTATTTTCAATTATTTCATTTTTATCCGCAATTATATATGTATGATTATCTTCTATCCATTTAGATAAAACCGTAAGAACATTAATCATATTTTGAAAATTAAAACCAAAATCTTCTTTAAATTTAAGACAAAAATCTTCATGATAATTCATATAAGGTGTAAATGTGATATGAGGATAATTTTTATATAGTTGTTCTTCTGCATCTATTTTTTCATATAATTCTTCTTTTTCAGATATATCTTCTTTAAAAATAGTTTCTATAGATTTATCCTCTTTTACTATGAGTCCGCATGCAAATAAATTATAATGAATAGAATCGCTATGTCTATATGCTATGATTAACCAATCAACTAATGCTAAAAGAAAACATAAAGAGTCTTCATCTAAATTTTTATTACCGTTTGGTTGAAGTTGAACAAATTTTTCAATTAAATATCTATAATTATTAGATTCTCTAATATATTTTGTTTTAGCATCTGCCAATTCTTTTTCTCTAGAATAATCAACCTCATGTTCTAATGATATTTCAAGTTTTTTCCCTTTCATCACAAAATTATTAATATTGGCATCATTATATGTTAATATTAAAGGAATCGATTTATTGAAATTATATTTTTTAACCTCAATATTTAGATACTGAACAAGTTTTTTCTTTAAAACATCTAATATATATTTAGCTTTATCTAAATCATAAACTCCTGGCAAGATGTTAGCTTCATGTAGAATTTTTGCCATTATATTTTGAACTTTTATAAAATCTTTTTGTCTAGGATACATATTTTCATGGTATACAGGATAACAAGTATCTTTTATTGTACTATATACTTTAAATCTAGTTGGTTTAGTTTTGTCGCAATTAAGTTTTTGTAAAAGTTTTTTTGTTAAATTGTTATCATCACAATAACAATTCAAATTATTTATAATATCAGTAAATAAATCTACTTGTAGAGATTGGTCATTTACTTCCATTAGAGTTTTATACAAATTTTCTTTATCAAATATTATTTGTAAACCACTACAATCTATAAATTTAGAAAGTTTTATTTGCCAAATTCCTTCAAAATTTAAAAAGCGATATAAATAATTTATTTGTTTTTCTTTTATCATTTCAGTAGGAACAACTAAAATTTGCAATTTATTATTATTTTTAAAGAAAAAATGTCCACTTAAAATTTCCTCATATCTTTTAAAAGAATCTTCAATCATTTCTATAAAAATTTTTATGGCATCACCATATTTATGACTTATCAACGGTAAAGAATTAATAAAAATATCAGAATCATTTATATTACAGTATATGGCCATAGTTCTATAATGCTTAGAGTACATATATAAAGAATTAGAATTTTCCATTTTTTCATAAATCCAATTCTCTGGTGGAATATTATTAATAGTATTTTTAGGTATTGTTAACCAAAACTTTTTTAAATTTTCATATCTATTTTGATCACTATAAAATGGATCCAAAAATAAATTACTATATTCTTTATATCCAGTTAGGATTTCTCCTTCATTTTCTGATGTATAAAAACTTAAATAATCAGCATTAGAAGAAAAACTCTTTTGCGGCGTATTCTTTAAATAATCTATTTTTTTAAAGAAATCTTCAATATTTTCTATTTCATCAATAAATTGAATAAAATCAGTATATATGAATAATTGAAAGTTTAGCTCTTCATGAAAACCCAAATAACTCAAAGAAGTGGTAAGGCACGGGTGAATGACAATAGTATCTATATAAATATTATCAAAATCACTTTCTAATTCTACAAGCTTCCCTTCATATATAAATTGTAAACAATTATTTTGTATTAATTTTTCTTTTAATAAAGGAATTTTTTTACTTAAATTTACCAAATAATATTCACTATCTTCAATTAATTCGTTATTCAATTCTTGTAAAAAAAACATAACAATTCTGTTCTTATGAATTAAAAACGCATCTATGGAAAAAGGTTCGCTATTTAATTCTGTAATTAATGAAATATTTGTGAAATAATAACTATCTTGAGGGATTTTGGAATACACATAACCAAATAATTTTTCTTTTAAAATTTTATTATTACTTTCATTAGATAACAAGTTTATATTTTCAGTTATTATCTTATTCCATTTATCTAAAAGAACTGTAATCATTCTTCTTATAGGTAATAAGTAATATTTATTATTTCTTTTAATAAACAGTGAGTTAAATACATTCCCTTGTGAAATTTTTTGTCCAAAATTATTATCCTGCAAAATTTGTTCTGATATTGCGGCCTGTTCTGAATATAAATCTAATATTTTAGTTTCAAAAAAATCTAAAATATTTAATTTTGTGTACAAAAAAGAACAGCAATCATTCCAAAACTTTTCATCAGGACATTCTAAATAACCAGTTTTTATATCTTTACTAAGATTATTTTTTAAATTATCGATTATATAATCTTGTAAATTTAAAATATTCTTTAAATCAGTTGTAGATTTTTGTCCAATTATTTTATTGAACTCTTCATCCAAAGAAACATGATATAATTCGAAAAACTTTAGATGATCATAAGTATTTTCTATTTCGCCACCATATAAATACTTATTAAATTTATTGTCATAATAATAAAATAAATCTCCCCAATCTTGTTCAGGTATATAATCTTCAAGCAAAGGAAAAGAAGGAATACAAGTTCTTATTTTCCTATAAAAATTTTTAAAATCTTCATATGTTTTTATTTTATTTATTTCTGTAAATTTAAAATCATAAATTTCCAAAAGACTTAAATATAAAAATAAACATTTTACCTGCGATGATACATTAGGTAACCAACTACTTATTATAAATAAGGAGTAACATATATCATCAAAAGAATAATCTTTATAAATTTTTTGGAGCTTCAATTTTGCTGTTTTTAATAGATTTCGCATATTACAATTATTAAAGTAACATAAAAAAAATATTATATAATCCCTGCAAATTCCCTGTTTTATATTTTAGGGAATTGTGTTAAAAATAGTTGATACATCTCGAGTTTTACAATTTAATTTTGAATAAATCTCTGTAAAATCTTGAAAATTCCCAGTAAAAATGATATTATCAGGGAATATAAACAGAGCCTCTTGCTCAGAGGACTGCTCCCACCATTTTATAGGACTTTACTAATTTTTTACCCTTCAAACTCTTGTGCTTAAAGGGTTTTAGGGGGTTCGATTGCGTTCCCGCCATCACCAGTTTAAAAGAAAAGACTATTTTATTGGCATAAATTGCGGATTGAGAGTCTCGGATATACTGGCTTTGAATGTCGGAGATGTTAAAGAGAAAAATTTTATTAAAATTACCGAGAAAAAGACCGGCAAACCTAAAAAAATTCCTATTAATAATAAACTTATGTCAATGTTTGCCGAATATACAAGAGGCAAACCGAGTGATAATCCGCTGTTTATGACTAAATTCAAAAATCGGCTTAACCGCGTCACAGCGTATAATATCATTAAACAAGCCTGCGAAGAAAGCGGATTATACGATACATTCGGCACCCATACAATGCGAAAAACCTTCGGCTACCACCACTACAGAAAATATAAAGACGTAGCAATGCTTCAAAAAATATTCAACCACTCAAGTCCTCAGATAACACTACGTTACATAGGGATTGAACAAGACCAAATTTCAAAGAGTTATACGGATTTTATACTCTAAAGCCTTGATACTATTGGGTTCTTAACAAAAGTATTAAAATGTATAGTATACACCTATCGCTATTAGCTATACTATAGCACAATTTAGACAATTTGTGAAGTCCTCATAATAAAAATTCTTTTTTTAAAAAATAGTGTAATTTCGGTAAAAAAACAATCTTTTTCTATACATTTTAATACAAATGTATAATACCCCCACCAAAAACCGCAACTATAAGGACATATAGATGAGCTGAAGAGTTTTTTAAAATATATTTTAAAGAATTTTAGGGGTGTGCATTATACGAATAATGCACCAGAGCAGATACCGGGATTCTGTTCAAAACCTCCGGTATCTTTTCCTTTAGAACAATTTAAAAAATTACAAGGTATTGGTTATGAGTATATCATTTAGCGGATTAGCATCAGGACTTGACACATCCTCTTGGGTTGAATCTCTAACAGCGCTTAAAAGAGCGAAGGTAGAGACATATCAAGCTGAAAAAGAAAAATTAGTGCTCACTCAGCAAACATTAGCAAGTATCAAAAACTTTTTTAACTCTTTCCGCTCAGTAATCGAAAAAGTTACTGATTCCAGACTCTGCGTAGGCGGAAGCCTGGATTTGTTTACCCAAAACCTTGCAACATCCTCAAAAGCAAATATCTTGACCGCAACCGCTACGTCAGAAGCTCAGGAAGGTATTTATAATATTAAAGTAGATAATCTTGCAACCAATACTCAGGCTTCAAGCAATTATTCCTACATTACAACCCAAACCGTTTCTTCAACAGCAACACTCGGCTCAACTCTGGGTTCACTCGGTGTAAGAGCGGGTAAAATCGGTGTAACGGTTAATGGGATTGAACGAAATGTTAAAATCGGAAACGACGAAACCATTCAATCATTTATCGAAAAACTCAATAACATCGGAGCAAAAGCAAACTATAACGAAGCAACAGGAATTTTTAACCTGAATGTCAACTCAAACGACATTCGGGATATTGATAATACGGGTATTGTAAACGCTTTGCACCTAAAAGGGGTAAATGAAGGTTATACAAGTAATGTTCTTCAAAAACCGATTACAGAAACTGTTGTAGAAACTGCGACAGTTAATACTAAATTATCCGAACTCGGAATCAAGAGCGGAGTATTAACATTTAGTATTGGCGGTATAGATGTACCTGCCAATATAGATAGTAATATGACCTTAGGTAATTTTATGAATATTAATAACTTAGCACCGTTTAATATGAATTTATCTGAGGATGGAATTTTAAGCATAGATATCGACAAAGGTACAATTATTGATGACGGAGGCACAGGGCTTCTAAAAGCATTTGGTTGGAGTAATCCTGAGATTACAGATTGTACGCAAACCTCCAACAAGCTTCAATACTCAACTACAATTACCGAAGGTTCTGTTGCAAACAGAAACACTCTGTTGAAAGATATTGCTACTGTAAATAACGGTGATACTATTGTTGTTAAAAATAGCGCAAATGTGACTAAAACAATTACGCTTTCACAAACAAGTACAATAGGAAATGTCATTGACTCTTTGAACAGTGCAGGATTGTACGCAACAATGAGTTCTGACGGAGTCGTTTCAATCTCTGACGGCACAATAGTCGGTGGAACGTTTGATGTTGCAGCAGCGTTTAATCTTGAAAGTCAAACATCATCAAGCTCAGTTGCTTCAAAACCGATTTATGCTTATAAAACTGTAGCGCAGGATGTCACTTCGACTGCTAATATTACGCATACAGTGGTTAGAGATATACAGCTGACAGATAATGTAGTTGATTTTTGTCCTGAATTATCGGAAACAGGCGTATACTTAAAAGATAACAATGTTTCTGACGAGCATCATCATCTTAAAACCTTTAGAATTGAAGATTACTATACATTTCAGGATTTATTTAAAGATTTAAAATCTATGGGAGTAGAAGCTAAACTGGAAAATGGTGTAATAACCATTACACCACCGGAGGGCACTTATGTCACAGGTCTAGAACCTCTCGGTATCAATGTTATATCTAACTCGTCTTCTAGCACAGTTACTGTTGCAACAACAAAAACAAGCGGAACACTTTATTATACTTCTACAGTAACCGCAACAGGCAGCAGTAAAGTATCTTATTTTGTAAGCTCTACATCAATTAACGGTCAAATTTATGATATGAGCGCTCATAACACATACAATATCAATGTTGGAGATAAAACTTTTGACCAACTTTTCCAGGAACTGGCAAACCACGGCATCACTGCAAGTATGAACGATGGAGTTATCAGCTTGAGTTCAAACAACGGTTCTTATGTATCAGGAACTCTCTTTGAACAACTCGGTATTCAAACCATTTCCAGCGGCAGTACCGTTACAAAAGGTGCAGCACTTACTTCTACTGCAAAAGTAGAATATACCGTAACAAGTACCATATATAAATCCACAACGGACTCCTATACAGCGAAGAGTGTTACAGGTTCAAGATTAGAGACACAAACAAGTCGCGCGGTATCAACAACAATCCAAGGAACTGATACTTTGTACTCCTTGTTCGGCGCGGAGTTTATAGGTGATGGCTTAATATATGTACATTACCTCAAGCAAGACAACAAACTTGCGACAACCGATATTGCAGAACCAACTATTCCGGGGTCTAAGCCCGGAATCAGTGGCAGTACGATAAAAACTCTTGAGGTAAATGGTACAGCTATGGTTGACGTGATTAGCATTGATAATACTACGACTGTTGATCAGTTCATTAGTAAAGTACAACTAGCAACCGGTGCTGCTGTAAAAGGACGTATAAGCTCATCCGGTACCTCAATAAACTTCTACGGAACAACCGACTATAATTTTTCGTACTTCTCACATTCCATGCTTCGGGAAAGTGAAGTTCGGCCAGGACAGACCACTGAGAAGCGATGGCACTCTCTCACTCCTAATGTTACCACAGTACAAATACTTTACACTACATTATCCTCCAATACCAATTGGAGAGATTTGTCATTATATAAGTTATCAAAGCTAGGTAGTCTGCTGGATGAATATAATATTGAACTTATTTCACACAACGGCGAAAAAACAACCCTTACTCTGACAGGTGGTACAACTCTTGGAACCATTGCTGACAAGCTTAGCGAATATGAATTACACATGTCAGTTGACAGTAATTGCTGTATAAAAATCATTCCATACTCCAGCATCTTCGACTCTACCAATTATGCCATCTCAAATATGAGTGATACGCTAAAGAAGATGTTGAAGCTTGAAGGGCGAATTGGAGAGAATTTAAGTTATACCTATACGGAAGGAAGCGTTACTCCTGAAATAACATCATCTACCACGTTTATAACAGCGAACACGACTTTCAAAAACTTAGGTCTGTCAGGCATAAGAAATATTACCGTCGTACAAAACGGAACAGAAAAGACTCTTACTATAAATCCGGATAATACTATACAAAACTTAATTTCTATGCTAAGAGGTGTTGGTATTCAAGCAGCTGTGGGTGATTGTGCTCCTGATGCGCCAATATACCATTCCCAGGGACAGTTTGTAATTTATGCTTCCGATACAAGCTACATAAAATCAATAGATGGTGAGTTGAGAGATGTTCTAAAACTCGGCTCAGCTTCTACTTACCGAACCGAAGGTGGAACAACCTACAGCAATACATCATCTAAAAAGCTTGAAAAAGTAACTACATCCACCCTTGACACCGATACAACTTTAAGCTACGGTGCAATGACTATTTATGACCATGGTGAAATCAGAACCGTAAATGCTTATGGCAGAGATTTCAATGATTTTCTTATCGAAATGCAAGACTATGGAATTACTGCAACACTAAATAACGGAGTTGCAAGTTTCAGCAGCACCGATCCTAATAATGTTTATATTCTGGATTTTGGCGGTGCTTTCGGGCTCTATGGCAAAGGCTACACAACAAAAAACCAAAGCTCAGACTCATACCATAACACCTCATCAAACAGATTGCAAAAAGAAGAAACCGTTAATGCAACCTGGGATACAACAATGGGTGAGTTGGGATTTAACACTGACGGATTATTTAGAATCGCCAACAAAGACAGCGCTGGTACAACAAACATAAATATAAGCAGCGAAGATACATTACGTGATGTTCGTGAAAAACTTGCAATGCATAACATTGCAATGGATTTATCTAACGGAAAAGTAACACTCAAAGGTCTAAACGGTGCTTATATAGAAGGTATGTCGTCATCAGTCAGAGATGCATTAAAACTTGAAAACAAAAATGCATATACACAAGTAAAAGAACTTATTAATGACTATGACAGCGCGAATGTAATTTGGGAAGATTTGTATCTTGCTAACGGAACTAATTTTGACAATTCAGCAGGGAAATTCTATTTATACGTAAACGGTACACGCTATCAATTAGAAGGATTACACTCTAACGATACCCTGGATACGTTCAGAAGCGAACTTGAGAAATATGGTGTTACAACAACTCTAAAAAACGGTGTTTTGACTCTAAGTGCACAAGGTGATGTATGTATTACAACAGAAGGTATTACTTCTGAGCATGGATGGGGTGCTGCAACCGGTATTACTCAATTAGGTATCGGACAAGACAGCTGGAAACGCAACACTTCTTACAAAAGCTCAGAAGCTATCGGGGTTACTCACAGCTCTACAAGCACCGTCGGAGCAAACAGAGATACCAAATTATCAGAGTTGGGTGTCACTACAGGCGAATATCTGTTATACCAAAACGGAGTTAAACACACGATGTTTGTTTCTTCCGATGACACATTGGGTGATTTCATAAACACTCTTCGTACTTACGGAATAGAAGCAAATCTTGTTACTAACGGAAATTCAACAACCATCAAAACACATTCCGACAGCAATTCTTATATTGCTGCATCTAATACTTCCGAAAAATCGAATATTATAGATAAACTCTTCGGAAGCAACAACGTCATCCAAAGCAACCGCTACAGCGGAAAACCTGAAATCGAAAGAACAGAAACTCATCAGGTAAGTGTTGATGAAGATACTAAACTTGCGGATATTTCAACAAACTTCATAAAACCGGGCGAAAAACTACAGATTACTATCAACGATGAAACAGTTGCTCTGAATATTTCTGATGACGAAACTGTCGGAAGTTTAATCGACAAATTCAACTCACTCGGCTTAAATGCAAGTCTTACCGACGGCAAATTAGTTATCCAGAGCGGATTTAACAGCTTGAATATTTCAGGTACAAGTGCGCTGACTTACAATTCTGACCTGGGCGGATTCTGCTCAACCGATCCGACAAGACCTGTTATATCAACGGAAGTTATTGTCGAACAGCACGACAAATCAGCAGCAAACTATGCCGATTACAACACAAAATTAGGTTTGCTAAATATTTCAAGCGGAACTCTAAACATCTACAGAAACGGTGAAAAAGCTGAAATTATCGTTAATTCCGAACAAACATTCGGCGATTTGAAGAGCAAAATCAGTGCGAAATTCTCGGATGTTACTTTGTCATTCGATAACGGAAAACTGAAAATATCTTCAACAAAAGGCAATGTTGTAGTCGGGACAACCACCGATTCAAGCAATTTTGCCGCAATCACAGGTATTTCTACTAACGGAAACGGAGATGCGGTAAGTTCTCGTGCGCTTTATCGAGTTAACAACAGCTCAAAAGTCACAACATCAGGACTTTTCGTACGCGAAAATGTTACTGAGGGTAGTTTTATTGTTGGTGATACCAAAATTACGATTGACAAAGATACAACAATCGACGATATCATTTCACAAATCAACTACAATGATAAATGTCAGGCAACCGCTTATTGGGACAGTATTGACGGCAAATTTGTTATCAAATCCAAGAAATCCGGTGCTTCTATGATAAATATAGAAGCAGGAACAAGTACCTTCACCGATATTATGGGGCTTACAAGCACTAAAGACGGCAAAAAAGTAATGAATACCGAAGCTCAGGAACTCGGTAAAAATGCCGTATTCTCAATTAACGGAACAAGATTTACGTCTACTTCAAACACCGTAGGCAGCGATATTTCAAGAATTCAGGGTGTCACAATCAATCTAAAAGACGTAACCGACGGCGAAACCGTTACACTCACAATCGAAAAAGACAAAGAAACTGTTGCAAATGCAATGTCCGATATTGTTGATGCATACAACGAACTTATTGAAAACGTGGACAAAGAAGTCGCTCGTGGTGCTAATTTGAGCGGTGAATCAACATTGAAACTCATCAGAAACCAGATTAGAAGTTTGATGACAAGTTCGATTTCAAACAGCGGTCAGTTCAAAAACCTTGCCTCTATTGGAATTAAACTTTCTGCTGCATCATCAGGCAACATTAGAACTGACAATATTCATACATTGAGTTTTGACAAAGACAAGTTTATGGAATCGTTTGGTGCGGACTTAAGCTCGCTCAAATCATTGCTTGTAGGCACACAGGATTCAAAAGGTATTCTTACTCAGGTTGAAGATGTGCTTGAACAGGCTTTAGGTGGTGTTACGGGATATTTTGCAAGCACTGAAAAATCTTACAATAATAAGATTTCAAGACTTGATGACAAAATCGAAAAAGCCGACAAAGCAGCTGACAGATACAAAATGAGACTGGAAGCGAAGTTCAAGACTATGGATATGCTTATTTCAAAATATCAGAACAACTACAGTTCGTTTTTAGGGTAATAAGAAAGTATTTTTCAACCCAGGAATGGCTTAAGCTGTTTGTATACATTTCAGTCAAAATGTATTGAAACATTTTCAGCAATTGACTTTGTATTACAACCCCATGAAAAATATGAGATTAATATTTTTTTATCCATAACGTCTCCTATCTTATAAAGTTAGTAAATATTACTTCTTCCTGTTTAGGCAATTCAATTCCTGCATTTTTACCTGCTTCAATACATTTCAAATAGTAAGCCATGTTGCATGCAAGAATTCTCATATTCTGTAAACCTTCTTCGTCTTTTTTTACATCTTCAGGGGTTTGTCCATGCACCATATTCCAATAGCGTCCTGAAATTATAGGCATTTGAGTTATTGTAAAATATCTGTTTAACTGGTCTAAAGTTGCAGTTGTACCGGCGCGTCGAGCACTTACGATTGCTGCACCAGGTTTGTGTAGAAAAATATCGCCTCTTCCTGACATAAATGCAGTAAAAAATGCTCTGTTTAAAAATGACACCGCTCCGCCTGCAGCTGCTGCATAGTAAACCGGCGAACCAAATATGAAAGCATCAAAATCTTTTGCATATTCCAGAAATTCATTAACTCCATCATCAATAACACATTTTCCTAGTTTAGCACATGCTCTGCAAGCCCTGCATCCGCTTATCGTTTTCATCCCTATATGATAAATTTCAGCCCCGACACCTTCCTCTATTAAGGTTTTTTCTATCTCACTTAAGGCTGTATAAGTACAGCCTTCTTTATGCGGTGAACCATTAAATAATAATACTTTCATCATTCTCTCCTATAATTTACTGTATTCTTCATCACTTACTTTTTCAAGCCACTCGGTTGTTGCACCCTCTGCAGGGACAGCAATTGCAACGTGAGAAAACCAACTGTCATCTGTTGCACCATGCCAGTGCTTAACTCCGGCAGGAATATTTACAACATCACCCGTTTTAAGTTCTTGAGCGGGTTTTCCCCATTCTTGATAATAACCACGACCGCTTGTTACAAGAAGAATTTGTCCGCCTTTATGGTGGATGTGCCAATTATTGCGGCATTTTGGCTCAAATGTAACATTAGCAGAATTAACACCTTCTGTTGTTAACGGCTGCAAGTAACTTTGACCGATAAAATATTTTGCATAAGCATCATTTTTTACACCAATATTGAATGCACCGCTTCTTGCACCTTTTGTTAAATCTAATATTTCATTAATTTGTTTATCACTTAAGCCTGTGTTTTTACCGCATTTAATATGTGAATTTAATTGCGATTCAACTCCCTGCATAGATGAAAGTGCCGCAATTGTTGCAATTTCTCTTTCTTGATTTGTTAAAATTCCACGTGCGAAAATATCAGCAAATAAATGTTCTTTTAAATACTGGTCAATGGCAGGCGCAAATTCAAAAACATCTCCTTTAACAGGCTGCCCTACCAATTCTGTCTGAACCCTCGTACCATATTCATTTTTATTAACCGAAGCCGGCAAGACTACACCTTCTTCGCCCAAAATATCGCCTTGTCTTGAATTAACAACTTTTTGAAACACTCCTAGTGAATTTAAACTTCTAGGAAAACCACAATAAGCATACATTTGAACAAGAACTTCTTTTATTTCATTAATAGTCAGCTTGTCATCAAGAGCTTTATTTAAAGATTTTTCAAGTTCTGTAATCTCACCGCGTGCAGTATAAGAAGCAATTAATACTATATCATGCTGCTTTACAGTTAAAATATCTTGTGCCATTACTTTTCCTCCAATACTAAATAAAATCACCGCTAATACCAAATACAGAAATTTTTTCATATTAAAAACCTCACAATAACTCATAATATATTATCCATAAATTCAAATATTTTTTAAGACCTAATCCTACCTTTTTCTTATCTAATTCTATCAGTTTATGATATGATATTTTTATGAGTAATAAATATGATGCGATTAGAGATATTATTTTAAGAAATATTCCTGACTCAGGAAACTATCCAAGTTCTATCAAAGGAGTACAACTCGTAAGAAGAGATAATCCAACTGATTTTGCAAAGTGTTTTTATGAACCTTGCTGTATTTTTGTTTTGCAAGGTAAAAAACAAATTATCTATGGAGAAAATAATCTCATCTACAAAAGAGGAAACTTTGTTGTCTCCTGCGCAGATATTCCTGCTTCATGCAGAGTTATGGAAGCAACTGCCAATGAGCAGTTTGTTATACTTGTGCTTGAAATTGATTCTAATATAATTTCAGATTTAATACTTGAAACGAAGCTCTCCCAATCCGTAAACAAAGAAGACAAATCTCTTGCTATCGCAGATTGTGATGAAAGTTTACTTGATGCTTTTTATCGTCTGGCACAATTAATAGAAAAACCTCAAGATGAAATCTTATCTTCAATTTTGATTAAAGAAATTTATTACAGACTGTTAACCGGACCTTTAGGAAACCAGCTTCGCTTAATTAATACCAAAGGAACAAACTCTAATCAAATAGCACAAGCTATTCGCTATTTAAAAAAGAATTTTAACGAAAAACTAAACGTTGATGATATTGCCGGCAAAGTAAATATGGCTTCATCTTCTTTTTATAGAAATTTTAAAAAAGTAACACAAGTAAGTCCTTTGCAATACCAAAAACAGTTGAGATTGTATGAAGCACAAAGATTAATGATATCCGATAACCATAATGCCGAAACAGCGAGTTATATTGTAGGTTACGAAAGTCCCACACAGTTCAGCAGAGAATATAAAAAAATGTTTGGCAATCCTCCTAAAACAGATATTAAAAAATTAGTTTATAAATTTATTATAATATTTTTCATAATAGTTGGATTTTTTAATAATACAGCTTTTGCCGAAGATGGTGCCAAAATTAGAAAAGAAATTTTCAATTCTATTACAGAAATTTATGGTAAAAATAATGCGGAAGAAATTTATAACAAAGTAATGGTTCAGGCTGATAGCGCGATTTCCTCACGTTCAAAAGAACTTATAGAACAAGATAAAACCAGAACATCAGATTGGTACAAAGATGAAATCATCTATATGTTTTACGTTGACCAGTTTGGAACAGTTCAACAAGATAAAGAAAATACCTTCAAAGACACAGCAATGATGCTTGATTATTTAAAAGACTTAGGGGTAACAACTCTATACATGCTTCCTTTTGCAGAAAGTCCTATGAATGATGCTGGTTTTGATGTAAAAAACCCTAAAAACGTTAGAAAAGAACTTGGCGGATTAGAAGAATTTAATACTTTTATTAAAGCTGCAAAAAAAGAAGGATTTAAAATCAAGGCTGATTTAGTCCTAAATCACCTGTCACAAGAACATGAATGGTTCAAAAAAATTGAAGCTGGAGACGAATCAGCTTTAGAATATTTTGTATACACTGATACAATGCCTGAATACAAAAAATATCAGGACGAAAAACTTGGAACAGTTGTCGAATATACAGAAAAAGATGGCTCAATTTCAAAACGAAGACTAATTTTTCCTGAATCAGTCGAAAATAATTACAGAAAAGTAGAAGTTAACGGAAAAGATTATTATATCTATCATACATTTTACCCGTTCCAGCTTGATATAAATTGGAATAATCCTGAAGTATTATACTATGAGCTTGAGACAATTTCGCACTGGGCAAATCTTGGAATAGATATTTTCAGAATGGATGCAATCCCTTACCTTTCCAAGCAAGCAGGCACAAATGCAGAAAATCTCCCTCAAACTCATGCAATTGTAAGGCTATTAAGTGATTATATTCAGCTTACAGCCCCATCCAGTGTTATTCAAGTTGAGGCATGCCAGCCACCAAAAGATTTAATTCAATATTTTGGAAAAGAAAGAGATGTTGAAATATACATTGATGAAGAAATAAAAAAATTAAAACGAACTAATGAAGCACAAATTGCATATAATTTCCCCTACATGCCTGCAATATGGGCTAGTCTGGTAACCGAAGATAAAAAATATTTCATTGATGCATACAAAAAAACTCCGGAAATACCTAAAACAGCTGCTTGGGGAATATTTTTGAGGGTTCATGATGAATTAACTCTAGAGATGGTTAGTCCTGAAGTAAGAGAAATTCTCTTCAATGATTTAGTCAAAAAAGGGGAGAATTTTAGAAACGGATTTGGGGTATCAGGTAGACTCGCAAATTTTCTTGATAAAAATCCTAACAGAATAGAAACTGCTTTTTCTATTTTATTGTCACTTCCCGGAATACCTATAATTTATTATGGTGATGAGGTTGGAGTTGCAAATAATTACGAAAACGCAAAACAATCTGCACTTAAAAGAAATTTACACAACCTGATTTCAGCATTCGACTCAAGAGATATAAATAGAGGAATAGTGCCTGCAAAGGTATTTTACGGTTCAACAAAGGGTTATTACGAATTTAATTCCAGAGTATATGAGAAAGTAAAAAACCTTATTGCACTAAGAAAACAGCTCCCAGTCATGGCTAACGGAGATTTTGAAATCCTCAAAACTAAATCAAAAAGCAATTTTGCTTATATCAGAAAAAACAAAGACTCTCAAATACTTGTAATTAATAATCTCTCAAAAGAAAAATTAATTGCAGAAGTAACACTTCCTACAAATATTATACTTAAGAACGAAGGTCATATTACCAGTTTAAAAAATTTGATTAATAATGATAATATTAGGGTAAATATCTCTTTGCAAAGCAAAACAATGCATTTAAGAGTCGCACCATATCAAGTTTTGTGGTTAGAATTATAGGAGTTTGAAGTGGCACAAATTTTAAATTATATAAATGTATTCAGAGGACTTGCAATTTTACTAATTATAATGGGACACGTTATGCAAATTGGCGAACCTTCAAGCTTGGTCCACAAAATTAATTGCGAAATAGTATGCGGAGGAACGGCGCTATTTATATTTATTTCAGGATTTTTATTCCAACATCTTTCTTACAAGTTTGAATACAAAAATTATTTATCAAAGAAATGGACAAACGTAATAATGCCTTATTTATTCACAGCAATTCCTGGATTATTATTTTGTTTTTGCTGTCCAATATTATATAAAAACGCATTTAACGGTTTAAATATTTTTGCACAAATACCAATCCTGCTTTCCATAGGAAGAGTACATAATGTTCCTACCTGGTTTATCCCAATGATAGTGATTTTCTTTATATTTTCCTGGGTATTTCTTAAACTTGAAAAGAAAAATATTTTATACAAACTTCTGCCGTTATTACTACTGTTAACGATTTTCATCCCGCGTGGTTCAGCTGAGTATCAGGATACAATTGGCTTAAGTTATGCAGCAAAATACTGGGTTTTTGCAAGATATATTTTAATGGGTTTTGTACATTTTCTATCTTTATATGTTTTAGGGATGTATTGTTCGGCGAACAAAAATATGATTGATAAATTTTATGATAAAAGATTATTTTTATGGATTGGAATGTTATTAACTGCTGTTGCGGATATATATTTTGGCTGGGAAAATTTCACTATTTCAAAAACATTCTTAACCCTTCTTGTTTTAGGGTATTTAAAACACTATGATGAATTTATACTCTCGCATAAAAAAACAAATGCAGTGTTAGATTTTATTGCAAAATATAGTTTTGGAATATTTTTTGTACACTGGTACTGGCTGTTTATTTATAATCAGATTTTTCATGTTCAAGAAGTCATTCCGGTAGGAGAACACAGTATTTTTTATGTATTATTACTTGTAATAATTAGATTTTTTGCAGTTGCTGCATTATCAATACTTTCATTATTCCTTATTAAAAGTCTGGTCAAAGATGGAAATTCCAGAAAGTTTATTGGGGTTTAATAAACCATTCAATCAAAGGCTTTTTGTCTCCGAAGTTAAAATCAAATTCTTTTTCAAATTCTGGATTAGTTAAAAATTCATAACTTACATTAAACGCTGTTGGTTCTTCTTCAACCCCTAATTGTGCATATTTTTCCGGAGAAACTTTGCTCGTTTCATAATCTACAACATTAGAATAATTTAGTCCGTCAAAACAACAGAATGGAACTTTTATACCGTCTTTTTGCTGTGTCATGAGCCCAAAAGCACGACACACAACTCCTCTATAATCATATACAGAACACTCATTATTAATCAAAAAAGGGCAATCGTAACGAAACCTATCACCTTTAAACTCTTCTCTTGTTTTAAGAGTTTTTACAATATTTTTAGCAATTTCTTCTTGCGCTTCATCTGATAAAAAAAACATACCTGACATAAGATATCTCATCTCAATAGCCGAATAAGGAAAAATTGCATTCTGACAGCATTTAGAGCAGCCTTTTTTACAAGATATAAACGGTTTTTGACTCTCAAAAAATTTATTTAGTTTTTTCTCTATGAAGTTCAAATAATTAATATAGTTTTCCATAATATTCTCATAAAAAAATCGGGTCTTTATATAAAGACCCGATTTTAAGCTTAGTTAAGAAATTCTTCCTGCTACAACAACATCTTTACCATCTGCTTGAGGTTTAAGATTCTTTTTGTATACTTCAACGTGTGGTTGTAATACACTTTCAAGAACTTCAGGCATTGAAGATGAGTTCATAACTTTTTCAATAATTTCCTGATAAACAGTTGCAAATGCTCTTGCTTGAACCAAAGCTCCGGCAGAAGCAGGAGTTAATCCAAGTTTTGAGGTTTCAACATGTTCACAGAAGAAAGAACCTGCATTAGAATATGATTTTGACAACGCGCCAATATATCCTTCTGCATTTTCACGACATACACCGGTATCAACAGGAACTGTTAGAGCAAAAGCAAATTTGTTTGCAGGATTAAAATGTGCTTCTGATGAGTGGTGCATAGCATCCGGAACTTTTGCAATCTGTTTAAGAGTATCTTTGATTGATTCGTTCTGCATTTGTGCATGCCAGTTAGCAGTGAATTCAAACATTGAACCTAAATATTGGTGAACAGAAGTTTGAATATTTTCTGATTTAGCCCAAGCCCAGAAAGAAGCTTGTGCAAAAGGCATATTTTTAGATGCGTCTTTTGACATAGCAACTTCTGACATTTTTTGAGCAGAAGCTAACATTGATTTCATATCTTCTTTTGACATACCTGCAAAAGCAAGCGTAAATAATGAGTGGTCATCCAAAGCTGAAAATCTTCCGCCAACATCATCATGGATAAATAAATCGCCTAACCAGCCTTCTGAATCAGAAGTTCTTCTAAGTTCACTTTTTTCAGCGTTTTTATCAGTTACTGCAACAAAGTGTTTTGCTGTAAGTTTTTTAGCTTCTTCCAAAGAATTACCTTTAGCAACGTAAGCATCTTCTAGCATTTTTTTAATTCTTAAGAAACCATCTTTAGTTTCGAAAGTTGAACCTGATTTAGAAGCAACCATATAGTTTGATTTAGTTACATCATTACCTAGTCTTGACATAAATCTTGCAAAGCTAACTGAATCAACATCAGAATAGAACAAGATTTTATCGCCGTTAATGTTCAAACCGTTAAGGCTAAGCATGTTTTCAACAGTGTGTTTAGAACCCCCAATACCAAGTACTGTTAGGATTTCTGCACCTGTTTGAGATTTTAGTTTATCAGCCATAGAGTAGATATCATCTAATCTCAAGATTTGGTTTTCAGGTAAGTTTACCCAGTTCAAGAACTGTCCTGCTTGATTAGCTCTTTTTGAGAACTCATCGATTACAACAGACATTGTATTTTCTAATTTAGAAATATCTGCATTAAAAAATTCTGTTTTAATTCCAAGACCGGAATCAACTGCGCTTAAATTTAATACCATAATTTATCCTCCAGTATTATACTGATATAAGCATACAATAAATAAAAGATAAAAAAAAGATAATTAAAATTACAAATATTTATTTATAATTTCAACAATCCTGACAGTTTTCAAATCACCATTTTTATTAATATATTGATAAACACCACCCTCAGCAAAACATTCATTTCTTTTGATTTTTACAAGTTGATTGTCTACATAATTATTATTGGGTGTAATATATACCAATCTACCATCCAATTGGCAAGCTAGCTGATAACTACTATAGCTCCAATTAACAGAAGGACATATAAAGCCAAGGGCAGCGTTATCTAATAACGGCTGTAATATAAAAATATTTGAACCGGATGTACAAGCAGGATTTTTTTCAGCACAAAACACATCACACATCGCCAAACTGATAAAAACAGCCAAAAAACATAAAAAATTTTTCATAAAACACTCCATTTAATTATTTTGCTGATTATAACATAATAAGTAAAATACATATTATAGGCTGATTGGCGAGTATTTTTACAATAAAAAAGAGCCCCTCAAGGACTCTTCTTTATGGAGCGGAAGACGAGACTCGAACTCGCGACAGTCTGCTTGGAAGTCGGATTTTCGGTAGGGTGACAGCGGGTAAAACACTATAAACAAAGCTATTCATAAAATACTACTCTAACGCAAAAACTTCGTAAGTGGACACAAAATGGACATGAATATTTGCAAAATATCCTATCGGATATATTTTTTCACAAAATAAAAAGTTATCCAACCGAAAAGGGCATAACTGGAATACTCCAACCCAAAATTCATTCTCGCCAAAGCGATATTTGGATAACTTGTATACTCATGATAATATATTCTCATGAGGTTGTCAATATCAATTTGCTTGTAATGGTATTATTTCTTAGGTAGTAGGCTATATGAATGAATATATTTTAACAGAATTTTCAATTTTTTATCAACGATTAACTGTTGTTGAATTAGCCTTAAAAAATCTAATAATAGAAAAATACACTGAAGCCTATGGAGAAAATGCCTATAATGTTTTCTATCGATATATTAAAACGATTCAAGATAAAAGACCGCCAAAAGATAACAATTTTATAAAAATTCATGAATCGAAAATGATTTGTGCAGAAAAATTGAACCAAGTTGTTAGTAAAATGTATATTAGCGAACTGTTAAACGTATTTGCTAACAGTGTATTTTTGAAAAATAAAAAAGTTAAAAGCAATTTCTTTGCAGAAAAGGTTGAAACAAACACAACGGATTTTCAGCAGAAATGCAAAATACTAAAAGATTTTAGAAATTGTATTGCTCATTGCAATACTAAAAAATATCAACTGGATAGAAATAAATTTATCAAAGGACTTGTGTATTTTGAAAAAATCTTAAACTGTAATGTTATTTTAAGCTGTGACCTTATTGATAAAATAAATAAATCAAGAAAACTTTCAGTATCAGAAATTTTGACATTTATCTACAATATTGATAAAAAGTATTTTAAAGATGACAAACTTCTAATAAGGCTTTTTGACGATATTGCTTTGATAAATGGTTATACTTTTGAAGGTTTACCACAGCGAAAATCGATTATAAGAGAATATTTCAGAATATTAGAAAAATCAAAGAAAAACGAAGAAATTTATAGTGCAACCTTTGCCAAAAGTAACCAACAAATGACTTTATTCAATAATAATTCAATTCTTGAGTAAACATATTGATATAACCATTAAGGTTTCGGAAATGTAAAAGTTTTGTAATATAGAAGCAATTAGGAGATAAAAAATAACTTTATATAGTTAAGGTTAGTTTTAAAGGTTTTATTGTGTCAGATTATTCAGTTACAAATTACAATCCCCAAAAGATTTCTTATATGCAAAATCAGCCTATAAGAAGCTATGCGCATCCAATGAATAATCAGACAACATCGACCAATTTTAAAGGCACTGCATCACTTGGTTATCCACCAGATACGGTGGAAATTTCTGCTGAGAATAAAATCAAAAAACAAGGTATGTCAACAGGAATGAAGGTTTTACTTGGTATAGCAGGAACAGCCATTGCAGCTTATGGCTGCGTTGTCGGACATAGAGCTTTGAACAAGCCATCAATTGAAAAGGTTGCTAAAAACTTCTCTGAAATATTCAGACGAGATGTTTCAAAAGAAGAAGCACAAAAAATAGCTGATAGATATAAGGAAATATTTTCTATTAAAGATAAAGACGAATTTTGCAAAAAAATATTTGAACAAATAAAAAAAGATTACGGATATGAAAAAACTGATATTCCACTTGTTTTTGAAAATCTTGGTGCCGCAAGAGAAGATGGAAAGATAGTTTGGGCTCATTGGAATCCTTTTCACGGAAATGTGGCAATTAATACAGAAGCTTTAAAACCTTTAGGAGAGAAATTAAACAAATCCGAACAACAAAAAATTTGTAATACCTTAGTACATGAGTTTCAGCACGTAAAACAAGGTGAATATGCAGCTAGAACTAATTTTGAAGAATATTTAAACACTTTATATTCTGACAAAAAAGCCCCTGAAGCAACATTGTTTATTTTAGAAAATTCAAGAGAGTTCATGACCAATTCCTTGTTGAATAACAAAGAGCTTAATTTTAAAACAAAAGAAGAAGTAGAAAAATTTATTGATAACGCCATAATAAAACTTAAAAACGATACTTATAAATCTGACAATGTAATTATGGATATAATAAGTTCAGTAAAAAATGATCGTCAAGAAGCTGCGAAATCGATTTTTGGAGAATACGAAAAGTTTAAACCAAATAGCGAAGAATATAAAAAAGGGTTAAGTTATCTTGATTGTTATAAAACATATAATAACAATAATATGGAAATATATAACAACGCTATTATAGAAAAAGAAGCTTTTGGAACTGAAGATAAAATTAACAATTTATACAACTATATAGCTTCAATTTGGCGTTTATAAAAATTACTGTTCAAAACTCAATAATATCAACAAAATTCTCAATGACCCGTATATGGAGGGGTAAATATATTCCAGCCTGTATAAAACCTACAAGGTTAGAGTGGAAAGAAGGGAAATAAATAACCAACATAATAATAACACCAAAGACCAATAACATAAGCAGGTACTTCTTATTTGTGGTGATGTTATTTTCATGTAACCTTATATAATTTCATGTTAATTAAGATAAAATTAAGTAATTAGTTTCTAATAGGTACATGACCACCACATAATAAGAAATTCAAGTATTTA
Source organism: uncultured Candidatus Melainabacteria bacterium (assembly GCA_932182025.1). GTDB lineage: Bacteria > Cyanobacteriota > Vampirovibrionia > Gastranaerophilales > Gastranaerophilaceae > CAG-196. The sequence goes on from CAKNXK010000023.1 coordinate 228,178, forward strand.
CTGCATGTTACTGCTATACAATATTTATCAGCCATTTTTAAGAGGTTGTAAATTACATTGTGTTGTGGTTATTTTCCCCCATTATCCCACACATTACCCCTCACCCCAACCCTCTCCCACAAGGGGCGAGGGAACTACAATGCGTTACGCTCATGCTGTGCCAAAAAGAAAGCTTGAAGCAATCGAAGTTTTAAATTCATACCGTTGAGTTTTGTTTAGTTTTTTACGCAATTTTAATAATGGACACAAAATGGACATGAGTAATTTAAGCATTAAAAAAGAGGGTCTGAAACCCTCTTAAAATGGAGCGGAAGACGAGACTCGAACTCGCGACAGTCTGCTTGGAAGGCAGATACTCTACCAACTGAGCTACTTCCGCAACTCACAAAATAATTCTACGATAAACAAAAAATTTTTTCAATACCTGTACTGCGCAAAAAATAATTTTAGACGGTTTATCTTATAATATAGAAAAAAGGTAAAAATTTTTTATGAAAATAAATAATAATCAAAGTCCGAATTTTGGATATTGTAAAATCCAGAGATCTGCCTATCCGGTATTAGAAAAACTACCTGAAAGACATATTACAGAATTATTTGAACAAGCTTCCAGAATTGATAAAACAAAGTATTGGGATTTATGGCTTGCAGGAAGAAAAAATCCCTCTAATAATGAGCCGCAATTCTTTATGAAATTTATTAATAAAGAAAATGTTAATGATAATAGTTTCTGCGGAGATATTACACCTTTGCGTGTCGATAAGTCTATTGTTTCTGTAAAAGCAATGGGAAAAAATAATCCAAACAGTATTCTGTTAATTCCTCTTGCATTTTCCAGCCCCAAAAGAGCAAAAGAAGTCTACGAACAATTATCAAAACCTCAGCCTCAATCCAACATAGACCGCATGGCAAGAGCAGTAGATTTTATTAAAATACTGGAAGAATCCTTTAGCCTTGAAGATACACGAAAAGAAAAAAATTTTTTAAGTTCTTTTTGCAAAAAAATATTATCTTTTTTAGGATTACAAAAATAAAAGGGCGCAAAGCACCCTTAAAAATGGTAAGTATATTAAAATTGTAGACTAAATTTTTATAGATAATTCAACAAACTCATATTCATTGAAGAAGCAGTTACCTGCAAGCTTGCCTGATATGCATACTGTGCTTGAAGCCAGTTTGTAACGGCAGTAGCATAATCAACACTGTTAATATTTGATAAATAATTTGTCAAACTATCACTATTTGTTCCCAGTGTAGATTCTGTCATTTCAAGACGATTTGCAACTCCGCCAAATTTTGTTTGCTCGTTTGAAATAGTATTCAATGAATCAGAAAACATATCTAATGTAGAGCGCATAGTATTAAACGCTTCTGTACGTTCTGCATCGGTTGGAGCATCAAGCGCCGCTTGAATAGAGTTACTAAGAACTCTCAATGCACCCATAACACCATCATATTCTTCCGGAGCACCATCTGTTAAATCTGCAATATCTCCGGTGTATTCTGCACCATTTTCGTATTTATACACGGTATTTCCGTCTGCATCAGTTGATTCCAAAACCCTTTTACCGTCTTTATCTGTATAAACCCCATTTCCAGGCTCAACTGCTGATTTATAATACCCAAAAACCTTATCACCTGTTGTATTAATAATTTCAAAAACACCATCCGCAACTTCAGTTTGTCTTATATAATCAGGATTACTATTAGGAGTACCATAATAAATAATATCACCGTTTTCAGCAATCTCAAAAGGAATGGTTTTGGTGTTAGCACCCGCAAAAATATAGTTATCATTATACTCGGTATTAGCAAGATCCACCATTGTTTTTGTAATTTCATCAATTTCAACTTTTAATGCTTTTAAAGAATTTTCATTGTAAGTCTGGTTATTAGCCTGAATAGCTTTATCCCAAGCCTGTGATAAATAACCTGATGCCAAATCCATCAAATCACCAAGAGCTGACAATTCAGCAGATGCCATACCTACATTAGTCTCAAATGTTTCAATTTGACCAAGCTGACGATTAGTATTCAGAACATTAACCGCACCAATAGGATCATCTGTAAGATGATTAATCTTAGATGATGAGCTCAACTGCTCAATAGCTTTATTATAATTAGCCATGTTTCTGCGCATGTCTGTTAATAGTAAATCATATCTTGACGCTGATGTAATTCTTTGTACCATAAATTACCTTCCTAAAGTCATTAAAGTATCTAAACATGTATTACAAGTATTAAATACTTGTGCAGCAGCTGCATAAGCTGTCTGATATTTAACCAAATCTACTAGCTCTTCATTCAAATCCACATTTGTTGCACTCTTTAACTGATTATAAATAGAATCTACTAGACCTTCCTGTGTATCATAAAGAGTTTGTATATTAGTCCCTGTTGCGGCAATCTTACCTAGCATAGATGTATAGTAATCTTCTATAGACATGCCATTTAAAGAATCTAATTTTTGAGCTCTTGTTTCAATCATTGCAGTAACATTCTGTGCGTTACCAACAGCATTCTCATCAAAGTTTTCACCATCACCAAAGAATGCACAAGCCAAATTCCAAATCCCCTCATCGGTCAACAAATCCGGATTAATGGAAATATTACCGGCAGTAACAGTTCCGTCTGCTCCGCCAACAAAAATAAGGTTATTTTCATTGGTTGCCATTAATTTCCCGGTATCATCCGGATTTATACAATACGCACCCTCACGGGTATTCAATCCGTTGAATACATCCGCAATAGCTTGAGAAAGTTTATTCAAATATTCTGTTGCCTTACCTGCATTCATACCATCTACATCAGCATTTGCACCATGTAAAAGCCCGCCTAATGCACCGCCGGTAATAATATCATTGGCAAAACCAATATTTATATCGCCTTTAATACTTACAATTGCAGGATATTTATAACTTCCATCTTCATTATAAAAATCATCAGGAAGATCTATACCATTATCTTTGCAGTATGCTTCATAATCAGCAGCTGTTTGCAGTTCTAATTCTCCTACAACAGTAGCGCCCTTAACCATTGGTGTACCATTTACATAAAGGTTAACGGATCCGTTTGGATGTTCTTTAATACTAATATCTGCATACTGAGCAATATCATTTAATATTAAATCTCTTTTATCCAAAAGGTTATTTGCTTCTAAAGTTCCTGTTTGCGTGCATTGCAAAGCTTTATTAACTTCTGCAAGCTCTGTTAACTTATCATTAAAAGCCTTATAATGAACCCAAATTTGAGAGTTTTCCAAAGCTTCCTGACTTGTTCCATCACCTAGAACTTTATTTGTTAATTCACCTAATTGCTGGTTCTTAGCATTCAAATTTGATACAAGGGTTTTCGCAGTTTCAATAAAATTAATTCTTGCAGTTGAACTTGCAGGATATTCATGAAGATTGTTTAAAGCTTTGTAGAAATCGGATAACGCACCGGTAATACCTTTTCCGTCCATATCATTAAATATGTCTGCTAATTCACCTAAATTATTTAATTGTGCACCGTACTCATTAAGTTTTGAAAGTTGGTCACGATAATAATTATTCAAAAATTCATCATTATATCTTTGAACATTAGCAATCATAACCCCGCCATTAGCACGAATTTGAGCCTGAACGTTATTGCCGATAACGCCCGCAATATTTCTTGTTGCAAAATTAACTCTTTGCTTATGATATCCTTCAGTATTCATATTGGCGACGTTGTGCGAAACAACACTGATAGCTGACTCGTGCGAAGTCAGTGAACCTGCTGCAATATTCAATGATGAAAATAAGCTGACCATGTTTACCTCATTACTTTAAGCTCGTAGCTTCTATTCGGGCTAAATTACATTTACCCCTATATTTCTTCGTTCACGGTCCACATATCATAGTCCCGTGTGTCTGTTTTGCCTGCTCCGTTATAGATACTTCCTTGAGGAGCGAACGCATCAACAATCGTTTCCAACATCTTGTCGGTAATTATGATGCCATGTTTTATTAGTTCCACATTCTGATTATTTAGTAACACTAAATCCTTAGAAATGTTACAAATCTTATCCTTTCTTAACATTAAAGGCTCTTTATAATCAGGTTCGGTTTCCTCTGCTAGCTCAATAAACTGTGACATTGTAGCATCTTCATTTATAAGCTCGGCTGATGCACTTTTTCTTGAATTATTCAACTTAACAATTGTATTGTTTAGAGCAAGAATTTTATTATCAAGCACACCAAGGTCATCAGATTTTGCTTTTATAAGAAGTTCTTTTTTCTCTTCAAACAAGACCTTGAGTTTTTCGTATGCATCGATTTCTTTATCGAGGATTTTTATTAAGTTTTTAAACTTGTCTTTCATTAGAATAGATACCTGATAAATCTGTTGAATATACCTTCGTTTTGGCTTCTTGAGATTGAACCTCTGCCTGATAGTGCAAATTGTAGGTTAGAAACATTGTATGAATAAACTTCACCGTTAACGTTCAACCAACGCGGATCAACAACGCCAGTTACAATAAAGTCCATTCTCTCGTTACCGTTAACAATAGTTTTCTTACCTTGAATAGAAATATTGCCGTTTGGAAGCTGCGAAACAACCTGACAAGCTATTCTGTCGCCTAACTGCATTGCACGAGAGCCTGTAGCCGAATTTGAAACCTCGTTTGTTCCGCCATAACCGTTAGAATCTTTTACTGAAAGTCCAAACCATTTGTTTACAAATGTTGTGAATGTATCAGTTGTATTTGACTCTTTAGCGGATGAATATGACAAATTGTCATTCATGGAAATATTTTCACTCATAACAATTGAAACCAAATCACCAATCTGGCGAGCCTGAACACCGCCAAACAAAGAACGTGGAGTCCCTTGATAATGCTGTGTTGCACCAAGAGTAAACAGAGATTCTGCATTAACAGAGATAACTGTTGTCATTAATATTAAAAATGTTATTAAAAACTTTTTCACCTTATCCCCCCTACTTTGAATGTGGAAAGGGAAATACAATCTGAATTTCATTTACCCTCCCCCTTAGCAAAGAAACTCTGCTATTACACTTCTACCGTACATTAATCCATACTTAATGTCATCATCCGAAATATTGAATTCACCAACAAATTCAGCGTTTTTTCTGATATCAGCAACGTCAACTCTATCTAGCAAACCTTTTGGAGCAGATACAGTTGTTCTTTCTTCAACTTGCGGTTCTGCTTCAGGCTTAGCTAAATGTGCATTGCTTTTCAGTGCATTAACTGCTGAAAATCTTTGTACGTTATTACTTTGTCCTATTGATGAAATCATTTAATCCCTAACCCCCTACGTATTTTTCCATTTGTTTATAGATATGACTTGCAAGTCCTATTGATGAACGAGGGTTGCTTGCCATATCGTGACCCATTTGTTGATAAACAATTGACTTAAAAGTATCTGTATATTGAGATTCTCCTCCGAAAATACCGCCTTCACGGTCAACTGTTTTATCCATTTCGCTAAGCATTTTTGTAATAAATATTGACTCAAATTCTTCTGCAGCTTTTTGTAACTGCTGCTTAGAATTACCTGATTCTTTAATTCTGTTATACAAAACCTGATCAGAGTTAACTGTACGAGCATTGTTTAAATCATGTTTAATTAAGTCTAACGTTGGTGTAGAAAAGTCCACGATAAAACCTCCTATATAATAATTAACTCTGCTTGTAAACTACCTGATTTCTTAAGCGCTTGAAGAATTGAAATCAAATCCACAGGAGCAACTCCTATTGAATTCAAGGCTCTGATTAAATCATTGAGATTACTATTAGCGGGCATTTCGACCAAACTACCCGGAGCTTTAGAAATTTCTATTTCAGAATTAGAAAATCCCATTGTCGCACCATTTGCAAAACTATTAGGCTGAGAAACATCGTTTGTTGTAGAAACAGTAACAGTAATATTTCCGTGAGCAACCGCAGCAGGTAAAAGCTTAACATCTGCACCGATTACAACAGTTCCTGTTCTTTCATTAACAACGACTTTTGCTTTTTCTAATGTTGGAGAAACTTCCATATTTTCTAATAGAGAAATAAAAGTTACTCTATCATTTGCAAATCTTGGAGGAATTTTTACTCTTACAGCACTTCCATCAATTGCCTGAGCAGGTGCTAACTGTGAAACTGATTTAGCAATTCTTGAAACAAGAGTATAATCAGACTTATCTAAACAAAGAGTAATTGAATCCTCATCCCCGATTTCTGTATAAATATCACGTTCGATAATTGCACCGCCGGGAATTCTGCCTGATGTTGTGATTGCAGTTCTTGCTGAAGAACCGCCTGCGATTTTATTAATACCGCCAACAGATAAAGGACCTTGAGCAACCGCTACAGCTTCACCATTTGGAGCTTTAAGAATTGTTTGAACAAGAACACCGCCTTCTAAGCTCTTAGCGTCAGCAATCGCTGAAACTGTTACATCGATTTTATCACCGTTTTTAGAAAAAGGAGGAACTGTTGCTGTTACAATAACTGCAGCAGAAGCACCTTTTTGGATATAGTTTTCCTGCTCGATTACTGTACCTAAGTTTCTTAAAAGCATCTTATTAGTAATCTGGGTTGAACGTGAGTTGTCACCAGTTCCAGGTAAACCAACAACGACACCATAACCAACAAGCTGGTTTTCTCGAACGCCTTTAATATGGGTAATATCCATAATACGAACTTTTGCTTCTATTGCATTAGCAGGAATAAAAGCTGTCATTGTTATTAATAATAAAAGTGCTAAAAATCTTTTCATCATATACTCACCAAAACCCTATTTTCGCCTATCACTTTCCCTGTGTAAACTCTTTTATAATTTTTGTTTTCGACATTAACATAATCACCTGTCATACCGTCTGCAAGAGCAGTTCCGTCGATTGTAATCATTACGGCACCATTAGAAATAAAGAATATTCTAACCGCCATATTTCTTTCAACATCAGGTTTCATTTTTACAAAACGTTTGTCGATAATTTCACCCTTTTGAAACGCTTTTTTTGCTGACATTTCTTTAGTAAGAACTTGTTCTGATAAAACATAGTCCATTTTTTGAGAGACATCTATTCTCTTAACAACTGTTGCTTCTCTTGTAATCGCCTGTTCTCTGTTAATAAAATCAGCTGCCACAAGAACATCTTTATAAACAACCGTTTGACAAGGTAAATTCAAAGTTCTAACAAAAGCATCATTTACATAAACATCAACTCTCTTGATATCACGAGGGATGATTTTGTCTCCGCCTTGCGTGATTTTGTATGTAACTTTGCCGTCAGGTAATTGAATTGAAGCAAACGGAGTTGCAGTGATTTTAACTTCAACATCACCTTTTGCAATTTTTTCATATCCTGCTTGAAGCTGTTTGGCAACAGACGCTTTAACCTCAGCAGAAGTAACTGTCTGCGCATTAGCACAAACTGCTGTTACTATCATTATTAATGCTGTGGTTAAAAGTTTTTTCATTTATTCCTCTTAAGACATGTTATTTGTTATCTGCAAAATATTGCTTGAAGAGTTAATCAATTTTGAGTTAGACTCAAACGCTCTTTCCGCTTTGATTAGACCTACAAGTTCATCAACGATTTGAACGTTAGAACCCTCTAACATACACTGCTGAATTAACCCCAAACCATTTTGTCCCGGAGTATCTTGAACAGGGTTGCCTGATGCTTGAGTTTCTTTGTACAAGTTGTGTCCGATTGATAATAAACCTGATGGATTCTGGAACTTAACCAACTGCAAAGAACCAACAATTGACTGCTGAGTCTGTCCGGGAAGTGTTACAGAAATATTACCGTCCTGAGTAATAGTGATTTCTGTAGCATCTCTTGGGATTGAAACAGAAGGCTGAATTAACAAACCGTCATTTGTACATAATTGACCAAGTGAATCAACCTGCAAACAGCCATCACGGGTATAAGCAAGCGAACCGTCTTCTTTCATTACCTGCAAGAAACCCTCACCTTCAATTTCGATATCAAGCTGACGTCCTGTAGAAATCGCAATACCTTGAGTAAATACTCTGGTTGTAGCAGCGGTTTTAACCCCGAGCCCGATTTCTGTACCAACAGGCTGATAAGTACCTTGGTTCATCAAAGCACCGGGAGTTCTTACTGCTTGAGACAATAAATCCTGAAACTCAATTCTTGACTTTTTAAACCCAGTAGTGTTAACGTTTGCTACGTTGTTTGCAATAACATCAAGATAGTTTTGCTGTGCTATCATACCTGTTGCTGCTGTTGTTAAAGCTCTTAACATTTTATTTCCTCTCCAAGTTTGGTTTTAATTCTTTTTACTAACCGCTTATTCTACCGACTGAAACAGCCCTTTGAAGCAGTTCACTATTCGTTGAAACTACTTTTGATAACGATTCGTAGTTTCTTGTTGTACTGATTGTATTAATCATTTCTTTGATTACATTTGAGTTTGAAAGTTCAAGCATACCTTGTTGAACAGTAAATTTTTCTGCCCTAAGCTCCGGATTGTTTGCAGGATCACGTGGTATAAATCGTGTATCTGCAATCTCAAATAAATCATCTTTATCAGAAAAATCATAAATCCCAATAGTCTGCATAGGAATTTTTTGAGTATAAGAGTTCATCTCAATATTCCCTTGCTCACCAATAATGATTTCCATTTTGTCTCTGATAAGCTCAGGATCAAAATCCTCAGGAATCATTCTAATTCTGCGATTGTTAACATCAAGAACATATTCACCCTGCTTTGTTACAAGATACTGCTCACTATTAACTGCAAAAGAACCGTTTCTTGTATATGATTCCTTACCGTCAATATCTCTTATTTTAAAGAAACCATCGCCTTCAATTGCAACATCATAAGTATTTCCTGTCTTATCAAGAGCACCTTGAGAAAAATCATGAACATATTGAAGTGATTGAGAACCCATACTCAAATCACCAAGATAACGAGAAGTATCATTTCTTAGAATTGAACCTTGTTGAGAATAAACAGCAGATTCCATAACATCCTTAAAACGCAAAGAGCCTTTTTTGAAACCTACAGTATTAACGTTTGCAAGGTTGTTTGCAATATTATCGTTCATATCCATAAGGGCTGTCATACCTTTAGCAGCTGATTCTAATCCTCTTACTATCATTAGTTGACCTCCTTAAGACGTTCATACTTGCCCAAAACACTTTTCACGTAATTTTGTGTTTCAGCATACGGTGGAATTCCGCCGTATTTTTTTACTGCATTTGGTCCTGCATTATATGCTGCCAAAGCTAAGGATTTATCATTTCCAAATCTGTCCATAAGCCCTTTAAGGTACTTAGTTCCGCCTTCAATATTTTGCTCAGCATCATAAGCATTTGTAACACCTAAACCTTGTGCAGTGGCAGGCATTAACTGCATTAGACCCATAGCGCCGCAGTGTGAAGTCGCATTTGGATTAAAACCCGATTCCTGATTAATAACTGCTTTTACAAAATCTTCATCCAAGCCGTTTTTATCAGCATATTTTGTAATTAATTCATTAATTTCACTTCTTGATGTTGATGTTGGATTTTTTTTGTTTTCAATAGAAGAGTCAAGGATTTTTTGGAAATCCGCATCGGGTTTTTGAGCATAAGACATCAAGGATTGAAACTGATTTTCAATCGCATTAATACGATGTAAAGTTATGTCTAAGCCCGAAAGCTGCACCTTTCGCTCTCCTCCATTTATATATATTACTTACCAAGTCTACAACATAAGTGTAATATATATATTTACCCCCGACATCAACCCAATGATTGAAATTTATATTAACTCCTAGACCATTTGGTCTAGAAAAACTTGCATATTTTGAGTAAAACTACTATTATAGCTATATTATGGAAAAAAACGAAATAACATTTGATGAAATAAGAGAGCTTCTAAAAGAAAAATCCTACCACGCAGAAGATATAGCAGAACTTGAAAAAGCCTTTGAGTTTGCCAAAAAACTTCATGAAGGACAATTTAGAATATCAGAAGAACCATATATTATTCACCCAATGGAAGTTGTAAAGATTTTAATCAGCCTTCAAGCAGATAAACATACTTTAATGGCTGGTTTTCTTCACGATATTCTGGAAGACACTGACACAAAACCCGAAGAAATAAAAGAGCTTTTTGGAGAAGATGTACTTAATCTAGTCCAAGGTGTTACCAAACTGGGTAAATTACAGTTTAAATCAACTCAAGAACGTCAGGCTGAAAACTTCCGCAGAATGTTTATCGCAATGGCAAGCGATGTTCGTATTATTTTCCTAAAACTTGCTGATAGACTGCATAATATGCGCACCCTGAATTATATGTCGCAGCAAAAACAACAAAAAATTGCCCAAGAAACAATCGATATCTTTGCTCCGCTTGCAAATCGTTTAGGGGTTGGTAAAATCAAAGCCGAGCTTGAAGATTTATCATTAAAATACTTACATCCTGACCGCTATTACGAAATCGCACAGCTTGTTTCACAGAAAAAAGCTGAACGGGAAATGGCTGTTAATCTTTTAATAGAAAAAATTTCAAAAGACGTAAAAGCAAGCGGAATAAACGCAAAAATCACAGGACGTGCAAAACATTATTACAGTATCTATAAAAAAATGGAACGTCTTAATGTTGCATTCCATGACCTATATGATATTACAGCGGTTCGTGTAATCGTTGACACTGAAAAAGAATGTTACGAAGTTTTAGGACTAATTCACTCCCAGTTTAAACCAATTCCAGGAAGGTTCAAAGACTACATTGCAATGCCAAAAGGAAACATGTACCAGTCCTTACACACTTCTGTAATAGGACCGCGCCAAAAACCGCTTGAGGTACAAATCCGAACTTGGGAAATGCACGATATCGCAGAATACGGTATCGCAGCCCACTGGAGATATAAAGAAAAAGGTTCAAAAAAAGCAGACTCTGCTAACGATATTAAATTCTCGTGGATGAGAAAACTTGTTGAATACAACAAAGACACACAAAACGCAGAGGACTATGTAAACTCTGTCAAACTGGATATCTTCTCAGATCAGGTTTTTGCTTTCACTCCGGGCGGAGACGTAATAGACTTACCGCAAAATGCCACTCCTGTTGACTTTGCATATCGTATTCACTCAGATGTAGGAAGCAAAACCGTTGGTGCACTTATTAACGGACGTATTGCACAGCTTGATACAAAACTAAAAAACGGCGACATTGTCGAAATTTTGACATCAAAAGTTTCTGCACCTCGCCTTGATTGGTTAAACTTTGTTGTAACCAAACAAGCCACATCAAAAATCAAGCAATGGTACAAGAAAAACAAACGAGAAGAGCATATTGAACTCGGTCGAGCAAACCTTGAACACGAACTCACAAAAGCTGTATTTGATGAATATCTTAAAAACGGAGAATTCAACAAAGTTGCTAAACAAATGAACTACGTTAATGCAGAAGACTTGTTTGCCGCTCTTGGCTATGGTGAAACAACTCTGAATAAAATTATTAACAGAGTTAAAAAGCCTCAAAAACAAGAGACAACATTCCAGCATAGACCGAGAAAAGCGTCTGAAAAAGATATCGTCGGTCTGGAAGGACTTCTTTATTCTTTTGCAAGATGCTGTTCACCAATACCGGGAGAACCGATTGTAGGTGTTGTAACCCGTTCAAAAGGTGTAAGCATTCACCGTCTGGATTGTAAAACACTGGATGATGTACCTCCTGAAAGACTTCTTGATATCCACTGGTCAGGAAATAACGTAAACAAGACATATAATACAACAATAAGAATTGAAACAGCAGAAAAATTAGGACTTTTGAAAGATGTAATCGGAGTTGTTTCCGATAACAATACAAGTATTACATCAGCAAATGTAAAAACAAAAGGTAAAGTTGGTATTATTGAACTTGGAATTGAGCTGGATAATATTTATACATTAAGAAAAGTAATGACTGCTCTTCAAGCAATGCCTGATGTTTTCAGCGTAAAAAGAATACAAACATCACATAATTCTTTATCTCAAAACTTTACCAAGAAGCCAAATAAAAATGTGAAACGGAAAAAACCTACACACTAGGTTCTTTATACATTTTCTCGTATGAAGTAATTAATAATTCTAAAGCTTTATACTCACATTTGCCTGAAAGTTTTTCACAAGTATCGATAATAGTAGTTAAACCTTTTAACCCAAATGTGTCTATAATTCTTTCAAAAATATCAATATAAACTTCTATCTCGGTAGAACAACATTTATTCGGCATTCTGTCCAAAGAACGCATAATCGTTGCCATACCTGATGTACCATGTTTATTAAAAAGATATTCTGCACGAAGCATCAAATCTTCAATTTTATTCAAATCATATTTTGCAATAGCTTTCTTCTCTTTTTTATTAAGCACTTCAGAATTTTCAACACCAAGCGGTTCAAATTTATTGCTAAAAGGAGTTACTATTGCTTGAGAATATGAATCTTGTGTATATTTTGTCATTGCAACATCTAACAATTCATGAGCCTTAACTTCTTCCGGCGTTGCATCTTCCGGCAATGGTTTTAAAGCGGTCAAATATCTTGCAACAATCTCATATTTAGGATCAATAGCTTTTCCGTTTCTTATTTTATAAAGAAGGTTTTCAATATTTTTAACAACATGAATATTCTTAACCATTATTTGAAGTTCTGATATTTCATCGTCTTTTGTACGCAGTGCAGAATGCACTCCTGAATACCCTGAACGACTATCAACATCAAACCAAATCTTTTTAGTTGGATTTTGAATTCTGTTAATCTCATCTCTTAAACGCTGTAAATCATTAGGTTTAAATGAATCATACGATTCAACCATTTGATTCTTTTTATATTTTGGAGCACGTCTGTGGTACTCAACCTGAGTAACTTCTATTTCTCTATCCTGAAGCATTTGTTTAAAACGTTTATTAACTTCAGGAAAAGCTTTAGAATTATTTAGGATAAAACAAAATCCTGAAACATCATCCATGTGCTCCAAAATAGCATCCATAGTTCCCCAGCCGTTAGTAGTTGCTTTTTCACGGATAGATCTTATGCCTTTTAATCTGTCATGCATACTAATCAATCCTTGTTCTATCAGATCTCCAAAATATTTGCTAAGAAGTTGCTTTTTTCTTTCATGAACAGGAGCTTTTATAGCTTGAATTTTCATAGCCAAATCAGCAGAAATAATATAAGCACCTTTTTCCATGCTTTTCTTACTTGGCAGCTTATCTCCTTTAAAGGATACCGTATCCTTTAACAACGGCTTTGCCATTGTTAAACCAAATCGAGGCTGAGAACTATATGCTACAGGGGCATTATTATTCGAAATTTTAAAAGGGTTTAAAGCTATAATATTCATAACATTGAATTTAAATCCTGTAAATATTATTTTTTGCTATTTTATTAAGAAATCTTTACTTTATTTTCAAAACCTGTCATTTCAGATATCTGTCTTGCCCATTCAAGAAGCATTTCATCTTCATTCATTGTATAAGAAATTGGCGTTCCAATTTTAACTGTAATATTTTTCTCACCTATTTTTTTTGCGTAACCATCAAATCCGCAAACAGCAACCGGTACAACATCGGCATTAAATTTTTTAGAGAATAATATAAAACCCTTGGTAACATGTTCAATAACAGGTTCTTTCACGATTTTACCCTGAGGGAAAATTCCCAATGACCAAGGCGTATTAAAGACAGCTTTAACTGATTTAAAAGTTGCAAGCTCAGGTTTTTCTCTATTTACAGCAAAAGCACCCAACGAATGAACCAAAAAACGTAAGAGTTTGTTTTCGTCTTTAAACAATTCCTGTTTTGCCATATAAGCGATATATTTATTAACAGCAACTGCTATCAAAGGAGGATCAAGGTAAGAAACATGGTTACCTGCAAAAATTACATTTGAATTTTTAGGAATATTTTCTCTACCTTCAATTTTCAAATTGTACATAAGTTTGGATACAGGAATTACCACAAAATAAATAAAAATTTTGTAGTATAACTTTCTCCAAAAACCGTAATCTTTTTCACATCTCTTATTATAATTTTTTGTCATATTATTTTCCAATAGTTTAAAATTATTTAATCGTGCTCGTACTTAAATCCTGTCAATTTTTGAATAGCTTCAATCCATTGTGCAACCATATCATCTACATTATCAGAATATGGAATAAGTTCACCTATTTTTACTACAATTTTCCCACTGAAAGGGATTCTTTTAGCCTCTTGTGTACCGACAATTCCAACCGGTAAAATACCGCATTTGGTGCTTTTAGCAAGCGAAGCAAAACCTTTTGTAATATTACTTATTTTTCCCGGTTCCTGACGAGTACCTTGAGGAAATATACCTAAAACCCAATTAGTTTTCTTGATAGTTAAAACTGTTTTTATAGTCGAAACTCCCAAGTGTTCTCTATCTACTGAAAATGCACCCAGCCAATTAAGCCACCAGCGCATAAAAGGATTAACAAACAACTCTTTTTTAGCCATATATGCAACAGGTCTGTTCATCACGGCGCACATAAGCGGCGGATCAAGAGTAGAAAGATGATTTGCAGCAACAATAAATGCATTGTTTTCTGGAATATTTTCTTTACCCTGAACTTCAAGCCTATAAACAAGCTTAAACCTTATCATATACATAACATGAGTTACTAAGAATTGGAAAAGAGTTCTCCATTTATTAAAGAATTTTTGCTCCCTTGAGGATGCATTCTTTGATTTTTTTTTCGTTTCCCCTGACATATATACTCCTTGTTATATAATAAAAGGATGTAATCAAATCGGTTACATCCTTTAAAATTGGTTGCGGGAGCTGGATTTGAACCAACGACCTTCGGGTTATGAGCCCGACGAGCTACCAGACTGCTCCATCCCGCGATATTTGATTTTCATATCAAGGAAACTCCCTCGACATTTCTATTATGCTCCGTAAATTTAAAAAATCAAGTCCTTAATTTAATTCATATAAATGACTTCACTAAATATCAAATATGATATAATTCTAAAACAAGAAAAGAGGTGTATGATATGAAGAAATTCGGTTTTACTTTAATGGAAATAATAGTTGCATTGGGTATTGTTGGTGTCGTAGCTGCTATATCTGCACCTATATTAAACAATTTAATACCCGACAAAGAGAAAATTGCAGTTCTAAAAACATATAAAATTATTACAGATATAAACAATGAAATAAAAGAAGATAAATCTGTCTGGCAAGAAGCTCAAGATGCAGCAAATCAAGGAATGGGATGGAGCGGAGTCTTAACAAACGGCAATGACTATCCTAATCTTGTTTTTGCGCAACTTAATACTGTACCAGACAGTCGTAGAAACACTGCCAGAGGAATTGAATTTGATACCACTAATGGCATTCATTGGATTGTAGAAGATCCAGATAGAGGATATGGCACAATTACAGTCGATTTAATGAACGAAAAAAGAGAACACTGCACATACAACAGTGGCAGTTGTAAAAAACCGGGAAGATTTCGCTTCCTTGTTGATGCATCAACTCTTAATATAAAACCGGGAGATCCTTTAACCGCTGCTTATTTGGCAAATCCAAACAAGCTTAGCGACAAAAAAACAGATTACCAAACAGCAAAAGCTAACAATCCTTCAAAATATAATGAATATTAACATTTCTTAATATTTCTCCTTGATTATTTGTAAAAAATATATGAGCATGATATTATCCTTATATACAAAAATCACATTCAACAATCACAAATATTCAAGGAGAAAATATGTTAGATTTTCTGTTCAAGAAGGAAACTTCTGCCAGTGAGAGCTTAAACGAGTTTTACTCAAAACTTAGAGAAATGTATTCTTTTGAGTCAATATCTCAAGAAAGAAAGGATTTCTTAAAATCAACAATGAGCAAGTTCGGATATCTGCCTTATCCGCAAATAAAAGCTTTAGAAGAATTAGCCGATGCGGAAGTCCTTTTTGCACTTGAGTCAAAGTGGGAAGCAGAAGGTGTTTTCAAAGACGGAAAATTTGAATTTGATAAAGCCAGTACTTTAGCAAGAAATAATGTTAAAAATTCAAGCTGGCTTCAAAAAGAAGGTCATAATATTAAATTAATTAACCTTGCTGCATTAGGCAACGGAAATAAAGACAGCAAAAACGGCACATTCATGGATTGGTTAAGAGAACTTCTTATCCTTCCAAGTGGAAACAAATCTAATAAAATTTTTGGAACAACAATGTATTTAATCCCGTTCCATCCTCGTGAATTTGGTTGCGCTTATCTTCCAACAGCAAGCTGCGTAAGTCCTAATTTGGAAGACAAAGCTCTTGCAGAAAAAACAGGATTAAACGCTGATGAGCAGGTTAAATCATTTATTCAGCTAACACAGCTTGCAGGACACCCTGTAATCTATGATATTCTGCCGCAAACAGGAAGATTTTCTAAAATTGTACTTACAACTCCTGATTGTGCGAGATGGTTTGATATCAATGCTCTAATTGCAGAATTATCTAAAAATGTTGATACAACTGCAGAATCACTAAAAGATAAGTATTCTCAGGATGATTTGGCAATTGTAAGCGGTATTTATAAAAAATCACTTAAAGGCGAAAGCTATGGCGATTTAACAGAACACTATCAAAATATTTTTAATGAAATTGATGCTTTATTAAAAGATACTAAAATTTTCCTTTCTAATTCTATGTTAGAAAAGAGTATCCAAGACAAGCTCCATAAAAAAGCCAAAAACATTATTAATAAAGTTGCAAACAATACTCGCGGTAAAAAGATGACAGAAAACGAAATCTTAAACCAAGGCGAAATTATTGGTGCATTAATTTCAGAAGGAATGTGGCCTGCTCCGGGCGGCGCTTGGTGTTCAGCAGGGGTTCCTGTATTCGACAAAATGAGCGATGGCGCAAGTTATCCAACATTCAAACACTACAAGTTTGATGGTGAAGATGTAACAAATTTTGCAAATCTTGACTGCCAAACTCCATACTACTTTGTATGCTTGGAAAATGGCAAGTTCAATAATGATGTAGTTAAGTTCTTCATTGATTATATGAAAAACTTGCAAGAAGATTATAACTTTGACGGTTTCAGAGTTGACCATATTGACCATATTGTTGACGAAGTTTCTGAAAACGAAGGAACACCAATTAGCTACAGAGCTCCAAGAAAAGTTCTTGGTATGCTAAATTCAGCAATGAAAGAAAAAGTACCATATTTTGCAACATTAGCAGAATATATGCTTTGGGACAATTTCTACAAAGAATACCATCAGGATATGAATTTTGATGTTCTTTGGGGCAACGATATTGTTTCACAAAGCTACAAAACTCCTGAAAACATTGCAGAAGATAATTTAGCATTAACAAACTATAACTCCGAAGCTAAAAAATCAACTCCGCTTTCAATTTTGAAAACTTATAACAATCAGGATGGAGAATTTGAAGCGATTGACAGATATCCTGCGCAATTAGGAAAAGAAGGTGCTTTGTTCAAATGGTTCAAATACAAGTTCTTACCAGGAGGAAAACTTGCTCAGAGACCTGTTATGTATGTTGATGGTGATGAATCATTCACAAACGGCGGCATAGAAGCAGCTATCGGAGCTGAAATCTCAATGAAAAGAGAAAAAGATTATGATTTCTTCTCTAAATTTGATGCAATTGATAGATTTGTTAAAAATTCATCTCTAATCACTGATGGAGAAGCTCATATTATCAGACAAGATGATGATGGATTTGTAGCTTGGATGATACAAAAAGAAGGTATTAAAAACTCTATTTTAGTTATCGCAAACTACAATTCGCCAAGCGAAAAATTCTGTGAAGATGGAAACACTGTTACAAAAGAAGGACACGAAGTTTTCGATAAAACAATTGAACTTTCTTGTGATTACTCAATTGTTTCAGAATTCAGATTTGATGGAACTGATTATATGGAAGAAAAATTCGTTGCAGCAACAAATTCTTTATCATTCGGTAAAATCATGCCTGCTGAGTTTAAGTTCTTCACAGTAATCAAATAAATTTTATGTTAGGAGTATAAATTTACGATTAAGTAAACTACGATTAAGTAATAATGGGATACGCCGAAATTCATGTTTCGGCTTTTTATTGCGTAAAAAAAGGGGCGACCTTCAGTCGCCCCTTTTTAATCTTCTATTCACGGAAGGAAGCATCAGGCAATAACTTTTTGAGCACTGCTCTCACATTTGCCATCTGCACTTCAATCGTTTCATCAGTTAGCGTTGCATTAGCGTCTTGCATACTTATTCTAAATGCTACAGACTTAAATCCGTCTTGTACGTGCTCGCCTTCATAAACATCAAACACATCACAACCTGTAAAGATTTTGTTATCAACACCTTTTTTAATAATATTTTTCAACTCATCCCAGCTAGTTGTTTTTGGAACAATTACCGCTAAATCACGCTGAACCTCTGGGAATTGAGGAATTTTTTTGTAACGCACAGTACTTTCATTAACTGCACTAATTAGCATATCCAAATCGAGTTTGAATAAATAAGCATTCTGATTAAGCTTTAATTTATCTTTCAATTCAGGATGAATTTCACCGTAATAACCAATGACTTCAGGCTTTTTACCTAACATTGTTAAAACTGCTGTTTTATACGGATGAAGTGCCTTGTGAGTATCAGCCAGAGAAGAGTCTGCAAGCAATTGGAATTTAATTCTTCTTGTAACACCAAATTCTTCAAGAACTTTATCTACAATACCTTTAACTGTATAGAAATCAACAGCACCGGTATTTTGCCATAATGAATTTTGAATATTACCTGAGATTATGCCGCCAAGAGTTAAGGTTTCTTTCACACCGGCATTTTTCTCTTGAGATTCTGCAACTTTGATATAGGTTCTACCGACTTCATAGCCCCAAAAATCTTTTTGACCGTTATCATAATTATATTTTAAACAGTTTAATAAACTTGCTGCAAGAGTTTGTCTAAGCATTGAAAATTCTTCACTTGCAGCACATTCAACTCTTACAGCATTTTCTGTATCATAAGTCATATTGAATTGTTTCAACAATCCTTCACCAATAAGAGATGATGTTTGAAGTTCATTCAAACCTGCACCGAGCATTAAATTATGAATCCTATTAATCACTCTTTCTGCAAGTGAAATCTCAGCGGTACTGGATTTACTTGGAAGTGTAGGTGTGATTTTATCGTAGCCGTTAATTCTTGAAATTTCTTCAATCAAATCAATTTCTCTGGTAACATCACCTGCACGGAAAGACGGAACAAGAACTTTGCAAGCAGCATCATTTTTGCCCAATATTTCAAAACCTAAGTTTTCAAGGATTGATAGACATTTTTCTGTTTCAATTTCACAGCCCAAAATTCTTTTTAACTGTGCATATCTTAGAGTAATCTCGATTGGCTCTAACTTATTTACACCGGTTTCTACAGAACCAACAAACTCAGCATCTGCATATTTTTCAAGAAGTTCAACAGCTCTAAACAATGCCGGCTTAACAGCTTCAATATCAATACCGCGCTCAAATCTTGAACAAGCGTCTGATTTGTAACCAACGCTTCTTGAACTTTTTCTATTAGCAGAAGCTACAAAGTAAGCTGCTTCAAGTGCTAAGTTTTTAGTATTATCATCGATTTCAGAATTAGCACCGCCAAATACACCGCCTAAGCAAACAGGTGATTCTTTTGATGCAATAAGCACTGTATCATTAGTAAGTTTTCTTTCTACTTCATCTAATGTTACAAGAGTTTCGCCTTCATTAGCACGTCTTACACAAAGGTATCCGTTTAATTTATCATAATCAAAAGCGTGAAGCGGAGTTCCGTATTCAAGCATAACGTAGTTTGTAATATCAACAACATTGTTAATAGCTCTTACACCTGATGCTAATAATCTTTTTTGCATCCAATCAGGAGAAGCTTTGATTGTAATATTTTTCAAAACACCGATTGAATAATACTTACAAACATCAGTATCTTTAATTTCAACTTCGAAATCAGCTTTTTTATCAAGAGTTTTTGCATATTCAAATTTCATCGGTCTATTAAATAATGCAGACAATTCTCTTGCAATTCCGATTACAGACATTTGATCACCGCGGTTTGCAGTAGGAGCTGTGTGAAGAATAAAGTCTTTTTCAAAACCCAAAACATCTTCAACATTCAAACCTAAACCAACATTAGGGAAAAGTCTGTTTAAAATCAAAATCCCGTCTTCTTCCTGATAATTTCTATCAGCAACGCCTAATTCATCATCCGAACAAAGCATACCTTGAGACTCAACGCCGCGAATTGTTGCCGGAGTAAGCTCAAACATTTCTCCTGTTTTTCTGTCAAGAACTTTACTTCCTACAGAAGCATAAGGAATAACCTGTCCTACAGCGATATTTTGACCACCGCAAACAACTGTTTTTAGAGCAGATCCTGTATTAACAGTCACTAAATGTAATCTGTCTGAATTTGGGTGATTATCAATTTTTTCTATTCTTGCTGTAATTATATTAGTAAACTTTGGTTTTACTTCTTCAATTTCTTCGACCTCTAATCCGCTCATAGTAAGCTCATGAGCAATTTGATTTACATCAATATCCTTAATATCAACTAATTCGTTTAACCAGTTTAATGAAACTTGCATTTTTCCTACCTCACTATTTTTATCCCATTATATAATAAAAAGATTTTACAATGCGTAACAATTAAGCAATTTTTTACATTTTCGAGTTTTAATGGGAATATAAAAGTGTAGTACATGTATGGAGTATCTCAATGATAAACAAAATTAATTTCGCACAAGGTATACAACAAGTTCAGTCAAGACCAGCTTTTAAGGCAAAAGAAACTGATAACGAAACAGTAACAGCACCTGATTCAAGCGTAAGTTTTAAAGGTGCGGAAGCACTAGCAAATTATAACAAGCCAAATGTAATGGCATTCGACAAAAGTATTTTAGAAGTTGAACCTATTTCACCTACAGTAATTCAACCTGATGCAATCGGCTCTGTTGAAGGCGAAAAAATTTACGGTTCTAATGGTAAGTTAAATTCAATTGTTAACAGAGTTGGAAACACAACTACAATTTACAAAGCATCTGCTGAAAACGACACTCAATTAGATTCAATTACAACAGTTGATAAAAAGAATGGTAATGTTATCAGACGTCAAATTAATACCGTTGAAAACGGCAAGAATTATATGGATGTAGCTGAATATGATTCTGAAACAGGAAAAGAATTAAGAAGAACAGTTTACCAAAACGGCGAACCTTACTTTGCAACTAAAACTTTAACCAATAACAAAGGCTTAGTACAGAACATCGAATATGATTATGTAAACGGACATTTTTCTGTAACTGAAAGAAGTGCTAATGATAAATTCCACCGAAATTATGAATTCAATAAAAATAAGGAATTAATCTCTGTATACGAAAGAAAAAACACAAGAGGTACTGAAACAAACCTTGAAGTTAATTTCTATAACGGCGCAGTGATTTCTTCTTCAAACAAAAAAACTGAAATCTTACCAAACAACATGGGTAGAGAAATCCTGAACGATGAAGATGTTAAACCGGCTGATTTATCAGTTTATCCTGATTCAATCGAAGGCGAAAAAACATTCTACTCAAACGGCAGCCTTGAATCAGTAACAGCAGGGGATTTGGTTTACAACTATTCTCCGGAAGGCGATATAACTTATATCAAAGATGGTAATAAAACAGTTGAAGTTAAAAATAACATCACAACAATTACAGAAAATTTAGATGAAAACACCGTCAAAGAAACAAGATATTTTGATGATGGATACACCGTTGTTGATTTTGAACAAGGCGAAAACAAAAAGCATATTTCACTACAAAATGGAACTCCTTGCTATTATTATGAAGATCAAGGCGAACGTACAATTAAAAGTTTTAACTTTAACGACAAAGGTATGCTTATTTCAGCTTGGGGTGATGATATCTAAACATCATACTTACGCACATATTCAATAAGTGCCTTAAATACATCTTTATGGATTTTTCCCTCCAAAACTTCTTTATACAGAATGAGGAGGGATTCTATTTTAGATAGCTTTCTTCGATAAACACGTGCTTCTCTAAGGGCACTATATTTATCAGCTGTTGAAATAATCTGAACACCGATATCCGAAGGAGTATGACCTTCTACAAGCCTTGGATAACCTGAGTGTTTAAGGTTTTGGTGATGATATTTCACCAAATCAAGTGTTTCTTCTTTTATATTTTGAGTTTTCAAAAGCTCATAACCTAAAGTTGAGTGGATATTCATAATCTCACGTTCTTTAGAGTTTAATTTTGCAGGCTTGTTGAGTATTTTAGAAGGGATTAAGACCTTGCCTAAATCGTGAAGCATAGAAGCTTCTTTTATTATTTCTGCATTTACATCTTTTTTAAGGTGCTCACAAAGCGCTGAATAAATACCCATTGCGACATTACAGGTTTCATTCATGTGACCGCCTGCAAGTTCTCTCAAAGTCTTTGTATCGATACTAGGTTTTATTTTATAAGTATTTAAAAGTTTCGTAACATCCGGATTCAAATCAATCATGTTCTGAACGGCTGCACGCTGAATTTTTTCTTCACGCCCTGATTTGAGCGAAATATCACCGTCGTTATTTTTGAACACAAAAAACGAACTATTACTTATACGAATAGCACCTAAAAGATTTAGTGATTTATGTCTTTTCTTTGGGGTTCTTGTTAAAAACATCTCTTCTTACAGGGTTTATCACACTACTTAACAAAAGTTTACAATAAAATTGGAAATTTTGCAATAGGGTGTACTTAACATTACGATACACTTTATTGAATTGAAAAATTCTTTAAGCTATCCTGAAATAGTGGTAGTTTATATTGGGTATATCAAATGGAAAAAGGTTTTGTAGAGAATGGTTTTATTATAGATTTAAGTGTAGCCCAAAACACATCACAGCTTGTGTCTGAACTTAATTCTGTAATGGAACATCCTGACGTTAAAGGGAAGAAAATTTGCTTAAAACTCGGAGATTTAGATTTAAATCAATCCCAGCTTTTGAGCGTAAAAGCATTGATTGAATCAATGGATGCAGAAATTGCATATATTGACACACTTTCTGAACAAACAGAAGCATCTGCCGTTAGCCACGGTATTATCGTTTCTAAATGTGATAGTGAAAAAACTATAACAGCTTCTTATGTTGCAGAACCTGTTGTCGAAGAGCCTGTGGTTGAAACTTTAAAAGCAGGAGAAATAGTAGAAGTTCATGCTGATATTGAACAACAGCCGGAAGTAGAACCTGTTGTTACAATTGAAGGGATTGAAGACAGCTTTACCGAAGAAACAGCTCAAGAACTTTCAGAAATCATTCCATCAGAACATTTTGAAACAGATTTTGAAACCCTTGCTGCCAATGAAGGTTTGTTTGCAAGTGAAGAAGTTAGTAAATATATTCTTCTTGATACCGGTGATGTACTCCCTGAAGATTCAGAAGAAAATGCAATTGATACAAAAACATTGCCGACTCTATATCTTCATCAAACACTTCGTTCAGGTCAAACAGTAACATATGAAGGAAACGTATTAATTATCGGTGACGCTCATCCGGGCAGTGAAATTGTTGCAGACGGTGATGTTACGGTTTGGGGCATTTTAGGCGGAATTGCTCATGCCGGCAAAAAAGGAAATATTACAGCAAAAGTAAGAGCACTAAAACTTAATGCAATTCAATTAAGAATCGCAGGGTTATATGCCAGAAGAAATGATACTTTGAATGTTCCTTATGTTCAAAAAACAAACGAGTTTACCCCTGAGGAAGCTCAAATTGAAGAAGGTAGAATAGTAATTTACAAAAAATTAAGGAGAGATTAATAATGGCTGGTCGAGTTATAGTTATTACATCAGGTAAAGGCGGAGTAGGAAAAACGACTACAAGCGCAAATATTGGTACAGCTTTAGCAAAAGAAGGCTACAAAGTTGTTCTTATTGATACCGATTTAGGTCTTAGAAACTTAGACCTGCTTTTAGGACTTGAAAATAGAATTGTTTACACAATCGTAGACGTTATTGAAGAACGCTGCAAACTTAAACAAGCTCTTGTTAAGGATAAAAAGAACCCTAATTTACAGCTTCTTGCAGCTGCTCAAACAAGAGACAAATCAGCAGTTAATGCTGAACAACTAAAAGAAATCTGCGACATACTTAAAGAAAAGAATGATTTCGTTCTTGTTGACTGTCCTGCCGGTATTGAACAAGGGTTCCAAAACGCAGTTGCAGGTGCAAACGAAGCAATCGTTGTTACAACTCCTGAAATGTCTGCAATCAGAGACGCCGACAGAATTATCGGGCTTCTCGGACCAAAAGAAGAAATCAAAAGCACAAAGCTTTTATTAAACAGAGTTCGTCCAAGCTTAATCAAATCAAACGAAATGATGAGTGTTGATGATGTTGTTGAAATTCTTGCTTGTCCGCTTATCGGCATAATTCCTGAAGATACAGGAATTATTACATCAACTAATAAAGGTGAGCCTATTGTTAATGATGAAAAAGCACTTGCAGGTCAAGCTTATAGAAACGTAGCTCAAAGAATCTTAGGTGAAGAAGTTCCGTTCTTGGATTTAGATGAACCAAAAGGTTTTGTAGCAAAGATTAAAAATGTGTTTGCAAAATTGAAAGCGAAGGTGTAGAAATGGGACTTTTTACTGATTTTTACAACACGGTAGCTAAATTCTTCCGACCTCAAGAAGAACAACTAGAAAGCGATCCTTCTAAATCAGTTGCTACGAACAGGCTGAAACTTGTCCTAATGCAAGATAGAACAAATCTGACGCCAAAAGTACTTGAACAAATGAGAGGCGAAATGATTGAGCTTCTTTCTAAGTACCTCGAAATGGATAAAGATATGCTTGAATTGAACTTTGAACAAGAAGGCGATCAGGTTGCGTTAATGCTTTCTATCCCTGTAATCCGTGCAAAAGACGAAGAAGAAATCGAAGCAGCTATGAATTCTGACGCAGAGGAAAGCGAAGAAAATGATGAAAACTTTGAAGAAGATGAAGCAAATGAAGAAGCTGATATAGAAGATTCTACAGAAGAAGACAAACCAAAAAAAAGACGTTCTAAAAAGGTAACACCTCCAGAAGAAATGAATAACAATTCAGAAGAAGAACACCACGAAGAACAACAAGAAGTTTTCGAAAACGTAGAAGGTTAGAATTAAATTAAAATATAAAAAAAGCTTGGATAAATCCAAGCTTTTTTTATGCATTTACAGATTACTAGCGTATGTGTTTACAAACTTTCATATATAATAATAAATTTTAACAAATCTTTACAATAAAAGAACCCTCGCAAAAACTACTGCCGAGGGTTCTTTTGTATGAGCGAACGATTTAGAAATTATGCTCCTGTGGAATCAAATATTCCTACGTCGCTGCCGCAGTGTTCCGCCTTTAATTCACCCGCTAACCGCGGCTGAATTCAGGCTTCACACCGGCTTGCGCGTTCTACTCGCCGCTGCATCCGAATGCGATAGTTACATGTTCTTTCGGATTAATAGCTGAGATTTTGTAGCCTTTAGCATCTACTAAGTAAGCAACTTCGTCGCCTGTTGTTTGGAACAAGCCCATAGTACCTGATAATGCAGTTCTAGTGAAGTCAATAGGAGCCTTAACTGTGTCTTTAACAACATCCATTGCACTTCTGCCTGCTGCAGGTAACTGACCTTGGAATACTTCACCAAGAGCAATACCTGTACCTGATGATACGTCTTCAACGGCATTACCTAATGAAGTTAACATACCGCCTGTAGTTCTACCTACGATACCGACAATTGAACCTGCCCAAGTAAATGGAGCTGTAACAAGTCTTGATACGATATTAGGAGTGTTAGACTTATCAATTTGTGCTGTTAAGATTTGTCTAGGTAATGTTGCCTTGCAGCCGCAGTTTTCGATTTCTGTAAATGCAAGTTTTAAAGCACCTTTTTGGCATCCTGATGGACGGATAACTTCAACAACTTTACCGTGTACATTTGAACCACATGGGTATAAGTGACCGTTGATTGTTACGTCTTCAAGAGTTTTTGCTGCAAATCTTTGACCAACGTGAGATGATTTAGCTGTTACCTGGTCTTTGAATTCTAACTGTAATGTAGGAATTTTAACCAATTCTTCGTTTTCAACAAAAGCTTTTTTATCAACAGGACAAATTGGACAATCATTGTTAGCAGTTACAGGGTTCTTATCGATTCCTGCATTAACTCTGATATTCTGTAACATTGCAGCAATATCAGCACGTGTAGCATCTTTAAACGGTGCAATTGTTTTAGGGTTAGGTGAATTGTTCAAAGCACCTTTTTCTAAAGCTGTTGCTAGAGGAATTTGTGCCCATTCAGGAACTGTATTACCGTCTGTGTATTGAGACAAGATTTCTTGAGCCTTGCATTTGTCAACAGGAGAGCATTTAACACCTTTAGCTAATGCACAAAGAGCTTCTGCTCTTGTTACATTATGACCAGGCATAAATGTTCCATTTGGATAACCTTTCAATAAATCTTGGTGAACTGCTGCTGTAATAGCAGAGTTAGCCCAGTGGTTTGTAGGAACATCTGAGAAGATTTTTTCAGGAGCAGAAGAATACATATCTCTATCAAAACCTTTTACTAACATAGTAGCAAATTCAGCACGTGAAATACTTCTTGATGGTTTGAACATTCTATCAGGATAACCAACTACTACGTCATTTGTAGCAAGTTTGTCAATTTCGCAAGCTGCCCAGTATCCGTTTGGAACATCAGGGAACATTTGCATCTGCATGCCAGCTGCAGCACCGGTCATATTGTTCATGTGAGAGAATGGTGATAAATCAAAAGGAACTAAAGTTTTCTTGATAGCTTTTAGTGAGTTTGAAGTACCCATTTGGATAGGACAACCCATTCCGTCCATTCTTGCTTCATCACGAATAATAGGAACTCCGTTGCGTTGTGTTAATTCATTAAGGCAAGGAATGTTAGCAGCTGCACCTGTGATTGAACCATCAGTTGCAACTGTAGTACCCATAGTACCTGCGCTTAATCTTGAATTATCTCTGTTAATAGAGAATCCTTCTGAAGAGTAAACAGAATCAGCTGTTGTACCTACATAATTGTTGTATCCATAGATACCGTTTGGATACGCATAAACTTGTTTCATGTTGTCTCTTGAAAGTTCTTTTGTACTAGGACAAAGAGCACATGAAGGAACCGGATCAGGTTCACATTGCGGAGCTACATCACAACCGCAAGGTTCAGGCTTCTGGTCGCAAGGGCAAGCTGCACCTGTTACGACAGGAAGCTCTTCACAACCACAAGGTGTTTGTGAAATAATTGGCTGCTGTTCGCATGGGCAAGCTGCCATTACCGTATTAAACGAACATGTTGCTATACCAACGGCAATTGCAGCTGCCACAGTAAGTTTTCTAATCGTCATTTTAACCTCCTTTTTGAGATAAATATCACTTATATTTACCCCGAAAAACTAACTACTAAATTATGTAGTTTAAAGAAAATTAAAACATTGCCGAAAAGGAGAGTCCAAGTGTATAGGCTCTTAAATATCAAACGGGTCAGCTTCTTTATAATAATTCTTTTTTGCTTTTTTCATTTTATCATTACGTTTTTTCACATCTTGTGAAACGTTTTTATAAGCATTATCAAGAGAAATTTTCATAAGCGGTTTATTAGTTGTTCTATCATTTACAACTAACCAGTATGAGTGTTTAACATTATGTACGGAAAAAGAAATTTTACCTGCTCGTCTATCACCCGGTTTAAACTGTGAAAATAAAAGTTTTGTATCACCAAATATAGAGGGGTTAAAAACAGTATTATAATCATTAACAAGCGCCAAATCCATGCCGGAAAAACTCTTGTCAGACATATTTGAGATAGAAATCGAAAGTGTAAGTGTATTAACTTCACCAAATGGATCTTTATCATAAAGTATATTTGCAACTCTTATATCCAACCCCGGATATGTTTCTTCTGTTTGCTTCAACGCCTCATCTCTATAAACAGGAAGTTCAACACTTGACAAAATTTTCACCTTAA
Organism: uncultured Candidatus Melainabacteria bacterium; assembly: GCA_932182025.1. GTDB lineage: Bacteria > Cyanobacteriota > Vampirovibrionia > Gastranaerophilales > Gastranaerophilaceae > CAG-196. The sequence continues at coordinate 256,208 of CAKNXK010000023.1, forward strand.
TCTCATCCCCTGGTGCGATTAAAACATCCTTCCCTTTTCTGTAAAGAGACATTCCTAAACCAACAGCACCGCCAACAGCAGCACCACCGGCAAGAGTATACCCCTGAGATGCAATAGCTGCTTCTAAACCAAGTGCTTGCGCCGCAAAAACACCGCCTACTACACCACCTACTGCTGTATAACCCAAATCAGTTGCAGCTATTTTAGCAGCAGCTTTCAACGGATGAAGCTTTGTAGACATTTTTCCTTCAATAGGAATTTCTCTACCATCAGGTGTTACAAGGTAATCAAAACTCAAATCAATATAACCGTCACGCCCCATTCTTTTAGCTTCTGCAGTTTGTTTAATAATACCGTGAGCAACTGTTCCTTTTGGTATAATTATACCTTTATCACCTAAAACATCCCCTGTTACTTCTGCAAAAAACTCGTCTCCTTCATAAGAAAAACTACCGTCTAATACTTGAGAAACAGTCATTTCAATCGTATCTTTGCGCTCAAGAGTTTCAGTTTTTCCTGTATAAAGTTTTTTATCCAGTTCCGAATACTCGTCATCAAATTCTGCATGTCCTTGAAAAGTATCAGCAGCAAAAACTGTTGTATTAAACAAAAATATACTTAGTATTAATAAAGCCAGTCCCCGTCTCATATTTTGATTATACTATTTTCCTCTCTTCAAGTCCAACTTTTTTAATAAATCATTATAAATATCTATTGTAACACTGCATATTTTAAGGTTCCTGTCTACAAGACTTTTAATTGTATTTCCATAGCATATTAAAAGAGCTTTATCCAAACCGTTTTCTTCCTTCAATACAGCTCTAATCGGCAAAATCAATTCAGCAGGTCTTGTTTTAGTTTCAATTTTATCCGCTAAGAAAATAATTTTTTCAAAATCAGTCATGTCAACTCTTCCAAGAGTATGCCATCTGATAGCAGAAAGAATTTCTTCGTCGCATAAATCACAAAACTCTTTTTTTGCTAAGATTGCACCTGCAGGTGCGTGATATGTTTTTGGATTCTCAATTTCACCGTCGCAAAGAAAACCGCAATCACAAATCATTGATTTCAACTCTTCATTAGGAATACATTTGGCACAATCATGCAGCAGTCCGCAAAGATATGCCTTTTCAGGATTTAAACCAAAACGCTCCGCAAGCTCTTCTGCACATTCAGCAGTTCCTAATGTATGCTCAAATCTTTCTTCTGAAAGGTTTTCCTTCAACCAATCAACAATTGCTGTATAATCCATATTCTTTAATATATTCCTCTACTTTCTTATCTATATTTTTTGCTCCTGAACGGATTTCAGTCGAAGAAACATCTTCATAATCCATTGTTGTTATCTCATAATCCCAACCTCTTGTTTCAGATACCTCATCACCACGGCGGGGAAAAACTATAAAATGCACCAACGGTTTAAGCTCTTCGGCTTTATACCACGTATCCAATTTTGAAAAAGCATCAGTACCCATTATAAAATTCAAACGACCTTGTATTTTATATTGTTCAATAATTTTTCTAACCGTTATAAGCGAATACGAAGGTTCTGAGCGTTTGTATTCAATATCAGAAACTTCAAATTTTGGATTATAATCCGTCGCAAGCTTAACCATCTGCAAACGATGGTTTGCTAAATTACTTTCGATTTCTTTATGAGGCGGCAAATAAGCGGGAATAAAAATAATTTTTTCAAACCCATAATTTTCAAGCGCAAATTCAGCCATCTTAATATGCGCATTATGAATAGGATTGAATGTTCCCGGAAAAATACAAATCGCCATAAAATTATTTTATCACATAAAGATAAAAGAGATTTTGATTAAGCGATAAAATTAGTACCAAATCTGTTAGCACCATAGAAGAAAGATTCTCTCATAACTTGTTGTAAGTTTCTTTTTCTTACTACTCTGTTGCC
>CAKNXK010000024.1 GCA_932182025.1 uncultured Candidatus Melainabacteria bacterium
AAACCGCTTAATATCGATATCTGCTCGTCTTCACTCAAATGAAGTCCGGATAGCTGCTCGTTGTATATTGTTAATATCTGGTCATCAGTGTATAACGCAAGCTCTGGATGAGTTTGCTTTAATTGACTTATTAACTGTTGTTTCTGAATGTTAAAATCTGCCATCACTAACCTTTATCTGGATTAACTAACGGCAGATTTTATACAAAACTTTAGGATTTGTTAAGATATTGTTACATTTTTCTAAAGAACTCTTCCATTTTATCAAAAGGGATTTTTTCCATATTGTCATATAAATCAACATGATTAGCACCTTCAATAATAAGAAGTTCCTTATTATCACCTTTCAATTTTTTGAAAGCATCTTCTGAAAAATACCTGCTATGAGCTTTTTCACCATGTATCATTAAAACAGCATTCCTAATCTCGTCACTGTAACAAAGTATCGGCATATTCATAAATGAAAGCGGCGAAGTCATATTCCAATTCCCGTTAGAATTAATAGAACGCTTATGAAAACCTCTCGGAGTCTTATAATATTCCCAATACTCTTTAACAAACTGAGGTTCATCGCCATTTAATTTATCAGGCAATCCCGTACCTTTAGCATAAGTTCCGTTTTTAAAATCTTCTGTTCTTTGTTTGTTAAGCGTTTCTCTTAAAGCATACCGTTTTTCTGCATCCATCCCATCAAAATAACCATTAGCATTAACCCTTGACATATCGTACATGGTAGAAGTTGCTACAGCCTTAATTCTTGTATCCAAAGAAGCTGCATTTAATCCCATTCCGCCAAAACCGCAAATACCGATAATCCCGATTTTTTCAGGGTCAACATTCGGATGGTTGCTCAAAAAATCAACTGCAGCACTAAAATCTTCCGTATTAATATCAGGAGACGCTACATCTCTTGGCTCACCGCTGCTTTCACCCGTATAAGAAGGATCAAAAGCCAGAGTAATAAAACCTCTTTTAGCCATTTCTTCAGCATACAAGCCTGATGCCTGTTCTTTTACAGCACCAAACGGGCCTGCTACAGCTATAGCAGGAAGCTTCGCATCAATATTTTTCGGCATATATAAATTTCCTGCTAACGTTATACCATAGCGGTTTTTAAAATGTACCGTTTTATAATCTTTCTGATTACTAACCATAAATAAACCTCCTAAAATTATTAAAATAATTACTAAATATCGCATACAAATACCTCATTAATACAATCCAGAACTGTTTTTGCATAAATATCATGTTTCCCATAGAAAATATGAGACCCGCCTTCAATCTCAATAACTTTATTCCTATCAGGTTCCACAGTCCAGGAATTTAATACTTCCATAAATCCCTTAGGACTTTCGCCGGTAACAGAATCTTTAGAACCTATAATAAAAACTCCGTTTGGTTTTATATTATACAAAGAATTTGTTTCGCCTTGATGACTTAAAACAGGACAATTTTTAAGATTATCCGCGTTATAAAACCCCAAAACTGTTTTTGCCGTCATTGGCGAAAAACCACCAAACATAAACGGTAAAATATCATCCCCGCGCCCTTCATCAACCCATTTTTTTGCAAGACTAAAACATTCATCAATATTTGGCATAATATTCCACCAGTGCATAATATCAATCGGCGAAGAAACTATAAAATAATCAACAAAATTATCAGGAGTATTGCCCAAATAATGAATAATTTTATTTGAACCCAAAGAATGACCTGCAAGAATAATATTTTTAAACCCCATATTTTTTGCACATTTTACATACGTTTCAACATCTTCATAAACCATATTAAAATCGTCATTAAATGTTCCCGCATGTCTTTGTTTTCCAATAGAAAAATCTGTATAAGCAAAACAAGAAAATGAGTCATGAGCATGAGCTACAATAACCGAAATGCCATTTTTACTCAACAAATTCCCTGTTGTGTACAAAAGTTCATTTTGAAATACATTGGAACAAATCCCTGTTAACATAATCAAAACCGTATCTGTTTTTTTTGCCTCAAATATTGTACCTACAAGCTCCAAACCTCTCGGAGTTCTAACTTTTAATATTTCCATAAACACCTCTATATTTTTATTATTTAATATTTTTAAAAAATAGCAAATGCTTATATTAAATATTTAAATATGCTTGACGAGCATTTTTAAAACTTGTATTATATCTAATATGGAAATCAGAGTATTAAAATATTTTCTTGCAGTAGCGCGCGAAGGCTCAATAACAAGAGCCGCAAACACATTACATCTGACACAGCCGACTTTGACCAGACAATTACAGGATTTGGAAAAAGAACTCGGACAAAAACTCATTAAAAGAGGAAAATATCAGGTTTCACTTACTCCAGAAGGAATAATTCTTCGAAAACGAGCAGAAGAAATTATTGAAATGGTCGAAAAAACAGAAGCAGAATTTCATTCTATCAAAAATGCAATCGCAGGAGATGTTTACATTGGCTCAGGAGAAACCGAGTCAATGAAATATCTGGCGGAAATAATAAAAGAAATACAAACAACTTATCCCGAAATAAAGTTCCATCTTTATAGCGGAAACGCTGAAGATGTAACAGAAAAACTTGATAAAGGGCTTTTAGATTTTGGGATATTAATCCAGCCTATAGACTTATCAAAATACGATCACCTGCCCATGCCGGAAAAGGATATTTGGGGCGTCGTTATGAGAAAAGACAGTCCGCTTGCATACAACAACGTGATAACACTGGATGATTTAAAAGACCTGCCTCTTATTGCTTCCAGACAAATGTCTCCTAAATACTCTCAGCAAAGCGGGTTTTTGGACTGGTTTGGTGAAGAATTTGACAAGCTCAATATTGCTGCCACATATAATCTTATTTATAACGCCGCAATTATGGTAAAAGCAGGAATTGGATATGCTATAACACTGGATAAACTTGCCAACACATCAAATGAAAGTGAATTATGTTTTCGCGAGCTTTATCCCAAACTTGAATCCGGTTTAGATGTTGTTTGGAAGAAAAATCAAGTATTTTCACCTGCAGCAAAATTATTTCTTGAAAAATTAAAAAACCAACTGTAATTCAGCTGGCTCTTTAAAAAATTCTTGATGACTATTTATATTATTCAGCATTAGCGACTGAGTCATCGGCGGTTTGAAGCTGTTTTGACTTGTAATTATGGATGACTGCATCAACCAATAAGTCATATGAAGAACTTTTCTCGATATTCGGGAATTCTTCCTTCAATTGTTGTCTGACCATTGCTTCCAACCTTTGTTCGTCAGATTTGATTTTAAGTTCTGTAGTTGACAGAGACTTGATATATTCCTCATTAGCTTCTCTTTGACCTTGTGAAAATGTCAAAAGATTAGCTTTTGGGTTCATTGCTTCTTTTAATGATTTTAAGAATTTAAGGTTAAACATATTGACCTTCCTTCACACTTTTCGTACTTTTATAAAGTACGGTAAAGATAAAAATTGCCTCTTTATTCTCAAGTTGTAACATTTGTTTACATTTTTGAGAAATCTGTTAGTATTATATACTTATTTTTGAGTTCGTTCAATAGTGCTAATCGATTATTTTTAATTTTTTCATCTTTATCCATGACAAGAACATCATCAAAGAACTTTGTAACAACAGGATTAATTTCGATAAGCTCTTGTAAATACGGAACATAATCTCCATTGAATGAAATTGCATCAACCGCATTGAACAAATCTTTTTCGGCGTCAAGAACAAACAACGAAGAATCAACTTTACTATTAACTTCGTCTTTTAATATTCTCAACACTCTGTTTGCGTTTTCAAGAAGTTTTGCATCATTCAATGTTGAAACAACTTTAACTCTTGCAACATAGTCGCATAAATCTTCGCAAGGGTTTTTAGCTGAACATGCTTCAAGCACTTCTTTTTTATAATCAGATGCCAAGAAAATAATCAATCTTTGTACAAAGAATTCTTCTACATCAGCTTTGCAATCTGATTTAACAGGAAGTAATTCTAACGCGTCATCAATAAGTTTTGATAAATCAATTTTCAAACCATGTTCAATAATTGTTTTAATAATACCTAAAGCTGCACGTCTTACGCCAAGCGGATCAGAAGAGCCTGTTGGTTTTTTACCTGCCGCAAAAACAGCACAAATTGTATCAATTTTATCAGCAATACCGACAATTTGACCTTCAACAGATTTAGCAGTTTCACTATCCGCATTCAATGGGAAGTAATGCTCTTTAATACCTTGTGAAACTTCTGCTTTTTCTCCTGAAACTCTTGCATAATCTGCACCGATAAAGCCTTGAAGTTCTGTAAACTCAAACACAAGATTTGTAGCCAAATCCGCTTTGCAAAGTTCAGCAGTTCTTTTTACTGTTTCAGAAGGATTAAGTTTTTCTGCAAGCTTAATAATTCTTTGAGTCTTGTCATAAACAGAACCCATACCTTTTTGGAATGTCATACCTTTAAGGTTTTCGATATAAGCTTCAAGAGGTTTTTTAGTATCTTCTTTAAAGAAGAATACAGCGTCGTCTAAACGAGCTTTAATAACTCTTAAGTTACCAGCTTTAATATTTTCAAATTCGTTACCAATATAGTTAGTAATAGTTACAAACTTATTAGTTAATTTTCCTTCTTTAGTATACAGAGCAAAATATCTCTGATGTGTTTCCATAACAGTAACAGCAACTTCTTGAGGAATTGTAAGGAATTCTTCATTAAAATTGCAAGTAACTGCAACAGGGTATTCAACAATAAAGGTTACTTCTTCTAATAAATCATCTGAAATTTTAGTAACAGCATTTAATTTATCGGCTTCTTTTTGAGTGACTTCCAAAATTCTTTCACGACGTTCAGCCTGATCAACAATAACGTGAGCATCGCGAAGTTTTGCAACATACTCATCCGGATTATTGATAACAATATTTTGGGTTGAAAATCTATGACCGTTAGTAATATTAGAAGACTCTTTATCAATAATTCTGATTTTAACTTCTTCGCCATCAAGGATTGACAATACCCATCTGATTGGTCTTGAGAATTTAACATCATTTGATGCCCATCTCATGAAATGAGGGCCTTGAAGTTTCGCAAAGATTTGAGGAACATTATCCTGCAATAATTCTTTTGTATTTTTACCTTTGATAGAAATTTTTGCGTAAAGATAATTGTCTTCAACATATAAATCTTTTGCTTCTACACCATTCTTTTTAGCAAAACCTTCACCGGCTTTGGTAAGGTTTTTATTTTCATCATAAGCAACTGTTGCAATAGGACCTTTTACAACTTTTTCAACATCAGGTTGAGAATCAGCAAGACCTTCAATAATAACAGCAAGACGTCTTGGAGTTGCCATAACATTGATTTTGTCAAACTTAACATTATTTGAGTCTAAAAATGTTTTAAACCCGTTTTCCAATTGGCTGATTGCCATTGGTATAAATTTATAAGGTAGTTCTTCTACACCTACTTCCAACAAATATTTGCTCATATTTATATTTCTCCATTTTTTCTTCTATTATATAATAAAAATACTATGAAACGCGCAGAAGTACTTAAATATGTTAAGAAAAAATATAATACCGAGCCGGAATACCTCTGGGAAGACTATCCTGATGTTGCGGTTTTAAGGCATATTAACGGCAGAAAATGGTATGGAATTATTATGAATCCTCTTAAATCCAGATTAGGGATTGAAGAAGAAGGCAGAATTGATGTAATTGATTTAAAATGTGATCCGATTTGGGTCAGCGAACTCAAAGAACGCGAAGGTGCATATCCGGCATACCACATGAACAAAACTCATTGGATTACAATCGCATTAGACGGAAGATTTCCTGACGAGGATTTGAAGGATTTGATTGACCATAGTTATCAATTAACAAAATGAAGTATTCCTTCTGCAATCCCCTGTGCTGCATTCTTTGCAAAGCTTTCTGATTTATATAAAACTGAATCCAAAGGGTTTGTCATATAAGCAGTTTCAACCAAAATCCCAACATAATCCGTTGGTCTTAGGACCGCAAAACTTGCTGTTCTAACTCCGTCTTTTCGGGTTCCTATAGCCGACATTACTGACTCCTGCACAGAATTTGCAAGAGATTTAGAGTTCGGGTTGTAATAATAAACACTGGTACCGCGATTTTTATGGATATCCATTTTTATATCAGGAATAGAATTAAGATGAATGCTTACAAAAATATTTGCACAATTTTCACGTGCAATTTTCACTCTGTCATCAAGTGAAACATTAGCATCACATTCTCTTGTCATTACAACATTTATCCCTTTTTGGGCAAGGATTTCTTTTAATTCTAATGCAATTTTAAGAGTTATATCTTTTTCCTTATCTCCAAGACAGCCAAGTGCACCTTTTTCAGAGCCGCCATGTCCGGGGTCAATAACGACAGTTAGTTCAGAAGGTATGTGATTAACTTTAAAACTGTATTTTCCCCCGCATAATTCTGTTTTGTAAGAATATTTTTCAGGTTTTTTTATATTAACCGTATAAACAGAATCTTCTGATTTAAAGGGATTATAAACCTTGAATACAATTTCCTTCTCATTTTCATCTACCGTATAAGGAAGTTTACCTGTGAATTCAATAGTATGTAAAGAAGCATTTTTAAATCTTTCTGTATTCATATTAACAAATTCAGGAACAAAAGTTTCACAATCGAATTTTTCAACAGCAGATTTCATAATCCATGCCGACTTGTTTTTTGAAAGTTTTACCCTGTAAAAATCACCCTGATAACCATCCAAAATAAGTACTGTATCTTTGAACAAATGAGATATTCTATTCATACCGTAATCTACGGGAGTACTTCTTAGAGGAGTATTATCTTTTTTTACTATATATTTTTGAGGTTCAAATCCTATAAAATCTGATTTTGCAGACACAGAAGGCTTATTTTTTTGAATTTTATATACCTGCGTATTAAAATTTGACCTTACAACAATTCTATTTTCACCATCTTTCAGTTTTATAGAATGAGCAAACGCTCCATTTGAAGCAACAAAAACCTTTTCATCGTTAATAGTAATAAATTCCGTATTTTTAGCCTTGCCTACAAAAAAAGCATAATTAGAAGTAACTATGGATTTTTTGTCCCGCGGTAAAACCAAATCATAAGCAAAAACCTGTCCAGAAAATAATAAAATTGATAATAAAATTAAAAGTCCTCTCATGCTTTTAATTTTATGATAAACTGATTATATGAGCAACTACACACCTTTATATAGAAAATATCGTCCGCAGACATTGGAAACACTTGTAGGTCAGGAACATATTAAAAAGACTCTTACAAGTGCAATTGAGCTTGGAAAAATATCTCATGCTTATTTATTTACAGGACCGAGAGGAACAGGTAAAACTTCTACTGCAAGAATTCTTGCAAAATCTCTAAACTGTAAAAATGGCCCTACAACAAGCCCTTGCGGAGAATGCGAAAGCTGTAAAGATATAGCAAACTCCATTCCAATTGACGTTATTGAAATCGACGCTGCAAGCAACAGAAAAGTAGAAGATGCTCAAAGCATTTTAGAAAAAGTTCAATATGTTCCGGTTAACGGCAAATACAAAATCTATATAATAGACGAAGTTCACATGCTTACAAATCACGCATTCAATGCGCTTTTGAAAACATTGGAAGAACCGCCTGAAAATGTTATCTTTATCCTTGCAACAACCGAAGTTCACAAGGTACTTGATACTATTAAAAGCCGCTGCCAGAGATTTGATTTTAGAAGAATAACAACAGAAGATATTGTAAACCACCTGAGATTTATTTCTGATAAAGAAAAAATTAATATCACAGACGACGCTCTTTTTGCAATCGCAAAAAACTCCGCAGGCGGAATGAGAGACAGTATCTCACTTCTGGATCAGTTGAGTTTATTAGGTGTAACGAAAGAAATTACCGCAGAAGATGTAAACGCAGTACTTGGAAGAATTTCTTTTGATATATTATTCAAATTAACAGAGCAGGTTATTGCATCAAATCATGCAGGTGCAATCGAATTATTGAACAACATATATAATTCAGGAAACGAACCGTTGCAAATACTCACAAACCTATCCGAGTATTTCAAAAACCTGCTTATTGTTAAAACCTGTTCAAAAGACTTGCTGATAGAACTTACAGGACTAAACGAACCTCAAATCAAAGAACTTCTAACCCAGAAAGAAAAACTGGAAGTTCAGCAAATTGTGTTCTTAATCGAAAGAATTTCTTATTACATAAAAGAAGTTAAGCTGGCTACAAATCAACACTTGTGGCTGGAAGTCGGTATGATTGATTTAGCAAATATGAGTGAAAATTCAACGCTTCTAGATTTGCAAAATCGTATTAAAGCTCTTGAAGGCGGTACCGTATGCGCGCAACCTGCACCGGTACAAGTAGTAACCCGTCCGGCACCAATACCTCCTGCTCCTAAAGCAGAAGAAGCAAAACCGGTTCCTACTCCTTCACCTTCACCGGCTCCTGCACCGCAAAAAGTAGAAGAAACCTTCACGCCGCCGCCAATTTCTAAAAAACCGGACGGCAATGATATCGGTTCATTATGGCAGTGTTTGCTTGCAAATATAAAAAGCCCTTCAACTCAGGCGCTCCTAAAACTTGCAAACCCTGTACAAATATCTGCTGACGGGGTAATTATAACTTTCAAAAACGAAAGACTTGTTACACAGGTTAATGATACAAACAAAAAACAACTTATTATTGATGCTGCAAATGCAATGTTTAACCAAACAACAACATCTGTAACAATAAGAATGGCTCAAAGCGGAGATGCGAAAGTTGAAATAAAACCGCAGCCTATTCAGCAGCCTGCTCCGGTAGAACAACCTAAGCCGCAGCCAAAACAAGAAGAACAAAAACCTTCTGAAGATAAAAAAGAAACAAACAGAGAAGAAACCGATCAGGAAAAAATGGTTTTGGATTTATTTGACGGCAAGTATGTAGAATAACTATTTGTTTTTTACTGTGATATTTTTTCTATCATCAGTATACTCAATGTTAATTTCTTTTTTAGAATTATATCTTCTAATTCTTGCAATATTGCCTTTATTATCAAAAATACAGTCAATCATTTCAAACCCTTTATCGGCAGTATCTTTACCTTCAAGATATCTTGCAGGTTTAAACGTGGTTATATTCCTGTAAAGAGTTTGAAACGCCTGCCCTTTACCTGAAAATTCGGTAATATTATTAACTATTCCATCCTCTGCCAACTGCATCAAAGTATATTTTCTATTAATTTTCTCATCAAAAATTGTTATATTTGTTTTTGAACGGCTCGATTTACGTAGATTAGGCTCTATTTTTGCTCTCAGTCGTCCTGTAAATCTATCGTGTTCCAGAATTCTGGATACTTTTAAAGAACTCTCGGAAGAAATATAATAATCTCTTATTAAATCACTGCTGTATTCGCGAATTAAAAGCATCGTCCCATCAGGTTTATAGTAAACTTCTCCATTAATTTCATCAGCATTAAAATTGTATACAGGCATTCTAACAGGAGCCATATTATTCAAAATTCTTACCACTTCAAGGATTTCTGCCATATCACTATCATAGGTGTTTCGCGGCAACGATTGAGTATAACCGCTTGGCATGTTTTCTGAAGATAGACCCATTGGATTTGAAAAACCTGCAGAAGGATTTTGTTGGTTTGCTGTCAAATCTGAATTTGCCTGAATTTTTGAATAATCTGTCATATAAATATCCTTTGGTTTATACTAAAACGTATTTTTAAATTTTTTTGCTAGTTACCTCTGATTATTGAGATAATTCTTTACATTGTCAGAAAGTGAAATATTTTGGAGCATCATATTGTATCGTTTTAAATCTCCTATATTTGCAGCTTCCTGCAACAAATCTCTATTTGTTTTAATCTGCATTTTGGGTTGTTCTGCCTCTGTATTACCATCAATTTTCCTAATCACGGAATCAATATCTGTTGAAGTAGACATTGAATATTTTGCTGCAATTTTCTGAACAGGCATTCCTGCCGGTAATTTATACAGCCACTGTATTGAGTGTTTATCATTAGCAGACAACGAAGAGTTTCCATATTGATGCGGAGTATACATAATATCTTCTTTATACGGGCTATGCCCCAACCCTAAAGCATGTCCAATTTCGTGCAAAATAGTATGATAAACTTCAATCTCGCTATCATATTGTTTATGAATACGACCGTCAGTTAAACCGATTGAAACCTCTGCACCATATAATCTTCCTGCAGAATCCCAGTTAAAATAACAATGCCCGAGTGCCTGCCTGTCAACACGTTTCCAATCAACATTAATATTAGATTCCATTAAAACATTAGTCATTCTAAAATTAATTTTGCCCCCGCTTGCAGCAGACCATACAGAAAAAGCATCCATAACCATTTTTCTGTATTTAGCATCCTCACCCGGTTTAGAATAAAATTTCATCGGCGCAATATAAACAATGAGAGGGTTTACAGACCATCTCATTATGTTGCCGTTCTTCACGCTTCCATTAAGATAAGTACGCATAGATATAATATATCATTTTTAGCAGATTGTGTAAACCTTTCTATAATAAAGCCCTACGCCAATTATAGTTAATATAATATTTGGCATAAACGCTGCAAGCACAGGGATTAATGTTCCGGCTTCGCCAAATGATATCGATAACGCACGTATCAGGTAATATGCAAAAATAATTAAAATACTAAATAAGAATCCTCTGTTATATCTCACTCTCGGAGGAGTAATCGCAAGAGGAACACCAATCAAAACAAGCACAACTGTTGTTAACGGCAATGCTAATTTGTCATACAAGTCTATTTTAAGTTCAGGCTTGTCTTCTTTTGCAATATATTTCATTAACTGAATAAAGTTTCTTTCGCCGGCTTGATTTTTTTCAATCTCTTTTGATAAATCCATACCAAACATAATAGTTGAATCATTAAAAAGAGTCGTATCCAATGTTTTTCCGTTATCTGTTACAGTATAAATTGCACCTTTTTGGAATTTCCATCCCGCAGGAGAAGTTAATCCCTCTCTGGCTTGTAAGATTTGGATAGTTCCTTCTTTAGATGCATCCAGAACTGTTATATTATGCAAAGTGCCATCAGTACAATCACCAACATAGAATAATCTTTTTAATGTTCCGCCGTCTTTTATTTCTTTAAAAGTAAAATTCTGTTTTCCTTCCGGTATATGTTTTTGCCCGAAAGCTTTTAAAGCAACATTTGTAGACCACTCTGTTGCAATAGGAACAACGGTTTCATTAACAATAAAACTAACAAACATCATAACAAGAGCAAAGCCGAAAATAGGTTTTGCAATTCTGTTCAAACCTATACCGCAAGCGCGCATAACCGTGATTTCCGAGCTCAAACTCAACCCGTTCAAAGTCATAACAGTTGCAAGCAAAACACCCATTGGAATTGTCATTACAAAAACCGCTGGCAGGTGAAGAATAATAATCATAAACGCGAAATTAAAAGGAATTCCGTATTTTGAAATCTGTTTAATCAATGTAATAAAAGTATCAGATGCAAATATAATAGAAGTAAAAACAAGAACACCCATTATAAACATCGTAATAACCTGCTTTAAGATATATTTATCCAAAAGCTTCATCTCATTGTATTTTGTTTCCAGATATTTAATTAAATTCTTCACAGGATAATTATATCACAGAATTATTTTATAACATCTTGTACTGTTTTTTTAGAATTTTCATAACGCTTACGGGTAAAGAAATTCGTCATACCTGCAACGAAAAAGCCCATTACACCGATTGAGAATAAATAAGGCAGACCAGAAATAGCAACCTTTTGTTTAGCCAAAGAATTATACTCTTTATCAAAGCTTGTATTTCTTTCTTTTGCAAGTTTTCTTGCCAATTCTTCTAACTCATCAAACTTAGGAACAGACAAGTCTTTGCCGATTAAATCCTTACATTTGCCCATTTTTTGAAGCATTTTTCTGAAGCCTCGTTCAACAAGTTCACTACCTGTAATTACATATAGCGCTACAAGAGGAAATCTTGTTGCGGTTTCTTTCAGATTTTCTTTACCTCTATCGGAAGACGCGCCAAAATAACCTGCTCCGCCGACAAGAACACAGGTTGTTAATTGACCTTTGCTTAATACAAGTTTCCCGTTCTGGTTATTAAAATCCATTGAACAATATTTATTAAAGAAATTTTTCGCTTTAGGCTTATTTTTAAACATAGTCGAGCCGGGAGCAACAATAAATTCAGAAATTTTTTGCAGCGCCTGAGAATTTTTCCCCTTAGTTGCTAAAAGTCCTGCAAGACCAAGACACCCTGCATACAAACCCGCTGCAAAACCAATATGTTTTTTTGCACTCTTTTCTACCTTTTGTTGATGCGCTTTATCTTCTTCCTGATGCTCAAGAGAAGCAATATTTTTAAAATCACTCTTCTTAAAAACTTTCAATGTCATCAAGTTTTTTATATAATTTAGCGAAAACTCTGTCAAAGGTATTGCCATTGCAGTTAATGCAATAGCTGCTTTTACCGGCAACAGTTCTTTGTTATTCCTATTATTTTTATTTAATAGTTCAACCCCTGTTGTTGCAACTTCTTTTTTAAGGTTTTCAGGAAGCTTCTTTGAAAATATCTTTCTCGCAATTTTTTGTCCTAAAAGAGCAGGAACAAAATAAATCAATGTCTCTTCAGAAATCTCAAGAAAAGTATTTTCGGCAAGATCTTCTTTACTTCTTGAAAAAACAACTTTTGGCACAAGACAGGTTGATACATCTTGAACAAATCTTGACGTAGAAAGTCCTGCCGCCTGTTCCTGATGCCTTACAAATTTAGCAGCCGGGCGGATTGTCCTTGGCAAAGTATTAATGATTTTGTTGTTATTTGATGACATGATTCATATCCTTAAAACTTGTGAAACTTCTAAATTGACTTATTTGAGATTTTTGTTAACAATTATTAACTTCACAAGTTAAAACAGGCGCGCAAAAACCTCACGGTTGCGACCGCCTGACTATTAAATAAACAATGAAAATTCAGGCAGCCAAATTAGCTGCGCCACCATTGATTATTTAATTTTGAGAATTTGTTGTTCATTGTTTCCCTATTTATATCGATTCAAGGTCAAATTCAGTATAGCGTGATTGAATTCTTTTGTCAATTAGACTATTATGAGGTTATGTTACCAAAAGAATACAGATTAAAAAAGAAAAACGCGTTTAATGCAACATACAGAACTGGCAAAGTTTTTCACAAAGGCGGTATTACAGTGTTTTGCGGGAAAAACAAAACAGCTGATTTCCCAACAAAAGTTGGTTTTGTTGTAAGCAAAAAAGTACATAAACGCGCTGTTAAAAGAAACCGTATAAGAAGATTAATGCGTGAAAGTTTAAGACTCTATATTAAAGAGAATAATTTTTCACCTAAATATATGTCGTTAGTCTTCACGGGTTCTACAAGACTTTTGGGACAAAATTTAAAAGAAGTTAATTCATCAATGCAAAAATTATTGGAGATGATAAATGATTGATGGAATAATTACTCCTGCTATTCGGGATATTGATTATCTTGCACCCTGTGCTCCTTATCCCGCAATTCCTTCCGGAGTAACAATTCACGAAAACTCTATTTACAGGTTTTCAATCCCCACAGATGAACAGCCGACACTAACAATCGTAGACTATATTCCTGACTACAACGGAAATTTTATAAAACCCGGATACTATGAACTTGCGCTTTCTGACGACAGAGAATTCCTGTATTTAATCGAATCAAAAGATTTGATTGCAGTTATACCGGTTTTTAAGCTCGCAGAAAATGAAATTGAAGTAGAAAAAAGCCGAAAAAAAGAAGAAAAACATAGACCGACAAGGCAAGAAAAGTTTCAGAAAATAATTGATATAAAGTATGCAAAGACAGGTGCAACAGTGCCTAAAAAAGATTACACTCACCTCGAAGCGTCTATTGAATATATTAAAGAAGGCGGATATTATTTAATCCGATACGAGAAAGGATTTATACGAGCCTGGGGAGCTATAAAAGTAAAGCAATAGTCCTTTGTAACATTTTGTTAAAACTTTAGTAAAAAAAGCGCAAATTATTTTATTTACGCTTTTTTAGTTGTATGATTGGTCATGCCGAAGGAGTAATATAATGAAATTCAACTTAAAATTTTGTTACAAAAAAGCAATTTCGGAAACCAAAAAATCTTTATATAAATACATAGGAAATGAGGATTTACTAATATGAAAAATTTTGCCAAAAAATTATCAGCAATTGCACTATGTACAGTGTTCGCATCAATGCAAGTAACGGCTGCTACAATTACAACAGGCGATGTTGGTTTGGGTAACGGTCTTGGCGGTTCTAATATCACAGGTGCTACAGGCGGTTATGTTAATACAGAAATCGGCAACGGTTCAGCGAATGTTAATGTTAACGGCGATGCTCATATTATCTGGGGCAACCTAAACCTTAACAAAGGCGAAAACCTTAACTTTAACGGTTCACAAGGTGCTAACGCAACAGTTGTTAATACCGTAACAAACGGTATGTCTCAAATTTACGGTAACATTACTTCTAACGACGGAGTTGCAAAATTAATTATTTCTAACCCAAATGGTATGTTATATGATGGCGCAAGCTTCACTACAGCAGGCGACTTAATGTTAACAACACAAGCGTTAGGCGTAAGCTACGTTGATGGTAAAATTAATATTCAAGGACTTAATCAGGAAGCAGTAAACGAAATTACTATCAGAAACTCTGATTTTTCAGTTGGCGGCGAATTCAATATTACAGCTCCTTCAATCGATATCATTAAATCAGTACTTGGTACAACAAAAGGTTTAAAATTAGTTACAGCTGACGGTCAAAACTTCCTTGTAAACCCAACTTCAGGACAAAATGAACGTCATACTGCTGTTAGATTAGAATCTGTTCAAGTTGATGGTAACATTTATATCGTAGCTGATAAAGACATCGTCAAAATTGTTAACGGTGGTGAAATCAACGGAAACTTAGATATCGTTTCTGACGGTAACGTTGCTCTTAACTATGCTAACAACGGTGAAACACTTCACATCAAAGGGGATGCTAATGTTAACAGCGACGGCAGAGTTTCTTACTTAAGAAATGCTAAAGTTGACGGCAACTTAAATATGTCAAACTCTGGCGGTTTCTTAGAAGTAAATAATATCGAAGTTGGTAAAGATGCAAACTTAACAACTACAGTTAAAACAAATAAAGGTGTTAAACACTTTATTCACGTAATCGGCGAAAACAAAGTTGGTGGAAATATGAACATCAATTCTGCTCATAATATTCACATCGGCGGTTACAATACAGATTCTGAAACAGATACTCCATCTGATTTAAGAAAAGAAGGCAGCTTAACAGTTGGCGGTGACTTAAATGCAAATGCTAAAGCTGGTACAATCGCAGTTACAATTGATACAACTGCTAAAAATGTTAAAATGGATGCCGGTTTAAATATTATTTCAGACGGCAAAGCAACAATTACAGCTGATACTTATGAATTCACAGCAAATCATTATATCGGCGGTGTAAATAGCGAAGATGAAATCGTTAATGTAATGGAAAACTACTTACCACTTCCAACAAAAGGTCATACTTACCTAAACATTGCAGGCGGTGATGTAAATAAAATCAAAACATCTGAAAACGGTTACGCTCTAATTAAATCCGAAGGCGATATGAACGTAAACGGTGTAAATGCAGGTAAAGTTAACCTTACTGCTAATCAAGCAAATATCACAATTAAAGATGATGTTCATGCAGATGTAATCAAAGTTGGCGGTGAAACTAACAAATTAAAAGTAGAATTCCCAAGCAGAGACTATACTTTGAAATACACAAACATCAGAGATAATGAAGTAAAAACTATTAATTCAAATGATGAAATCACTTATGAACTAACAAACGGTGAAAACGGATATAACCAAGGTACACAAACAGCAGATAATACATACCTTGTAGGACCTGACAAAGACCCTGATATCCCTACACCTCCAGGACCTGGACCGGACGAACCAACTCCTCCAACTCCTGATGACAACGATAACGTAAAAGTCTTAAAGGGTTACGAAAAAGACCAAATCAGCTCAGCAATTGATGCAAATGAAGTATACACTCCGGTAGCATTCGCAGCAGACTTAGACGAAGAAATCGACACAGGTGTTCGTAAGAACGTAGACGGATCAGTAACAGTTGTAAGAGCATTCACTCCAAGCAACTAATAAAAAATAAAAAAATAAAAAAATAAAAAAAGCGGACTTTAAAAAGTCCGCTTTTTTCTAAATCATTTTCCAAGCTTTTTTAGGACAAACTGCAGAACAGATACCGCATCCTATGCAATTATCTTCTTTGACCGAAAAATCTTCATTAATCGATTTTTGCGGACAATTCTTGACACATAGATTACAACCTACACAAAGGTTTTTATCCCATTCAGGTTTTCTTAATCTAGCTTCGCCTGTTTGTGCAAGATTAAATAAATCCCTGTTATCTTCCACCAAATCACCAAAGAGACCGTCCTTAAACCATTCATTTTGTTTGAATTCTTGCAAAGAAACTCGTTCAATTTTATTTTTCTGAGCAAGCGGAACAAGTTTTACCCATTGAGAAAAATCCAAGAGTTCCTCAAGAAGTTCTTTTCTTCCAATTTCTTTTAAAAAATCACCCATGCCGGATTTAAGGAAGTCCTTATCATATTTATCAAGTTTCTTGACTTCAACACAGTTTGCAATACCTTCAAGCTTGCCGCGCACATATACTGTACCGCCAACCATTCCTACACAGGAACGGTTACCGAGAACTGATGGTAAATGTTCGGAATCATATCCGCAAATTACGGCTCTACCGCCGCCCATAAATTCAAAACTAAAAGACCCTGTATTTTTTAATACCCAAAACTCGGGTTGTTCAAACTTAGGGTCGTGTTTCATCAAAGCGCCGGAACGTGTTCCCACACGTCCGCCAACATAAATTTTACCGCCCGCAGCACAATGTGCAGCAGTATCACCGGCATCACCTTTTACTACTATTTTTGCACCTGAATTAAGCCAGCCGATATCAGCAGGCGCAGAACCTTCTACAACAATTTTAGTTCCTTCCATTCCCATAGCACCGACTCTTTGTCCGGGATTGGTCACATGGAAAGTAAGATTACTGTTTTTATATTTACCGCCAATACCTATATTATGCTGACCGCAAGCTTCAATTTCAAACTCGTTTACACCTTCTTCAATTTTAGTGGTAATTAGTTGAAGAAGCTCCTGTGTTGACATTCTAACATCGTTTATTAAAGTTTTGATTTTATATTCTTTTTTCATTATCTTGTAGCTCTTTTTTAATTATCTTGTAGTCTTTAGACATTTGTCTCCGGTATAAATGTCTACGTGCGTAGTACTTAACATGCATATTGAATATCTAATCTGTTTGAAATATGTTTATCTACCGTAATTAAAGCATCAGAACGACCCGTTGGCAGTGTTGAACATCCTATCGGAGCCATAAGTTTTTTCAATTCTATATCTGTTGCTAAAATATAATTAACAAGGTTTTGTGCAACCTTATCCACATCAAGACGTTTAACAAGATTAGGATCCTGAGTTGCAAGTCCTGCCGGACATTTACCTGTGTTACAAGCATTGCATTTACCTATATCGTTTCCTACACAACCTGCAATTTCCAGAAGCATTCTTCCTGTAAAGACTCCGTTCGCGCCAAGACAAATAAGTTTGAACGCATCTGCTGCAAAGCTTCCTGTCTGTCCAAGTCCGCCACCTGCAAAAAGCGGGATTTCTCCCTGTCTGCCTTGGTGAACAGCTGCAAGGTAACAATCACGAAGTTTTGAAGTAATCGGATGACCTGTGTGGTTAAGAGAAATTTCGTGTGCTGCTCCCGTACCTCCGGCAAGTCCGTCAATAAAGAAACCTCCTACGATATTATACGGGTCTCTTAATAAATTATTATAAACCGAAACACTTGTAACAGATGCTGCAACCTTGATTGCAACAGGAACCTGAAAATTAAAAGCAGCGTTCATTGAAAGAAACATCTTTTGAACACTTTCCTCAATCGAATAAAGTCCTTGATGAGTCGGAGGTGACAACAAATCAGCCTTTGGAACTCCCCTGATTTCCTGAACATATCTTGCAACCTTGCTTGCCATCAAAAGTCCGCCATCACCAGGTTTTGCACCTTGTCCGATTTTAATCAAAATTCCCGCAGGATCTTCTGTCATCTCAGGCATTGTTTTAATAATTCTGTTCCAGCCAAAGTGACCTGATGCAATTTGCAAAATCATATATTTCAAATATCTTGATTTCAAAAGCGAAGTTGGGATACCACCTTCTCCAGTACACATACGGATTGGAATACCGCAAACCTCGTTTAAGTAAGCTGTAGCAATAGCCATAGCTTCCCACATTCTCCATGAAACAGCGCCGATTGACATATCGCCAAAGATTATCGGATAAATCCACCTGTTTGGAGGCAATGCTTTCGGCTGGGTTAATTCTCCATCCTTTATCTCAAAATTAAGTTTTTCAGGAGAAAGCACTCTTCCAAAAGGAGTTCTAAGCTCAAATGTATGGCGCTGTGCATCCAAAGACGGGTCTGTCATTTGTGAAATTCTGCCAATTTTGATTTTATCCAAAGTTCTACCTTCTGTGTTAAGGTTTGAACGTCCGCCTTTTTTGAATGAATCAGCTTTTTGCGCTCTATAAGCAACGGAATATTTATCATCTTTATTTTTAACAGCTTTAATCGCACCATTAGGACAAACACGGGTACACATACCGCACCCATGACAATAGTTTTCCAAAGAAACATTTTGTTTAATAACAAGAACTTTCTCACACTTGCCGCGCTCTGTAATACTATTGGATGTTTTTCTGGTTTCTACAGCAGGAGAAATTGCGCCAAAAGAACAAACTGCTGTACATTTACCGCACTGAATACATTTGGACTCGTCATATTCAACTATCCAAGGTAACTCGTCTTTATGAAGTTCATTAATTTTTACTGCTGCCATCTTTCTATCGTCAAATCTTTCTTAACTAATATTGTTTCATGCTCGTTAGGATAAATATCTTTTGAAATATCACGGTCTGGTAATAAATCATTTATCCCGCAAACTTCTGATGTCATAATTACTGTATTTTCATCTCTTCCAATCACTATCGGTCGTAGTTTTTTCGAATCGCAAACGCACATAAGCTCCTTATCCGGAGTTACGGCAAGCATTGTATTTGGACCATTGATTTCAAGATTAGCGAGCGACGCTTTTATACGTAACAAAATCTCGCTGTCTGGACGTTTTATTATTTCGTTATAAGAAAGCGGCGTTACGGTATGCTTGAAATACTGAAGAGGCCATTTTAGAACCTTATGGATATAATGCAGAGTATACAAAAGACATTGTGAATCAGATTCAAATCCCATATACCCCTTGTACAAGCTCATCTGATAGAATTTATTTTTCTCATAGAAAGTATTTTCACCGTTAACAAGAGCTGTATAACCTTCTAAAAAGAACGGATGAGCTGCATATCTTACAATATCATAATTTGTATTTTGTCTGCATTGAGCAGTGATAATATGCGCTGTTAAGTCAGAATTCTCCTGCCACAAGTTGAAATAAGTTCCAATATCTTTAGGACTGCCGATTTCTTTAAGAGTCAGCGTATCATGCCAGAATGAATATATAAATCCTGATTTTGTTTCATCAAGCACTTTTCTCAAACGAAGAGCAGTATCAATAAGAAGTTCTTCTTTTTCTTCTTTGGTAGCGTGTTTAAAGCTTTTCGGGTATTGAAGCACTTCAAAAACATAGTTTGGCATTGCTTCAATTTTCAGACCTTTTTTATTACTAATATCAGGAGACCACTGCATTACGCGAGAAAAACCGATTTCCCGAAGAATGTCTTCTGCAAGACGAGTACCCTCAACCGTTGCAGCCATTGATAGAAGCGGTAAGTCTTTGTAGTTTTCAAATAATCCGCCCATATCCTGCATAACAAAAGCAAATCCGGAATCATCATGACCTTTTTGCTGACTGCGCATAAGTTTAAGCGCAATTGACGGATGAAGTTTATTTTTAGATTTTATAGCCCCAATTCTGCACATAAATATTATTGTAACGATTTATTTGAATGTCGTCAAGTTTTAGTCTTTGAGGTTTTTCAGTGCATATTCACAGCATTGAACAACAAGTTTGTTAAGAGAAATGCCTTTATTTTGTGCAACATGCTGTAAGCGATTGACCAATTCCATTGGTAATCTAAATGTTTTATTAATCATTTCAGGTTTTTCAATTTTAAACATTTTGCATTCCTCACCTAATATGATAAGTGCATTTTTAATAAATTTATATACGTCGAATTTGCACTTGTTTTTATAAGTGCATTATGTTATTATCCACTTATAAGTAATGAAGTCGCAAATTTACATGTATTCAAATTGCAATCAGTAGAAGGTCGAATTAGTGCTATAACTGATGTATTAAGTGTTTTAAGCGATTATTGTCAGGTGCATTACGATAATAATGAAATTCATCAAATTGAAGTTCTTATAACTTCTCTCCGCAGCAGGTCTATAGAAGCATCTAATGAATTAAAACAAATCTCAGATGATTTTGTAGCTACGTATTGTATTTGAAAAGATACTTGTTTTGTGTTACAATCACTGTACCGTACTCCCCGGGGACGTAGCGAATCTCTCGACTCGAACGCTTTAGCGAGGGGCAGAGCCTACTGTGAGGGGTATATGGAAGCCGCCTATGAGGTTATGGCCGTTGATAGTTTAGAATATGATGGCGTAAGCTGTCGAACCGTGTCAGGATGGAGACATAGCAGCACTAAGACAATCCTTGCGGGTGTCGTATCTCTAAAAAGTAGGTCCTAAAATCAAAATCGGGTTTTGTATATTTCGATAGGTAGTGGTACGGTTTTTTAAAACAAAGGTGTGTGTCTCATGTTAACATTTCAAGCAAACTATCTCAATTCTGCATCAATTCAGCGTATCAATGCATATAAGCCTTGCACAAAAAAAGTTGCGTTTGTGGAAATAAATCCGCACAGCACTTCTGATATACTTGCAATTCATAAAACTGCAATTAATTGGGATAAAAATGGCGGAGAAGGACTAGCTTATGATATTTGTCATTCTGTAAATAAAAAAACAAAAGACCGATTTTTTGCAATCACTACTCAAAAAACAGGATTTGAACAATTAGATTATCGACAAATTTTATCTCTGGCGCAGGTAAAAACTAAAAATAAGAATGAAGAATTTATTGAATACCTGCAAGTTGACCCAGAGAACAAGAAGAAAGCTGAAAATCCGAATTTTTCTCATATTGGTACGGCAATGTTAGATAGTATTAAACAATTATTTTATAAAAAACATATTGAATTAGATTCGCTTAAAACTGCTATTCCATTTTATTTGAGAAACGGATTTATAGATATTGGTTCGGCAGGAGGCACGGAAAGACGCATGCGCTGGGAAGCTTCTTTGTAATATTTCTCAAACTTTACACAAAATTTTTACGTGCTAAAATCAAATTGCGCTCCCGGATCGTCTAGCGGCAGGACGGATGACTCTGACTCATTTAACGGTGGTTCGAATCCATCTCCGGGAAAATTAAAAACAGGGGCAATACCCCTGTTTTTTAATGAAATCCACAAGTTCTTGTATACCCGCTTACCTCTGTTCCATCATCTCTAGTATATCCGCTTACTTGATAAGAACCTGGACATTGTTGGTTTTGTGAGAATCTTTTGTATCAATTTTTGCTGTTGAAAGAGGTTTCATATTTTCAAGCATATAATCTCCCATTCCATTAGTACCTTCTATCGACTCAACAGTATAACTTGTGCCAATATCATCATAAAATGAAAAACTACGTAAAAAGTCATTTGAACTATGATAATTAACAATATTTTCTTCATAGCCTCTGCACAAAAGTCTCTGGCTTCAGAATATTGTTCAGGAACCTTCTTAGCAAAAATTTGCAAAAATAACGTTGCTTTTGTAATTTATATTCTTTTATCAATCCCCGCGTTGATTATTGAAACATTAATTTGGCTGGGAGCTATATTTTTTATTTTTTATTATATTTTTGAAAGTTTTTTAATTCCAGAATTTGGATAGAATATTTAGATTATACATTTAGCCTTGATGGTCTAAGTATGTTTTTTGTATGGTTCTCTTAATTATTACATCTTATTTCTTCATCACAAGCTTCAACTCAACTCGTCTGCTCTTTGCAAAATCTTCTTTGCCATCAACCATTACAGGGTCAGAGAAACTTGCACCTTCTACAATAATCATTTTTCTTAAACGATTACCGTTGTTTTTGTTGTAAGGGGTATTTGTCATATAATTTGCAACCTCATAAGCACGGTTAAGGGACAATTCCATATTTTTCATATACTGTTCATCATCAGAAAACTTACCTGCAAAAGTCTGCGAATCAGTATGACCCTGAATTATTATTTTATCAATATTTTTGTCTAAATACTCGTTAGAAAACAATGAGTCCAAATATGCAGGCGCAAACTTATCCAAATAAGCTTTACCTTTTCCAGATAACTTGTAACTATTAATATCAAAAAGTTCCAAATCAGAAATTTTAACCACTCCGGAAACAGGGTCAATTGAAGCCTTAATGTCCTGTTTTTTCAAAGTTTCCTGCAATGATTTGGAAGCATTCTCCTGCGCTAATTCTGATTGAATTTTATCTACATGACCGGTTAAATAAGTATAGAAAAACAAAACAATAAACACAAGAACAAGACCCGTCATTAAATCGGTCATTGTTATCCAGAAAATATTTCCATCATTTGTCTCTTCTGTTTTTGGTCTGATTTTCATTATTTCCCCTAAAATAATTTATCAACAACATCCCCACCGGAGCCCTTATCCATTGATTCATTTAAGCGATTCAAACTGTATAAAATATTTTCAAGATAAGGCGTTGTCATTTCTCCTATTGATTTAGAAACTGCTTTTGCAAAATCTTCAGGTAATGATTTTAGAATTTTTTCATTATTTGTATTTTGCATTTTAGATTCTTTAACTAAGTCCAACAAGAATTGTTCACTGGTGCAAACATCAAACAATCTGATAAACTCTTTTTGAATAAGCAAATAATATGCTTTGCATTTTTTGTTATACAGAAGTTTTTCTGTAAACATAAACAATAAAGAATAACCAACCGCAAAAACCGAACAAAGTGCTGCTATCTGTATATTCCCAATTAATCCGTTCAAAGACTCTCCCGCCGCATATGATGAAAAATCAACAGCTGTAAAAGCAATCGCCATTTTTAAGAATGTAAAAAACGGACCCAAACCGGTTAGAAGAGTTGGCATTGTTTGAATAAATTTATGGTTAATTTTTGAATAAACAAGTGTTTCTTCATTGAAAAAGTACGAAGCATCTACCGTCAAATAGATATCAGGGGTATAATTAGCTTTATTTGTTTGAGAAGCTGTAAAAAGTTTTTCCGGAAAAATCAAAGCCTTCTTAAAATCTTCCCAGCTTGTTGCGGTATAAGAATTCCCGCTCATAAACTCATCCAGCTGATTGAATCTGTAAGACAACTCTTTCTTGTTAAAAGTCTTTAAAAACTCATAAACAGATTTAAGGTTATTTTCTGTCTTTGTATAAGCCCGTAAAACCGTCAATATAAAAAACAAGAATATTGTTGTAATAATCAATATTGCAGGTTCTGTAATAATACTAATAAATCCCATAGCTTCCTCTTTTTTTTACTACTATACCATATAAAAAGGGGAACTAACAAGTTCCCCTTTTAGTATTACATATTTTTTCTGGCTTTTTGGGTTTCATCATGAAGTTTAATAATTTCTTCTAACTCATCAGGCATAACGGTATCCGGAGCCATTGAGCGCTTTTCTAAGCCTTTTTCAAGAAGCTTAACTTCATCTTTTTTAAGCTTATCATCAGCTTTAACAATATCTCTGCCTTTATGAAGCGTAATAATTCTTGTAGTATTTTCTGTTGGAGAACCTGCTTCACCTTGTTTTGCTTGAATATCATAACCAACCCAGTCTTCAGGAAGCTCATTAATTGTAGTGTATTTACCTTCAGGTAAAATACGTTTATCAATTTGAGTATAAAGAACTTCTGTAACGTATTCCTTTTGGCTTAAGAAGCGACAAGGTAAAACTATTTTATCCCCAATAACTTCTTCAGGATCACGGTTTTCGTATTTTTTGAACAAATCAGAAGCAATTCTAAGATGTTCAAGTTCAAAGTTGAGGAATAATTCCCAAATCTTTTTAAGATGTTCATTTTCTTCATCTTCGTAACAGTTATAATATGTACAAACTTCTGTGAATTCATGTAAAAGAAGTTTTTCATACAAACTTTCGGTAGGGTCAATTAATGACTCATACATAGTTACGTGTTCTTCTTCAACATCTTTAATTTCAGCATAAGTTTTTCTTAAAACATTATTACCATAGCACATACCATGTTCAGCATAGTAATTATGTGTTTGCTGCTCACCTGCAACAAGGGTAAGAATATTAACCTTAGTTTGAGGTGCCGCTGTTGCTTTGTCATAATGTTTTCTTAAACGCATTGCATTACAGTTATGGTGATTTTGGGTAGGTCGACCAATAACAACATCAGTCTGCCCTTGCAAAATAGCATTCGGCTTCACACCATGCATCATATAAGCCCATTGGCTGTATCTGTATAAATGATCAAAATCTTCTAATAAACCAAAATCAAAAGTTTCTTTAACATATTCATCAGGTTCGTTTTGTGCAAGCCAAGCTGTTAAATCAACTGCAACCTGCTCATAGCCCAATGTAGTTTCTAAAACTGATTGGTCAGATGGTGTTAGCCAGTTAACAGTTGTCTGTTGTGCATCTTCAATTCTTCTTGTACGGGAAATTGTTTTACAATCGTCCAAATCAGGACAAAATCTTGAAAATGCATGTTTAAAATTCCAAGCCTCAACCTCAATCCCGTTCATAAGGATTTGGCGGGTTCTTGAATAACAGTCAA
Organism: uncultured Candidatus Melainabacteria bacterium; assembly: GCA_932182025.1. Classification (GTDB taxonomy): domain Bacteria; phylum Cyanobacteriota; class Vampirovibrionia; order Gastranaerophilales; family Gastranaerophilaceae; genus CAG-196. The sequence goes on from CAKNXK010000024.1 coordinate 25,041, forward strand.
CTTCGTTTTTGTTAAAAGGTTTTTTTACAACCTGATGCCAGTTTCTTAGTTGTTTTTCTAAAGGAATACCCTTTTCTTTTAATGGATTAAAACTCATTTTTCAACCTTTCTTTCTGTATTAAATAGTACGGGTACAACCCGTATCCGAAGGATAGAATAAAAAAGATTGATTTTAATTCACTAAAATATTTAGTTTAATCGGCTAAATTTCTTTTGTTAAAAAAGGAATAAATCCAAAAAGTTTGTATTTAATAATATTTTCGTAATAATAAACTTTTAAGAATGTTAGCCCGAACATTTTTATAACTTCACGTTTTTTAAATAAATAAGAAGGATTCATAATAATCCCATGAGTATCTGCAAATGAATGCATTTCATTTTTTGCCCACTGAAAATCAGTTTTATGTTTTGCAGTTTTTAAAGTAACAGTTGAACCCGGATTTCGTCTATAATTGTAATAAGTTGCCGGTACCGTAACCATTGTGTTTAATTCATATAAAATTTTTATAAGAACCGCCATGTCTTCAAAATAACGACCCTCTGAAAAAGTGAAATGCCATTTTTCACGTTTATAAATTTTATTCCAAATATAATTGTGTTCAGGAAGGTTATCAACTGAAACTTTATCATTAATATCTGCATAAACTTTTTCTTCTTTAAAAGATTTTCTAACAGTAGAATTCACTTTCCCACAACGTTTAAAACCGGCGCAAGCAATATCTGCATCATGTTTTTTTGCTGCATCATAAAGCTTCTCAAAATAATCCAAATCAACCCAGTCATCAGAATCAACAAATCCAAGATATTCACCGACTGCTTTACTAATTGCAAGGTTGCGAGCAGCAGATTGCCCTTTATTTGGCTGATTAAGTACTTTTACCCTGATATCTTTTTCTGCATAAGAATTAAGAATATCTAAACTACTATCCTTGGAACCATCATTCACACAAAGGATTTCAATATCTGATAATGTCTGATTAATTAAAGAATCTAAACATTTTCTCAAATATTCTTCAACATTATATACAGGTACTACTATTGATAACTTTACCATTCCATTCCACCTCATAAATCAAGATACTATTCTTACTGCAGCAATAGAAAAATTATAACAAACAAAAATTAAGCATGCAATATAATATCTAACCTTCTTGTTTAAGCATAATAATTACTGCATTTAATTCATTTAGCAAGTATTCCAGCTGTTGATTGATATTTTCAGGGTTATAGATTGATCCTGCAGCTTGATAAGCAAGATAGCGCTGATATGTCAAAGCTTCTTTGCGTAACAAAGAAATCGATTTTACATATCCATTGATTTCCATCAGCTTGCGAAAAGATTCATAATAACTTTCAGGTTTGCCTTCATATTTAAGACTCAAATGGTCAAGATTCATACTAAGAACATTTGCTCTCGTTACAAATAATTGAACACTACCTTCTTCTTCAATACAATCAACTAACTTTTCTATCATAGGAATGATTTCATTTGCATCAATTACATAAGTCGAAGTTCTATCCTTTTTTTGAATAATATCTATAAAAGCAGGATTATTACGCGGTACAGGTTTCAAATCAGAAGGGTCATTAAAATCTTTCTGCGATTCAAAAATCGGGGTTGTTACTTTTTGCTCCTTAGGTTGAGAATTCTTGTTTAAATCAGGCAAAGTGCCTGCATATCCTTTCCCTTGGAGCTCTGCTTCAAGGGCCTTGTCTTTTTTATTCCAAAAAGCAGCCTGTGAAGGCAAACACAGAGTTAATGCTATTAAACACAAAACAAGCTTCTTCATATTATTTATTATAATGATAATCAAATAAAAGTACAACACTCCTCTATTTAGATGATGTATATCATCTTAAAAACTTTTATTATATCTATGGGAAAGTGTAAAAGATGATAAATTCTATATTTTTCGACGATTTATATAAGCAATTTTCATGGTACGACTCGGTTTTCACACCAGCCGTTGAGTCTTGCAGCAACGAATTCTTCTTTGAAGGATTCGAATACAAGCTCGCGTCTATAAGCACAAACATGAATGTACTTTCCCAGAATGACACTTTCTTTGTTACTAAAGTCAAAATTAATTCTAAAAACGATGTTTATATCAGGATTTCACAAGATGCAATTAATGTAATCCTTGATAAAGTTTTAGGCAAAAACAACAAGCGCTTTGAGCTAACAGAAGTTTCTGAACTGGAAGCTCGCATTATTACGGCATTCAATGATTTTCTTTATGAAACATTAGCCCCAAATTTCAATATTGAGCCAAACCGCCGTTATAATGAAATTTTACATCTTACATATTTTGTTAAAAGCGCAATTTCAGATACTGCAGCAAAATTCATAATATCCGTTCCTATGGAAATCTTAGAAGCTAAAGAATTAGAAACAAGTCAGCATTTCACTGATATGGACTTTGCTCACAGTCCTGTTGAAGTAAATTTGCTTTTAGGAACAACTGTTTTTCCGCTTGCAGATATCAAAAAACTCGATATCGGAGATATTGTTTTATTTGAAAACAGCAGCTCTGATGAAATGACACTCGTTTGCGAAAACATTGTACAAAAATTTAAAATTAAACCAAATATAAAAATCATAGAACCTTATGATATGTCGGGAGGAAATGAAATGGAAAATACAAATACTAATCTTTGGGATAGTATTCAGGTTGATATGTCGGCTGAGTTTGACAAAGTGAAAGTTACTTTAGGCGAACTTAAAAGCATCGAAGAAGGTTTGATTGTCGACTTATGTTCCGTTTACGATAATAAAGTTTCGCTAAAAGTCGGTGGTAAACTAGTTGCAGCCGGAGAGTTGGTAATTATCAACGACAGATTTGGCGTAAGAATTGAACAGGTTAATGAATCATCTTCAGCACCGGCTGCTGCACCTGTACAACAAGAACAGCAAGCACCTCAAGTTGAAAAGCAGCAAGCCGAAGCAGCGACAGAATCTGATTTTGATTACAGCGACTTTGAACCGGAAAATGAAAACAACGAAGGATAATTGACTTATTAAGCTTGGGAATTAATAAGTTAATAAAGAGGGTAGTTTATGGGATATTTAGCAAATTTTATCGTTTATACACTTGCAATGGTTGGTGTTATGGGACTTGCCTTGTTTGCCTTTAAAAAGTTTGCACTTGGCGGAGGAAAATCAAGCGGCTCAAAAAATCTAAGAGTTCTTGATACAATGGCTCTTTCAGCTCGCAAGACATTATATATAGTATCAGCCGGAGATGAAAAATTCTTAATCGCAGGCGATGTTGACAGAACAACTTTAATCTCAAAGTTAGGCGAGACAAAACAAGTTCAAGTAGCTGATTTTAAAGAAACAATGTCACAGCTTAACGAAAAAACGCGTTATGCAGATAAATCTATTATTGGTATAAAATCTTCGCAAAATACGCCTTATACTTCGGTGATGAGGAGTTTGGCGGAAAGAATAAAGGAATAACAACCCACGTGAACCCGCTAGTAGTCTGTTCCAAAGGCACACGGAGAAGGCGAACGAGGGTCTGGTAATAGTACGAAATGTGTGCCGCCAAAAGGTTAAAAAATGCAACCAATTCTTAACGATATGAATCCTGTTTTACAGATGCTAACGGTAATGACATTGTTTTCATTACTGCCGTTTGCATTTTGCTGTATGACATGTTTTTTAAGATTTATAATAGTTTTCTCATTGCTAAAAACCGCAATGGGTGTTCAAGTACCGCCATCAATCGTTACATTAGGATTATGTATGATTATGACATTCTACACAATGGGCGGAGTGTTTGAGCAGATGTATGAAAGAGGGTCAATTCCTTATCAAAAGAGTCAAAACTTAATTCTGGCTATTGATGAGGGTTCAAAACCGCTGAAAGAGTTTATGATGAAACAAACCCGCGAGTCTGATTTGTCGTTTTTTGTGGAACTAAAACGAAAAACTCCGCCAAAATCACCCGAAGATTTGACAATCTGGGAAGTAGCTCCTGCTTATATTTTATCAGAACTCAAAACAGCGTTTGAAATCGGTTTTGTAGTATTTGTACCGTTTATTGTACTGGATTTGGTTGTAGCAAACATCCTTCTGGCACTCGGGATGTTCATGTTATCTCCAACAATTATATCATTGCCGTTTAAACTGTTGATATTTATTGCGGTTGACGGCTGGGCATTGATTGTTCAGGGGCTGGTGCAGAGTTACAACTAGTGAGGTGGTTGACACCCCACCCCAACACTTCCCGTTAGGGGAGGGGGCAAGTTAAAAAGGTTGAAAAAATGATTGAAATACTTACTGAATATTTAGCAAAAGGATTTATGACAATGTTATCAATATCAATGCCATGCGTATTAACAGCGGCGGCAATTGGTTTGGTTGTCGGGATTTTGCAAGCGGTTACACAGGTGCAAGAACAAACGATTGCGGCGGCACCGAAGATTTTTGCCGTATTTTTGGTAATCGTTATCGGCGGTTTGGGATTTATTAAGCTTCTTACAAACCTGTTTCAGGAAGGTATGACACTGGCATTCAACGGGGTTTCAAAGGCTGATACCTATGTTTTACCTGCTGATTATTATAAATACACAACACCTTTTGAGGGTGAGATGAAAGACAGGTTCAAAAACGTTCCTGATGTAAAAGAGGTTATGAAGAACCCTGGCAAAGTTCCTTATATTGATAAGCAACAGAAAATTAAGTATGATGCAGCACCAAGAACACCAATGCCTAAAGCTAATTTCGTTGAGACTAATAAAATTATAGGAAAATAGTATGAAAAAATTACTAACAATATTCTTAATGCTATTTTCTCCGGTTTTTGCATATCAGGATTGCATTGTTACTACTAACGGCAAACTGACCGATATAAGTATTGAGAACAACAAGCTTGTTGATGTTTATCCGCTTGTTACGGTAATGAACGAGAAAAACACATTGATTGTTCAACCGCTAAAAGAGGGTACAACCAGATTTTGTGTACTTAAAAACAACAAAAATATTGTTATGTTCAATATAAAAATAACTAAAAACGAAACTTTTATTGACGAAGTTGAAGGCTTTGAAATCTTACCGATAGATAAACCGTTTAAAGATGAAGAGAGGTTTGAACTCGATAAACCATGGACGAACTGATAAGACAAATAGGCATATTATTTCCTGAGTTTGAACGCTGGTTTTCAGCGGGCTTCATTGTCTTTGCGCGTCTTTTAGGATTTATCAGATTTGCACCTGTTCTTAACAGAAAAGAAATTAATACAATAGTGAAACTTTCTCTTGCATTATTATTAACAATAATGATAACTCCGCTATTACACCCTGCAGCTCCGCCCAAAGATGTTTCACCAATACTTTTGTGGACTCTTAACTTTGCAGTCGGCGCAATTATCGGATATATAGCACAAGTAATTTTATTGGCGATTGAAGCCGGCGGTGATATGATTAATACCCAGATGGGTCTATCTTCTGCAATGGTTATGGACCCTACTACAAACAGCCAGACTTCTATTTTAAGCCGTATTATTACATTATTAGGAATTTGTATATTTATTGAGATGGGCGGTTTATACTGGCTTTTTAATGCTATTGTAAGAAGTTTTGAAATATTCCCCGTATATGCAGTTCAAATTCCTTTAGAAAAAATTATCAATCTGGATTATCTGGTTAAAGTATCTTCAAATGTATTATATATGGGGCTGCAAATAGCGTCTCCCGTACTTTTAGCTACTATGGGACAAGACATTATCCTTGGGGTAATTTCAAAAACAGCACCACAGGTTAATGTATTCCAGTTAAGCTTCCTGTTTAAGCCTGTTTTCGGTGCTGCAATAATGATTTGGATATTACCCATGCTCATCGGGATAATTTCGGACTACTTTTTGTCTTTTTCAAGTATTTATTGATATTTCCACCCTTTAAATGAGTTGATTTTTTCAAGTGTTTATCTTACAATCATTGTGTATAGGAAAATTAAATAAGTGCTTTTAAAAAGGAGGAAGCTATTTATGGAAACTTATGGTATTGAAAAATTTGGTATTATTGGACCAAAAGCTGTTTACCGCAACTTAACTCCTGCTCAATTAACAGAAGCTGCACTTAGATTAGGCGAAGGTACTTTGTCTAAAACAGGTGCTCTTGTTGTTACAACAGGAAAATACACAGGTCGTTCACCTAAGGATAAATTCATTGTTGATACAGAAGCTGTTCACAATGATATCGCTTGGGGCAAAGTAAACAGACCTATTTCAAGAGAAGCATTCAACTCTATCAAGGGTAAAATTGCTGCTTACTTACAAAACAGAGAAGTATTTATTTTCGACGGCTTTGCTGGCGCAGATAAAAAATATACTAAAAAATTCAGAGTTATCAACGAAATGGCAAGCCAAAACTTGTTCATTCACCAATTGTTAATCAGACCAACTGCAGAAGAATTAGCATCTTACGGTGAAGCTGATTACACAATTCTTTGTGCTCCTGGTTTCAAATGTGACCCTGAAATTGATGGTGTAAACTCAGAAGCTTGTATCGCTATCGACTACGAAGCTCACGAAATCATCATTTGCGGTTCTCAATACTCAGGCGAAATGAAAAAATCTGTATTCGCTACTATGAACTATGTAATGACTAAAGAAAATGTGCTTCCAATGCACTGTTCAGCTAACATGGACCCAGAAACTCATGAAACAGCTGTATTCTTCGGTCTTTCAGGAACCGGTAAAACAACTTTATCAGCTGATCCAAACCGTAAATTAATCGGTGACGATGAACACGGATGGTCTCCTGATGGCGTATTCAACTTCGAAGGCGGATGCTACGCTAAATGTATCAACCTTACTGAAGAAAACGAACCGGAAATCTTCAACGCTATTAAATTCGGTTCATTAGTAGAAAACGTAGTTATGGATCCTGAAACAAGAGAATTCGATTTTAACGACGGAACACTCACTGAAAACACTCGTGTAGGTTATCCTATCGAATACATCAATAATGCTGCAATCCCTTCAATGGGCGGTATTCCAAAAGTTGTTATTTTCTTAACAGCTGATGCATTCGGTGTATTACCTCCAATCTCAAGATTAGACAAAAACGCTGCTATGTACCACTTCGTAACAGGTTTCACATCTAAACTTGCAGGTACTGAACGCGGTGTAACTGAACCACAACCTACATTCTCAACATTGTTCGGCGAACCATTCATGCCAATGGATGCTTCTGTTTACGCTAAAATGTTGGGTGACAAACTTGACCAATACGGTACTAAAGTTTACTTAGTAAACACAGGTTGGGCTGGCGGATCAGCTTCTATGGGTGCTAAGAGAATGAAATTAGCTTACACAAGAGCTATGGTAACTGCTGCATTGAACGGTTCATTCGATAATATCGAATTCAAACACCACGATATATTCAATGTAGATTACCCTACATCTTGTCCTAACGTTCCTGATGAAATGCTTGATGCTAGAGGAATGTGGGCTGATAAATCAGCTTACGATGCTAACGCTAACAAGCTTGCTCAAATGTTTGCTGATAACTTCTCAAGCAAATATCCAAATATGCCTGCTGAAATCGTTAACGCAGGACCTAGAGCTACAGCTAACGTATAGTCTGAATTTCAGAGATATTTACAAAGAGTCTTGCCAAAATGGCAAGACTCTTTTGTTAAGAATTGTAAATAACATGGCTTTTCAAAAGGCAATTTCATGATTTATCATGACTTTATATAGGTACGAGGATTATTAAATTTATAGGAGTACATTATCATGGGTCTTGACATTTCTAAAATTACAAATGCTGAATTACAAAAATTAGCATATTTAAAAGATGGCGATAATAACGGAACTCTTGATGCAGAAGAATTTGCTATTTTCAAACAAGAAGCAGCAACTTCAGGTGTTGAAACAAAAGATTTCAATCAAGCAATGGGTTTATATACAACTAATCCGGCAGCTGCAACTGAAGCAACAGCTCCTACTTCTCCTACAGCAGGAATGACCGATAAACAAACTAAAAAATACCAAAAAGAAGCTGACGAAGCTCACATTAAATATCTTAATGCTTATGTAAGCGACGGTTTATCAAGACAAGATGCATTAAAAGCACTTGATAGCAAAGCAAATCTTGATCCTGAATTCAGACAAGCTGTTGCTGATGTAATCGCTTTAATGCCTGCAACTTATGAATCATCTGATGAAATAAATCATAAAGAACTTGTTAAAAAACTTGAAGAAGCAGGTATCAAAGATGATTTACATGAAGATATCTTAAAACAGCTTGAACAAATGGCTAAAAACGAATGCATAGCTGCTAAAACATCTGAAATCGCAGACTTATATGCTGAAAAAATGGCAGCTGCACAAAAAAATGGCAAAACTAAATCTTCTCAACAAATAATGGATGAGATTAAAAAAGAAGTTAAAGATGCCGATAATTTCAAAGGTGACTTTAAAGAAGCATACAAACACTTCAATCAGCCAATGATTGATGCTTATAATAAAGTATATGCTGCTATTGCTCAAATCACAGATTTAGAAAAAGGCGGCAAAGTACAAGATAAAGCAGAAGATATCCTAAAAGCTAATGGTCAATGGGATAAATATACTAAGAAAGCTCTTCTTGGAGACAGAAATATATTCAAAAGATTTAAAAGCTTCCTAACCGGTTATAAGAGTGATGGTAGAATTGCATCTGATAACCAAGGCAGATGGAATAAAGTTGAGCACAAAAAGAATCAAACAGAACAAGAAATTAGGGCTTCGTTAGGGAGCAAAGGATTTTTGTTTACAACTTTAAAAGAAACAGGTCTTATTACTCAAAACGCAGATGGAACTTGGGATTTATCAAAACTTTCAGAAGAAATCGGTAAACAAGTTGGTGCTGATGCTAAATTAAACAGAGACGCTAAAAAAGATACTGATACATCTGAAATTCGTTGGACTACAGCAAAGCTTGCTGCATTAAGCGAATTAAGTGATCAATTGGAAGAAAAAGATGCAAAAGCTTTAGTAAAACTTTGCGGATATGAAATCGAAGGCAAACACTGGGGCAAAGCTATATTCAGCGGTCTTTTAGGTGCAGCGTCAGGTGCTGTATTAACCGGCGGTTCTACTTTAGGAGCAGCTCAAATGCTACCTAAGAGAATTGAAGTTCCTTATTACAAAGATAAAGCTTATGATATCTCAGCCGACCTTAAAGAAGCAATTGCATCAGGTAAATTACCTGAAGGTGTTACAGTTGATGCAGCCGGTCAAGTTCACATTATTACAGATATACTTGTATCTATTCCTAGATTAGCCGGTCAACTTGGTCAATTAGGTTTATATGCAGCAGTTCCTGGAGCTCTTGTAGGAGCAGCATTAGGAGTTGCATCAGGATTAAAAGACAAAGGTCAAATGCCTAAGATTCCTGTAAACTTCGATGAAATGACTTATGAAGAATTTGCTAAAACAGTTAATGAATCAAAAACCGAATATGCTCCTGTAGCTCTACTTATCGCAGCATCATTTGTTGATAAAGACGGCAATTGGGATAGAGATGGATACAAACAATTCTTGAACACAATGGCAGGTGACAAAAACGGTATTATCAACAGAGAAGAACTTATCGGCGGTCTTCAAAAGAGATTAAAAGAAATTGAAAAGAAAAAAGAAGATAATGTTGATAATAACAATGATGATTGCACAGAAACCTGTGATGTTGATGTTAAAGAACAAGCAGGACAAGAAACATCTCAAACAACTGACAAAACATACATTCACTTAAGAAAAGACAATCCGAATGTTGGCTGGAAAGAAATGGTTGAAGCATACTTCCCAGGTTTGGTAGAAGCTTGCGGCGGCAAATTATACGGTCCAAACGGCGCAATCAGAGAATTCCAAAAAGAATTATGTACTGATGAAAACGGTAACTTCGATGCAGCTAAATTGAAAGCATTGATTACTGCAACAGATGTACCAAAAGAAATCAAAATTCCTTTACAAGTTAAAGGTATTGATAGAGTTATCATCAAACCAACTCCTGGCGGCAGAACTTCTTATGTCGGAAACGGTAGCGGAGTATACAGACCGGCAATGGACAAAGTTGGTAGAGATGAGAAAGTAACTACTAAACAAGTAGGACCTTCAACTCACTTGGCAACAGACGGATGCAACGGTCATACAGCATCAGGAAGCACTCCGAAAGAAGCTGTTCAAAATCTTGAAAAACAAGAAAAGAAACAATACTCAAACAGAGACGAATATCTTCAATAGATATATAAAGATGTAAGATACGGTTGTTTATTAAATAAAAGAGGCAGGAAATCCTGCCTCTTACTTTTTATATAACCCCTCATCAGCCCATTCGGGCAGCTTCTCCCACAAGGGGCGAAGCATGAAGCGCGTTATCTTATTCGTGTATTTGAATAATATTCTTTGTTGATTGAATCTTGTGCTTCTATTCTTTTAATTTTATTATCCAACTCACTGTTTGGGTTTTGGGCTGAAGCATCGTTTAAGTATTTCAGAGCAGAACGGGTATCTCCGAATTTTTCGTAAATATCTCCCATTTTATAGAGCATGTCGTAGTTTGTCTGATAACCGCGTTGATAGGCTTCTCCATAATATTTCAAAGCTTTTCGGTACAATTGACGTTTATAATAGAATTCGCCCATATAGAAATATGGTTCAGGATGTGAAGAGTCAATCCCTATTGCTCGTGATAAATTGCCTTTAGCGTGCTTATCCATATTAAGTTTGTCATATAAAGCACCCAGTTTGACACAATAGTTCAAGTTATCAGGATTAATATTTAACAAAACAGAGTAAAGCATAAGAGCATTTGTCATATCTTCGTTAACTTCATCGTCTTTATATTTAAGAGCATTGAAATAGTAAACCTTTGCTCTATCTTCAAGCTCTGGTTCTGACAATTTACTGTAATCTACTGGAATTGAATAATCTATCTTCGCTTTTATTGCACCAAAAGCTGATATGCCGGAGCTAAGAATTAATAATGATATTAACAAAACTATTATAGAAGGTTGTCGCATAAATTCATCTTAATATATATATATAATCTATTGTAACAAAAAAATTTTTAGTACAAAATAGTTGTAAAGGAGCTCATCTTGAAAGAACTCGTGTGTTTGGCAATTTTTATTATATTATCAACACTGTTTGCTTTAATAATGGTTGCAGCAGGGTTTTTATGCCAGTACAAAAAAGAGTCAGAGGTAAAAAATTCTGCTTATGAATGCGGAATTATTCCTTTTGATGATGCAAAAATTAAGTTCAATATAAGATATTTTAATTACGCCATTTTATTTTTAGTTTTTGACATTGAAACAATTTTTTTGTATCCGTTTGCATTATACTTGAATTCTCTTGGGCTATTTGCAGCAATTGAGTCATTTTTATTTGTATTAATTTTGCTTTTAGGACTATACTTTGCGCTAAACAAAAAAATGTTGAGGTGGATTTAATGAATGTAATTGTAACTTCTATCGATTATATTCTAAACTGGAGCAGGGCTAATTCCTTATGGCCGCTTACTTTTGCAACCTCTTGCTGCGGAATTGAAATGATGCAGACAGTTGCTTCCAACAATGATATTGCAAGATTTGGTTCAGAAGTTTTTCGAGGTTCACCAAGACAGGCTGATTTATTGATTTGTGCCGGTACTATAACACATAAAATGGCGCCTGTATTATTAAGATTATACGAGCAGATGGCTGAGCCAAAGTATGTTATTGCAATGGGAGCGTGCACCTGCGGAGGAGGAATGTTTAATCAAACATCCTATTCTGTAGTACGTGGAATTGATAAAATAATTCCTGTTGATATCTATCTTCCAATGTGTCCTCCAAAGCCGGAATCACTTTTAGATGCAATAAAAAAATTACAAAGTAAAATAAAAACAGAGTCTGTTATTTCCAGACATGAGTTTATGAATAAACACACATCAAATCTTAAAGAGGTTTGCGGGTTACTAATTGACAACGATTTATCCGTAACCAAATTAGGTGTAGAATAAAAATACAGAAAGCAGGTAAAAATGAATATATCAGAATTAAAAAATACGTTTGCAGATTGTGAACTCACAACAGATAAAATTATTATTAAATCTAATCTTAAAAGAACTATTGAGTTTGTAAAAGAAAATTACGGATTTGATATGTTAAAAGAAATTATTGCTGTAGATCAGCAAGAGAAGGGCATAGAACTTACTTATCGTCTTTATTCAACAGATGATGAAGAAGATGCTTTAATCTCTATTTTTGTTAAAGACGAAGCTGAAAGTATCGTTGATATTTTTGATTCAGCATGTGCTGATGAAAAAGAAATCTACGATATGTTCGGTATCAAATTCATAGGCAATGAAGAGCTAAAACGTCTTTACATGCCGGAAAACTGGGAAGGTCATCCCTTAAAAAAAGACTATGAAGATAACGATAACAGGCTAAATTGGAATGAGTAAACTCAAACTAAATTTAGGGCCTCAGCATCCTTCTACTCACGGGGTGTTGAGACTTATACTAGAACTTGACGGAGAGAGAATTATATCTTGCGAACCGGATGTAGGCTATCTGCATCGCGGAATGGAGAAAATGGCTGAAAAACTCAGTTATATTCAATATTTACCAACGGTTGACAGAATAGATTATCTTGCCGGATTTTTCTATTCGGAACTATTGTGCAGAACCGTTGAAAACGCGCTTGGAGTTAAGCTTTCTGATAGAGTAAAAGCTATCAGAGTTATGATGCTTGAGCTTAATCGTATAGCGTCACACTTACTGTGGATAGGTGCGTTTTTAATGGATTTAGGTGCAGTATCCCCGTTTTTCTACGCGTTTCGTGAACGAGAACAAATACTTCAGTACTTTGAAAAAGTTACCGGTCAAAGAATGATGAATAATTATTTTGTCTTTGGCGGAGTTAGAAGAGATGTGTTCGATTTAGATGATATCGAAAATTTCTTGGATATTTTGCCTGAGAAAATCGAAGATTACAACAAAATTATCACCGAAAACCCTATTTTCAGGAAAAGAACGGAAGGTAAAGGTGTTTTGAAAATTCCTGCCGCGCTCAACGGAGGAATTACCGGAGTTAACTTGAGAGCTAGCGGAATGAGTTTAGATTTTCGTTTGCGCGATAGTTTATACAGCGGATTTGATTTCAGACCTGTTGTTTTAGAAGAAGGTGATTCTTTTGCACGATATAAAGCAAGGATATTAGAGTTAGAAGAAAGTGCAAAAATTGTTCGTCAGGCTCTTAATTACTTGAAAAAAGGCGGTGATTTAGAACAAGACCTTATAAATCCTTTGACCTTAAAACTCCCTGAAGGAGAGTTTCAATCTGAAATTGAAGCACCAAGGGGGCTGGCAAGTTGTTATATCAAATCTGATGGAGGCAAAGCACCTTATCGCTTAAAATGGAGAACAGGTTCTTATTATTCGGTTAATCTTTTGAGAAAATTACTTGTCGGAGAATACCTCAATGATGCAATTGCAATTGCCGGTTCTCTCGATATAATTTTACCGGAGGTTGACAAGTAGTGAATTATCTGTATTTTTTATACATAGAGTTTCTTGGAAGACATAATATCCCGCAGATTTTTGGAGATATTACGTTCTATATATTACCTGCCTGCATCCTTTTTGCGGTACTTCTTGTTGTAATCCTTGCACTGGTTCTTTTTGAGAGAAAACTATTAGGCTGGTTTACCCAGAGAAAAGGTCCAAACCGCGTCGGACTTTGGGGTGTTTTACAAACTATTGCTGATGCTTTCAAGCTCTTGTGTAAAGAAAACATTACACCAACAGGAGTAAACAGATTTTTATTCAATTTGGCGCCAATATTGATGTTTGTTCCTGTGCTTGTAGTACTAGGGCTTATTCCATATAGTTCTGAATTCACTTTTATGAATTTTCAAACCAATCTTTTAATCTATCTGGTTCTTGCAGCTTTTCCTGTATTGAGCATTCTGCTTGCAGGCTGGGCAAGTAATAATAAATACTCGCTTTTTGGTGCTATGAGAAATATTGCACAGGTGCTTGCTTATGAACTTCCTATTGCTTTTACAGTATTATCAGTTATCGTATTAGCTTCATCGATGAATTTAACCCGTATAATCCTCGCACAAAGCAGCAAAATAGGGATTTTAGGGTGGTATTTTATACCTTGCATAATAGGTTTTGTTATAATGTTTATCTGTACTTTAGCTGAACTAAACCGTTGCCCGTTTGATTTACCGGAAGCTGAAAGCGAATTGATTTGCGGATATAACACAGAATATTCTGGAATGAGATTTGCATTATTTTATTTAGGTGAATATGCAATGCTTTTTGCAAACTCTTTATTTATTGCAGTTTTATTTTTAGGCGGATACCTTTCTCCGTTTGGAAAATATTTAACATCCGGCTGGCTTCTTTATTTTGAACAAGTTTTTTGGTTAGTTTTAAAATCATTCTTAATAATATTTCTTGCAATCTGGGTTCGCGCAACACTGCCGAGATTTGCGCCTTATGATTTATTAAAATTTTCGTGGACTGTACTTTTACCAATATCAATACTAAACCTCTTTTTAATGGTAGTTTTCAAATTCATAACAGGAGGTGTCTATGCTTAAGTGTATTATTGGTATGCTTACTGTTTTTAAACACCTGTTTAAAAAACCTGTAACTTTAGAATATCCGGAAAAGAAAAAGGACGTCAGCGAACATTTTCGTGGTAAGCCTGTTGTGAAAAACTGTGCAAGGTGTTACTGCTGTATAAAAGTTTGCCCGACTGGCGCAATCTCTATGACAAAAGAAGAGTTTAAAATCGATTTAAAAAAATGTATTTTTTGCGGGAACTGTGCTTATTATTGTCCGAAAGGTGCTATAAAAATGAGCAGTGAATACGAGCTTGCAAGTCAAGACAAAAATGATTTAGAATTAGTATACAGATTGGAGGGGGTAAATGATAGATAATCCTATAATTTTTTATCCAACTTCTATTTTAATAATTTTATTTGCAATTATGGCAATTAGTTTCAAAAACATTTTTTATTCGCTATTATCTGCAATTATGGTGTTTTTCCTTACTGGTGTAATATTTTATGTTTTAGGCTCTGAATATAATGCCGTTATTCAAATTGCGATATACGGGCTTGCTGTTCCTGTTATTTTAGGATTAGCAATAATGTTTACCAATCCAAAAGATGATAAATCAAAATTAAGTTCAAAACTAAAATTTGCAGTAATTCTTACAAGCGGATTATTTTTATTATCTTTGATTTATCTTGTTTTAACTTCTCTTGCCTTAATGCCGGAAGGGTTTAATATTTCTGAAAACATTGGTACAAACCCTATTAGTGCAATGTCCGCTTTTGGAGCTTTGTTCACTAAATATGTTTGGGCATTTGAATTAATGTCTATTATTCTAACAATAATTGTGGTTGGTTTAAGCTTAGGGGTAAAAAAAGGGGTAAAACAAGGGGTAAAAAAGGGAGGAAATGTTAAATGATTTATCATTATCTTTTCCTTGGGTTAGTACTTTTTGTTATAGGAATTGCAGGTTCAATACTATCAAAACACGTTATTAAGATTTTAATTGCACTTGAGTTTATGCTGACAGGTGTAAACATTAATTTTATTACCTTTGCAACATTCTGTGATAACACAAATTTTGACGGATTTATAATTTCATTATTCTATGTAGGAATTGGAGCAATTGAACTTGCTGTTGCACTATATATATTTTATCTTATGTACAACAAAAAACAGTCAGAAAACATTGAAAACTACGGAGATTTATAAGTGGCAGATATAATTTTAGACAACATTTATTTAATACTTTTAATCCCGTTCTGGATTTTTCTTATTATTATGCTTGGACGTTTCTTTTCTGTATATGCTAATAAGAATATTATTTATGCACTAACTCTATTTTCATCGTTAATGGGCGGAATAATGAGCGCTCTGGCTCTTGGTGCTAATAATACTATTCTTGAAACAGCAATACCGTTTATTAAAATAAATAATTTTATAATTTCAGCAGGATTACATGTTGATAAAACAGCATTGATCTTTGCTCTTGTATTGTTTATTGTAAGTTTTCTTGTCCAGCTATTCTCTATTTCTTACATGAAAGAAGAGAAGAAAACCTACAGATTTTATGCACTAATGAACCTGTTTAACTTTGCAATGGCAGGATTATTCTTTAGTCCAAATCTGTTTCAAACATACGCTTTTTGGGAGCTTGTAGGAGTAGTGTCTTATCTGCTTATCGGTTTTGAGTACTTTAAGAAAGAAAAATCAGTTGCTTCACAAAAAGTTTTTATAATAAACAGAATCGGTGATACTGCATTAATCAGCGGTATAATTCTATGTTCATATATTATGTTTTCTTATTCAGGAAACCGCGGGCTTACAACACTTTCTTTTATCGATATGAATATAATTTCTACTTTATTAAGTGCTTATACCTCAACACCATTATTCTGGGGGATTTGTATTTTATTTATTATAGCAGCGGCGGTAAAATCTGCCCAATTCCCGTTTTATACCTGGCTACAAGACGCAATGGAAGCAAAGCTTCCTGTTAGTGCACTTTTGCATTCAGCAACAATGGTAGCTTCAGGGGTGTTTTTACTAATACGATTATATCCGTTTTTCTCACTTGAAACAGGTTTATTGAAACTCATTGCAGTTCTTGGATTAATAACAACACTAATTTGTTCAATTTGTGCGTGCTCGCAAACTCACCCTAAAAAAGTACTGGCTTATTCAACTTCGGCTCAATTAGGATTAATGTTTTTTGCTCTTGGGATGGGAAATTTGAAAGCCGCTTTTATACTGTTTATAGCACATGCGATTATTAAATCAATGTTGTTCATAACATTACCAAAATCTTATATTAATTTTATTTTGTTTGTCATTGGCAGTTTATCACTTTCGGGAATTATTTTCTCCGGCATGGTAGCCAAAGAGTTTTTATACTTGGATTTAAACACTCCGTTAAAAGTTATATTCTGTGTGATTTCATATCTTACAGCTTTCTATTTAATAAGAATTGCATTAATTAACGGATTAGATAAAGAAAACAAAAAAATTCCTTATGAAGCAATTATTTTGACTCTTCTAAATATTGCATTCTATTTCTATATAAAAACACAAGTTAAGTACGAGGTTTCTGAACCATTCTGGGCTGCACTTCTGGCTTGGGTTTGCGCTTATGTTCTTTATATTAAAAATATGTTTGGAGAAGTTGAAATCTTATCGAACGGTTTTTATCTGGATAAGTTCTACACCCAAGCTGTTACAAAAATCTACGGGAATATAGCTAAGCTTACTAACTTCATCGATACAAAAATACTAACAAACTATAAACCGGTTTTAGTATCTGCAAAAATCGGGGTTAAAACATCTGCCTTCATTGAAAAATATATAATGAACGGCTCTGTTAATTTGATTACCAAATCTGCAAAAGGATTGTCAACTCTTGATTTAAGAGCACAAAGCGGAAATATTCAGCGTTATAATATTTATGCGTTTATAATAATTACTACAATAATAACTTGTCTGATTATAGGCTATGTCAGCCTATATTGGCACTATATAGGGGGATAACAGGTGGAAAAATTACTTTCGATACCGTTTTTAATATTCTTACCGATGTTTGCATCGTTTATACTTATGTCACCGTTTTTTACGAGAAACGAAATCATTGTAAGACGATTTACCAAAGGTTTTTGCGGGTTTCATTTTTTATATGCTTTATTAATGCTTGCATTCTTTGACTCTGCTAATCCTTATACTGATAAAATAAGTTTTTTTGGCTTAGACTGGATACAATCCATCGGAGTAACTTTTTCATTCAATCTTGATGGAATTGGAATGATTTTGGCTGTTTTAACATCATTTATCTTCCTCATTGCTTCAATTTCCAGCAAACTAAATATCAGGAAAAACCATAAATTCTATTATTCAATGTTATTATTATTGATGGCATCGATTTTAGGTATTTTCGCTTCTGCTGATATGTTTGTATTCTTTATGTTCTGGGAACTTGAGCTTATTCCTGCATATTTCCTGATAGGCGGAGATTTCTCAAATGAAACTCATCCTGATGCAAAAAAATCAGCTGTAAAATTTGTATTATTTACATTCTTTGGAAGTATGTTTATGCTTCTTGGAATGCTTTTACTCCATTATTACAACTATGTTATGACAGGAGTTTTGTCAGCATCATTCAGTGATATTTTTGCAAACCCTATTCCTGACAGTATCCAATTATTAATCGCAATTTGTTTCTTAATCGGATTTGGAGTAAAGCTTCCTATCATACCTTTACATACCTGGCTTCCTGACGCTCACACCAATGCACCGACTCCGGTTAGTATTATTTTGGCAGGTATTCTCTTAAAAACAGGAGCTTACGGAATTTTTAGATTTAATTATCAAATAATGCAAGATTCTTTTGTAAATATTGCGCCTGTTTTAGCTGTTTTTGCTTTAATAAATATTATTTATACTGCTTTTGTAGCATATTCTCAAACCGATATCAAACGTATTGTAGCCTATTCAAGTATTTCCAATATGGGTTTAATACTTTTAGGATTATGCGCATTAAACCAAATCGGGCTTTCAGCTTCAGTATTCCACATGGTAGCACACGCTCTCGTTACATCCGGATTATTTATGATTTGCGGTATAGTTTATCTTAGATGCAAAACCCGTGATATTAATTCTCTTGGAGGAATTGCGCAAAGTATGCCAAGACTTTTCGGATTTGCAACACTTATTGTTATGGCATCAATTGGAGTTCCATTATTTGCGCCATTTATAAGCGAGATTTTAACAATAATGGGAGCCTTGTTTTCAGAAGCAGGAACTGCGCTTAAGTTCACGTCTGTATTTGCACTACCGCTGCTAATCTTAAGTTCTTGTTATATGCTTAAATTCTTACACTGCTCTTTCTTTGGAGAAAGCGAAAACAATTACAAAGATATCAGTGTTCATGAATTTGTTATTCTGGCATCAATAACCGCAGGATTAATTATTTTCGGAATATTCCCATCTGTAATACTTAATCTTGCAGGGGGGCAAATGTAGTGATTAACGATTTGTTTAACATATTACTTCCTCAAACATGTCTTTGTGCGTTTATAATAATACAATTACTATGTTCAATGTTTTTATCTCCAAGGTATTTTCGTTATGCAAGACTTCTGTCTGCAATTGGAATTGCATTAAGCACAGTTTTGCTGTCAACAGTTCAAACTGAACCACAGTATTTTGGGCTAAAAAACTCTATAATGTCAGACAGTTATACACTGTTATTTCATTTCGTAATCCTTTTATGCGGTTTCTTTGTAGTACTTTTAACAAGAAACCTGATACACGAACAAAAACGAAATGCTTATACAATTCAGGCGCTTTTGCTAACTGCGATTTTTGGTGCAATGAATATCGTGAGCGCAAATGACTTTTTAACTCTTTTTGTTTCAATTGAATTATTGAGTTTTCCAACGTATTTTTTAATAGCTTCTGATAAAGGATATTACCCAAAAGAAGCAGCATTCAAGTATCTTATAACAAGTGCTGTTTCAACAGGCGTATTCCTTTTTGGGGTTTCATATTTATACGGATTAACATCCAGTCTAAATTTATCAGAAATTTATGAGTTTATAGTTGAATCCGAGCCTTCGCTGTTGTACGCATTTTCCGGTGTAATGATTGTTCTGGGGTTAATTTCAAAGCTATCAATATTTCCTTTTGCAAACTGGGTTATTGATGTTTATAAAGGCTCTGAAACCTCTATTTTAGCATTTTTATCAACAATTCCAAAGCTTGCAATGTTTGGAATTCTTTGCAGGCTTCTTGTATTTTCTCTTGGAAGCAGTATTGAACTGACTTTTGTTATAGCAATAGTTTCAATTATTACTGCCCTCTGGGCAAATACTTATGCAATTAGAGAACATAATGTCAAAGTTATTTTTGCCTGCTCTGCTGCTGCAAACTCGTCTTACGTATTGCTTGCTGCCTGTTTAGTATCTGTTTATAATCTTTCTACAGTTATATTTTATTTAATTTGTTATGTATTAATGAATATTTCTGTATTTGCATTTTTAAATATTACCGACTCAAATAAAATTGGCATAGAAACCTCTGATTTTAAAGGCTTATTCCATAAAAATCATGGTTTAAGTATTGCTTACGCTATTGCAATTATTGCATTAGCAGGGTTTCCAATTACATCAGGATTTGTTGCAAAAATATACTTATTCTCTGCAATTGCGAACTCCGGATTAATCTTCGTACCGTTTTTGCTTGTGCTCTTAATGCTGACGGTTGTTGCACTTTATTATTATATAAAAATTCTGTTACCATTATTTGATATAGCAGAAGCAAAAGTTTTGAAAACAGTTTATTCACAAAAGTTTGTACTAATAATTACTGCAGCCGTAACTGTATTAATAGGAGTTTATCCTGAAAAATTGGTTGAACTATGCAGGTTTATTGCTTACAACATTTAATATGTTCTTTTGCGAACTCGCAGCCGCAATAATTTTGGCGGTATAATCCGAGCTCTCTTGAGATTTTGTTTGTTTTAAGAAAGCCGTCTTTTTTCTTGAAATCAACGGCTAAATAGTTTCCGAACCCTGCACCAATTGCAGATATTTTTTGAAAATTCTTATGAGGGCTTATTACAAGAGAAGTTGTAAACTCTTCTATCTTAAGTTCTTTTGCTTTTTCTGCTGTTTTAATAAGTCTTAGCTCAATACATTTATCACAGCGTGAGCCGCGCTCAGGCTCGGCTTCTAAGCCTTTTATGTAATTAAGATATTCTTCGTGGTCATAATCTTCGGCAACAAGTTCCACACCAAAATGCTCACAGAGCCTTTTCTGAGCTTCAAGACGACGCGCAAATTCTTCTTTTGTATCTAAATTAGGATTATAAAAATACACAACAGGAGAATATCCCATCTCCTTAAGAAGAGAAATGGGATATCCTGAACAAATCGCACAACAGGCATGAAGTAATATTTTCCTACTTGTGTTTTGCGCCATGTTTTATTAACAGTTCCTTTAACTCGTAATAAGGTTTTACACCGACAATTTGTTCTCCGTCAATTATCATCGTAGGAGTTGAATCAAGTTCAAGCTCTTGAGCTTTTTCCAGTTCTTCTGCAATTTCTTCTCTTGCAGCCTGATTATCAAAGTCCTGAACAAACTTATCTTTATCCAAACCTGCTTCTTCAACAAGTTTAAGAACATCATCCATTTTTTTAGGCTGTTTTTCATATAAAAGAGAACTCATTTCCCAATAATTGCCCTGATTTCTTGCAGCAATTGCAACTTTTGACATAAAACAAGCATTAGGGTGCATATTAATTTGAATATAAGGGTTACATTCCTTATCAAACGGGAAGTTATGGTGGTTAATTCTGATATTAGGGAACTCCTTAACTGCCTGATGAAGCATTATATTTTGGATATAACATAAAGGACAAACATAGTCTGAATAAAGTTCAATAACTACATTACCGTTTTCATTACCCAAAACATTTCCCTTTATTCTATATGGATTGTGTTTGATTTTTCTATATTTCATAATTGCTTGATGTTTCTTAATATGCGGCACAAAATTAAGTGTAATTCCGCTATATGCCAAAAATGAAACTGCTAAAAGAACAAGAACAATAAAAGTCTTTGTATATTTTTTAGCACCTGCAATAAAATCAACAAATGTTGTTTTGAAATTTTTAACTATGTTTTTAAACATACCATCTGATGCAACAAGAGCGATTACCAAATCAATAAAGTATGTTATAACACATAAAATACATAGTTTCTTAATCACAAACAAACTTACACCCGCAAGTCCCATTGAACATAAAAACGCAACAGAACCAAGAGTTGCAATATAAGCTTTCGGCTCCTTAAACACTTCTAAAAATTTTAAGAATTTAATGTTTTTCAACTTATCAACAACAGTTAAGAATAAAACAACTATGTAGAAAAATATTCCCCAATAAGCAAGAGGGATACCCAAAACCTGTGAATGAGTCGTCTTAGCAACACCATCACAATCAATAAAATCATTAATTGAACAAAAGCTTGATAATGAATACTTGTCAAAGTTTGCAGCATAATAAATAAATGCAAGCTTAATAGCCAACGCTAAACCTGCCAATGCTAATAATTGGATAGCTAAATTCTTTTTATCAATTTTCATAAGCCCCTCCTATTACCTAACTGTCTAATATCTATATTAATTCTAATATAACACAAGATTATTTCAATAATAATAAGGAGTAGCTATTTTATCTGATTAAAAACTTAGAAACAGCTTCCTCTGGAATATAATTTTTAATAAATTCAACCGCCTCTTCAGGAGTTGACGCAATATAATACAATTCTCTGGATTCAGTATTAGCAAATTTTTCTTTTATAATATCCTCGAAAAACTTAACCAAATTATCATAAAATCCATTTGTATTTAGTAAAACAATCGGCTTAGTATTATACCCCAATTGTTTTTGAACAATCATTTCAGAAAGCTCTTCCAATGTTCCAAATCCGCCTGCCAGTGCAATAACAGCATCTGATTTTTCATCCAATAAAGCTTTTCTTTCTCTCATCCCCGAAGTTACATAAAACTCATCACAATCCTCAGGGTTGGCAAATTTAGGATTAGCAAAAATCTCCGGCATAATCCCGATAACTTTTCCACCCGCATTTTTAACTGCTCCCGCACAAGCATACATCAAACCGCGTCTGCTTCCACCATAAACAATATTAAATCCGTTTGAACCAATCGCAGCTCCAAGTTCGGCTGCAGTCTTATAGTAAATTTCCGCTAAATCATTTGAAGAAGATGCATAAACACATATATTCTTAATCAAAACTTCCTCCAATAAGATAGTAATTAGAACAACAAAGCCCTGTACCATTTTTTGTACAATCTTGTTTTTGTACGCTTAATGCATCATTTTTACAAAATGGTTCAAATTTATCCTCATAAATATTTAGCCCAAAAACATCTCTTCCCCAAACATTTGGACCCGATGAACCATTCACATCATACATAAGTACACCTTTTATACCGTCATAAGGCTCTTCAAAAAGTTTAGTTGCAATTGTAGCATTTGAATAAGTAGTTTTAAATTCTTTAAATCTATATGTATCACTAGGATAAGTTCCGTTCATAAATGTTATTTTATAAGAATCGGCATTCCCCTTAATTTCATTAGTAATACTTGAATTAAATGCCTCTTCAAATGTTTTTTTATCTTCTTCTTTCTGCGTATTAACTGCATAAAAAATATTAGAAAAATCTTCCTGCACACTTCTCCAACGAGAAGTATTTTTAGCTTGCACACTATCATCCAACGACAGCGGTGCAACCAAAAACGCAACTATTAAAAAGATAACAAATAATATCGAAACTTCTACAATTGTGAACGCTCGTTTCATAAAGCTCCTCTAGTTAGCTAAATCTAACTGCTTCTTTTCCTTAACCATCATGTCATAAATCCATTCAGGTACAAAGTTTTTACCCAAAATGATTTGACCGTTCATAATATTAGGCGCATGGAAATCAGAACCTCCTGTAACAATCAAACCAAGATTTTCTGCCATAGAAGAGAAGTATTCAACAATCGCCGGAGAATGCTTTCTATGATAAGCTTCAATACCTCTTAAACCGCAATTCATAAGCTCTTTAATGAGTTTTTCTGCAATATCAACATCATAAGGATGCGCGATAACCGGTATTCCGCCTGCATCATA
Organism: uncultured Candidatus Melainabacteria bacterium; assembly: GCA_932182025.1. Classification (GTDB taxonomy): domain Bacteria; phylum Cyanobacteriota; class Vampirovibrionia; order Gastranaerophilales; family Gastranaerophilaceae; genus CAG-196. Next base: position 48,782 of record CAKNXK010000024.1, read on the forward strand.
TATAACTTCCACCGCATCAAAAGGAGTAACAGTTTTTCTCTCAACATAAACAGGAGATTGTCTGTGAATATATTTGCTGTAAGCTTCCATCACATTGCTTGTACCGCCTGCATTTGTAATAGCTTTTGCAATATGCGGACGCCCGATTGAGCCGCCTTCTGCAACCATATTCTTAACATCTTCGTATTTAATCTTAATACCTTCTTTTTTAGCAAGCAAAGCCAAAATCTCTTTTGTTTGTTTTGTACGAGCCTGCTGTTGAACTTTCAAAAGGTTTTTGAAATCACTTTTTTCAACATCAGGAAAATACCCGAGAATATGAACTTCGTAATCTTTATAAAGCGTATTAACTTCAATACCTTGAATAAGTTTTAAATCTACTTCTTTAGTTTTAAGGTATTCACGTGCAACATTATAAGAAAGCACATTGTCATGATCTGTTAATGCAATTGCTTGCAAACCCGCATCAAGCGCTAAGTCTACTATCTTTTCCGGAGAAAAAACACCGTCAGAGTAGTACGTATGGATGTGATAATCACCCTTTATCCCTACCGCAGCCAATCGGTACCTCACTTTCATTATTATTATCTACTATTAAATTAATTCTTCTTATATGTGTTGCTCTTGTTCTATCAAAAAGAACCTCAACACCATTAATTTGAGCTGCTGAAGATTGCGCAATTTCATAACGCTCAGGAAGGCTTGTAGAAAGACGTTTGAGTGAAGTAGAAAACTCCATTCCAATAACACTGTCAGATGCTCCGCAAAATCCTGCATCTGTAATATAAGCCATTCCGTTTAAAATTTGCTCATCAGCTGTCTGAACATGAGTATGTGTACCCCAAAAACCCTTAATAAGAGCGTTTTCGTCGGTATTATAAGTATTGGCTAAATATTTTGAGAAACATATTTTCTCTGCTGTAGCCTCAGCATGGAAATCAATGAAGATACTTTCAACACTTTCTTGTTTAAGTCGTTCGATTTCTTCGACAACAACCTGCCAAGGTGAATCAATTGGCGGCATAAAGACTCGTCCAAGTGCATTAATAACCGCTATTTTTTGTCCATTGAGTTCAAAAACAGCACTACCTTTTCCCGGAGTGCCCGCAGGATAATTTATTGGTCTAACAAGGTTTTCTGCCTCGTTAATATATTCATACACATCTTTTTTATCCCAGATATGATTACCTGCAGTAAAACAATTTATTGATTCTGATAAATCTAAGTAATTCTTTTTTGTAAGCCCAAAACCATGAGAAGCATTTTCAATATTAGCAATAACAAATGCATCTTTTTCAGATAGCAGGTAAGACTTGACCGCATTGCGTCCAAGTCTTCCTGTAATATCTCCGAAAAATAATATCCTTTGCTCGTTCATAATTTAGTAGTCCTGACTAATAAGCCCTTACTTATACCCATTTACCCCTATTTTGCAATTTCTGTTGTTCTAAATTCTCTTACAACTGTTACTTTGATTTGTCCTGGGTAATCAAGTTCATCTTCGATTTTCTTAGCGATATCTCTTGCAAGTTTTTGAGAAGCCAAATCATCAAACATTTCTGATTGAACAATTACACGAACTTCACGACCTGCCTGAACAGCAAAAGATTGTTTAATACCTTCATAGCTATTAACAATTTCTTCAATTTTTTGAAGACGTTTAATATAAATTTCCAAGGTATCACGTCTTGCCCCCGGTCTGCCAGCTGAAATAGCATCAGCAAGTTTAACAAGAACTGCTTCAATCGTATTAGCTGTAACATCATCGTGGTGAGCTTCAATAGCGTGAATAACTTCTTGTTTTTCGCCGTAACGGGAAGCAAGTTCTACACCAAGTTGAATATGCGTACCTTCCTGAGTTTGGTCAACAGCTTTACCGATATCGTGTAAAAGACCTGCACGTTTCGCAACATTAACATTAGCACCTAATTCAGCTGCCAACATGCCTGCAATATGACCAACTTCAAGTGAGTGCTTAAGAACATTTTGACCATAGCTAGTTCTGTAATAAAGTCTTCCCAGATTTTTGATAAGCTCTTTATTTAAGCCCATAACACCCATATCTACAGCAGCGTTTTCACCTTCCTGCATGATTTTTTGTTCAACTTCTTCTCGTGATTTTTCAACAGTTTCTTCAATTCTTACAGGGTGAATTCTGCCATCTTGAATAAGTTTTTCTAACGCGATTTTTGCAATCTCACGACGAACAGGGTCAAAACCTGATAATACAACAGCTTCCGGAGTATCATCAATAATCAAATCAACACCGGTAAGAGTTTCCAGAGTTCTGATATTACGACCTTCACGACCGATAATTCTGCCTTTCATTTCGTCATTTGGAAGCGAAACTACAGAAACAGTCGATTCAACAACCTGTTCCATCATACATCTTTGCATTGTTGTAGAAAGAATTTCTTTTGATTTTTCCAAGGCAGCTTCTCTGATTTTAGCCTCATTCTCTCTAATCAATTGAAGCTGCTCCTGAGCCAAGTCGCTCTTCAACTGTTCCATCAAAGTACGTTTAGCTTCCTCAGTTGACATACCTGAAATTCTTTCCAATTCAGCAGTTGTCTTACCCATAATTTCGTCAAGCAAATCTTCTTTTTCGATTAGTTGATCTTTCATTTTATCCAAAGAAACTTCTTTATCAGTAAGTTCCTGCATTTTATCTTCAATTTGGTCTTCGCGTTTTGAAAGCTTGTTTTCAATCTGTTGGAACTCTCTTCTGCGTTCTCTTTCATCATTGTTAAGCTGTTCTCTATCGCGTTGAAGTGCTTCTTTAGCTTTAATCATAGCTTCTTTTTGTAAAATAGCTTCCTTCTCCGCAAGGTCTTTCATACTTTGCTCAGTCTGAGCCACGAGGTTTTTGTATTTAACCCTCTGAACGGCTATAACAGCAGCAAGAATTACCGATACTATTATGGCAACGGTCAATAATGCACTATTCATCTAGCACCTTTTCCTTTTCTATTTTTTTATATATACACGACACTCGGGCACATATAACCTACCCGAAACTATTAATTTTATTTAATAAGCTCTTTTATCGCATATATCCTCAAAAATTTTATCTACTACTATGATTTTATCATATCATATAAAGCAGCTTTTGTATACAATTATAAAGATAGTTTAACAAAAAAGACTCAAACCGGATTGGCTTGAGTCTTTTTAATAATTATTTTATTAATTATACAGAAACTTTCATTGTGTTAGCAATGATTTCATTGAAGCTGTCAGCTTTCAAGCTTGCTCCGCCAACCAAAGCTCCGTCGATGTCAGATTGAGACATTTGTTCTTCGATTGTAGAAGGTTTTACTGAACCGCCGTAAAGAATTCTGATAGCATCACCAGCTGAAGCAGAAGAAACTTCTTTAACAACGTTTCTAATCATAGCGATTACTCTGTTTGCTTCAACGCTGTCACAAGTTTTACCAGTACCAATAGCCCAGATTGGTTCGTAAGCGATAACTGATTTAGCAACTTCTTCTTCTGATAAACCATTCAATGCTGCTCTGATTTGAGTTGCAATATGCTCATCTGTAACACCAGCTTCTCTTTGTTCAAGTGTTTCACCACAGCAGATAATAGGAATCAAACCGCCTGCTAAGATAGCTTTTGCTTTTTTGTTAATCATTTCATCAGTTTCTGAGAAGTATTGTCTTCTTTCAGAGTGACCGATAATTACATAAGAGCATCCTGCATCTGCTAACATTTCAACAGAAATTTCGCCTGTAAAAGCACCAGATTTTTCCCAGTGGCAGTTTTGACCAGCGATAGAAATCTTATTGCCGCCGCATCCGCAGTTACATCTTTCTGTTTCAACAACATTTAATGAAGTAAAAACAGGAGCAATAACAACTGTAGGAAGCTGATCAGCAGTAAAATCTTTTGTAAAATTCTTTATTCCTTCAAACAATGCTTTTGCATCCGCTTGAAGTAAGTTCATTTTCCAGTTTCCTGCAATAATTGGTTTTCTTGACATAATAATATCTCCTTTTTTATAACATTTGGTCGGTTGACATTGGTTTTATCTACCAACCTATTCTCTCACTGCTTGTCAACCTCTGCTGCATTTATTACAAGCGGGTTCGCACTGGTAGTATAGAATAAACACGCTTTAAAATCAACAAATTACCTTCTTATATTAATAATAAGCAGAATAAAAAAATACAATAATGTTTTATCCTAATAAAAAAAGGAGACTTATAATGACAGAAAAACGATTTTTAAATTTTATTTTAATAGAAGGTATTTTGCTTTCTGTTCTTGGTATTTGCATGCTTATGCTTCCAAAAGTTACATCACTTACTTTTGGCTTAATGATTTGCATAGGCTTAATTGTTTACGGTATCTACAAAATTGCACACGCTATTGTTACAAGAAACTATGAAAGACATTTTGTACTCAATATCGTAATCGGCGCAGTACTTGCTGTTTTAGGGATTGTTCTATTAAGCGTACCCCAAATAAACTTACTTATTATTACATCAATAATCGGGGTTTATTTTCTTGTAGAAAGTATTTCTAACACCGCCTTTGCCGTACAAACCAGAAAAACAATGTCTTTTTGGTGGGTAGTTCTTCTTATTGCAATTATGCAATTCATTCTTGGTTTAATCATTATTTTAGGACTTCCTATGACTTCATTATGGGTTGTCGGAATGCTTCTTGGTATCAATTTCCTTGTATCAGGAATGGGTTTAATTGCATTCAGATTATCTAATAAATACGACTACTAGAGAAAAGGGGTATAATATGTGTGAATTTGTAAAAAACTTTAGAAACGACAGTGAAAAAGCTCAACAATTCTTTGCCAAAAAACTTGCATTTTCACTTGGACCTGTTGAATTAAAAGAACTTTCCGAACAAAACGAAGTAAAAATTATTGATGTAAGACATCGCTCTGACTACGAAGTAGGACATATTCCAATGGCAATTTCTATTCCTTACGAAGAACTTGAAGGACGCCTAAACGAATTAAACAAAGAAGATTTGCATGTAGTCTACTGCTACAATCCATTCTGTCATCTTGGTGCAAGAGCAGCCTTAGTACTTGCACAACACCAGCTTCCTGTAATGGAACTTTGTGGCGGTTTTAAGGTTTGGAGCGAAGATTTTAGGTTCGCAACAACTATATAATTGAAAAAAGAATCGGGTTGGACAGAAAATCCAACCCGATTTTAAAATAATTATAAATCAACCTTCTCAACATTAATTAAATCAACAAGCTCCATTTCAAAAGCATTGGCAATCTTTATTAAAGTATCTGCTGACGGAGAACTAGTACCTTTTTCCACAGCATTTATATATGTTTTGCTAAGAAAAGACAATTCAGCCAATTTTTCCTGTGACCAACCTCTTTTAGTTCTCTCAAGCTTGATTTTAATTCCAATCTTCTGTCTTACTTTTTCAACTTCATTTGTCATATTATCAACTATATTAGAACGTTGACAAAATATATTCAATATTATATACTTGAACAAAAGTCGCATATAGTTGAACAAGGATAGGTTTATGAATGCAAATGAATTAAAAGAGTTAGATAATCTTGAACAATTGGCAATAGATGTAGGCTGTTTGATATCTGTTACAAAGGATTCATGCCAGACAAATGATTATACTAACGAGCAGATTGTTCTGGAATACGCAATGTCAATCCAAGAGGAGATTATTGAAAAGATAATTAACCTTAGTTGTTTTTACACAGCACAGGACGACCGAAACTAATGCGTTTAACTTTAATCGCGTTAGTTTCGATTAGTTCGTCAATAATCTGGGAAACAGCTTTTTGAGTCATTCCGTTTAAGCAGGCAAAGTATTTTGAACCTGCAATTTTAGCGTTGTATTCCGTATCTTTAACTGCACGGCTTCCGACAAGAATTTTAACAAGCCCGCTTTTACCATACATCCCGCTAAACTCTTGTACACATCCAACTATCAACTCGCGGGCATTTGAATTTTCTTTCGGTTCTTCGATTTTATCCTGAACCTCTTCAACTTCACCTACTTCCTGAATATTTTCATAAAATTCAGCAACATGTGAATCCACAAGGACTTTTTGGACTTCAAAATTCTTCAAATAAAGTCCTTCTAATGTTTTAACCCTGCTCATTGCAACATAAGCCTGCCCGCGCTCAAAAATACGCGAGCAGTCAACCACAAGTTTATCAAGAGTCATTCCCTGAGATTTGTGAATAGTAATCCCATATGCCAGTTTTAAAGGATACTGGGTTCTTTCAGCTACAACTCTGTCGTTATAATAATATTCAAATTTGTTTTTAGGAATATTAGCTTCAACTCCGTTATCAAATTTAATAGTTATAGAGTTTTCGTTAAACTTCATAATTGTACCGCAAGAGCCGTTAATCAAGCCTTTATTGAAATCCATATTCACAAGAAGCATAACTTTTGCACCAAGTTTCAAGGCGATTTCTTTTTCCGCTCGGCAATTTTTTGAAAAGATTTCTAAAATATATTTTTCGCTTTCATTAAAATCCTCATAAACAGGCTTGTTACCGCGATAAACTCCGTCTTGTGCCTCAAGTATTTTTACAGGTTCTTCAATTCGGTTGAATTTTGCTAAGTTGTATTGATTAGCCTCGTTATTAGTTGAAAAAATATGTAAAATATCGGTTTCAGAAGTATCCATATCGGTATTTCTGGTATTCAAAAGTTCAATATCATCAGGTTCAAGGCAATTTGTTCTCATGTGAGCGAGTGCTGTAATAAATTCTTCTTCGTTTTGACGATAGTTCTTTTTAAGAACAACATTTTGAAGTTTCAACTCTTCCCACAAAGGAGAATCAAAACAATATTTTCGCTCTAAAGCTTCTTCTTCTACCGGAGGAAGCTGAAAGAAGTCACCAATTAATAATAACTGAATACCGCCGAATGGTTCATTATTTTCTCTAATCTCTTTTAGAACCTCATTAACATATTCAAAGGTTTCAATATTAAGCATCGAAATCTCGTCAATAGCAAGAATTTTGCAGTTCAAAATCTGTCTTAAAGTAGAAACTCGGGCACGGATTTTTTCAACTGTTTTTGAAACAGGGTTTCTGCAAAGCCCGACACCAGCCCAGGAGTGCAAAGTCTGACCTTTGACATTCACGGCAGCAATACCTGTGGTGCTTGTAATCGTGAGTTTCTTTTTGAATTTACTTTTGAGTTTATTCAAAATATAACTCTTACCGGTTCCTGCAAAACCTGTCAAAAATACGTTGTCACCTCTTTTTATAAGATTAAGGATTTTGTTATAAACATCATCCTCCTGAGGTTTTGAAACAACTTCAAACTCATCTGCGAACTCTAATTCTTTTTCAAAATCAATCTGGTCAAAATTAATTATTTTATAAGAACAAATTTCCTGTTTCCCATTAATTCTTGTAAATGCTAGCGGTGTTTGTCCTGATTTTAATTCATTAAGAAGCTTATTTTCGCTAACCCATTTAGTAGAACTAAAACCCTTTAATAATTTTAAACACTCTAAAATTCCCTGTGTAACTGCCTGAAACTTTCGTCCGTCAGAATTGGTATGCAGCACAGGAATTTCTTCCAACAACTTATTTGCAAAATCCGTCAAATCAGAATATTCAACCTCTTCCGAAGTCAAAACCATCAAGGTGATGTCCGGTGATTTAAAATTAGGTTCTGCTAAAATCTTTTTCATATAAACATTTTACTAAAAAATGTGTTATAATAATAGTATGAAGTCAACAAAAGAAATTGCTGTAGAAAACAAGCTTATTAAAAGATTACAAACCCTGCCAAAAGCATTAGAGCTTGCAAATTATTTATTAACCGATGCGGAAGTTCAAGAGATGCAGGATTATGCGAACAACGTATCCATCAAGCGTTTGGGATTTAACGACCACGGACCTGTTCACATGAGACAGGTAGCTAATAATGCCGTAAAAATGCTTCGCATTTTAAGAGATGCAGGCATCAAAACATCACTTGAAACCGAAGAAGTCGGAACTTTTGAAGACAGTGTTTGTGCACTTATCCTTGCGGGTTTGATGCACGATTTAGGCATGATGATAGGAAGACAGTCCCACGAAGAAATGTCTTTAATCCTTGCAAAACCGATTATGGAACGCGCTCTGGAAGCGGTTTTCCCTGATGATTTGCATAAACGAACAGTTATAAAAGCTGTTGCAATGGAATCAATTATCGGGCACATGTCATCCAGAAAAATCCATTCAATCGAAGCAGGTATTATGCTTATTGCTGACGGCTGTGATATGACAAAAGGACGTGCGCGTATTCCAATGTCAATCAGCACAACTCCGAAAGTCGGCGATATCCATAAATACTCAGCTAACGCTATTAACTTTATAAAAATCCACCACGGAGAAAAGAAGCCAATCAGAATTGATGTGGATATGACGGGTGATGTAGGTTTATTCCAGATTGAAGAAGTTTTGTTGACTAAAATTAATTCAAGTCCTGCAAAACAGTTCATTGAGCTTTGCGCAAGAGTCGAAGGATTAGAACCTAAGTATTATTTGTAATAAATTGCACCCTACGAACTTTTGGAAGATTTTTCAATGAAGCTAATGAAACAAATATTAAAGGTCGGATAATATCCGACCTTTGACTTATATATTACTATTTATCACCCTATCAATACAAGCTTTTGGTGAGTAGCTCCATTCACGTTTTGTTATACGTGAAACCTTCAAACCTGAACGTTCAATAATAGTTTGTTTTTTCATATTTGAAACTTTTGAAGGTGTTTTGTCTTCCACACCGTCACATTCAACTACGAACTTATTATCAACTACCAAATCCGCGCTTAAGCCTGCGATATCAACCCCGCAAAGGACTTTGTGACCTAAATCACGGAAAGCCTGAGCAACTTCTTTTTCAAACATATTCTTGTAAATATTTTCGTCAAACTCATCAGAATTAATCAAAGAAAATCTGTCTTCGTACTCTTGAATAAATCCGAAATAACTTCTCAAAATACCTTCAGGCAACTCACGCGGGTCTTTTGAAATAAAGTTAATAGTTTTATACCTTGCACGAGTAATCGCAACGTTAAACAAGTTCGGTTTTTGTAAGAAAATCAAACTCTGAGGGAAGCTATTATTTGCATAAGCCCAGGAAATAAGCATAATATCACGTTCATCCCCTTGGAAAGTATGCGCTGTACCGATTTCAATCTGGTGTTTTTCCATCATGTGCTCTGATAAAACCTTCGCAACAGAAATCTTTAACTGCTCAACCTGTGCTCTAAACGGCGAAATAATACCGATTGAAACAGGATTGTCAGGATTTTTTCTTTCATCTTCCACAACTATTTCGTGCAAACGTTTTACAAGGGCTTCAATCTCTGGCAGGTTTCTTGTTGCATCAAAATCAACCTTACCATCAGGCACAACAACAGCCTCAAGAACCTTTGAAGAGTTGTCATTGCGTTTCATAACCTTAATTCTTCCGCCGTAAAACTCTTTGTTTGAATAATTAATAATCGGCGGCAAGCTTCTGAAATGTTCATCCAAAAGAACAGGATGCATTGAATAATAATTTGCCAAATCAAACATTGAATTGGTTCTAAAACGCCACATAAGCTGATATCTGTCCGTAATTCCATATTGTGACATAAATGACTGCTCTTTTGCTTTTTCTAAGAAAGATAAGTGTGGCAACTGTTTATCATCTCCAACCACAACAGCTTTTTTCGCTCTGTATAGAATTGGGAAGCAGCTTGCAATATCGCATTGAGAAGCTTCATCAATAATAACAACATCAAACAATCCCGGTTTTAAAGGTAAAGAACCTGAAACAGCGTAAGTTGTAACACACCAGCAAGGAAAAGCCTCTAACAAAGGTTTAAAGTCTTCTGTTTCAAGAAGTCTGCTTTGAAGGTTTTTCTTACGTTCTACAAGAGATTTTGAATGAACAAATAATCTTTGACGTTTAACAGGATCTTGCATCAAACCTTTCAAAGCGGCTCTGCGTTTAGCTTTAAGAATATCAACAGCGAGTTTGCGCTGTTTTTTGCGCATTGTTCTAAGTTGTTCGGATATAACATGAACATTGCCTGTATTCTGGATTTTGGTTTCAATCATACGAGCAGAGCAGATAAGTTTTGCAAACTCTAACTCGTTTTTCAAAATCATTAAGTTCTCGTTATTAACGTCAAAGTTATTAATCTTTAAGATTTTTTTCAATTTACCCAATGAAGCACTATTTTTAAATGCTGCAAAGAATCCTGATTTTTCAAGGTTTAGAGATAATGTTTCAAGAATATCTTCTATAGCTTTCACTTCATCATTTTTCAAATCGTGTTTAATAAAGCGGGGATTTTGATACATTTGAGCTTGAAGTTTGATTTCATTACCCAAATCAGTCCATTCTTTTTCCATTGCCAAGATATTTTCAGCATTCTTTTCCATTTCGTTCATTGATTTCAGAAGTTTTTCCATATCCGAAACATCACAAAGAATAGAACTTTCAACACCTTCATCTAAATCAACTTTATTGGACAATAAATCTTGTAACTGCATAGATAATTCACGCTGATAATTCAACCTTCCTGCTCTTAAAGCTAAGAACGGTGCGCCTAAATCGTTCAAGCGTTCAGCCACAACATCAACCGCTTTATCCATACGTGAAGCCACAAGGACGGTTTTACCATTAGCAATCAAGTGTGCTACAAGGTTAACAATTGTTTGCGATTTACCTGTTCCCGGAGGCCCGAAAACTGAAACAAGTTTTGCGTTTTCAACATTCTTAACAACATTCAACTGCGCATCTGAAAGAGACAAAGGTGTTACAGGGAAGAAATCGGCAAGTGTTTTTTGCTGACTGTCAGTCGGTTTTGACTGGGTATATTCTTCATTAATCAAATTCAAAACAGTTTCACGATAAACTCCGCTTGGTTTTTCAGCAATCTGAGTAAGTTCGTGTAAAACACCCGCAGTAGCAGAAGGACGTTTTGTAAGAATAATTGCGCATTGTTTTGTTAAATGGATTTTGTCAAAAGAAACCTGTTGTTTTTTAGAAGTTTCTTCTTCAACTACTTCGTCTATATTTTCCGCATCAATTTTTTCATTGTAAAAATCTTTTGAAACATTGTCTTCTTTAACATCCATATCGTGGTTTAAAGAGATATCAATATCAGGAACAATCGATTTAAGTGTAGTCAGGAAAATATCCATTTTTTCCTGAGTAATAGGTACTGTAGGCACAACATCCAACAATCCTTCAAGAAGCTGTTCTGTTTCGTCCTCATCATCACTTTTTTTCATTAATGCAGTCAACGCGCCTGTATTAAGAGAAAGAAACTCATCGGTTAACATACAATTTATATTTACTCCGTTGCGTTCTAAACGGCAAGGAGTGTATAAAAGCGGAGTCAAAAACTCATTTTTTCTGCCTGATTTATTTTTCCCAACAAGGAACAAATAACCATAAATAAGGTATTTGTCTTTTTGGCTTGTTTCTGACTGAATCATAAGCTCGGTTAATTTAGCATCAGAGCCTTCTAATCTAAGGTATTCCAATCCTTGAGTAAATAACGTATCTTCTTCGTTTAAGAAAATCCACTTGTTATCTCTATCAGCTTTCAAATTTCTGAATGTAGAGCTCTTAACCTCCTCCCTGACACAATCATGGAGGTATTGGCTCAGTTTCTTTATGAAACTGTTATTAAATGCAGAATTTATAGCTCTTGTTGCTTCTTGTAACATAATCTCTCCCTTTTTCCACTCCCTCTCCTCAAGGAGAGGGTCGGGGTGAGGTGTCCACCCGCTTATAGTATGTACTTATATTAAGTTAATTGTAGCATTATTTCTTACTTAGCGCAAGAAAATTTGACTCAAAAGCTTGATTATCCTACAATTAAACTACAACTGAATAGAGGAAATCGGGTGAAATTCCCGAGCTGTGCCGCAACAGAATATAGCCTGGATACTCATGATTACCACCGCTTCGAGTCAAAGCCGTGGAAAGACTTTTCTGTGTTGCGGTTATCAACGAGAAAGGTTTTTTTATTGTCAAACGCGGTTCAACAAGTTAATAAGGTTAATGCAGGGCTTTGTCCCCACGGGCTTCCGCCTGCTGCGTGTCCTATTTGTTCAGCCGGAGCCGGCTCAATGAAACAATCTGACCGAAATAGAAAAGTCGGAGAGATGACTTATCATGAGTGTGCTATGATAGGGAATATGTTGAAGGCTCGCGCGCTTGCACAAAAACATCACGAGCAAAATATTCAGCACAGAGCAGAAAACGCAAAAGTTTTCGAAACTACAATGCAAAAGTTATCAACGAATTTACAGCAATTTATTCAACAAAATGCGCAAACTCCCGTTATGAAACCAATTGTATTTGTAGCTCAAAATATCGTCGTTCCTACATTAAACTTTATTAGAAATATTCCAAAATTTTTAAACAACATTAAGTTTGAAATATCTGACAAACTAAGTGCAATCTACGGCGAAGCCAAAGCATTTGTCGAAAAGAAACTATCAGAAATAGTAGACAATTTAAAAAACAAGCTTGAACTATTATTTAAAATCTTCAAGAAAAACAACAACAAAGACGACGAAACAAAAGTAGATGAAGACAAAAAGCTATTCAATCTTAAAACAATCCTGCATAAAATCTTGAGAAAGAAAAAAGATGACAACAATCGCAAAAATAAACAACGACGCTGAATCAAACCGTATTCAAAAAAACATGACAAATACACAGCAAAAGAATTTTTCCAACATAAAAGAAGGAAAACTTATCAATGCGTTTATTAAAGACCCTCTTCTTTCTTTAGATGAAACTCTTGATACACTTGTGATTTCAGATACAAAAATAGATTTACCCCAAAAAGTTTTTGAAAAAGAAGGCGTAAATGATAACGGATTAAAAATACTTGCAGGTGTTTCACTCGGAGCGATGGGGCTTATTGGCGGGTTCACCGCTATGATAAAGAGTTTTTCTAAAAAGAAACTGGACTCAACAAAAGAATACCTTCTCCCCGGAATCACTCGTAACCACTGTATCAATGATGAAGTTCATCAGAGTATTTTCAGCATGATACAATCGCCGAACCGCCGTACAATTCTGGCAGCTCTAGGTGTTATAACCCTTGGCTCAATGGCTTTCATAGGGAAAAACTTTATTGACGGATACAAAGATGTTTGGATAAAAAAACGTGAAGCAGATATCCAAAAAAACTTGCAGGAAAACTTAATCGAAGTTGAAACACAATCATTCTCAGGAAAAATTCAAATAACAAGAAATATGCTATCAACTAAAGCTCAAGCTTTTGCACCAACATTTAAAGGTAAAAAGAAAGAAGAAAATCCTGAAACAAAATTCTGGGTACTTGGAGCAGCAACACTTGCAGGAATTCTTGCACTCGGATATTTTTCTCTGCGTAACATAAGAAAAAGCGAAGAATTTATTAAAAACGGACTAAAAAATACCAAAACAGGTTTAGAAAATGTTATTAAAGAATTTAACGAAGGCAAAGGGATAAATAATATCCAAGGACACAACGGTGAAACCCTAAGCGGGAAAGATGCGTACAAACACATAATCGAAAATATGCTTGAATCGATTTATGCAACACCTGCTGAAATAGAAGAATATGTAAACAAAATGAATTTGTCAGATGCGGAAAAAGAAGAGTTTATTAAACATCTAAAATCCTCTATGAACCAAGCAACTGAAAAGGTTAACAGTGCAATCGGCGGCTCAGGCAGAAACAAGATCACCTATTTTTCCCACGTTAATGATTATCTATCATTCTTCTACGATTGGCTTATGAACCCTAAAAACCCGCAGTTTAAGAATTTGTTTTTCGGAATTTCAGGTGTTTCGGCTCTTGCATACGGAGGAAAAACTTTAACCGAAGCAGTAAAAGAGGTTCAAGTAAAAAAATACAACGCAGAAACCGAACTCGATTTGCAAAGACGTCTTGTCTCAACAGAGTTACGCAACTTTAAGGCTAAAAAAGAATCAGCAATTGAGCCTTTATGCGAAGAATTTTTTGCTCAAAAAGCAAGAGGTAAATCGCAAGAAGAGCTTAAAATAATGGCTGATAATATTTTGTTCGAAATCAAAAATGGCCCGCCGTTTGTATACAGCTAACCCATTCTTGCTTTAAGACCAAATTTAATAAGATTATTAACCAAGTTTTGCGGTAATTTCGCAACCAAGCTTGCACTAAACGCATCACGTCCAACGGTATAAGATAGTTTTGGATTTTTTGCTCTATCGGCTTTCAGAATCACATCCACTACCTCATTTACTCCAAGTCCTTTTTCCTCGTTTTTGCGAGCATTATTAATCACAAAATCCATTTCTTTTTCATACCCTGAGCAGTTATCAAGGTATTTGGAATTTTCTTGCACCGATTTACCCCACAAAGGAGTCGCAATCACCCCGGGTTTAACCGAAACGACCTTAATATTGCGCTTATTTTCAACAAGAAGCGAGTTAAAAAACATATCCAAACACCTTTTTGAAGCACAATATGGAGAAATAAACGGAAACACTCCAAAGCTCGCCATTGAGCTTACATTAATAATCTTACCGTTTTCCAATATCTCAACCAGTCTCTGAGCCATTTCTAAATGACCAAAAACATTAACATCAAACTGTCTTCTAATCTCATCAATAGAAATCTTTTCAACAGGTCCTGCAACTACACAGCCTGCAATATTAACCATTGTATCAATCTTACTACACTTTGATAAAATATATTCAGCAGCCCCTGCAACCGTTTCAGGTTTAGCATAATCCACATAGAAGGGGTAAATATTCGGGCTAATCTCAGCCAACTCTTTTCCCTTCTCCTCAGAGCGGTAGCCCGCAAAAATAACATTATCTTCTGCCAAATTCTCAACAAGTGCTTTACCAATTCCCGATGTTGCACCCGTAACCAAATAAGTTTTACTCATCGTACAATGGTCTCATAATAAGAATAGACGAGATATTAACCTGCATAAATTCATGCTGTTCAACAGCTCTTCCGGGGTTAAGTTTATATTCCAATGTGCAATTCTTAACTGCCAAAAAAGTTTTGCCTGTGTTAAGGATTTCAGTCAAAAGTCTTGTTTTCTTTCCAATCTTAGGCATAAAGACATAACCGCAGATAACATGCTCCGAGGTTTCTATATAAACCTTTTCGCGCCATGCTGATGTTGAAAGTTCTAATATTTCTTTGTTATCCATTATGCCTCTTCTTTCTTTTTACTATGACATATATGACTGGAACAATGGTAGGTATAAAGCAAGAGCCATACATAATACAATACCACCGATTACAATCAACATAATAGGTTCAATCATCTTGGTCATTGTGTCGATAATACCATCCAAAGTCTTATCCAGGAAGTTTACACCTTTTTCAAGCATATCGCCCAAACGACCTGATTGTTCACCGGTTGCAATCATAAACAACAACATCTTAGGAACAATTTTCGTTGCTTTAAGCGCCTGTGATACCTGCAAACCTTGTTGTACCTTTACAATAGCTGTACTCATTTTGTTCTTCAAAGTAGAGTTTGTTAAAGTAATAACCGCCAAGTGCAAGCAGTCAACAATCGGAATACCAGCATCATAAGATACACTTAATACTGACAAGAAGTTTGAAAAGTTTGAGTATAAAAGCAAGTTATTAATCAAAGGCACTTTCAACAAAACTTTATCCAAAATTTTTCTTGCAGGCTCCCATTTTAAAGTAACCATAACAAAAGCAATATAAGCTGCTATAAATATAGGAATTGTATACCAGAATTCTTTTAAGAAATCACCTGCATTAATCATTGCAGCAGTAATCCAAGGCAATGCCTTATCCTGTTGTTCAAACATTTCCTTAAACGCCGGGAATACAAACAATAACATTACCAATACGATTAAAAACGCAAGGACAATAACGAACATCGGATACATCAAAGTACCAATAACTTTAGCCTTAATATTAGCCTGTTTAGTAAGCAAGTCTTTAATACGACCGAGGGTTTTTTCCAATTCACCGGCTTCTTCCCCTGCTTTTACAAGACCAATAAAGATATATCCGAATACTTGAGGGTATCTTGCCAATGTATCAGCGAAAGTAGAACCTGCCATAATTTGAGTTTTTAAAACTCTTGACATGTTCTGGATTTTTTTCTTAGCCGCTTCCTGCTCCATAAACATCAAAGATTCAACAGCAGGAATACCTGATTGCAGCAATATCTGGAATGTTGAAATAAAATCAATTTTTTCAGATAAAGATAAAGCAGAAATTGCACCGCCTTTTTTAACCTTTGTATCTACATACTCGGTAATCTTTGTAGGTACAAGTCCCATTTTACGAACTACATCGCGAGCATCCTTTAAGTTAGAAGCTGTTACCTGACCTTTTACAACTTCCTTCCCTTGTTTTAGTGCTACATAATCATATATTGGCATCTAATTAAAACCTCTTCTTATTCCTCTATTCATTAGCGTAACCAAGTACCCTGACAAATTCATCAGATGTTGTATTTCCATCTAAAATGTGATTTAAACAGGAAACTTTTAATGTAACCATACCTGCTGCTACAGCTGCTTCTTCAATCTCAATATCATGAGCACCCTGTGCAATAAGTTTTTTAATCTCTCTTGTTATAGGCATAACTTCATATATACCGATACGACCTGTATAACCTAAGAAACCGCATTCTTTACAACCTTTATGTCTATAAAGTTTAGTTTTCATAAGCTTTTGTTGAACTTCAGGATTGTTAGAAATATGTTTAGCTTCTTCCTCTGTTGGGAAATATGCCTCTTTACATTTGTCACATAGTTTTCTTACAAGTCTTTGTGCAATTACACCTGTTAATGTTGAAGAAACAAGGTAATCTTTAGCACCCATTTCAATCAAACGTGTAACAGTTGCCGCTGCCGAGTTTGTGTGGACAGTACTTAACACAAGGTGACCGGTCAAGGCTGCTGAAATTGCAACCTCTAAGGTTTCAAAGTCACGGATTTCCCCGATAAGAATGATGTCAGGGTCTTGTCTTAATATCGCTCTCATACAAGAAGCAAACGTAATATCCGCCTTAGCATTAACCTGTGACTGGTTAATACCCTCCAACTTAATTTCTATCGGATCCTCAATTGTAGTAATATTAACGTCTTCTTTATTCAAAGCCTTAAGAATTGTATAAAGAGTTGTTGTTTTACCGGAACCTGTAGGACCTGATGTAAGAATAATACCATTTGGTGACTGAACCATATCATGTATTTTCGACAAATCATGTTCAGATGCACCTTGAATAACCATCTTATCGCCGCCTGCTTTCAAACTCACAGCCGGAGCCAAAATACGGATTACAACCTTTTCTTTGCCGGAAACCGGCAAAGTATTAATACGGAAGTCATACATTCTGTCATTATATTTAATAGAGAATGTACCATCCTGAGGTCGTCTATGTTCAGCAATATTCATTCTTGCAAGTACCTTGAAACGGGTAATTACAGCCATTTCAATACTGCCGGGTATTTCAAGAACCTTTTTCAAAATACCGTCTGAACGAACCCTTACTACGTAATAACCAATTCTCGGCTCAATGTGAATATCTGATGCTTTTGAATCAATTGAATCCGTAATAATTTTATAAACAAACTTAGCAACATTACCACTGGCATCTTGAAGCTCTTTTTCTACCTGAGTCCACAGGTTGTCCCCATCATTATACTGTGCGGTTTCTTCTTCAATACTTGCAATAATTCTTTCAGTTTCTTTAGCATGCTGTTCGCTCTTTTTCTGCTGAACGTAATCCTGCAAAAATCCTTCATAATCGCAATAAGGAATTGCATAAACATTCAAAGAACGACCGGTTGAAAGAGAAATTTCTCTAATCGTATATCTGTCATGAGGGTTAACCATTGCAACAGCAAGTTTGTTTTCCTCCAATGACATAATGACAACCTGCTTCTTATCCATAATATCATCAGGAAGCATTTTCAATATAGACTGATCAACTATAATATTCTCTTTTGAAACAACTTCACAACCATATTTTTTCTTTAGATAAGAAACAACTCTCTCATAAGACAAATATCCTTTTTTCATGAAAACTGAATCGAGTGGTAAATTCATCTCTTGAGATTCTTGCACACATTCATCTAATTGTTCTTGACTAACCCAGCCAATACCTACAAGCATGTCCTCTGCTGTTGGTTCATTCTTCTCTGGCTCTGATACTGAAGGAGCAGGAACTGAACGATTGCTTTCCACTGTACCCACATCTGAAAGAATTGTGAACAACTCATCAAAATCTTTTGAATCAACAGGAATAAATTTAGGAGTTAATCCCTCAAATTTTTCCTTAATCAAAGCTTCAATTTTTGATTTATTAACAGCATTTCCTTTATTAAGAATTACCCAAAAGTCGCTTTGCCTTTTGTCAACTGGAATAAAACCTGATGATTTCATCAGGTTTAATTCGAAGTTTTTAGCATATTCTTTTTTTATACTGCTTTTTAGTTTATCCAGTTGATTTGACATAATGACTATAAATTATTGTTTACTACGGTACCATCGCCATCATTAATAATATGCGGAGTAATCATAATTACCAATTCAGATTTTTCCTTAGTAGTACTTGTTGATCTGAATGCCGCACCAATAATAGGCAGGTCACCTAATAGAGGTATTTTACCAACAGTTTTTTGTTCAGATTCTTGAAGCATACCGCCAAGTACAAGAGTTTCACCATCTTTAATTCTGATATTCTTCAAATCAAGGTTTCTTCTACTTAATAATGTAACCGCAGGAAGACCGTCTGAATCAAAGATTTGGCTTTGAATTGTTGAGTAATCAGGTACGATATTTAAAGTTACATAACCTTCAGGTGAAATAAACGGTGTTAGAGTAACCTTAATACCTAAGTCTTCTGAAATAGTATATTCTCTGTTAACAGCACCCGTTGTTGTACCATAACCGGCAGATGTTGAACTCAAGAATTCAGTATCAACTTTTTCAATATAGTCTTGAGTCAAGTCGATAATAGATTCCTGACCATTTGTAATCATGATTTTCGGATTAGCAAGAACTCTGCCCTTTCTGTTTTGGATAAGATAGCTCATCATCCATTGAACATAAGTTGTATTTGGTGCAAGTATCTTATATGGAGTTTCTATCCATTGAGGCGGCTTGTATTCCATATCAGAACCTTCACCTACCCATTGTCCCGGTATGAACTGATAATCTGTTGCCGGAATCCAGTTTCCACCAGGACCGCCCCATCTACCGCCATTGGTTGTTTCACCGTCAAAACTAAAGTTCCATGCTTTAGTTGATATCTGCCATTGGTTTTGGAAAGCTTTTGAACCTGATTCTGTAAGTTCAACAATAGATAATTCCAAGAAAGCTTGAGGTTGTTTAATATCATGAGTTTTAATAAAGTTAGCAACCATATTTGCTTGAGCTTCTGAACCACCCATCATAGTAATTGTACCTCTTTGAGGGAAGTAAGCAATTGATAAGTTTTGAACATTAAAAGGAGCTACAGAAGAAGTTGCATTTCCAGCTGATACTGAACAAGCCAAAATACCTTCGCCCAGTTTCATTTCTCCAGAACCGCCGCCTTCTCCACCGGCAGCTCCACCTTCATCACCTGCACTTGCAGCTGCACCGGTCATAATACCAGCAGCTCCACCGGTTTCTGCATCATAATCATCTTCTTCTGAAGAAATTCCGCTTCCCGCTGTATCATCAGAACCGCCAATACCTCTTGATGGAAGAAGAACATTACAAATCATATTTGCCATTTCGGCAGGAGTTGTATGATTTACTGCAAAAGTTCTGCTTAAAGGTTCTTTATCAAATTGTTCAATAACTTTTTGTACAATAGCAACATCACCAGGCATACCAAATACTATAAGTTCATTAGTAGCTGAGTTTACTGTTGCAGCATCAACACCGGAGAAACCGGCTCTTTTCATACCAAATACGTTCTTATTCAAGAATTCAGCAATCTTTCCTGCATTAACATAGTTAACAGGGAAAGTATACATCTCTTGTTTAGAGAATGTCGCATTATCAGGACTGTTCTTAGACATAACAATCATTGTATTGCCTTGTTGATAATAGCTTAAACCAGCGATTTGCAATACAAGAGAAAAAGCTTCATTGATAGGTGTCTTAACCAAATCTAAAGTAACTTTTCCTGATACAGAATCATGGAATACAATATTCATACCTGCTTTATCAGCAAACATTCTTAAAACTTGTTTAACATCTGAATCACGCAAACTTAGCGTAATTTGATCGTTTTTATTAGTTAGACGAACATCTCCGGTCAAAAGCATTGAGCTTCTGTTTAAAGATGCGTCAGTAATATCAGCACAAGCGCTCAAAGTTGAAACAGAAGGAGCTGTAAATGCCAATAAAAGGGCAGCTGACAGAACTCTCTTTATATTACTGTAACTCATTGTCTTTTTTCACCTCCGAATTTATTATTTAAGTTTGAAACATCATTATGATTCAAAGAGCCTTCTGTTAGAATCTCTCCGATACCAGCTTTGTAAACATTGGCACCTAACTTAACAGTTACTGAATCCTGCATAATGTTTACAACCTTATAATTGTTTACAACATCACCTTTTTTAACAAGGTAATCATTGCCTTCTATATTTAAAATTGCAGATGGACTGAATTTGTCAAATAAAATACCTGAAACAACAGTATCCATAACTCTTGCTGCATCAGAACTTTCATCAACAACTTCCGGCGGTTCTACCAAGCTGAAATTAGGAACATCCAATGATGATGAGCCGCTAATATCACGATAAGGCAAAAAAGGATTTGCCTTTGTTGTTCCTTGTGGAATTGATATAACGTCTTTCTTCCCTGTTGCAGCCATCGGTACTGCTGATAACTGTATCAAATTCGCTTCACTAACAGCAATATTTGAAAACTCTTTGTGCGCTGTTACTGCAAATGCACCAAATGCTAACAGTAAAACACCGCCGCACACAAAAACCTTTTTATTAAATAAATGTTTTTCGACTACAGTTAATGCCATAGCATTCCTGTCAATTCTTTTCAATTTCTTCTTAATATAATTGCGCATTTTCATAATATCTTTTTCAGTTGTATCCTCTATCTTATTTAAACAATACAATACAGTTAGTAATATTGTAATCGTATGTTTAGCCTATTTGCTTCTCTTTTTCATCCAGATTTCAAACAAGCTTCCAAAGCACTATACAAAAACCTAATTTTATCATACCATATTTTCACAATATATCAAGTATTTTTATATACAAATTAAATAGATAATATAAGAGTAGTTATTCCTCTATATAAGGCACAAGCGCAGAAGCATTAAAATCCAATGAACCAAAAATCATACGCATAAATGATTTGTTATAAGGAATTAATTTCGCAAAATCTATTTCATCCTCTCCAAAATCATCTTCCGTCTCTGTTACTTCCAGCTCACCCTTAAAAAACTGTGACTGGTAAAAAGACACATATATCTTTTTGTCATCATCTTTTCTGGCAAATACCTTATAAAACCCTTTTTCCAGAACATTTTCACCCAATACCAAATTTACGGGAACATTAATCAAAACACCTTCATCAGCTTTATTTTTCAAATTAGGAATTTCATTTATCTCTTTTTCCGGACTTAATTCCGTATGCAAGCTGCTGCCGCCGCCGCTTATTTTTTTAATCTTTTTCTTTTTCTGTTTTTCTTCTTTTTGTTTTTGGTTAGTCTGCAAGGCATCCATAACCTCTTCAAACTCTTTATTGGTAATCGACTTCTGCCCGTCCCACATACGTTCAACACTGCCAAAATCATCCCAGCTGTCAGCTGATACAGGGAGCATTAATGCAAAAAATAAAAATATTAAAAAACTCTTTCTCATATTAATAGTTTAACTGTTATTACAATAAAGTAAAGCAGATATTTATATGGTATAATATTCGCAATGAAGAATTTTATAAAAAATTATATTAACAAATCAAAAGAGACTAAAGAGCTTATTTTAAAAAACGATTCAATTATTTCTGCAATTGAAAAGATGGCTTCAGAAATAATTGAAGCCTACAAAAATAACAAAAAGGTTTTAATTGCAGGAAACGGAGGCTCGGCAGGAGACGCTCAGCATCTTGCAGCAGAGCTTGTCTCAAAATTCCTCATGGAACGTCCCGCACTTAGTGCTATCGCACTTACAACAAATACTTCAATTTTAACATCTGTTGGTAACGACTACGACCACAAACTCGTTTTTGCACGTCAAATCAGCGCACATGCAAACCCAGGGGATATATTTATCGCAATTTCAACCTCAGGAGAATCCAAAAATATCATAAAAGCTCTGGAAGAAGCAAAAAACCAAAAAATGATAACCATAGGTTTAACCGGAGAAAAACCTGCTGCAATGGATAAAATGTGTGATTACCTTATAAAAGTTCCTTCTGCAGAAACACCAATTATTCAAGAGGCTCATCTAATGATTGAACATCTTATCTGCGCAATCATTGAAGAACAAATGTATAACTAAAAAGCCCCGCGCTCAGCGAGGCTTTTGTTTAAACTATCGTGCAAACTCTCCCGAGTAAAACGCACTAAGGTTTGCAAGCCGATGTTGCTTTTCTGCAACTTTTTCAATGTTTTGCTTGATTTCGTCAAGCTCTCTTAATAATGTATTCAAGTCTTTACGTCGTTTGCTCTCTAGGCGTTCCTCCTTAATTACCGCTTCTTTTTTGCAATCCTCTAAATCGACTTCTATCCAATTTGGAGAAAAGCAGTTATTCTTGAAATCTTTTTTGTTCGACATACATATCCCTCATAAGGTTTACAAAGCTGTCTGTGGTTTGAAACGACTTACAAAATTCTTCACAAGCGTTTCAAAGCTGTTTGCAGCTTTTTTACATTCTAAATAGTCTTTTTTTACTTCCTGATACTCCTTTGAATTGAAATTAAATGCTGTCATTTCTGAATATTCAATTAGCATTTCGTATTCATCGTGTGCCATAAAACATACCTCTTAATCAACAGCCATACACTTTGTGTTTGCTTTTCTTATCTCTAACAATATGTATAACGACACTTTTTTTGAAAACTTTAGGGGAAATGCTTTCATTGTTACAATTCGTTACAATTGACGTTCTTGTGACAAATATATTATATAATTACATAGTACTTTGACAAGGAGATTATTATTGATTGAGTAATACTAACAGAACATCATAAATAGTTTTGCATTTTTCCTGCGAAAACAATGGCAATAACCGCTTTATTTCCTGTTTATAATCAGATTTTACACTATTTATAATTCTGGGTTTTTGTGTAAAAAAATAAGCCGGACTTACTTCAAAAAAATTAGATAATTTTGCTAAAACCTCAGATGATACAAAGTTTTTACCTGTTTCAATAGATGATATTGTTTGAGGCTGCAACTCCAAAAATTCAGCTAATTTTTCCCGAGTTATCCCTTTTGCTTCTCGCATTTCTCGAACTATATAGCCAAACGTATTTCTGATTTCATCATTGGTAACCATATTAATATGATAATTTCTTTTTTTTGACAATTCTATCCATTTTAAATTTCTAACGCAATTGTGAATAGTAAAAGAATGAAAGGAGCAACAATGCTAGAAAAATTATTTTCAATGAACAAAGAGACAGCAAGCCACATTACAATTATTTGCTTTGGGATAAAATTCCACATACTTAGACCGGAACTGCGCAAACAGAGAAAAAGTTTTTTAGAAAAATATAACGGAATAGAAAATATTAAAGAAGTTCCTAAAGCACAAGGAAATCTGCGTCTTATACAATTGGCAAATCTGGGATTGCTAAAACAATTTGACAAAATTTGCAAAGAAAATTCCATCAATTACTGGTTAGATTTTGGCACACTTCTGGGAGCACAGAGACATAAAAGTTTTATTCCTTGGGATGACGATATTGATATTGGAATGCCTCGTGATGATTATGAAAAATTTATTCAACTTTTCAGAGAAGAATTGCCTATGCACCCTGATTTGTACTATTCTTTCTCTTGCAATGGGCGAAATAAATGTTTTATTAAACTTCGTCACAAAAAAACCAATAATATATTTATAGACATTTTCCCTTATGATTATGCGCCTTCTATGACAAAAGAAGAAAAAGCAGTATTTTCTCAAAAAATTGCAAAGCTTATTAAGCCAAAATTTTTCAAATATTTCAAAACAGAAGAATCTACACGTGCACATTTAAGAAAAATTACTAAAAAGCTTGTCAATACGGATGAAAAAGGTTCGCTATTCTGGGGACTGGACTTCCCGCACAAATGGGCAAATAAGGTGTATGATTATTCTCAAATCTTCCCTTTAAAAGATATTCTGTTTGAAGATACTTATTTTCCTGCGCCTAATAATCCGGACGAAGTTTTAACAAGCATTTACGGGAACTATATGTCAATCCCGAGAGATGTATATCCGCGTCACTCTCAATATAATTTGCATGGCAGCGAATTGGAACTTATAAAAGATTTCGCAAAAGGAGAAAAATAATGAAACGAGTTATTACATATGGAACTTATGATGTTCTGCATTTCGGACATATCAATCTCTTAAAACGAGCAAAAGCACTTGGAGATTATTTAATTGTCGGCATTTCAACGGATGAGTTCAATTCTGTTAAAGGGAAAAAAGCCTATTATATGTACGAACAAAGAAAATCTATTATAGAAAATTTGCGATTTGTAGACCTTGTTATTCCTGAAAACAGCTGGGCACAAAAACCAAACGATATACAAAAATATCAGGCAGATATTTTTGTCATGGGGAACGATTGGGAAGGTAAATTTGATGAATTGGAAGAACTTTGCGAAGTAATCTATTTACCTAGAACAGAAGGAGTTTCTTCAACTCAAACAAAAAACTATATTAACAGTTTTTAACCCTATCTTCCGATTTCAGTAGCTTTTGAAGCCATAGAGCGTGAAATATTAATCAACGCTAAGTTGGCTTCATAAGCACGCTGAGCCATAATCGCATCAGCCATATCAACCATGGCGTTAACGTTTGAAGCTCTTATATAGCCGTTTGCATCAGCATCCGGATGTCCCGGAGAATAAATTCTATCACCGACAGTAGGATCTTCAACACAGCCATTAAAGACAACCCCGCCTTGAAGATAAGGAAGTGTGCCTGAGCCAAAAACATCCTCTTTCATAACATTCATTAACCCATGGAAAGAGATATCTTCTGATGCATTAAGAACAGGAATTCTTCTAACATAGTTAGGAGTATCGATATTCGCAATGTTTTTTGCATGGATATCAAGTCTTAATCCATGTGCTCTTAAGGCATTTGAGCCTATATTCATTGATTCTAAAATACTCATTTAATTACCTACTTTCTCAATCGCTACCTCCCTGGATGGGGAGGGAAAGGGTGGGTGACTTTCTTCCAACTTGTAATTTTACCTGTCAGCAGAAATTATATTTGCCCCCTATTTACCTACGTTAATAGCAGTTTTCATTTGCGTAATAATATTTGACATTCTTCTGGTTGCCATTGTATACATCAAAGAGTTTCTTTGTACTTCTGACAATTCTTCTGCAATATCTATTTCTTGCTTTTGTCTGTCTTCAATAACCCCTGACGGTCCAAGAGCTGTAGACAATTTAGTTTCAATCGGGCTGTTCATGCTTCCAAGATATTGAGAAAAATCGATATCACGTCTTACATAGCCCGGAGTATCGACATTGGCAATATTTGAACCCAAAGCCCTTTGTCTTTGTGAAATCAAATCAAGCATTAATGTTGTTTTACCCATTGAATCTAAACTTGTAAATGTCATTTATTTAGTCCTTTCATTATTCACGAATATTGATTGACTTATTGTACATATCGTCAGCGACTTTCATAAGGTTCATACTTGCAATCATAGAAGTATTAAGTCTCATAAGTTCGTTCATCTCGTCATAAATATTAGTATTTGAAACTTCTGTTGCATACTGTTTAATATGTTGATCTTCTTTAACAATTCTTGCTTCGCCAGATTCAGAAGTCACTACCATTTTATTATTATGACCCTGTTCAAGGTTCTCCGGTGAATCGAACTGAACAATTGGAATTGTGCCGATTTTTTCAGGCAAAGAGCCTGCGTTATCATAATTGATAACATCACCATTAGGCTTAATCTCAAATTTATATGAATTAGCAGGGATTTTTATTCCATCGCCAACCATCCAGTCATCGACTGTTACAAGATAACCATTTGCTCCGCGCTTAAGTGAACCGTCTCTTGTGTATTGGATTTCACCGTCCGGAGAAACAACAGGAATATATCCTTCACCCTCAATTGCTATATCATAAGGGTTTGTACTTATTCTAATAGAACCTTTTAGCGCATTGGTTCTAATTGCCCCGTCAACATAGCCGTCTTCACGAAGCATTTGTTCAAAGCGATTTGTTTTATAAGCCACGGTATTATAGTTTGCAAGGTTATTTGCAATATGACCGAGTCTTTCAAACTGCATTGTAGTATTATTTATATTTTTTCTTACAACTGCCTGCATATTATACATAATTTAAATCTCCTATGAAGCTGAGCCCAGCTGGCTGATAACTTTTTGTAAATTAGAACTTTCTAACAAGAAAATCTGACGGTTAGCTTCAAAGTTTCTTACAACTGGTTTTACAGCCATAAACTCATTTTGAAGCACAACGTTCGAATGCTCATTGTACCCTTGCTTAACATCAGGATTTAAAACTGCCATTCCGTTAGAATCAACGATCCCAAGATACCCTGCTTCCAAAAGTTCATTTGAGTTTTTATCATAAACACTAACTTTACCTTTAGCATTAACAACAACTTGTGTCGCATTTTCAGGCACGACAGGGAGTTTAATAGGCATGCCGGCATCTGACAAAACAGCGTTGTCTTCTAAGTCCAGAAGGTTTCCTAACTTATCCAATTTAAAACGCCCGTCACGTGTGAGTCTTACCCCTTCCGGTGTTTGGATTTGAAAATATCCTTTGTTTGCCATTGCAATGTCAAGCGGATTTTGGGAAGTCATAATACGCCCAGGCTCATCATCAATTGTAGAAGACAAACCGTGAATACCGAGATATTCCGTAAAAGCAGAAATAACAGGTTCTTTTCGTTGAAACCCAACCTTATCAAAACCTGTAACGTTTTCGTTAATCATTCCAAGGACTTCACTCTGAACATGCATTGCACGTATTGAAGCTTTCATACCTTGTTCACAAAATCTTACGCCGCCATTGATTTGCATATAGTTACCTCATTTCTCCCATGATAGTCGGCTGATCTTGAAAATTACTTAAATATATTTTGATAAAATCATCCGATTATAGGAGTAATAAGGTTATAATTATTTTTTTTAGGAAGTCAAGATTTAGATTGTTTTAAAAAATTCTTCGTCAATTTGATAAGTTTTTACTTCTTTAATCCCAAGATTTAAAGCAGCAATTTTTTCAACTAATTCGGCACCATCAATTAAATCTATTCGCATTTTCCCCACAACAGATGCTTCATCTTTAGCACTTTTAGTATAATATCCTGTCGTAATAAACACCGCCTTTTCTATATCAGTAGTCAGTGAACCACGAAAATCCCTAATATCACTAACAGGCACTGCTCCTTTGTATCTTTTACACTGAAAAGCCATACTTATAGACACAATATCATTTATTTTTAATTCACCCTTACCGTCAATACCCCCATCTCTCGTTGCTTTTGTAACAGTAACTTTATTAAATCCACATTCACGAAGAAAAAGCTGAGAAAAACGTTCAAAAGCAGCTGGTTGCATTCCAAGTAAAGTTGCAATTAATTTATCTTTCCATGGTTTATCCTCATCAGGAAATTCAATCTCATCATTTGTTTTATCATTATCTTCAGGGTTATTGTAATTGTCATTAATAGATTTTGAAATATGTCCATTTCTAACAATTTGAGCAACCTGTTCATCAGTTAATATAGAAAGATTAGAATACTCAGGACATATCGCCCAAACTGCTCTAGAATGTCTTGCAATATATCCACTTTTCGCCAAATATGTTCTAGCCCATGCCAGTCTATACTCTAATTCACTCTGATAAGAAGCATATTTGCTTTTATGCGGAATGTCCATAATTGAATCATCTAAACCCATATAACTCATTACTTGTTCTAAAATCTCACTATTACGACCAGAGCCACCAAGATTTTTCAAAGCAACAAATGTTGGCATAATTAATTCATTATATTTAGGCACACTAGACTTTTTCATAAATACTACTCCTAAATGCTTATATAAAAAAAGGTGGAGTACCCCACCTTTTTTAAAAATTTACGCCTGCCGCGATTCGAACGCGGGACCCTCTGCTTAGAAGGCAGATGCTCTATCCAGCTGAGCTACAGACGCATATCTGTTGTCTTCGTAATTTAGAATAACACATCAAACTTTTTTTGCAAGTTTTTTTCGAATTAAGACTTGAAAAATTCAACCCAACGGATTAAATCTGATATTTCATAAGGTTTTGGCAAGTACAAATCAGCACCAGAATCTAATATTGCAAACTTATTATGCACCGTTGTTGTTACAATAACTTTTGTATTAACAAAATTCTGCAAACTTTTTATTTTACGTAAAAACTCTAAGTTCTCTAAACCTTCACCACTATCCAAAACTATTACAGCCGGTTGAATTGCAGATTCCAAGGCCAGTTCAGATTGCACATCATAACCTTGCAGTTCTAAAGCTGTACGGATTAAATACCCCAAAGACTCATCCGGCTCATATATATAAACATTTTTATTTATCACATCTGCTACCACCGAATCGGTACCCGTAAGTTTTACACGCTCAATTGCATAATTTGAGCCGCTTGGGATTTTAGCAAGCTGTTTCACTGCAAAAAGTCTTTCTATTAATACATCAACAGAAGATATCATATTGAAACCTTCTAAGATACCACCTATCAAAATTGATACGAAATTAGCTCGCATGCCTGCATATCTTTCACCCTTTAGAACCATATAGCCTTTTTGGGCATCCTCTTCTGAGTAAAACTTTGGAGAAACCGTATCAAAAGCAAACGTTAAAAACTCAGAAAGCTTTTCTGCGCTAAATCTGTTTGTAACAACTACAAAAGTTTCGTCATTGAGCTGACCTATAAAATCATTTTCATCTAATGCAGACTTTACAATCGCAACAAAAGTTTGAACAATTTTATCAGCTGCCAATTCTGTATAGACACTTTTATAATCATCTAAATTTTCAATTCCTACCAACAGAACTGCTTGGTTATCAGTACTTAACAATCGCTTTAAAGCTTTTCTAACATATTTAGCATTTGGCAGCAATGTTTTGTTATCCAAATTAGATTCTATGTCTCTTCTAAGATGTGCTCTTATACGGGTCTTAAACTCTTCAATATTAACAGGCTCGCTTAAAAAATCATCGGCTCCGCTTTCAAGAACAGAAATTCTGTCCTCAAAATCAGCTGATTTTGAAAGAGCAACAATTATCGGTCTGGTATTATAAGTTAACGCTCTTATTTTTTGACAAAACCCGGAAAGAGATTCATCAATACTGTCTGATACAATAATCATATCCGGTTCAAGATTTTGTACAGCACTAAGCCCGTCTCTTAAATTATGAGCAATAATAGCTTTTGCTTCTACACTGTCAATACATTTTTTATATTTTGCAGGAAGTTCTTTTCGTTTATCAATAATCAAGACTGTTGAGAGCATTTCAAAACCTCCTCTTGATTATAGAATGGGAACTGCAAAGAAAACTCCGTCCAGTTACCTAATTCACTTTCAACAGCTATTCTCCCATGCATTGACTCAACAAGGTTTCTGGTAATATAAAGCCCTAAGCCGTTTCCTTGAGTCTTACTGGTTAAATGGTTTTCCAGCCTGATAAACTTTTCAAAAACCTTATCAAAATCATCTTTTTTTATCCCAACACCATAGTCTTTGACAGTAATTTTTACATAATCGGAATTATAGAAAGAAGTTGTTATCTCTATTTCTTTATTTTCTTCAGAATACTTACATGCATTGTCAATAAGATTAGTCATAACCTGCTGGAACTTTTCTTCATCAAGCCATGCCGGAGGCAAATGAGTATTAAACTTAGAATTTATTTTAAAATCTTTGTATTTAAGACTAAGCATTTGAATAACTTTATCAATAGAAGAATTTACATTTACCTCTCTAAAAACAGGCTTGTCTGCATTCATTTTAGAAACTGTCAAAACATTTTCAACTAAATTAATTAATCTGTTTGATTGTTCTTCAATAATTTTGATAAATTTCTTTTTACTTTCTTCATCCAGTTTATCCCACGAAGACAACAAAGTTTGAGAAAACCCCCTGATACTTGTCAGCGGGGTTCTCATTTCATGTGAAACTGTTGATATAAATTCATCTTGAATATTGTTCATCGGTTGACACCTCACCCCAACCCTCTCCTCAAGGAGAGGGGGCAGAGCCCTTACTCCATTTCTTCCATAAACAATTGTTTTGCTTCTTCAATTGCATCAGATAAAACATCTAACTGTTCAGGGGCAAAAGTTACACCTTTTTTAGTTGGAAGCCATGTTGCACCTTCATCAGTTGTATAAAAAATTCTTAAATTAAAATAGCTTTTTCCTCTATATTCTGATACAGAAATTTGTAATTGCTCAGTATCAGTTCGTTCAATAGTTGCTAAAATTTTTGCTTCTGCCATTATCATCTCTCCTTATATTTTACCAGTTATATTTAACTTTAAATCCATCTTTGACAACTCTTGCCGTGCAGTTTGCATTAATTGTAGGATTATCTCCATCACAAGAATTTGAATTTACACCTTCAGGAATTAATTTTCCATCATTACGCAATTCAAATCTAAACCTATCTCTTCCAAATTGATTTGGACGATTTTGTAAACCATTTACATCAATTACTACCTGATTTTGAACAATCGTGTTACGACTTGGATTAACCATTGCTATTAGATTGATATTGCGAGGAACCTGAAGTTCAGCCGGGAATTTATTAAATCTGAATTTAATAGTATTATCAAATCTATTACCACCGCCTTCATTAAAAACTGTAATATTTTTAACACCAATATATGGAGCAAGTCTGTTAAAAGTAAAATCATAATCACCGTCCATAGCCATCAAGGTATCAGCCATAGAAGCTCGTCCCTCTGCTTCCACACTTTCGTTATATGCCTGAATCATGTTTTGACATCCAAGTTCTATCTGTTCAACAGCTTTTCCCAGAATCACACCCGTTTTATCTTTCTGAATTGTTTTGACAAGCTGAGGCATAACAAGTGCCGAAATAACTCCTATAATAGACATAGCGAGTAAAACTTCTGTAAGCGTAAAGCCCTTTTTTGTTCTTCTTCCCATTAGCAACCCTCCAAATATATTTTTCTAAATTATATCACAGATTTAATAATTATTAACAATTTGTCTAATGATATTGTTTAGGTTATTATGAGAGTATGAACAAGGGGAAGATTGTTGTAGTCGATGATGAAAGAATAGTTACTTCTGCTTTTAACACATTATTAAAAGTCGAAGGGTTTTCTGATGCTCATTTTTTTAATAATCCAAAAGAAGCTGTTGAATTCTTGAAAGAAAACACTCCGGATTTGGTTATTTCTGACTTTTTGATGCCGGAAATGAATGGTTTGGAGTTTTTGAGTGAAGTTAATAAACTCCATCCGGAAGTAAGTAAAATCCTTTTAACAGGTTATGCTGACAAAGAAAATGCTATTAAAGCTATTAATGAAATCGGGCTTTACAGATATATTGAAAAGCCTTGGAATAATGATGATTTAATTATAAATATCAAAAACGGGATTGAAAGAAGCTACCTTTTATCCCAACTTCGTCAAAAAATATCCGAGCTAGAGATTGCTCACAAAGAATTGGAAAAATATTCTCATAATCTTGAAGAGATTGTTGAAGAACGCACTCACGATTTGCAACAATCAAACGCAAAACTTGCAGGCATTGTTAATTATTGCGCTGACGGGATTTTAATTCTTAATGAAGACGGAATAATTGAACAAGTTAACCCTGCTTGCGAAACTTTAATAGGACTTGTTAACAACAAAATCATTTCAGCATCTGTTGATGATTTTGTGTTCAGCAAAAAAACTTTTATCTCAAAAGAATTACACAAACTTGAAGAAAATGAGCTTTTCTTGAGAGATTTTTACATCAAAAATCCTTTAAGCAACAACCTTGTACCGGTTGAAATAAGTTTTGCAAGAATCAATCCTGACGAAGAATTCAAACGCTTTGTCGGTGTAATAAGAGATGTTACCGAACAGAAAAAAGCAGACAGATTAAGAGATGATTTTATTGCAACATTAACTCATGATTTGAGAACTCCTCTTTTGGCTGCTATTCAAACTCTTAAATTCTTCCTTGACGGCGCTTTAGGAGAACTCGACGATAAGCAAAAAATGCTTCTTGCTACAATGCAAAAAAGCAATGAAGATTTATTAGGACTTGTGAATGCTTTATTAGAAGTTTATAAATACGATGCAGAAAAACTTATCCTTAATAAAACCGATTTCAATATTTATGAGCTGACAAAATTTGTATATGATGAAATTAAACCGCTTGCAGACAGCAAAAATATTGATTTTTCAATTGATTGCAGCGATACAAGCCTGGAAATTCAAGCAGATAGAAGTGAATTAAGAAGAGTAATTTGTAATTTGCTTGGAAACGCAATCAATTATACTCAAGAAAACGGAAAAGTTATTATTACAATCAAAAACGAATCCAATGACTTAATTTTTTCTGTTTCAGATAACGGCTGTGGGATTCCTCAGGAAGATATTCCAAATATGTTCCAAAGATTTTCTCAAGGTACAAGCAAAAAACGCTCTGCCGGAACCGGATTAGGTTTATATCTTTCAAGGCAAATTATTGAATCACACGGCGGAAAAATTTGGTTGGAAAGCGTTCTTAATAAAGGAAGTGAATTCTCATTTATCCTTACGGATGCAGTAAGTGTTGCAGGAGCTTTAAAATGATAAACGTACTTTTAATTGAAGACCACGAACTTTATAGAATGGGGCTTTCAATGCTTCTTGATAAAGCAGAAGGAATTAATCTTATTGCAGAAGCTTCTGACGGTATCGAAGGCGTTAGAAAAGCTCGTGAGCTTACACCAAACGTTATTCTTATGGATATCGGACTTCCTAATATGGATGGGATTGAAGCTACACTTAGAATTAAGGATTTTTTACCGGAGACTAAAATTCTTATCTTTACTTCTCGTGATAGCGAGCATGATGTATTTGAATCGTTTAAAGCCGGTGCTGACGGTTATATTATGAAAGGTGCATCTCCTGAACAAACTATTTCTGCTATAAAAGCCGTACATGAAGGTGTGGGTTGGATTGATCCTGCTATTGCAAAACTGGTTTTCTCAAGTATTCAAAAACCTTCTACAGCAGTTGTTACAGAAGTTTCTAAAAAAAGCAGCAATACATACGGGCTTACTGATAGAGAACTTGATGTGCTTGAGCTTATGGTTGAAGGGCTTTCAAATCCTCAAATCGCAGACAAGCTTGTTATTGCTAAAGCAACAACAAAAGCACATGTACACAGTATTCTTCAAAAACTTTGTGCTACAACAAGAACTCAAGCTACTGTTATGGCAATGAAGGAAGGCTTGGTTTAGATGTTTGAAGCTTTAGCCGGAAGTATAATGGCTATGAAAGTTCATTTTGCGCAATTAAAACTGCCTTTTGCAAAAAGACAGGATAGAGTTGTTGCAGAAACCATTTACCAGAACAACATAAACAAAGTTGAAGTTACTGAAAAATATGAAAAAAGCAAAATGCCTGAGTCCGGGTATATGACTGTTGCAGAATATGAAGCTAAGTCAAGAGCAAAAACAAGAAAAGAAATAGCAGAAGAAGTTAAGCAAGCAGAAGTTCCAAAAGACTCTAATATGGTATATGTTCCTCAAAAAACTTTTAAACTCGTTAAATACAACGACCCGGTTGGAAGCCCTGAATTAACTTTACCGAGAAAACTTAACTTTGACAGACAAATCAATGCTCAGGGAATAATTTCGGGCGATAAAACCATGCTTGTTTATCCTGCCGTTTATTATTATGCACAAACAGACTGCACTTCTTGCGATTTATTCTTAATCAAGCTTGACCCAAAACTCAATGATACCGATAAAGCAATGAAAGCTAATATCGTTCAAAGAGAAGAAAAACCGTTAATTTCGACTTCAAAAGATATTGAAACAAAATTTATATTCAGAACCCTTACTCCGATTGATTTTTCAAGTGACAACAAAAAACTTGTCGTAAAAGAAAAAGTCGGACACAGGCACGATGGTATTTGGAAAACAGATTTGTGGGTTTATGACTTTGAAAAACAAGAAGCAAAAAAATTCCCGCAGATAAGAGAAGCAATAATTGATTATTGGGCAAATGCCGGCGGGGTTGATTTTGAAGAAAACCGTTGGGATATTTATCCAATGGGATTTGATGCCAATGACGATAACAGAATTATTCTTTGTGCTTATGCTTATACCGGTGATGTACCGAAGTTTTTGGGCACATGGAGTATTGATGTTGATGGAATAAATTCTAAACTCGAAGATTTAAGCGGTTCAAGCATTCCTGTTTTTGTAATCGGGTTTAGACTGGCAGAAGACTCTGTAAAAGACTCCTCAGAAGTTGAATTTGAAGCACGTCAGGCTAAAGAACGTGAAAAAGCAGAAGCTAAGCAAGAAAAAGAAGCCAAAAAATTTGATGATAAAATGAAAGATTTGGAATACCAACGTAAAATTCAGCAAATGGACATGGAAACTTTACTCAAAATCCAACAACGAAAAAATGAATTAAAAAATATTCCAAAATCAAGTAACGGATTAACAGGTAACTAGCAATTTTTTATCACCAATTGTTTTTATATATAAGAAAGGTGATGTGTAAGTGACTATTGGTACAAGTTATTACGTTCCAAGTACAAATAATGATGTTGAAAAAGGGTTCCTCTTAGCATCAGCAGCTTCCGGTGCAGTTATGGCAACATTACCTTTGTTTTCCAAACCTTTTATAAACCAGATGAAAAGAGAGCATGCTAATAATGAAGAATATAAAGACGCATTTTTAAAATCTTTCAAAAACTCCGGACTTCGTGAAAACGGGGTTACGCTTCAGCATGTTGGGATGAATTCTATTGCAAAAAAAGATGTTAAAGAGGGCTTAAACGCATTTTATTCACCTGATGCAAGAACAATAAATCTTAATTTTGACAAAGCTTCAATTTCAGCGTTTCATGAAGCAGGACATGCGATAAATCATCTTCAAAGCAGGCTTGGAAACTTTCTCCAAAAACTTCGAGCTCCCGGGTATACAGTCGCAGGTTTAATGGGAACGGTTGCATTGTTTTCAAGAAAAAAACCGGAAGAAAACGACCATGGGTTCTTGGATTTTGTACAAAATAACTGCGGTAAAATCGCATTTGCGGCAATGTTACCAACCGTTGCAGAGGAAGCAATGGCAAGTCATAAAGGAATTAAACTAGCCCGTGCAGGTGGTTTGGGAGAAGCTGCTATAAAAAACCTTAAAAAGTTTTATGGCAAAGCTCTTATGAGTTATGCAGGATACGCAATAGCAACAGGAATTTCTGTCGGGTTAGCGAATAAAATTATGCAGCATTATACACGACCGAAAAAAGTTACTCTTCAACAAGAGTTTCCACAAGCTTATTATCCTTATCAAAGATTTTAATCTTTGATTTTTGACCATCTTTGTATTCCGGTAAATAAATGTTCTTCACTTTGTAATCCGCAGAATATAGAGTTTCTTTTTTCTTAACACCGTCTTCAAAATCGCTGACAAGCATAACTGAGTCTTCTTGAGAATTATAATAAGTAAATCTGGTTAAATCAGTACCGTCATAATTTAGAGAAACATTCTTTACCATTCTACCTTCATTATCATAGAATAAATGCTCTTCTCTCAAGTTAACATCATTCTCAATGACTTCTTTTCGAAGAGAAATTGTCTTTCCGTCTTTATCGGATTTCTTGTATTTAATTGGCTCATCCTCAGAATAATTCCAAGTTTCGTTATAAACAATTTCATTATCATCATTATATCTGGTATGACTAAGCGGTAATCCGTTTTTATATTTCCATTTATCGTATATTGAATCTTTGTCTTCAACTTGAGAATCCAAAATGCTTCCATCTGCTAAAGAAACTTCAATAAAGTTAATATCATGTCTTTTGATTTCACAATCTTCCTCTCCTAAAATCACTGTAATCTTATCTGACGAAGAGTTCAAAAAATAAATTCCATTATAAGATGTGTCTAAAAGCATCTCTACTGTTTTACGCACAGGAACAGGCAAATCTGCTAAATCTGCAATTGCTGATAACGGAATATTTTTATCTGATAAATTATATAAATCTGTTTTTTTAACAGCAGGCTCAATAGGTTTTGGAGCAACCTGCTTTACAGGAGGGGGAGGAACCTGCACTTGCTGTACTTCAGGAACTTGCACCGTTTCTTCTTCTTCAGACGTATTCAAAAATAAATAGCCAAAAGTCGATAATAAAGCAACTCCGCTACAAATCCCAATTACAACTTTTTTGTTAAACATTTTTCCAACCTCATCTACCATTATTATAGAGTTTTTTTAATTTAAATCAATCTTTTTTTTGTGATAAAATTATTGCATGACTATCATTGAAGATTTGAAGGGGAAAATTATTGTTTCATCTCAGGCTATGCCTGATGAGCCATTCTATGACGAAAAATGCATGACGGCAATGATGCAATCAGTCGTCAACGGCGGCGCAGGCGGACTTCGTGTTGCAGGCGCAAGAGATGTTAGAAACGCTAAAAAATTCAAACTTCCTGTTATTGGATTAACCAAGCCCGACAAACTTCCTGAAAATTGGAAAAGTGTAGTTTATATTACACCAACTCTTAAAGAAGTTCACGAGCTTATTGAAGCAAATGCTGATATTATTGCTTTTGACGGAACTCAAAGACCGCGCCCAAATTGTACTCTTAAAGATATTATAAATGAAATTCATAACTTCAAGAAGCTTGCAATGGCTGATATCTCAACTCTTGAAGAAGGGGTAAATGCAGAAAAATTAGGTGCTGATATCATCTCTACCACATTGGCGGGATACACAGATGAATCAGGAATCGCAGGAGAAACTCCGGATTTTGAATTATTGGAACAACTAGTTAAAACAATTAAAAAACCTGTAATTTTAGAAGGCAGAATCTGGACAAGAGAAGATGTTCAAAAAGGATTTGAGCTTGGCGCACATTGTGTTGTTATCGGTTCTGCAATCACCAGACCACAGTTAATTGTTAAAAGATTTTTGGGAGCATAAAATGAAAGCACTGGCATTTGATATCGGCGGGACAAAAATATATTCAACTATTATTGATGAAAACGGTAAAATCATCAGTGAAATTGACAAGTTTTCAACCCCAAAATCTTTAGACGAGATTAAAAATGTGCTTCGTTCTCAAATCGAAAAACATGAAAACGAAGTTGATATTATCGCAATTGCAACAGCAGGCGCTGTGAATAATGCAAATACAGGCGTAATCGGTTCAACAGGAAACCTTCCCAACGGCTATAACACAATAGATTTCCCATCATTAAGCAAAAAACGTGTTTTCTTAGAAAACGATGCAAACTCAGCAGCTTGGGCTGAATACAAAATCGGCTCTTCAAAAGGAACATCCGCTTCTGTTCTTTTAACCCTTGGAACAGGTGTTGGCGGAGGAATAATTATTAATAACAACCTGCTCAAAGGTAAATCAGGCGCAGCAGGTGAAATGCATTTCAAAATGTATCCCGACAAACGCAGAAAATGTACTTGCGGAGGCTGGGACTGTTTTGAAATCTACGCTTCAGGCACTGCACTCAAAATTGATGCGGAAGAAATGCTAAACGACAAAAATGTTACAACCTACGACGTCATTGAAGGTGTAAAAAACGGCGAAAAGAAGATGATTGATGTCCTAAATCGTTGGCAAGATGATATCACAACAGGAATCAAAGGACTTGCTGATATTTTTGACCCTGATTGTGTTGTACTTTCAGGTTCAATGGCACAATTCGTTGACGTCAAAAAAGTTGAAGAAGAAGTCAACTCTGATATAGTAACACCACCAACATCAATCAGACTTGCAACTGCCGGTAACTATGCAGGTATGATTGGTGCAGCACTTTTAGCCATGGAAAGAGGTCTATAAAATGGGAAAAGCTAAACGCAGAAGCCTAAAACAAGGTATCAACGACCGTTTCCAATATATGACAAGAGAATCTGCTCTTGATTTTGTTATAAAAAATATTAATAACAAAAATGAAGTTATCGATACAGTTACTCTTTTTAACTTTTCAGCAGAAGAAATGCTTGAAGCAGGTGCTGAATATGAAGATGTGCTTGCTTTTGGCGGGTTAGTAAGCTAAACATTATAATATTAATCTTTATTATTCTTTTTATCGTCAAAAGATTTGCCAATTAAAGCACCTTGCATCGCACCGCCTGCACCCAGGGAAGTAATGACAATCGGCCATGTTTTAATCTTAGTCCAATCTACAGGGCAGGTTGCAATCATTGCACCACTCATAAGAAGTCCGGTAATCCCGCCTACAACACATCCCACTCTTTTTCCTTTACCCTTGAATTCAGTGGTTTTATAAACTTGTTGATTATTGATTGCTGAAACACGCATACTTTTCTCCTTTTTTATAATAAAACCCCTGAAAAAATTATTTGCAATAAAATTATTCCATCAAATCCCTTAATATTTTATAAACCAATTCCAACATTGCACTATTTCCCTTTATTGCTTCAATATAGTGATTTATTCTTTCAAGTAGTTCTTCATCTGTTTTTATATGGTCATTTGCAAAAAGCTCTTGAGTAGATGTATTGAGTGATTTAATGATTTTTTCCAAGGTCTCGGGTTTGGAAAAAGTTATACCGTGTTCAATATTGCTATAATTTCTTGGAGTTATTTCAATCAATTCAGCAAACTGCTCTTGTGTTAAACCGTGTCGTTTTCTTAGGCTTTTAATCTTTTCGCCAAACTCTTTTTTATATTCATTCTAATCCTCGGAATTATAACTTAGATTTAAACAAGCTCAGACAGACGGTATTGTTACACATAACGAATGGAGTACTTTTTCAAAAGAATTGTTTGCGATGAAGAAGGATTTAGCTTAACAAAAACAGCAACAACAGTTGCTATGGAACTTGGTTTGGCAGCTTTGGCATCCGGCTGTAGTGGCAGTCGGTGCCGTAATGAGTGGTTCTATGGTTATTAATGGCGGTAAAATTTAATAGAGGGAACAAAAGAATACTATAATGCTACAACTCATGAAAAAGCTCAAGCCAGAGCAAATACTACACAGATGAAAGAAACTAAAACCGTCTACACAAAGGCTGATGGCACAACAATAACTCGAGAAGTTATAACAGATAGAGCGACAGGTAATAACAAAACTATCACAACAACAGTTAAAAACGGTAAAACATCAGTAGTAGAAACAACTCATCTTGAAAACGGATTAACTAAATCTGTACACAAGGGAGTTGATGACAGACTAAATAAAGTTGAATATCATGACAGATATGGCAACCCTGTAAAAACGACATTTGAAGATCCAAGACTTATAGGGTCTGAACTGTTTAGGCAAGAAAAAAAGGTCGAGCTAAAGCCCGACCTTTTTTCTTATTTTTATATTTACCCCTACTTTCCTTCAACAACTGCTTGCGCTGCTGCAAGTTTAGCTTGAGGAATTCTGAATGGTGAGCAAGAAGTGTAGTTCAAGCCAATTCTGTGACAGAATTTAACTGAATCAGGATCTCCGCCATGTTCGCCGCAAACACCGCCAACTAATGAAGGATTTACTTTCTTACCTAATGTCATTGACATTTCAACAAGCTTACCAACACCTTTTTGGTCTAATGTTTCAAACGGGTTAGATGGAAGGATTTTTTGTTCAACATATCTGTTTAAGAATTTACCTTCTGCATCGTCTCTTGAGTAACCGAATGTCATCTGAGTCAAGTCGTTTGTACCGAATGAGAAGAATTCAGCGTATTCAGCAACTTCATCAGCTGTAAGTGCTGCACGAGGAATTTCAATCATAGTACCAAATTTGTACTCAACTTTGATACCTTTTTCAGCCATAACAAGTTCAGCAACTTTTTCTAAAATTTCTTTAGCTACCTTTAACTCGTTAACGTGACCGATAAGAGGAATCATAACCCAAGGTTTAACATCAATGCCTTCTTTTTTAACATCACAAGCTGCTTCGAAGATTGCTCTTACTTGCATTTCGTTGATTTCAGGGTAAGTTAAACCTAAACGGCATCCTCTTAGACCCATCATAGGGTTAGATTCTGACAAACCTTCAACGATATGAAGCATTTCTTCTTTTTCTTTAGCATCTTTATTAAGAGCTTTTAAAGTTGCAACTTCTTTAATCAATTCTTCTTTTGAAGGTAAGAATTCATGAAGAGGTGGATCTAAAAGTCTAACTGTCATTGGTTTTTCACCGATAGCTTTGAACATTGCATAGAAATCTGAATACTGCATAGGAAGAAGCTTATCTAATGCTTCTCTTCTTGCTTCAACAGTTCCTGCAATAATCATTTTTTGTACCCAAGGAAGTCTGTCAGGGTCCATAAACATGTGCTCAGTTCTGCAAAGACCAACACCTTCTGCACCAAATTTCAAAGCGTTTTCGATGTCTTTTGGAGTATCAGCGTTTGCTTCTACTTTAAGTTGTTTAATCTGGTCAACCCAAGAGAAGAACTTGTTCCAGTTATCATCGATTTGAGCTTCAACCAATTTAACAGCGCCTTCCATAACGATACCTTTACCGCCGTCTAACGAGATAATATCGTCTTTGTGGTAAACTTTACCGTCAAAACCTGTTAATGTTTCGTTAGCAAGGTCGATTTTCATATCTTCACAACCTGAAACACAAGGTTTACCCATACCTTTAGCAACAACTGCTGCGTGAGAAGTTGCGCCGCCACGAAGAGTAAGAACACCTTGAGAAACAGCCATACCGTGAATATCATCAGGACAAGTTTCTACACGAACAAGTATAACTTTTTCTCCTGCTTCGCCGCGTCTTGCTGCTTCTTCTGTATCGAATACGATTTTACCAACAGCCGCACCCGGAGAAGCGTTTACACCTTGTGCAATTTTGTGAGCTTCTGCTAATGCTTTTGAATCAAAGCAAGGAAGCAAGATTTGGTTAACTGAATAAGGATCAACCAATTGGATTGCTCTTTCTTTTGTAATAATACCTTCTTCACACATTTCAACAGCAATTCTTACAGCAGCAGCTGCAGTTCTTTTACCGTTACGTGTTTGAAGAATGTATAATTTACCTTTTTCAATAGTGAATTCCATATCTTGAACATCTTTGTAGCCAAGTTCAAGTTTTTTAGCAATATCAACATATTGTTTGTACAAGTCAGGCATTTCAGTTTCCAATTCAGCAATAGGTTTTGGAGTTCTGATACCAGCAACAACGTCTTCACCTTGAGCATTTGTCAAGTATTCACCATAGAATTT
Organism: uncultured Candidatus Melainabacteria bacterium; assembly: GCA_932182025.1. Classification (GTDB taxonomy): domain Bacteria; phylum Cyanobacteriota; class Vampirovibrionia; order Gastranaerophilales; family Gastranaerophilaceae; genus CAG-196. The sequence goes on from CAKNXK010000024.1 coordinate 90,368, forward strand.
GTTTTCACCTGTAGCAGGGTTACGAGTAAATGAAACACCTGTAGCACAATCGTCACCCATGTTACCGAATACCATTGATTGAACGTTAACCGCTGTACCGAAGTTGTGATCAATTTTGTTCATGTTTCTGTAAGCTACTGCACGAGGGATATTCCAAGAACGGAATACAGCTTCAATAGCTTCTTGAAGTTGAACGTAAGGGTCTTGAGGAAATTCTTTTCCTGTAACTTCTTTAATTAAGTTTTTGTAAACAGGGATAAGAGATTTCAAACCTTCTGCTGAAATTTCTGTATCTTGTTTAACACCTTCACGTTCTTTAACTTTTTCTAATTCAGACTCAAAATATTTTTGTCTATCCATTTCCCAGGCAACAGAGCCGAACATTGTTAAAAATCTTCTGTATGAGTCATAGCAGAAACGTGGATTATTAGTTAATTTAATCATCGCTTCAACTGTCTGGTCATTCAAACCTAAGTTAAGAATTGTTTCCATCATACCAGGCATTGAAACTCTTGCACCTGAACGAACAGAAACTAAAAGCGGATTTTCAGCATCGCCGAATTTTTGTCCTTTTTGTTCTTCAACATCTTTTAATGCCGCTTTTACTTCATCCATTAAGCCTTCAGGCATTTTATTACCGTTATTGATATAATCCATACAAGTTTCAGTTGTGATAGTCAATCCTGGCGGCACCGGCAAACCTAAATTAGTCATTTCAGCAAGGTTTGCACCTTTTCCACCTAAAAGGTTGCGCATATCAGCGTTTCCTTCACGGAACAGCCATACTCTCTTATTTTGAGTCATTGGTTTCTCCTTTTCTTACAAATACTATACTAGAATAATTAATTCCTTTATGGAGAGATTTTATCATGAACAAGATTAATTTTAAAGAAATCTACTCAAAAGACTTTACAATCTTATAAATAATCTCAATCTTCTCTCTATCCTTAATCCCCTTAACAACCTCAAAAATCTCTTTTTCCAAATCCTCTCTTGGCTGATAATGATTAACTCTAAACAAATCCTGCGGAGTAATCTCCAAAACCTCTAAAATCTTTTCTAAGGTACTAGAAGTAAAGAAATTCTTCCCAATCTCTATTCCGCAAAGCGTTCTAGTTGCAATGCCCAATTTCTCCGCAAACTGCTCTTGCGAATATCCACGCTCTTGACGAAGCTTTTTGATATGTTGTCCTAATTGTTTCTTGATATTTAATGTCATAATCTTTATATTATTTTATATTTTAATTCCGCTCTATAACAGGATGATTATTATAAATATTTTTTAGTTTTAGGAAAGCAAATATCATATCGACTAATTCAAATATTAATTTTTGTAAAGCATTAAAAGCGTTTTAATTACTGTTTTTTAGATTTTTTTGATATTTATTATCAATAAACTGGTCAATTTTTTGATTTTATATGTTTTTATTAATACATAAGGGAAAACTAATAGTTAAATAGAAAAGGAGAAAAAAGATGGTAAACATTTCAAAAATTGCAAGTACTATTTGTAAAACAGGAACATCTCAAGTTGGAAGATGCTCAGCAAGTGAAGCAAGTGTCAAGAATTTGTCAGAAACATTGGCTGGAGTTAAGCCTAAACTTAATCCAGAATTAATGTTTTCAGAGATTAAAATGCCAAAAGAAAAATCATTTATCGGAACATTAACTGACAAGGTGATTTATGGATTTAGAAAATTATTTAAAAAGTCAAAACCACAATTAACTCCTACTGAAACTAGGACAATGCAAAGTGACAAAATTATTGATGTAGCATCTCTTAAGGGAGACCGACAAACGCTCATAAAAAAATTAGACTCTATGAAAAATGAGTATAGCAAATTAAAACTCATTGGAAAAGAAGAAGACATACAAAATATTGATCCAACAGTATTAGCGCGATTTAGTAGGATTATTTCAGTAAAATAAAACTAAAATGCGGGATTTTTAATCCCGCATTTTGTTTTTGTATTATTAATCACCCCCTCACTCTCGTTTGAACGTGACATATATTCACCCCATCCCAACCTTCCCCATCCAGGGAAGGGATACAAGACTTGCCTGCTTGGCGTAAGCAATAGTGCAGGCTTGACTGCAACAGCCATTCAAGCAAATGCCCTTAGGGCATAGTGGTTATCCATTCGGTCGCGTGCTTCTTTTTTCTTTTGGTACTTTTCTTTTTTCTTGCCTCGCAAATAAGAAAAAAGAAAAGTACGAAATTACGCTTGATATTTTGCAAAAAAAATAGTAAAATACTCTAGTTATAAGTATATATTGAGAGGTTTTTATGAAACTATACATGCAAGTGCTTATTGCTCTTGGCTTAGGACTCAAGAGAAACTGGCATATCTTTTTAGGACTTGTACTCGGTGTTATTGCCGGAATCTTCCTTCACCAGTATCCTAATCCTGTAGTTATGACCGCGTTTACATTCATCGGTCAATTATTTATCAGACTTATCCAAATGGTTGTTATTCCACTTGTTATTTCTGCTATAGTAATCGGGATTACAAGTGTTGGAGATAGTAAACAACTTGGTAAACTCGGTACAAAAATGGTTTTCTATTATGCAATAATTACTGTTATTGCAGTTATAATCGGTGCCGTTCTTGCTTTAGTCTTTAAACCGGGTCTGGGTGCTGCTGCTTATATTAATTCAGAAGTAGCAACCGGTATTCAGGCTCAAGTAGCTACAACAATTGAAGCTCAAAAAGGCAACCTTTTAAATATTGTATTGGGATTTATTCCTAAAAATCCTCTTTCTTCTATAGCAGCCGGTGATATGGTTCCAATTATTGTATTTGCAGTAATTTTTTCTGTAGCACTTGCTAGAGTTGGTGAAATCAACAGACCGTTTGTAAGTTTCTTTGAATCAGTTTTTGCAGCAACAATGAAAATCACAGATTGGATTATGTGCTTTGCAGCACCCGGTGTATTTGCTCTTACCGCTGTTGCTGTTTCAGCATTTGGTATTGATATATTTATGAGTATATCAAAATATCTTGGAGTACTTGCACTTGGTTTTGGCATACAATTATTTATTGTATATCCGGTATTCTTGAAAATTTTCTCAAAAGTACCTGTTTGGATGCTTTATGCGGCTATTGCAGAAGCAATGATGGTAGCTTTTGGTACTGCAAGTTCATCTGCAACATTACCTTTAACAATAGCATGTTGTGAAAAACGAGGTATCTCTCATAAAGTTACAAGTTTTGTAATCCCTCTTGGTGCCACTTTAAATATGGATGGCACCGCTTTATTGCAAGTTGTTGCCGTAATATTTCTTGCTCAAGCTTATGGTGTTGCATTGACTCCATTTATTATTGTTCAAATCGCATTCTTAGCAATCATTGCATCAAGCACAAGTGCGGGTATTCCTGGCGCAGGTTTGATTACAATAGCTCTTGTTCTTAACGGTATGGGATTGAGCCCTGAACAGCTTGTTGCAGGTTTTGCATTCCTATTCACAATAGAAAGAATTACAGATATGATGCGAACCCTTGTTAACGTAACTTCTGACGCAGTTGTAGCAGCTGCAATCGCTGATAACGAAAACGAGATTAATTATGATTTACTAAATAATCCGGATGATTATAATGAAGTAATTAACTAATAAAAAAAGGCGGCTCGAACGAGCCGCCTTTTTTTATTTACATTATTTCCGTTTCTAAATCTTTTACTCCTAAAAAATCTTCCAAATCATATTGGTGCGGATCATTAACTCTTTCAAATTTACTATCAGGAGTATTTGCTCTTAAAGAAACAAGCGCAGAATTGCAATTCCGAAGAGGCATTACAGCTAGCTGTCCTTTAGGGAGCATATTGCTCATACCAATAATTGCAGCATTTTTTCTGCCATTTAAAACATCTTTTAACTTTGTAATCACACCATACATCAAACCGTTTTTTGCAACAGTGTCATTTTCGGTGCAAATTAATCTTTCAATACGACTTGCAGGATAAAAATCTTCTGTGGCTTCCGCAACACCACTGATTACTTCACCATTTTTTATTGCAACAAGATACGTCATATCATCAAATGTTAAGCCGTCATTTCCTTTACCTGCCAAACGACCAAGAAAACTTTTGAAAAAGTTTCTGAAACTTGTATCAACACTTTCAGAAGCTCGTCTTACATTACCTTGAGTTCTTGCGACAACTCTGTCATCTGCTTGCAAGGCAGCGTTACATCTTGCCATAAACTTCTTATCTTCTTTGCCTAAAGCAAAAACATCGATTACTTCATCAGCACCGTTTTGCACTGATTTACGTACATTAATAATTCTTCTTGCTTCAAAGTTTACATTATTAGTTTTTTGGATATTCATATACACAACCTTTCTTGATTGTTTACATGAAGGCCACTAAAAATATTTTTTGCTAACTGCAGCAGAAATTAATCCCTTGAATAACGGATGAGGTCTGTTTGGTCTTGACTTGAACTCTGGATGAAATTGACAAGCCACAAACCAATCCAGATGAGGAAGTTCAACTATCTCAGAAAGCATACCGTCCGGTGACATGCCGGAGAATACAAGCCCTGCTTTTTTAAGCTGTTCAATATATTCCGTATTAACCTCGTATCTATGTCTGTGACGTTCTGAAATCTTTGCCGCACCATAAACTTCATAAGCCTTTGTACCTTTTTTAAGATTACAGTCATAAGCACCAAGTCTCATTGTCCCGCCGTAACCTTTTACATTCTTCTGCTCAAGCATTAAATCAACAACCGGATGAGGAGAGTTTTCATCAAACTCTGTAGAGTTTGCACCCTTAAGCCCAGCAACATTTCTTGCATATTCTGTTACTGCGCATTGCATACCCAAGCAAATTCCAAGGAAAGGAAGGTTGTTTTCACGTGCATATTTAATAACATTAAGTTTTCCTTCAACTCCTCTAACACCAAATCCGCCAGGAATAATTACACCGTCAACATCAGCCAGAAGTTCTTTACATTTAGACCCGTCAACACAGTCTTCCGAATTAATCCATTTAATTTCTGTTTTGGCATTATGTTCATATCCGGCGTGTTTAACAGATTCGACAACAGAAATATATGCATCAGAAAGTTTTGTATACTTGCCTGCAATTGCAATCTTAATTGTTTTATCAGGATGATTAATTCTTTCTACAAGACTTCTCCAACTATCCAAATCTGCTTTTCGTTCAGGAGTTTGAAGCAATTTAAGCACAACATCTGCAAATTTCTGTTCTTCCAGAGCAAGAGGCACTTCATAAATGCTCTTCATATCACGGCACTCAATAACCGCTTCTTTTGCAACAGAGCAGAATAACGCAAGTTTATCTTTCTCTGTTTTAGGAATAGGTTTTGAAGTTCTGCAAACAAGGATTTCAGGCTGCAAACCATAACTTCTTAACAGGTTAACACTGTGCTGAGAAGGTTTTGTTTTTAGTTCACCCGAAGTTGGAAGATATGGAAGCAAAGTACAATGAATATTAATTGCATTCCCAATACCTGCCTCGGTTTTAAACTGACGAATTGATTCAATAAATGGTAATGACTCAATATCACCAATAGTTCCGCCAATTTCTATAATCTGAAAATCAGGTTTGAAGTGTTTTTGAGCCTTGACCAAACGTGATTTAATCTCGTTTGTAATATGTGGAATGACCTGCACGGTTGCGCCAAGATAATCTCCCTTACGTTCTTTATTTATAACAGTCTGATAAACACTACCTGATGTCACATTACTCAACTGTGAAAAATTAGTATCAATAAATCTTTCGTAATGACCCAAATCCAAATCTGTTTCAGCACCGTCATCAGTAACAAAAACTTCACCGTGCTGGAAAGGACTCATAGTTCCTGGGTCAACATTTATATAAGGGTCAAATTTTTGGATAGCAACAGAAAACCCTCTTGCTCTCAAAAGTCTTCCAAGAGATGCACCAATAATCCCTTTTCCCAACGAACTAACAACACCACCCGTAATAAATATATATTTAGTCATTTTTTTCAACTCCTTTTATAAAACTTCCAACGAGCGCATGGCGCCAAATTATGTGTTTACGAAACACTAGCGGGAGCCTGTGGCGGGAGCGTCGTTGAGAAAACATATAATTTGGCGCTTTACCACTTCACCAACCCCATTAAAAAAAGGGGCTAAAAGCCCCTCTTTAAAACCTTAGTTAATTTTTGGAACTCTAAAGAACCCATCCTCTTCATAAGGAGCATTCTTCATCAGCTCTTCTTTTGTCTGTTCGTAATAAACTTCGTCTTCTCTCATTACGTTAACAAAATCAATCGCATGTGCCATAGGCTCAACATTTGATGTATCAACTTCATTCATTGCATCAACATGTTTAAGAACATCACCCAATTGTTTTGTGAATTTTTCTTTTTCTTCTTCTGTTAATTCTAAACGAGCTAATTTTGCTACGTGTTCAACATCTTTTATTGTAATCATTATTCCTTACTCCAATATTTCATGATTTTAGCATAAATTGTTTTTTTGTAAAACAACTTTTTTCAAAGTATTAAACTCCCCGTCATCAAGGTGAACAGTTAGATAATTCCTTGTAACACCTTTGTATCTTCCATCTTTTCCAAGTCTTTTTTCAATAAGAACTTCTTCTTCAAGCCCGATATTTGATTGAATAAATTCTTCAAACTTCTGAGCCGAAATCTCCTTGATTATTCGTGCTCGTTCTTCCTTTACCTCGTCAGGCAAATGTCCGTCCAGCTTCTCTGCAATTGTTCCTTTCCTGATTGAATAAGGGAAAGTATGGATTTGGCTTAATCTCGATTTTTTAAGATTTTCTACGGTAATCTCAAAATCTTCATCAGTCTCACCACAAAAACCTGCAATAATATCACTTCCCAAGAAAGGTCTGCCAAAACGTGAAACAATATCTTCCATCTGCTCAAGATAGTATTCAACCGTATAATGGCGGTTCATGCGCTTAAGCGTTCTATTACAAGCTGACTGCAATGACAAATGAAAATGTGGACAGAATTTCTCACTATCTTGAAGAAAATCCAACATTTCAGGAGTTATTTCCAAAGGATTCAAAGACCCGAGACGATATCTTGGTATAGAAGTTTTTACCTCAATTTCTTTTAACAAATCCAATAGCTCACGTCCTAAATCTTTACCCCACAACCCAATATGAATACCCGTGAATACAACTTCCTTATAGCCTTGTTCTGCATAACGATTGATTTCATTAATAATAAACTCGCTGTCAGCACTTCTTGATTTACCTCTGCCGTATGGAATTATACAGTATGAACATCTGTTATCGCAGCCATCCTGAATTTTAAGACTAATGCGGGTTTTTGAGGTGTCATCAAGAGTCACCTTGCAAAACTCATTTGCATTCATTAAATCACGCACCACAAAAGTTTCGTTTTCTTGCAAATATTTCGCAATCTCAAACTTGTCTTCATTTCCGTAAACATAGTCAATAAAAGGTTCTTCAAGAAGTTTTTCTTTCTCAATCTGTGCAATACAACCAGTTAAAACAGTTTTTAAACCTAATCCATGCGCATGCCGGAGCAAATACATAGCCTCATTATCACTTTTATGAGTAACCGAACAAGAATTAAGAATATAAATCTCAGCATCTTCAAGTTTTTTCACTTGTTCATATCCTGCTTCAACCAGTTTTTCCGCCACAATCTGACCCTCAAACTGGTTTGATTTACATCCCATTGATTTTAGCAAAAACTTTTTCATGATTTGATTTTAACATGAAATCAAAAACTAAAACTGCCAATTTCTCAAATGATTTTCTAATGCTTGCTTCTTTGTAGCTGTAACATATTCTAAACCTGTCCAGTCTGCAAAAACAATTTTTCCGCTATCATCAAGCAAGAAGGCATCTTTGTTAGTAAACATTTCTTTATTGACAAAACCTTTATCTAAAAGTTCTTTTACCCCTGTTTTAAAGCCTTGTTTTGCTTTCTGTGAAACCCTTTGAACATTTTCACAGTAAGGACTGAGTTTTCCTTCTCCGGCTTCAAGAACAGTTAAAAAATCATCTTCTCCAAGCTGAAAATATTTTACAAATCTTGGTGCAATTCCAATTTGTTCTATTTCTCTTATATTCTGTTCCAAATCATAAGCTCGTTGTCCGTTAGAGCGAAGCAACAAGCAATTTTCATAACAATATAAACTATCAGAAGAATTTCTCAATTTAATCTGCTTTGTTTTAGTTCCTAAAAAATCCAGAATAACTTCCGTTGTAGAATTAAAAATACGATTAACAAAATCAGCTGTTTTTGCACTGATTTGAGTTGCAACAGCAGGAGTTTCAGCCGATGCAGCATTATTTAAAATTCTTTTATTAAAACCTATAGGATTCATTCAATTTCCTCATCTAGTTATATCTTACAGTTAAATTCATATTTTGGGAAGAGTTTATTCTTCAAAGAATATATCCCATTTTTGCGCAAACGTATCCATATCAACACAAAATGCTTCTAAATCCAAACTAATCCCGTGTTTTAAAGCAGGCTGTTCGATTCCAAGAGATTTATAAACGCTTCGCATAAATATATCACTTATACCGTTAGAACCACGAGCATACGGCATAATATTAGCTAAAAGAAAATACATTTCTGCTATATTTTTATTTGCCATTTCTAATTCTTGTTTAGTTAAAGAGCCTCCGTTTTTTACTTTTTCAAATAACGGGGCCAATTCATCATATTTTTCTTTAACATGTTGCATACCGGCATTAACAGTCTTATTATACGGGTGAAACATCAGCCCATGATTTTCATCAAGCACGAATATTTTCGTTAATTCCATATCAGGATAAGGACTTTTTCGATTTTTTCCCGCTCCATTCACACAATCGGCTTCCTTAAATTTTTCAAAATATTCAACATAGCTGTTTTGATTATTAAATGGTGTTTGTGCATATAGATCCGGATTATCATAACCTCTATATACACCCGAATATTGTCTTCTATCATTTAATTCTCCATTAGAAGCCAATGTTGTTGATTTATCAAAACCACTATAACCGTCTGAAATAATTTCCATTACTTCATCAAAATCATCACCCGCAGAAATTCTTGAAGAAGCAAGTTCTGATATTACATTCATTTCATGCGCCCACTGAATATTTTTACCATATTTTAATTCATTAATTGATGTTCTTGCAAAGAATTTACATTCATCATTCAATGTTTTCAATATAGATTTAATATCATCAGCTGTTGCATCAGCAGGAATAATATCTTCCCAACGAACTTTATTATAGAAATCCTCTCCTAATGTTTGACGTAATGTTTCTAATTCTGACGGAGCAACTTCTTCAAGTTTATCTCTCATTGCAAAACGTTGAGTTATTACTTCACTTGGAGTAGAAGCAGGGTTATTATCAATAAATTTGTATGATGGGGTTTCTGAAACTAAGACATCTCTTAATTCAGGATACCTTCTGATTAACATAATGTTTCGGTTAATATCACGCTCGGTAAACTTTTTAGATGCAAAAAACATTACGTCATCTAAATATTGAGGGTCATTTTTGAATCTGTTTTTACTTGCATGAATATATCCGTAAATATCAATTCCACCAAGATTTGGATTTTTAGCCAGTTGAGTAATTGCACTCTGTTTGTCAGGATGTGTTTTAAGTGCCGTAACAAAATTATTGAGTTCTGCTGTCGGATCTGATGTATCATTGTAATCTCTTCTCTGAACACTCATATATTCAACGATTTCATCATGGTATTCCGGATTTTCTTCTAAACATTTAACAACATTATCAATATTTGTTGAACGATTTCCGTTCAAATCATATCCGACTTTAATATTCGGATTAGTCTTTGTTAAATCAATAATATCATTTGCATAAGCAGGATACTGTTTCATAAATTCTGCAATATTATGCAAATCAGTTGCCGGTCTGGCAGTATTAAGAGCAATATCCATTAACTCTTTTTGATAGGCAGGATTTGCTTCAAGAACCTTTATAACAGTTTCCGAATCAGGTTTTTTAAGAATTATAGCAAGCTCATCAAGATTATCTTCTGTTGCAAATCTTACAGCAGCCTCAATTTCTGCATCCGTATGTTTTGTATCTAAAAGTATCTCTGTTAATTTATCTTGAATATTTTTTGGCTTACCTGCAATTAATCCAATAGCTTTTTCATCAAGCATAGGAATATCATCGAATTCAACAACATCAATTACTTCAACCTCATCATCGATTGGTTTTCTAATATCACCCGCATGTGCATCAATATAAGTTTTGAAATGTCCTTTAGCTCGAACTATTCCAACAAGCACATTGAGCACTTGAGAGAAGCCTTCACCTGATAAATCAATATCCCCCGTAATAGCTGCATCAGCAACCAAGCTCATAGTTGCATCAATACCGATTTCAGCCGCCCAAGCTAATAGTTTCGGACAATTTTTCATAACAAGCATACGAAATGCTGACTCTGAAATCTTACCGATTCTCGCACCTGTAGCAGTTAAAACAATAGCCGTAGAAAGTTCTGCTACCATTTCTTTCTTGTCTTGCTCAGTCGGACCGCCTTCTTTTGTAAAGTTTTCAGCAGCCGAAATCGCACTTCCGCCCAATGTTGCAGCTGCCATACCGCCATATATCATACCCGCAGCAAGCTGACCACCGACGGGAATACATTGTCCCGCTATCATTACAACCATACCTGCTACCTGCACGCCTTCCTTAACAGCCTGAACACCTTCTTGTTGACTTTGAATATAGTTATTCACAATAGTTTTAATATTGTTTCTGCCGTATGCTCTTTGATAAGCAGCACTTGCATCCGCACTATAATCTTCTAATGTCCTGCCGCCAAGAGCCTTGATATAATTTGCTTCAGCTTTTTCTCTTAAACCTATTAAGGTAGTAAGCACATCCATTCTGTTGTTTGAAACTTGCATATCAAATTTCTGTAAAAATTGATTAATTTCTTCTGCTAACTGTGCCGAACAACAAATTTCACCTTTGTCTTCTCTTAATTTGTCTAAAAATATATCTATTGCTGCAATATTGTTATTCATGCCTGTCAAAACTTGCAGCTGAGTATTTTTTAAAGCATAGTCATTAATTGCTTCAGGATTATACTCTACTCCTCTTTCCATTTGAAAAGCTTCTTCAAACGTCATCTTCTTGTCAAATTCACCTGAAGCTATCATATCTTCAAGTGTTTGTGGTTTAGAAGCAGGCGCTTGCATTTGCGGGATTTCGGAAATTGAAATATTTAAAGTTGAAAGACTTGAATTCTGAGCTTCAAATTGCCTTACAACCATATCTTTAACCATTTCAGGAATTTCTTCCGGAGAACATGCATCTGTCAGTGTGCCTATAGCTTGTATAATCCAATCAAGTCTTTGAGGTTCTAATTTTGCTAAACTTTCACGACATCTTTCTAACTCTGACTCATCTAATGATTTATTAAACTGAGCAATAAGTTGAGTAATAAACTCTATTTTTGCTTCATAGTATTCTCTAAAAGTTATACCTTCTTCTGATGCTGCTCTTTGGATTAAATGTGAAGAAAATTCATCAATCATCAAAACTCTATCAATATTAGTTGCCGCATTTTCAGTATTAAAAAGTTCTTTAACCCAATTAACGGAATCACTGATACATCCTTGTTCACGATTTTGTTTATTAAATACTTGTCTTGCTCTGTTTGAATCTTCATCAAGAGTTTCAAGAGCAACCTGTTGAAGCTCTTCTTCTGTTAGTGATTCAGGCTCTTCTGTAAAAACTTCCTCATTAACTTTCAACACTTTTAAGAAATTAAATACATCATTAACAGAAATATTCTTTGAAACAAGAGTTTCGCCTTCATTATTAACCGTCTCTTCTAAATATTGCTGAACTTCTTCTGCTCCAAAAATAGAATTCCCGTTGGAAGAAGCATATTTGCTCATACCTTGAAGCAGGTTATTTATCTCACCGTTAGAGGCTTCCAAGACACCGTTACCATCTTTATCAAAGAACTTAAAAATCTGCTCAAACTTAGGGCTTGCTTTAACATCAGACAAATTTAACTTATCTTTGAATAAGTTAAAATCTATTCCCTGTCCGTTGTTACTTAGCTTAAATCCACTCATACATGCATTAACGGCACTTGAAGTGTTAATCTTTAGAAAAATTAAAGAATATTTACAATTCTTTACAACTTAATCAAATACCAAGTAACAAGAGTTAAGTACACAGCCAAACCTACAACGTCAATTGTTGTAGCAATCACAGGTCCGGAAGCTACAGCAGGGTCAATTTTTAATTTTTTAAGTATTAACGGAGTACAAGTACCAATTACAGTTGCAATTGTCATATTTAAAGACATTGCTATACCAACAATAACACCTAGCTCTAAATTATGCTGCCATCCCCAGGTAACTAGGGTTACAAGTAAACCAAAAATAAACCCGATACTAATACCTGTAACAGTTTCTCTCATAATATGGTGCCATCCGTCCTGCAAAGAGACCTGACCTGTAGACATACCACGAACCATAAGAGTTATACTTTGTGTACCGATATTGCCGCCTAAACCTGCCAAAAGCGGCATAAAAGCTGCAATTACAGGCAATGCTGTAAATGTTTGGTCATATTTATTCGTAATAGATACTGCAAAAAACTCACCAATCAAAGTAATGAACAGCCAAGGCACACGAGCCTTAATTGCATGAGCCAGACTACCTGTAAGCAAATCATCGTCATCATCACCCAAATCAGTTACGATACCTGAAGATGTAAAGATTTCATCTGTAGTTTCTTCTTCTACAATATCCTGCACATCGTCCCAAGTAACAATACCTTTAATGTGATTATATAAATCCACAACAGGCAGTGCATTAAACTGATATTTCATAAAAATATCTGCGATATGCCCTTGATAATCATCAACATGAACCTTAACAATATCTCTTGACATTATTTCTGAAATAGTCAAATCAACCGGTGAGGTCAAAAGCGTTCTTAATGAGACAACACCTAAAAGATGATTATGTTTATCAACAACATAAACATAATAAAGCTCCATGTTTTCTTTTTCTGCTTTTATTCTTATTGTATCAAGAGCATCTTTAACGCTCATCGCATATCCTACTGTCAAAACAGCAGGTGTCATAATACCACCTGCGGTATCATCGTTATAGGTCAAAAGTTCTCTAATTTCAGAAGAGAATTTTTCCGGCAATTTATCAAGATAAGTTTGAGACTCATCATCTTCCATCTCACCCAAAACGTCCGCCGCTTCATCGTGAGGAAGTTTTGATATCAAGCGTGAAGCAAGTGTTTCGTCAATATCGCCGAGGATTTCCACCTGTAGTTGAGCAGGTAAATACTCGATTACATCAGCAGCTTTTTCTTCATCCAATTTCAAAAAACACGCAAGACGTTCTTCAGCATTAAGCTGTTGAAAAATATCAGCAATATCCGCTTCGTGATATGTATTTAGCTCATCACGAAGCTGTTCATCTGCATTCATTTCAATTAATTCTTGTATTCTGTCTATTGTGTTTTCAATATTTGACATTATTATTACCTATAATTAGTGAACTGAAGCGGATAATCATATTTATCTTCATTACCGCGAAGTAGTTGAATTACGTCTTGCAAATCATCTTTGCTTTTTCCGCTTACACGAACTTGCTCGCCTTGAATAGAAGCTTGAACCTTAAGTTTTGAATCCTTTATATCTGCAACGATTTTCTTAGCAAGCTCTTGTGTTAAACCTTTTCTCAAGTTATAAACTTGTCTTACATTTCCGCCAAGCGCGTTTTCTACAGGCTGAGCATCAAGAATTTTGATGCTTAAACCGCGTTTAACAAGTTTTGATTGCAAAATATCATAGATGTTTCTAAGTTTCATATCATCACTTGTTGTAATAGTAATAGATTTATCCGCTTCTAAATCAATGTTTGAATTAGAATTCTTCAAATCAAATCTTGAAGTCAAATCTCTCTTAACCTGATCAATTGCGTTCACAAGTTCTTGTTTATCAAATTCTGAAACAACATCAAAACTGCAATCTTTAGCCATAACTAAACTCCTATTTTCATTACCAGACTATAATAACATAAATAGGAGTTACAAACCATTATGCCAAAAAGCATTTTTTAATAAATCGACCTAACCAATTATTCTCACATACAGGCGCCTGTCTTCTCGGAGTAATTGCCATAGGATAAGGCTGGGCATAAGGTCTTGAACCAAAATCTTCATAACCCACACCATATTTGTTTTTCAAATTTTGGTGTACATTAACATTGTTCTGCATATTAGCACCCATAGGCATCATTGACGCTGAATACATATTTACCATAAAACACACCTTTAAAGTAACTTCACATCTATATAAAGTTTATTTTAATTATAAAATTGCCCCATTGTTAAGATTTGTAACTTATACAAGGTTTCTTTTTAGCAATTTTTTATTAAACAAATACTTTAATAAACTATAAGTGTAGTAACATTAATAAAAAATTGCGATTAAATGACATTTATAAGAAGCTTTCCGTTAAATTTTAATATCCCCCAACTCTCATTCAGGAGTGCACCTGCGGTCAATAACCCGCAAATTCAAGGTGAGGCGATTGGAGACGGATTTAGCACAAACCCGTTATACGATAAGTTTGGTTCCGAAGAACAAATTATGGCAGAAGCAAAATCCAATCCAAAAATCAAAGATTTGTTGGACAAATATAAAATACCGCTCAAACTCAATATGCAGGAGCTCAATCAGTTAAAACGCGGACACATGAAAGAAACACGTGTATTTGCCGCACAAATATATTCTGCATTACCAAAAGAAATGAAATCAGAAGTTAACCTCCCTGATTTACAGGAAGCGGCAATGTTTCACGACTATGGCAAAGTATTGGTTCCCGCCTCAATACTGAACAAAGCCGGTAGTTTAAGCGAAGATGAACATGAAATTATGCAGCTTCATTCAGAATTTGGCTATGAATTATTAAAAAATCAGCATTTAAGTAAAGGTGCGTTGGATATGATAAAAAATCATCATAATACCGACAATAGTCTTGGTACACAAATTCTAAGCACCGCTGATAAATACAGTGCACTTAGAGAAAGCAGGTGCTATAAAGAACCTCTAAGTCGGGAGGATGCTCTTGCCATTATCAAAAAAGATGTTGAGAACGGAGTTATCATACCAGAAGTTTATGAAGCTTTAGCAAAAAGTGTTTAATTTATATGCTTTTATATAACGCATTACACGCTTCTCCCATCAAGGGAGAAGCGTGTAACGCGTTAATTATTTCCCGCAGCAGTTTTTGTATTTCTTACCGCTACCACAAGGACAAGGTTCGTTACGACCAACTTTTTCTGTTGTTTGCTCAGGCTTTGGAGTTGAAATAACATCAAAAACATCTGAAAACGCATTTGAGCAGTATAAAACAGTTGCAGAAGAATAAACTCTATTATTCAAATAAGTTGCTTTACACTCTTTCAACATTTCCTCAAATGTCCATTCAGTACCCATAAGTTCATTGACAACATCCATAAAATTAGGATATTGAGCAGAAACTCTTTCCAAAATGCTATCAGGCACAGACTCGTTAGATAAGAAATATTGAACACATTGTTTTGCATTCTCTACAGAGTCCTTATCTTCAAAAATCTTAGTGAATGTTTCATAGAAAGGAATTGCATACAAGCCTTTTTCCTTATCAAAGATTACTGCAACATCATAAGTCTCGGTATGTGAAGCAAATCCGCCAAGAGAGTTTTCCAAAAAGTTTGAATAGTTATTATCCAACTCTTTTACATGGAAAAACTTTGGTGACTCAAGGTTAGAAAGTTTATCCTCAAGGCTAATCTCTTCACCATCATTAAACGCGCCGATAATATCGTCAGCGTGTTTATTAGTTGTTAAAATTATATCTTTATCAAATGTTGAAATAAATTTCTGATACATTTCAGAAATCACATTTTTGATTTCCTCTTCTTTTTCAGGGTTATGAAGATACAAAAGTTTAGGGTCTTGAACAAGTTTCATTACCGCATATCTCATAGCATCTTCTTTCTGTGAATGAGATAAAATACTTGAAATCTCAATTACATAGTATTCATTTCTGAACTCAAAAATTCTTGCAACAATGTATTGACCGGCATAAACACCTCTGAAATTAGTCATTTTAGTCAAAGAAAGAACTGTATAAGTTTTTTCATTAATCAAATTATATAATTCAAAACCGTTTTTAAGAATTCTTTTTATTTCAAAAATTGATGATTCTGCATTAACAAGAGCTTCTGCAATATCCTTGTTTTTAGCATTATCTAAGAACATTTCCATAATGGATTTATTACCAATTCTGCGTTCAAAAATATAAGGCAAAAATATTTTTTCCATCTGGTTTAAAGAAATATTTCCTGCACCAATGGTTCTCAAATACTCATCAAAATCAGCCTTAACTGTTTCATTTGATTGCGTAAACTCAAAAACTTCTTTTATAACGTCATTAATTTCATTAATTTTTTCAATTACTGTCATATACCCTCTCCTCGTATAACAAGAATATCGCAAGCAAGGTTATTTGGCAATAATACTGTGTGGCTATAAATCAAAATCTAATTCAGGATTTGCCCGAAACCAAGTCAACTGACGTTTTGCATAATTTCTTGTATGCTGTTTAAGCTTATCCAAAGCTTCGTTTAAGGCCGCCTCACCGTCAAGGTAAGTCAAAATTTCCTTATAGCCAATTGTGCAGACAAAATTCTTAATCCGTCCATGTTTTTTAAGCAGATTTTGAGTTTCTTCAATCAACCCTTGTTCAACCATTATATCAACACGTTTATTAATCCTATCATACAATACCTCTCTGGATTCAATAAAAGGCATTTTCCATTCGACATCGAATTCCGGTTCTTTTTGACCCGAAACCTCTGAAAACGGTTTGTTTAAAATCTTCATAACCTCTAAAGCACGTACAATACGGCGTTTATTTGACTCATACAATCTTTCATAAGATATAGGGTCAAGTTGTTTTATTTCCTCTAACAAAGTTTCTTTATCAAGCAGGTTTAATTCTTCTCTTAACTCTGGATTTGCTTCGACTCTTGGTAAATCATAGTTCTCAAGTAAAACTCTAAAATATAATCCCGTTCCGCCTGCAACAATAGGAGTTTTACCGCGGTTTAAAATATCATAAACAGCCTTACGCGCATCATCAGCATAATTACCCACAGAATAATCAAACTCCGGTTCAACAATATCAATCAAATGATGAGGAACACCATCGCGTTCTTCCATTGTTGGTTTAGCAGAAGCTATATCAAAACCTTTATACACAAGACGCGAATCGGCAGAAACAATTTCGCCGTCAATTTGTTTGGCTAAATCTATCGCCATTTTTGTTTTACCGCTCGCAGTTGGCCCGACTATTGCTATAACTTTTGGTTTCATATTTACATAATACATTAAAAGCAAAAAGTATGTTATAATAAGCGTATGTTTAAGAAAAGTTTAGCATTAATTTTATTATCTTGTTCTCTTGCTGCTTACGCGGTAGAGGTACCTATGGATGCTAAACTTGATTACAATCAAGGTATTGATTTTTACAAACTCGGGATGTATGAGCGTGCAATGGAGTCTTTCAGAAGCGCAATCAGAACTTTCCCTGATTATATTGATGCCTACTATAACCTTGGAACAGTACTCGAATATCTTAAAAATTATTCTGAAGCTATTACTGTTTTTAAACAGATTTATTTAAGAAATCCTAATGATTATGAAGTAATCTACAAACTTGCTAATCTTTCTGCAAAGCTTGAAGATTATACAAAAGCAGCTGAATACATTTCTTTAATCCCGCCTGCAAGCAGTTATTATAAATCAGGGCAGGAATTAGCAGAATCAATCAAAGTAAATACAACTTTGCCTGTACAGCAGTCAAACACACCTTCTAAAATCGCAACTCATACAGGGATTTATGAAAACATTTTGAGCCCGACAGGTATAACAACCGACAAACAAGGAAATGTTTATGTAGCAACGTTTTCAGATAATTCAATCATTAAAATTACACCTGACAATAAAAGAATTGTTTTCTTAAAAAGCAAACAAATTTCAGGACCAATCAGTCTTGCAAGTGACGAAGTCGGGAATATTTATGTTTCAAACTATAATGCAAACAATGTACTAAAAGTCACTCCTCAAGGTGTTGCAACCGTGCTTGTTGATAAATTAGACAAACCTTACGGGCTTCATGTTGAAGGAAATATGTTGTTTATAACCTGTCAAGGGTCAAATTCAATTTATAGACAGAAGATTAACAGATAAGAAAAAAGGGCTTTTTCAAAGCCCTTTTTAATTTATTCTACCGTCACTTCTTCTTTCGCTTTTCTTTCGAAAACTAACTTGTCATCGCCTTCAAGTTTCAGAAGAATTACATCTCCCGGCTGATAAGCATTGGTCAGGATTTCTTCTGCAAGCTGGTCTTCAATTTTCTTTTGTATTAAGCGGCGAAGCGGTCTTGCACCATAAGCTTCGTTATAACCGTCTTTTGCAAGGTAATCCTTAACCTCATCTGTAACTTCGATTGAAAGTTCACGTTCAGAAAGTCTCTTGAACAAATCTTTCATCATCAAGTCAACGATTTCGCGGATTTCTTCCTTGCTCAAGTGTGAGAATACGATAATATCATCAATACGGTTTAAGAACTCAGGTCTAAATGCCTTTTTAAGTTCTTCGTTAACTGTATCTTTGAGTTTTTCGTATTTATCCTGTTTCGCAGACTCAGCTGTTGAGAAACCAAGTTTACCTGCTGTAGAAATCATACTTGCACCAACGTTTGATGTCATAATGATTACTGTATTCTTGAAGTTTACGTGTCTTCCCTTAGCGTCAGTCAAACGACCGTCATCAAGGATTTGCAACATAATATTGAATACATCAGGGTGAGCCTTCTCGATTTCGTCAAAAAGAATAACTGAATAAGGTTTCTTTCTAACAAGTTCACTCAAGTGACCGCCATCATCATAACCAACATACCCAGGAGGTGAACCAATAAGTTTCGCTGTTGAATGTTTTTCCATAAATTCTGACATGTCAACACGAATCATATTATCTTCGCTGCCGAATATTGCTTCTGCTAAAGCTTTTGCCAATTCAGTTTTACCAACACCGGTAGGACCTGAGAAAATAAAGCTGCCGATAGGTCTGTTTGGTGATTTCAAGCCGACGCGAGCACGTCTGATTGCTTTTGAGATAGCAACAACAGCATCAGATTGACCAATAACTCTGTTATGAAGAGTGTCTTCAAGTTTGAGAAGTCTTTCGCCTTCGCCTTCTGTAATCTTAGTCACAGGAACGCCTGTCATAATCGCAATAACTTCTGCAACATCTTCTTCGGTTACAGTCGGTTTATTAGCGTCATTTTGACGTCTCCATTCTTCTGAAACCTCACGAATTCTGTCTTTCATGTTAGCTTCATCATCACGAAGAGCAGAAGCCCGTTCAAATTCCTGATTACGGATTGCTTCTTCTTTTTCTTTGATAATTTCTTTAAGTTCTTTTTCAAGTTCTTTACCTTCAGGAGAAAGTGTGCAAACTTTCAAACGAACTTTTGAGCTTGCTTCGTCGATTACGTCAATCGCTTTATCAGGCAAGAATCTGTCATTAACATATTTGCTTGATAATTTTGTAGCTGCAACAATCGCTTCATCAGAAATAATTAAGCTGTGGTGGTCTTCGTATTTAGGTTTCAAACCACGTATAATTTCGATTGTTTCATCAATTGAAGGCTCTTCAATAATTACAGGCTGGAATCTTCTTTCAAGTGCTGAATCTTTTTCGATATACTTTCTGTACTCATCAGAAGTTGTAGCACCGATTACCTGAATTTCACCGCGAGAAAGCGCCGGTTTCAAGATATTAGCGGCATCGATTGCACCTTCTGCTGCACCCGCACCGATAAGTGTGTGCATTTCATCGATTACAAGAATAACATTACCTGCTTGTCTGATTTCGTCCATAATCTTTTTAAGACGTTCTTCAAACTCACCTCTGTATTTAGTACCTGCAATCAAAAGCCCCATATCTAACTGGATAATCTTTTTGTTTTCAAGAATATCAGGAACTTCGCTATTAACAATTCTGCTTGCAAGACCTTCTGCAACAGCAGTTTTACCAACACCGGGTTCACCAAGTAAAACAGGGTTGTTTTTAGTTCTTCTTGCAAGTATTTGAATAACACGTTCAATCTCTTTTTCACGACCTACAACAGGGTCAAGTCTAAGTTCAGAAGCTGCAAGAGTCAAATCTGTACCAAACTCGTCAAGAGAAGGTGTTTTAACTTTGCTTGTACTTCCGGATGAGCTTGAGCTTGATGAACTGCCTGCACCGGCTCCTGCTGTTGGTTTTGAATCCCCAAGCATTTTAACCACATTGCTTCTGATTTTGTTTAAATCAACACCAAGGTTTTCTAAAACTCTTGCTGCAACGCCTTCTCCTTCACGGATAAGACCAAGAAGCAAGTGCTCTGTGCCAATGTAGTTATGACCTAATTGTCTTGCTTCATCCCAAGACAATTCCAAAACTCTTTTTGCACGAGGTGTGAATGGGATTTCTACAGCAACAAAGCCTGAGCCTCTGCCGATAATTTTTTCAACTTCAACTCTTGCATCTTTAAGATTAACTCCCATTGATTTAAGAGTCTTAGCTGCAATCCCTGTACCTTCGCCGATAAGTCCTAAAAGCACTTGTTCTGTGCCAACGAAATTATGACCTAGTCGTCTTGCTTCTTCCTGAGCAAGCATAATAACTTTAATCGCTTTTTCAGTAAAACGTTCGAACATCTATAAAATTCCTCTTCTTACATATATGTGTAAGTTTATTATAGCGGGAATGTAACTTTTTGTAAAGCGATGAGTTTTACTATTTCTTCTCTTTATTTGCGAGGCAAATCTTTCACTTTTCTTTCCCAGTTGTAGGTTAAATCTACAAGCCAAATGTATTTACCCCAGAAATGTAACAAAAAGATGAGAAAGCACGCAGCTGTTTTGGCTGAGTGTCTACGCCATTCAGGCGTTTTTGTTCAAATGGATGCTGCAAACAAGTTTGCACTATTATGCACGCTATTTTATATTTGGAAAAGCATAAATTACACCGTCATTACTTCTCCAGCGTAAATAACCTGTTTTAGGGGTTTTATCCAAGTCAAAAACTGATACCAAAGCCCAGTTCCCGCGAATAGTAGTGAGTTTTATTTGTTTTATATAATTTAATTTTGATACATTTTGAGATAAATCCTCAGCTTTTGCACGCAAAACTTTTGTATCATCAGGAGCGTCTTTCATAAGACGAAGTCCGTATTTTCTGCCATAAAGGTTATAAAAATTTAGCCAAGGCAAGAACTGCATTCTGTCAACCGTCTGAACCCAGCCTTTTGCGCGGGTTTGTTTATCATAAATAACTTGAACCCAGCCGTCTTCATCAATATCTGATACATATAAAAATCCGAGTTTTTTATCATTAATCAATACCGCAAAAACACTATCAGGCATTGTTTCAGCATTATATGAAAAATCCATTTTTTTAATCACCTGAGAATTAGCTTCAGGATGAGAATATAATGTCAACTCTTTATCAGTTTGATACATCCCGATTACACCTTCAGGAATAGAACCGACATAAAACGGCATTGTATCCGCGAACACAGGTAATGTCAGCATCATAGCTAATATTATTAAAAACTTTTTCATCCCAAAACCCTCTTAAGACTATTTTTCATCGCATCAAGCTTTTGCAGTTCTGACTCCGTATCAATATCCGCAATATCAATATACAACTTTTCAAATAATGCGTAAAGCAATTTTGCTTGATTACCAAGTTTTTGAATTGCTGCAAGTGAATCATTTACCAGAAGCAATGCTTCATCCTTAAATAACAATGCTTTAAGGTATTTTGCAACACAAGTTATATTAAACATAGCAGATTTTTCAGCGCCCTCCAAAACATCCGAATAAATAGATTTTGCTTTCTCCTCAATTCCGATTTTTGAATAAGCATAAGCAATCAACAAGTCACAGAATAATTCCAATTCTTTTTGATGCAAATCAAGTGCAAGAAGTTTTGCTTGATAAATATTCTGTGCAAACCTCTTGTAATCATCATTAAGAACAGACAACTCCTGCAAAATAAGATAAATAACTTTTGAATACGCGCTAACTTCTTCGATATTACCCGTAGTGTAAACCTTATCTGCAAGAAAATCACGAACCGCCAGAATACATTCCGCTTCCGGCAATTCAGAATTTAAAGAAACAGCTACTCTTGCAAAAAACTCTTCAAGATTTTCATCCATCAAGAACAGTTTTGCAAATCCTGCCAAACGACAGGTTTCAAGCAAGTGCGACACAAAAAGATTTGTTGAAAAACTTGCCGGCTTAATTTTATCCAAGATTTCAGGTGAAATTACAGACAAAATCTCTTCCGCTATATCAGCACAATTTCTAAAATCACCGACATTATACAAGATTTCAATATGAACAAGTGAAAGCAGTAAGAACTTAGTATTAACCGCCCCATCTACAAGCAGAGTTGGATTTGGCATTCTGGAAAGAATATTGTGCAAAAGTCCTAAAGCATCAGTATAATTCGAAGAAATTAACGCGCCTTGAAGCATTAAATTTGATAGTTTTACAATCTTATCATCATCGTCCTCATTAATCGCATCCATCAGAAGCATATTTTCTATAAAATATATCTTAGCCGGAGAATAACCGTAAAGACTCATTAATACATTATTATAAACTTCTTTTTTATTCTCTTCGATATCTTCTTTTGAGATATTTGACTCAATATGTTCAACCAAAGACAAGAATCCTAAACAGTTTTTAAGATAAGCATCATAATCACCTGTTTTAATTGCAAATTGAGAGTTTTTCCATAGTGTTAAGTATTCGTCTTTAAACGCTCCGAGTTTTCCCATTGCAAATGCAAGAGAAGCATTGTCAATTTTCTTACCAAGTTTTGCGATAATATTTTTTGCCAGAAACTCTTCTGCTGCTTTTTTTAAAGAACCTTTTATTATAGGGAGAATGATGCTAAAATTATTCAGATAAATAACATTTCCCTCAACCCTTGCCAATCCTGATTGTTTTAGAGTGTTAGCGTGTTTATAAACATCTTTAATTCCTAATAACAAAAGAGTTTCAAAATCTATCCTTGAACCTAAAATAGTTGAATAAGCAAAAATCAAAGACAAGTCCATATTTTTGCTTAAATGCTTAATTCGTGATTTTATCAAGCCTGAAAGATTTGCAGGAAGAATTACTGATTTTTTACCTTTTATAAGGAGTTTATTATCAAAATCCAACAAAACTCCACAGTCTTTCAGATATTGAATTGCGTTTTCATAATACAAATATGAGCCGTTAAAATTTTCCTTAATTTTTTCAAAATAAAATGACTGAATAAAGTCTTCTGCGTCAGATTTCAAAGAAGAAAGACAAGTATCCATAGATGTTTTTGTTAAAACATATTCGGTATAAATAGGAGTACGCAAAAGTCCTTTTATCTTCGAATGAACGGCAACTTCTTTTGAAGTTATAAAAACGAAATTCGGGTTAACTCTTCTAAATTTATCAAAATAAAGTTCTAAGGTTTGAATAGAAGTATCATCGAGATTCTCAAAGCCTTCTACAATAATAACTGTATCTTTTAGAATTGATAGCAGTTTGTTACAAACCTCCATATAAGCAAATCTTGCATCCTCAGGAGTCATTGCTTTGACAGGAACACCATTCATCAAATCAACAAGGGGCTTAAATTTTGAAGTGTCGTTATAATCTCTGAATAACGCTTCAA
Source organism: uncultured Candidatus Melainabacteria bacterium (assembly GCA_932182025.1). GTDB lineage: Bacteria > Cyanobacteriota > Vampirovibrionia > Gastranaerophilales > Gastranaerophilaceae > CAG-196. Next base: position 114,168 of record CAKNXK010000024.1, read on the forward strand.
AAAATCCCCATGGTTTATATGTCATCTCTTCGGTACAAGAAACCGTCAAAACTCTAAAATCCTGAGACTTGAAAAAATTAGCCAGAGCGCCGGTATTCACACTCAAATCATCTTCAGAACGAATTGAAATAATTTTTGCTGTTTTACTTTTTAAAGACTCAATTAGATTTGCAGAAGGTATTCTTTCAAACGTACATTTTGCATTAATATCAAAGACTTTAAAAGAATGAATATCTTTCTGCTCGAGTTCTGCTTGCTTTTTTATTTCATATTTATTAACAGAAATATTTGCATCATCAGTCCGTTCGGAAGGAGGTAACACATAAGATTCAAGCAAAAGTTCATAAAACATTATTGTATTACCGTTATCTTCTACAGAATACAATGAGTCAGTTTTATATTCTTTGCTTACTTCATCTCTCACAAACTGGTCAAGAACAATTTCTAACCCTTTAAGATATTTTTGTTTACCTTTATTAACAGATAATAATTTTACATTGTTCTCATAAACCATAAGTTCTTGAAGATTTTCAGATGTTTTTTTCACAATTGAAATCGAAAGATTTAAAGGTACACCCAATTCTTCCGTAACATTTTTATTCAAAGAAACAAATGTATTAATTATTTTTAATGCAAGTCTTACAGCTTTATTTGAAGAAGTTGCAAGTGAAAGCTCCTTGCACATATTTACGGTAAAAACATTTCCATAAGTTATAAAATTGCAATCAACACCTTTTATTTGCGCAAGCAAAAGATTTTTAAGTTTAATATAAAATTTTGTATAAAGTTCTTGTGATTTTAAAAGTTTTTTTATTTTTTTCAAAGAACCGAACTTAATAACAATTGATGCAAATTCATCCGATTCACATTCTTGATAAGCAAGAGAGGTTTTCAAAGGAAATTTACATTTTGGACAAACTTCTTTGTCTACAGGAGAGATTTTGGAACACTTTGAACATTTTACCAAGATTGTATATCCGCATTTCTCACATACCGGAGACTCACCTATAGTGCCACAATTCTGGCATTTCAAAGCAAGCACCTTACGGCACCTTGGGCAGACGGTAGCTCCATCTTCAACTTTTGTATGACATTTTGGACATTCCATACTATGAATATTATAATAAAAATTGTTCAAAGATGAATAATCTATATGCTTTAATTTTTTTATTGTTTGCGCTAAAATTTAGCTAAAACAAAGGAGAAGCCTTTATGATTATTATGATAGCTGTAGCACTTCTTTTAAGTATGGTTTTGAGCCTGCTTTTCGGAGTGCCTTATATAGATTTTTTGAAGAAAAAAACCATAGGACAATACATCCTTGATGTTGCGCCGGAAGCTCACGCTCAGAAAGCAGGAACACCGACTACAGGCGGAGTTTTTATTATTATTGCAATAATTATGGCTTCTGTTATAACTCTTTTAATGGCAGAGAAAATGGATAATTCAGCATGGATTATTCTTATTACTCTTTTCTTTATGGCATTAGCCGGGTTTCAAGATGATTATTTAAAACTAAAAGGTCACGAAAACAAAGGATTAAGCCCAAGGGGTAAATTATTAAGACAAATTTTAATCGCACTTATACCAACAGTTTATGCAATGCAGACTTATGGAACAGTTTTAACATTAGGTTCAAAAAGCTTTGATATCGGATTTTTATATCCGTTATTTGCAGTTTTTGTTGTAACAGGCGCATCAAACGCATATAACTTAACAGACGGTTTAGACGGACTTGCAGCGTCTGTTGGTATTCCTGCATTTTTAGCTTGCGGAGTAATCTCTTATTTAAGCGGACATTCTGTTGTTGCAATTGTTTGCGCTGCTGTAATCGGAGCTTCAATCGGATTTTTGAGATACAACAAACCAAAAGCTCAAGTATTTATGGGCGATACAGGTTCTTTGGCTATAGGCGGATTATTAGGAACACTTGCGATTTTAGGAAGATGCGAACTTCTGCTTGCAATCTTCGGCGGAGTTTTTGTTATGGAAACTTTATCCGTTATTATGCAGGTTGCAAGTTTCAAATTAACAGGAAAAAGAATTTTCAAAATGTCTCCAATTCACCATCATTTTGAATTATGCGGACATTCGGAAATAAGAATCGTTAAAGAGTTTACTCTTGTTTCTTTAATTTTGGCAATTGCTGCCGTAGTTTTATTTAAAATATTCTAAGAAGGCTTTAATTATGGAAAAAGTTTTAATATTAGGTTTATCAAAAAGCGGGATTTCAGCTGCAAAGTTTGCGGTCAAAAACGGATATGATGTTTATTTAACAGAATCAAAATCAGAAGTTAACGAATTGCAAGTTCAGGAACTTAAAGGTTTAGGCGTAAAAGTCGAATACGGTTCTCATTCAGATGAGTTTATTGAAGAAACATCTTTTGCGGTTACAAGCCCGGGTATTCCTCCAAAATCAGAAATTTTTAAGCGTTTACAGGCAAAAAATATTGAAATAATTTCAGAGGTTGAATTTGCTTATAGAAATTCTGATACTCCGTTTATTGCTATAACAGGAACAAACGGTAAAACAACCACTACAGCACTTGTATCGCACATTTTGAGCAAGAATTTTAAAGCACCTTATTGCGGAAACATAGGCGTTCCTCCTACTTCTTTGATTGAAGATGAGGATATCGATTTTCTTGTTTGCGAAATCTCATCATATCAGGCGCAAATGACCGAAGATTTTAAACCATTTATTTCCTGCTGGACAAACTTTACACCTGACCATATTGATTGGCACGAGGGTTTAGAAAATTATTTTAAGGCGAAAGCTAAAATCTTTTTGGGAAAACAACGTCCGGAGTATGCTGTTTTAAATGCAAAAGACGAAAAGCTTTTAGAGTTTTCAAAAAAATGCAAAAATGTTATTCTTTTTGACGAAGCGACTGATTGCGGAATAAAAGACGGTTCAATCTGGTACAAAGGCGAAGAAATAATTTCGCTTAAAGATTGTCCGCTCGTAGGTCATCATAACTATCAAAATATTATGTGCGGCATTATCTGCGCTAAGCTTTGTGAAATGGAAAACGAAGATATTAGAGAACAAATTATGTCATTCAAGGCTCCCGAACATAGATTAGAAAAAGTTCGTGAGATGAACGGAATAACTTTCTATAACGACTCGAAAGCCACTAATCCGGAAGCTTCAATCGTTGCAATCGATTCGTTTAACAATGTTGATGTTGCTTTAATTCTTGGCGGTCGTGACAAAAACACGGATTTAACCGAAATGTGCAATTCAATAAATAAACACATCAAAACAGTTTTGCTTATAGGCGAAGCTACAGAAAGATTTGAAGAAAACCTTCTCAAAAATGGTTTTAGTAATATAATAAAAGAACACACGCTAGAGAGTGCCGTTGATAAAGCAATCAGCCTAAGCCCTGATGTAGTGCTTCTTTCACCGGCATGCGCAAGTTTCGACATGTTCAAAAGTTACGAACACAGAGGAGAAGTTTTTAAAGAGTATGTCTTATCAAAATAACGAACAGTTTAGCACTCAAAATATGCAATCAGACAGACCGCTTCTTGTTGCAGTAATTTTTCTTGTCGTAATCGGTCTAATGGCAATATTTTCTGCAAGTGCGCCAAAATGCGTAGAGATGGGAGTTAATCCCGCAAGATTTTTCTTGCAGCAATTATTTGGAGTAATTGTAGGTTTTGTGGGGTTAAGATGGTTATCAAATTTTCATTATAAAAAATTAATGACATATACAATCCCGTTTACATTCTTTGTAATAGTAATGCTTATTCTGGTAAAAGTTGCAGGTGTTACGGTAAACGGTGCACAAAGATGGATTAATATAGCAGGTTTCAGCTTACAGCCTTCTGAATTTGCAAAACCGGCTGTCGTATTACTTCTTGCAGGTGTATTCTACAGAAACACTGACCTGCTTGATAACAACAAAATAGTTACCGCATTTCTTCCAATCGCTGTAATGCTTGGTTTGATTTTCTTACAGCCAAACCTAAGTATGATTATTTTGCTCGTTTCAACCTCTGCTGCAATATATATCTGTGCAGGAGGTTCTTTTAAAGTATTATTTACAGCTGCTGCTTGTGCTATCCCACTATTATTACTAAAAGGTCTGCATGGTTACCAGTCTTCAAGGCTTACAACCTGGCTAAACCCTGAAGCAGACCCGCTCGGAGCTGGTTATAACGTAATCCAGTCACTTGTTGCGTTCGCATCAGGAGGAATGTTCGGAGTTGGTTACGGCGGTTCAAAACAAAAACTCGCCTGGCTTCCTGAAGCTCATACAGACTTTATTTTTGCCGTAATAGGTGAAGAACTTGGGTTTATAGGTTGTCTACTGCTGATTTGCTTATTCTGGACAATTTTGCAAAGAGGATTTATTATCGCAACAAAATGTCAGGATATGTATGGAAAACTTCTTGCACTTGGTTTAACCTTCTCAATCTGTTTTCAAGGGTTCTTAAATATGTGGGTTGCAAGTTCATTCGTTCCTGCAACAGGTGTGCCAATGCCATTTATTAGTTACGGCGGGTCTTCGATTATGGTATCATTATGGATGGTTGGAATTTTATTAAATATCTCAAAAGATAACGTGAAAAGGATAAGGAATTACACTAATGTCAGAAACATATAATAGAGTCTATTTCGTCACTGGAGGCGGAACCGGCGGACATATTTACCCTGCAATGGCAGTTGCTGATGCTTTAAGCGAAAACGCTAAAGTATATTATGTAGGTAACAAAAGAAATATGGAATTTGAACTCGCAACAAAACGCGGATATAAGTTTTTGCACGTAGGTGTTTCAGGAATGCCAAGAAAACTCAATCCAAAGTTTTTCTACTGGGGAATAAGACTCGTTAGAGCAATACTTTATTCCATCAGATACATAAAAAGATATAAACCAAATGCTGTTTTTGCAACAGGCGGTTATGTTTCTGCACCAATGATTTTTGCCTGCATTATAACCAAAACCCCTTATATGATGCACGACTGTGATGCCATGCCGGGGCTTGTTACAAGAAGATTATGCAAAAGGGCAAAATATGTTTCTTTAGCTTTTGAAAAAGCGAAAAAATTTATTCCAAACAAACGTTCAATTGTCACTGGAAACCCTATCAGACCTGAGTTTGCGACTTTATCAAAAGAAGATGCAAGAAGAAATCTCGGACTTGATAATAAACTAACTCTTTGTGTCATGGGCGGTTCACAAGGCGCAAAATCAATTAATAATACTGTTGTAGAAATCCTAAAAGAATTAGCGCAGGATAAAGGGTTAAATGTAATTTTCCAAACAGGGAAGAAAAATTATGATGAGATAATTGAAAAACTAAAACTTATTTATCCGGGGTTTGAACAAAACCGCAATCTTTTAATCAAGCCTTATTTCAATGATATGATTTCTGTTTTAAAATCAAGCGATATTGTGGTTTCAAGAGCCGGTTCATTAAGCTTATCCGAAATTTGTGCCTCTTCAACAGCACCGATTTTGGTACCTTATCCACATGCAGCAGCTAATCATCAAAGGATAAATGCAAAATGTCTTCTTGATATGGGCGCTTGTGTTTATATTGAAGACAAAGAACTTGATCCTAACAAACTTAGAGAAGCCGTACTTGAGCTTCTAGATAATCCTGTAAAAATGAATTATCTTAAACAAAATACATCACATTTAGCAAGATTTGATGCCGTTGAAAAAATTATCGAGTGTTTAGGAAGTTTATAAATGACAAATCTTCTTTTTGACTTTGATAAGAATTTTGATAAAACAATAATCGGTACAGACGAAGCAGGTCGGGGGCCCGGAGCAGGCGGAGTTTTTGCGGCTGCTGTTTATTTTGATAAAATTACTGACGGATTAATTAAGGATTTAGAAATACTTAATGATTCAAAAAAATTAACAGCAAAAAAACGTGAATCTATTTATAACACAATAAAAAACAATACTGTCAATGAAATTATTTGTATTGAAGTAGAAGAAATCGAAAAAATTAACATTCTCAATGCTTCTTTGAAAGCTATGAACCTGGCTTGTACAGGTGTTGCAGAAAAAATTGGGAAACAAGATATTTTAACCCTTGTTGACGGAAACAAATTAATCAAAAACTATATTTACCCACAAGAATTTGTTATCAAAGGGGATTCAAAATCAGCATCAATCGCAGCTGCAAGTATTTTGGCAAAAGTAACCCGTGACAGATATATGCTTCAATTGCACGAAGAATTTCCAATGTACAATTGGGCAAAAAATGCAGGATATCTGACTGCGGCACACTTAGAAGCAATTGATAAATACGGTATATGCAAATACCACAGACCGTCGTTTCTAAAGAAACATTTTTTAAAACAAGGGGCAGTTGACATTCCATAAAACTACCAATTCATTATATTCCTATAGGTCAACCTTTTGAACAAACTCCCGGCAGATTCAAATGGTCGTACATTTGTTACTACAAATATATGATGCAAGCATTTTGAATTTATATTAATATATTAGAAATCGGGCACCCCCGGTTAAAACCAAGCTCCTCAAGCACAGACTTAAAATCGGATGATTCTTGAAGGAAGGAGGTGGCGCTTATGATTATAAAATTAGCACTAACTTTTTTAATATTACAGCAATGTGATAATAAAGAACTAGCACTAATGATGATAATCGTAATGCTAGTTCTTACCAAATAAGAACAAAACCGAGGGTTAAAATTCAAAAGTACTCCAATACTTTTGAAGCCCGATTTCTTTTTTATTATAAACTATGTTTTAGAATTTTTCAATATATGTTATTCAAAATCTATTAATTTATTAATCCCAATACCAAGTATATCTGCAATCTGGAATAATTTACGAAGGCTAATATATTTTTGTCCACGCTCAACACGACAAACATACTCATAAGAAAAATCCAGTTTTTCTGCTAATTCGGCTTGAGTTAAACCTTTGAGTTCTCTATATCGTTTTATATTTTCGCCCAATAATTTTATTCTTGACATATGAACTATTTTTCCATATTATTATCAATATGTCATTGACCTATTTGTCCAAAGGAGATAAAAAATGCACGAAAAAGAACTAAGAAAACGAATTTTTAATCAATTAGATAACTTAGAGGAAGAGTTTAAGTATTTAGCCGAGGCACTTTGCTCAAACTGGGCAGCTGTTAAAATGCTGTTGTTACTTTATTATTGGGATAACAGTGAAGATTTAAAGAGAGAACAATGAACGAAGATGATATTTTAAATATAGAAAATACCGTAGCAAAAGCAGAGTCGCTCATAATCATGATAAAAGATGCTTGTATAACAAATGAATTATATGATGAACAAACAGCATTAGAAATCGCGTTGCAATACATTAAACAAACTCGTGAACGCATAGAAGAATTGCGCTACCATATATTTATCAAACCATTAAACACCTAATGATGGCGCAATTTGAATAAATGTTCTGACTAAATCAGCATCCCATTGAGTACCCGCACCTTCTTCAAGGATTTCAAATGCTTTTTCGATATTCATACCTTTTCTGTATGGTCTGTCACTGATTAAAGCATGGTAAGTGTCTGCAATCGCAACGATTTTTGCCGCAAGAGGAATATCACCGTTTGAAAGACCTTCCGGATAACCTTTACCGTCAATTCTTTCGTGGTGGTATTTAACAATCGGTATCAAATCTCTTAAGTTAGGATTTGGCTCAAGGACCTTTTCATACCCGATAACAGGGTGCTGTTTCATAATCACCCATTCTTCATCAGACAATGGGCCTTCTTTTTTAAGAACTGATTCAGGAATACCGATTTTACCTACATCGTGAAGCAATGCACCAAGTGTAATTCTTTCAACCTCTTTTTCAGGAAGATTAATTGCTCTGGCAAGTGCTTCAGAGAACTTGGAAACAGAAGTTGAATGACCTTTTGTATAAGGGTCCTTCGCATCAATTGCTCCGGCAAGAGATGTTGCAACTTCCCAAATTCTTGAATCAGAAATATCATGGTCTTCATTGAATTTTTCAATCAATTCTTCTTCAAAATTAATTCCTAATTGAGAATGACGCTTTGAAACAACTTCTGCATAAGATTTCAAAGCAATGTTATCCCAGAAATTGAAATCTGAAGAGCTGATAATCGCTGACATGCCGTCTTTGTAGCCTTTTGCTTTTGAAATATACATTGCCTGCTCTGCTAAAATAAGAAGCTTCTCTTTATCCTGAGTACAATCAGGATAAGTTGCCACACCAACAGAAACCTTAATAGGACCAATCTCATCAATAAAGCAGCATGATAAAGAATATGTCAAATATTCAGCAACATACTTAGCCTGCTCGGAAGAAGTATTAGGCAAAATAATAGCAAGCTCATCACCGCCATAACGTCCTGCAATATCACTTTCGCGAACATTCTGACGCACCTTTTCTGCAACAAGTTTAATAACTTCATCACCTTTTGCGTGACCAAGTTCTCTGTTAATCTTGGTAATATTATTAATATCAAGCATCATTACAGAAAGCTGCTGCTTATTAATCTTCGCTCTAGAAATCTCATTTGTAAGGATTTCCTGAAAACCTCTGTGATTATAAAGAAGCGTCAATGAATCAGTATTAATAAGTTCATCACTTTTTTCCATTAATTCAAAGTTATGTGTTACAAGTGCAATATGATTTGCTATTAATGAATAAAGTGCTGTATTTTGATTTGCATGTGCATCTTCAATAATAAATACACCTATGCATTTATTTACAGAGATTAATGGCAAAATTGCCGTAGAATAATTCTTGTAATAAGAAAGTTTTAGATAATCTTTTTTCTCAACAAATTTAGTTATACGTTCTTTAAATACCTTAACAATTGGATTATCATCATCTTTTAAAAATACTTTTGTTGAAAAATTGTTACCAACTTTATCATGTAGTTTTAAATTAATGCAATTAGATTTTTCTTTAAACAAGCCAATTGCAAAAAAAGATGAGTCGATATTTTGTGTGATTATTGAATAAATTTTATTATAAAAATCCGAAGGGTTTGTAATATTAGAGATATTAACAAGACTATCAATTACATTTTTATAATTTAATGTTAGTCCTTTCTCATTATTAAAAACCATACTATGCGGATTTAAAAGCTGGTTTACTGATGGAGTATTTGTTAAAGCATTTACTCTGGAAACCAATTTCCCTTGAGAAATAGGAGAAGATACTGGTTTTATGGCACTCTGCTGTTTCAAATTTTCATTATTATTTACAATTTGTTTTTTATTCACACTAATTACCTTTTTGTACGAGTTGCCAATTTAAAACACATGAATTTTTAGAATTGACTAATTTGAGAAGTTGGTTTAAAAAAGTTTACAAATACTTTTTTAGTTAAATTCCACTCTAGAACATTCCCTTAATCACATATTAACATTTTTTCTAAGTTTTTCTAGTGTTTTTATAAATTTTCATTAAAATTATTTACAATATTTGATAAAATTTTTATAACCTGAATGGCTGAAGCTTTGATAGCAATGCGGGTTTAACCATGGAAATATTATTTTTCACAGGGATTGTAAATGTAAACGAATTTAATTTGTTTTTCAAATTTTCTACCCCGATTTTTCCTCCATGAAACTCAATAACTTTTTTGCACATATACATTTTTATTCCATGTCCTACCGTTGAAAATCTTGGATTGTTAGAAAACATTCTACGGCATTCTTCTTCGCTTAAAGGGTTTCCTGAATACATAATTGCAACTTCTATTTCTTCACAAACTTTTTTTACAATAACTGCAATTTTTTTATTCCTTTCCGAATAAAAAATAGTTGTAGAAATCAAGTAATGCAATACTTTTGCAAGTTCAGACTTATCTCCGAAAACAGGAATTGAAGAATTCATATTAAAATAAAATTCAAGATTTTTTTCTTCTGCTTGATAATCAAGATTTGCACAACTAATTGAAACTAAATCAGAGAAGTTAAACATTTCTTTATTCAAAACCTGTTCACCGTTTTCATATCTATAGGTATTCAATAGCATATTAATCATATCCAGAGAATATTTACATGAATTATTAATATCTGATATTAATTCTTCCTGATTATATTTAGAATAAAGCAAATCCAGTCCGCGAATTTGAGCAAGAGTTGAAACTCTTATATCGTGGCTCAAAGTTTTAATAAAATTTTCTCTCTGATTAAAAAGTTCTGACTTTAGAGAAATATTTTTTCTTAATACAAAGAACAATATCAGAAGAACTATAATAAACAACAAATCTTTTGCAATACTCATGTGACTATTCCTAACTGGCTACATTTTTATACTAACGTATAATCCGAAAATAAAAATTAGCCAGGAGGGCAGATATTAATCTGCCAAGGCGAGCAATTGTTTATGAAGCTTGACGTTATGAACCCTTAGATAATCCACACCTTTTTGAATCAAAGGATATGAAACAGCGAGAGTCAGAGCATCTTTGGTTTCATTATCAAAATCACCGAGTAAAGATTTTCTTGAAACTCCAACCATAAGAGGGCTATGCAGAGAAAAGAATTCTTCTATTCGATTTAAAATCATATAATTATCTTCACGTTTTTTACCGAAACCTATTCCAACATCAAGAATAATATTTTCTATTCCTTTAGATTTGGCAAACTCCAATTTATTTAAAAGATTTAGATAAACCTCTTCTACAACATCATTATATTCAGGTTTATTTTCTGTTCTGCCATTAGAATGCTGAATAATAATTCCTGCATTATGCTCTGCTGCAACATCGACTATCATTGGGTCATATTCCATGCCTGAAACATCATTAATAATTTTTACACCATGTTCTAAAGCAAACCTTGCCACTTTAGAACTTCTGGTATCAATACTTACAGGAATATCCGCATTTTTAACCTCTTTTAAAACAGGTTCTAAGCGTTGAATTTGTATTTCATCCGAAACAGCTTCTGCAAAAGGTTTTGTACTCTCTGCGCCAATATCAATCATATCGGCACCATCTTCAATCAGCTGAAAAAAATGTTCACATGCTGATTTTGAGTCAAAATATTTACCACCGTCAGAAAAAGAGTCCGGTGTAACATTCACAATCCCTACAAGTTTTGTTTTTCTTTTTTTTTCTTTTAATTCTTCAAGAATTTCAGCTGCAAGAATTGGAAGCGAAAATGGTTGATGTTTGAGTTTTTCAGAAATCCTTTTCAGTTCGGAAATACTGCCTCCTATAATAGCATCAGATTTTTCGATTTTTCCTGTAATAACTTCTCTATGTACAGCACAATCAGAACCGCAGGATAAAGCAGTCTGTTTTATAATATTTGCCTGAGCAACTGACAAACCAAAAATCTTTAATAATTTATATCTGTATTTATCAGAAGCTTTAAATCGATAAGCAGAGTCAAAACCGATTTTAGCAAGTTCTTTTTCGATATCTTTGGAAACGAGTTGTTTAATCATAAATGAATTTTAGCATGAATATGTTATAATAATTGAAAAAGGAATTTAAAATGGACGAAAATAAAATTATAATAACAGTTTCCGGCACAGACAAAACAGGCATTGTAGCAGCTGTTTCTACATTACTTGCAAAACATTGCGTTAACATCGAAGATATTAAACAAACATTGATGCAAGGTCACTTTGTAATGTTTATGCTCTGCGATATTACAAATGCTAATATTAATTTTAAAGATTTAAAAAATACTCTTATTGAAGAAGGAAATAAACTTGAACTTGAAATCTGGGTTCAGAAAAAAGGTATTTTTGAAAAATTAAACACCATTTAAATCAAGGGACGGTTGACATTCCATATAACTGTTAGCTTATTGTCCTTCTACAAGTCAACCTTTTTGAACAGAGTAAAAGCAAGTTCAAACCGGTTGATAAATAAGCTTGTTTATAATAAAATTGACCTGTCGAAATGTGTATTATTTATAATATTAATTTTTGTAACATGTTTATTCAAACTACTGAATAAAAGGCAAAAAAAATCTTTATGATTTTTTTATATATGTATGAAGGAGTAACGGTCGTGTTTATAAACAACATTGGGAACGGGTTTAAAAATCAGCAAGTTTTTAAGGGATATCAACATGAAATAGACGATACAGGAAGAAACGTAATGCGTTTTAACTATCCGTTTAACTATGCGGATGACAAGTATCATGTAGAATTTTATAACGTTAAGCGAAACCCTAAAAGAGCGACCGGATACGAAGTTATCGGTGATAAACCGGTTGGTTCTTATGAACTTAAAGAGGGCGGTATCCGTGTAAACCTTCGTGACATGGCTGATTTACAAACAGATGAAGCTTTTGCATATAAAATCGTTCAATACGGACATCAAACCCTTCTCGATACAGGTTTCCAAGAAGACGGACTTACTCTTGTTACAACACGCGGTACAACTCCAATGGTTCAAGGCCCCGGCATTTTAAGCATGCCTGATATGCACAGACCCGGTGCTTATTTTGACAAACAAACAGGCAAAGTTATCTATGATATCAACAAACAAAAAGACTCAGAAGGTGTTGTCAGAAACTTTGCAAATGCTGCCGGAGGAAGTCTTGCAGGATACATCTATGATTTAGACCAGCTTAAACGTTCAGAAGGCCCTAAAATCTTAAAAGATGTAAAAGTATTTTTCTCAACTCCTGTTGCAGGTGGTGACAGTCGTTCTGCTTTCCGTTACTGGAACCAAAACAATATGCAGATTGACCCTGATATGGGTTCAACTGAAAACTATGCCGATTTTATGAAAAAACTTTACCAAAACGGTAAAATATTTGTATATGACGGAACCTTTACATCAGAAGGTTTAGAAGGTATCCATTTCCAATACGCTCTAAGATGGGCTGACAAAAACCCACAACCGTACCACTGGTTTAGAATGACAGGGCTTAAAGATGCTCCTTTAGGATTCGGTGTTGTTCCTAAACACGCAGAAAACTTAAGACACAAAGTTATAAACGCTCCTTCAATTTATAACCCTGAAACAGGAAAAGTTGAAAAAAATCCTGCTTACAACTCTAACAAAGAAACTCTAATCCAAATTTATGACGGTTCTCAAGTAACCGATGAGCAGTCAGCAGATTTAGATAAACCGATTGACACTTATAAAAAATTGAAATCAGGTACTCCGCTTGATATAAATTCACATGACGATACCATTATCAGTTATGTATTTGAAGTTAATCCAAATGAATACACAAAACGTCTTGAAGTTTTAAGAGACCACAACAAAGAAAGCGAAATACCAGTTGTACAAAACTCCCCGGAAGGCACATTATTTGTGGCTCAGTTCTCAAACTTCAAATTTATTAAGAAGACTGAAGGCGGATTTGTAACCTGGGATGCTAACACTGATATGGTAAAAATGAATTATCATATTTCAGGTTATGATGAAAAAATCTTGAAATCTATTGTTGATCGTTCTCAAAGAGATTACGAAACAATGATGACCGAAAGAGGTTCTTACGAAGTACAAGACCTTGCATTACAAGCAGCAAGATATTGGACAAACAAATCAAAAGCTGTTCAAATGCTTTATACGGCACAAACTCTTCAAAGCAGTGCAATACAAGAAGCAATCAACAAATTAAAAGTAGAAGGAAACCTTGATGAAGATGATATTCCATCCGCTGCAGTAAAATCCGTTATTGATAAGTTAATTGCAAACGGCGAATTGCCAAAAGAAGCTGAGTTAACAGATAATGCTATCTATAATGTTCTTAATAACTACTACAGACTTGAAAAAAACGGTATTCTTGAAAAAGATGATGTAACTATAAGAGCATTAATGCAACTTCCTTTAGACTCTTTAGAAGTTGGTAAAAATGTTGCGGGTGTTCTTTCAACATCATTCTTCTCAAACAGAGCAACAAACAAAGAAACAATTGGTCTTTCAAGATTTGAGTTAATGCAAAAAGGTGAACCTCATTTAGTTGAAGCTTATGCTAATAACTATATGAGAATGAATAACATTTATAAAAACGAATTAAAGAATTTTGCAGACCTTATTATTCAAAAAGTTAACGAAACATCTGATGAAAAACTTCTTGATGAAAATGGCAAATACACTCCTTACGGCGAATATGTAATTGAACTAATGGGTCAGGATATCGCTAAATATGCTTTATTAAAAGCTATTGGAGGAAGCAACACAGAAGCTTGGTATTTTGAAGATGGCACAATCACTTATGATTACGATAAAATCAGAGAAAATACAACTCTTAAAACATTAGGAATTCGTGCTCATAACCCTGCTGATGAAGCAGCTGAGCTTAGAAAAAAAATGGAGCATGGATTAAGAAATCTAAGCACAGAAGATGTTGATTTTGTAGCAAAATCTATTTCACAACGAATAGAAGGAACTAACCTGCAAAGCTTTAGACTTTCAGAAGCAATGGTTAAAAAAGCGTCTTTAGGTCTGGCTTGGAGATTAGATGCTGCAAAAGACGTTATTGATATGGATGCAGTAAGAAACGGTGATTTAACCTTCGATCAAGCTTGGGATCAGGTAATTGATTTCTGGTCAAAATTTGTTCAAGTTGTTAAGAAAGAAAATCCTAATGCATACATAGTTGCTGAAATCACAGACGTTGAAGAGCTTATGCAGGCAATGTTCGGTGATAAAGTTAATCTATATGAAGGCGTAGATACCGGAAACAACAAATATCGTTCAGTACCGGAAGCAATGAAACAATTCTACTTGCAAACAGGAATTACATCAGAAGCCGGTTATTCTTATACCTTTACAAATTTATTAAAAGTATTTTCACACGAATTTGAAGAAGGTAAATCTACAGGCTCTATGAGAGCGTTTATGAACGATTTCCACCAAATCATAAACGAAAGAGGCATTGATTTCATCAGAAATCTTTGGACATTTGCAGATAACCACGATAAACCAAGTGTTATGCACGGCATGGCGCTTAATATGCCGTTATTCCACGCTGATTTCGAACAAGACGGCTGGGCAAGAGAATTTGCAATGCAGCTTTTAACAAATGCTGATAACAACAAGGCTTTACCGCTTGAAGCAAAATTCTTCTTACACAATCCTAACTACTACAGATTAACAAGCTCAAAAGCTGTTGCAATGAGCAAGTTAATGCATGACTGTATTGAAGGTCTGGATATAGATGACAGCGAAAAGAAATTACTAAAACGCGCAGTTGCTAATTTAACAAACGGCAACCATCTTGGAAAAGGTTCTGAGTTTAAACTTGCTTTTGACAACGTTAAAGCTATTGCAAATATGGAAGGTGCATTAACAGATATCCTTACAAAAGCAGGAATACTTCTTTCACAAGAAGATTTCAATAGAGTTCTCGAAATCGCAAATGATAGGATTGACGGGTACTTTGCAGACAAAAACCCTAATTCTGCAGAAAATATCGAACGAATTAAACTCATTTTAAGCGGAGAAGCTGCCGATTCTAATTCTTGCGGTGAAAGCGACTTATCACAATACAGCTTATACACTGTTGCAATTGCAGGTGCAATAAGAGAAGCTCTTCATACAGCTTTGGATAATGATACAGCTAAGAAAGCCTGGACAGCTCAAAGAGATTATATCAAACAATATAACAACGCATTTATAAAAAAACAGCAAGAAACTCTTCCTTTTGAAGAAGACTCTCATATATCTATGATTAAAAACGGATATGGAGCAAAAGATTTTGAAACTGTTATCAAAATGATTATTGAAGAAGCTGAGTATCTTGCACATAAAGAAAACAAATTGGAAGCAGGTCAGCATTTTGCAAATTCTGATAAAATCCTTGCAGAATTGTTCCGCTCATCAACAGAACCGGCTGTTAAAAAAGCAGTAATGTACGCATCTTTCTTAGCAGCATTACCTGGAATTCCAACTCTATTTGCAAGAGATATGCTTGGTGCATTAGGTTTTGATGAAAAAGCAAAAAATGTTTATCTTCAAAACAGAAATGCTATTCCTTGGTCTGAATTAGAAGAAGGTCCTTTGAAAGAATATAGAAACGAAATACTAAATTCATTCATGGAAGCTCTTCAAATAAGAACCGATGGAGGTGAAGCACTTAATAACGGAACCCCTTACAGAGCATATACATCAAACGGTGAAATTCCTGCAATCCTTATGCAAAACGGTTACGGAGATATGAGTGTATCTGTATTTGATGCAACAGGTGTTAATCCAGAACACCACAGAGAAATGCCTAATACTCCTGACCACGGCATTGACTACATTCTACTTGGTGCCGGTTTATCATTACCAATCGGTTTAGAATTCATGAATACTAATGGTAAAGACCTTGCAACTTATATAGTAGACAATATTTATAACAAAGAAGGTCAGTGCATAGGAAGAGGTATCAAAGTTAAAAACGGTTCTTACATCGCACTTAACAAAGATACTCTTAGAAACGGCGTTATGGTACTAAAACATACCGCAAAAAGACTTGCTTTCAGAGGTAATTCAAAACAAATTAATAAACAATACAACATTGTTTCAAATCCTTATAAAAAATTGGAACTACCACAAGAAGGAGAAAACTTATCATTAATTGCAAAATAAAAACGAGGGGATATGAGAGTACAGGCAATAAACAACAATATAATTAATATAAATAGCAGAAAATATACAAATACAACATCTCCTACAGAAACAATCAAAACAGATAAATCTGTAAGAGATGTTGTTGCGTCACAAAATATTGCTTTTCACGGGTTATTCGGGAATACAAAGCCAAGCTTATCAGAACGGTTTCAATACGGGCTTGAAGCACTTGATGAACAAACATTATTCATAGTTACATCTAATGAAAAAGACTCAAATCGGGCATTAAAAAAATTTGCTTCAAAAATTGGCATTCCTGTAACAAAAACTTATACATTACTAGTTAAAGACAATGAACTAAAAAATGACCGCACACTAGACGCCAATTTTGCAATTTTCAAAAAAGGAGATGAATACTTCGCTATTAATTTAGGTCCACTATTTGGACTCGACATAAGAAAACCTGAAGCGAAATACAGTAAAGAAACTCACTACTCAGAAGGAGATGTTGTAAAACTTCAGGCAGGAGAAGTTATTCATACAGGAGAAATGGTTTGGAAGGATGAAAAACATAAATTTGTATTTAAACCTCAACAAAGATATAATCCTGAAAATGCTAAAAAGTTTTTAATAAGTAAATCAGCATTATCAACTGATAGTGACATCCAACTTTTTAATCAAAGAATGATATCTTCACTTACTTCTGCAAAAGAACAAAAAAGTACAAATAAAACAAAATATTTCAATTTCTCAGATATTGGAGGATTAGACGATATTATTGCGGAACTTAGAAAATTTGTTATCCGCCCTGCAAAATATCCAGATGTATTTGAAAATATAAGATTAAACAAAGGTATACTTCTCTATGGTCCTCCAAGATGCGGCAAAACTCTGCTGGGACAAGCTCTTGCTAATGAAGCAGGATTAGCGTTTTGGTATAAAAATGCTAACGAATTTAAAAGCGGTGTTGTAGGAAGCTCCGAAGAAGCGGTAAGGAATTATTTTAAAGAAATAATGAAAGAACCCGGAGTACTTTTTATTGATGAATTTGATGCGATTGCAAAAAGGCGAGACGGTTCAAGCAATGCTCGTTATGACGATTCTTTAGTAAACCAGCTGCTTGGCTGTATGAGCGATTTAGAAAAAAGTGATACCATTTCTTTTGTTATAGCAGCTACCAACAGAAAAGATTTACTGGATGATGCAATGACAGCCTCTGGAAGATTTGGCTTACACCTTGAAGTTCCTATGCCTGATGAACAAGGTCTGGAAGCTATTTTCAATATTCATGCTAAAGGTAAAAAATTTGATGACGATATATCAATCTCAGAACTTATTCCTTTAATGAAAGATTCTATGTTTAACGGCTCTGACGTCGCAGAATTAATTACAATCGGCTATTTCAATGCACTTGAACGATTGGGTATTAACACAAAAATGGATGCAGGAACTTTCTGCTCAAGAGATTTACAATTAATCTCAATTGCAAAAGTTGACCTGTTAGATGCTTTCACAAAAATTGCTAATCAGAAGATTGCGCGCTAATTCTATTGCTTCGTTTTGAATTTGAGTATTTTCCCAAAAATCAGAAGCATTTAATTGGCTTTGAATAATCTTGCGCGCCCAAGAGCCAACTGCAATTCCATTATAATTAATATCACATTGCCTGCACAATTCTGCTGTTTTGGAATTCGTTCCGCCTGATACTACAATATAAACAGGCAGGTTTGCATTTTGAATAATCTCTGCCATAGCAACTGCTTGAAGCGTTGTTTTATAAGTATCATCCGCTCCGCTCATAGGAATACCGTCTGCCTGAATAATAGTTGTATAAGGTGCTCTGTCTTTTATCATTTCATTAATTCGGGCAAGAACTTCTTTATTACCAAAGTTTTCTCTATCAATACAGATTGAAGCAAACTTAGGTTTACACTCATTAATCACCTGCCATTTGTAATCCAAATCCTTTTTATCATGTCCCATTATATGAAGTTCAAGTATTTCGACTCCGTTTTGCACCATATAAGGTAAGATTTCACGCACATTAACATCTTTATCAACCATTCTTATAGCGTTAACAGGACATTTTTTGAAACAAACACCGCAGCCGATACATTTTTTTTCATCAATAACAATAGAAGAGTATATTGCACCGTTAGGACAGTTTCGAAAACAAGTACCGCATTTTATACAAGTTGAATTAATTTGTGCTTTTGATATATGCGGGTCACCCTTAATCCCAACTGACACACAAAAATGAACATCTTTTTTGTCTGCAAATTCAGCACCTATTTTTGCAGCCTCAAGAATTTCTTTTCTTGCTGAAATATCAAAAACCTTACAACCGGCGCGCGCATAAATATAAACAAGACGCTTTACAGATTCAGCATCCTCGTTACCTGCACCGCAAACGAGTTTAAAGAAAGGGAACATATTAAGCTTGTCGTCCAACATACCAGCCAAATATATTTACCCCCTAAAATCCAATAGCATAGTTGAAAACCTTTTTCTTAACAGGTTTTGGAATTGAATTAGGGTCAACAGTAATTTCTTGTGTTTCAATAACCTGACCTGCTCTTTGAAGCATATTGTTTTTCTCTAACGTTTTATCAACATTATTGAAAGATTTCAAAGTATCAAGTTTATTTTGCAGCTCTGCGTTTTCATTATTCAGCAAAACGGTTTGGCGGCTAAGGTCATTCAACTTAACTTCACAGGTAATAACAAAGTAGTAGCTGACAATAACAAGCCCGATTAAGAGCCCCATTATTACACATAACATTTTATTAAAACGTTTAATTGCCATTTGCTTAACTACATTCTCCTTAGGAAAGTACCCTTCTATTATACTATTATTTACCAGATTTTGAACAGATTTATCTACAAAAGATTTTTTTTCATAAGGACTTGTTGTTTCTTTTGAAAACCTCTGAATTAAAAGGTTAAGAACATTCTTCTCTTCTTCTCTTCTGTAAGGCTGATTGTTGTTGTAACTTTTTAAAGCGTAAACCAAAGAACCTACTCCCAAATAAACAATTAGGAAATACACCTCGCAATTCTTAATTTAGCACTACGTGATGGTGGATTTTCCTTTATCTCCTCATCCGACGCTTCAATAGGTTTTTTGTTAACTAATTCTATTTTTGGCGGCGGGCATTTGCAAATCATCTCATTGCATCTGCATTTTTGGCTCTCAAACTTAAAGAATCTTTTAACTATCCTGTCTTCTAAAGAATGAAAACTTATTACTGAAATTATACCATCAACATCTAATAAATCCAAGATATCATGCAGTACAAAATTTACATTTTTTAACTCATTATTTACTTCAATTCTGATAGCCTGAAACACTCTTGTTGCAGGGTGTATAGCTGATTTGATTTTTGGAACGGCGCTCACAATAATAGATGCAAGTTCGCCTGTTGTTTCTATTTTCTTTTTAGCACGAACTTCTACTATTTTTTTTGCAATTCTTTTTGAAAATCTTTCTTCTCCGTATTCTGAAAAAATACGGACAAGCTCATCTTCCTTATATGAATTTACAACATCATAAGCAGAAAAATCCGCATCCATATTAAATCTCATATCAAGAGGAGCGTCTTTAGAAAACGAAAATCCGCGCTCAGCTTTAGTTAACTGATGATACGATGCTCCCAAATCCAGAAGCACTCCTCCGGTAATCTTTTCAATACCCAGTTTTTTAAGCTCTTGTTTAATATTTGTATAAGATGATTTAACAATAGTTAAATTAGGGTAATCCTTTAAACGCTCACGGGAATGCGCAATTGCTTCGTCATCAATATCAAACGAAATTAAACGACCGTTTGGAGAAATTCTTTTAAGAATCAATTCACTATGACCGCCTCCGCCTAGAGTGCAATCAACATAAATTTTGCCATCTTCGCACTCAAGCGCATCAACAGCCTCATTAAGCATTACCGTGTAGTGTTTAAAATCGTCCATTATATTCCCATTGCATTAATTTCACTATAAGCATTTAAAATTCTATTTCTGATTTGAATAGCCATTTGCATACTCAACTCTGCTTTTTCAGCAGCAATCATAGCATCATGAATACTTGTTGAGCCGCCCATAGCAATGTCTTCCTGCATTCTGTCAGCCTCAATTTTAGCCCTGTTAACAGAATCCAAACCGCTTCCAAAACTAGCCCCGATTTGACTCATAAAATTCCCCATGCCTGTCGGGTCATTCTTGTCCTTCATAGGAACAGTTTTTGCCGCTGTATCTAATGCCTGTGCAAAATCAACAGTCTGAGCTTCCAACTCAAAAGAAGCCTGTCCTTGCAAGAATTGGTTATAATCTTTTATTGCATTCATGTTGAATTCGTTATTGAACCCGTTTATTGCAGTAGAAAATTCCATTGACATTTGTAGTTACCTCTATATGTTCATAGCACTTTGCATCATTGTCTTAACGTTCTCTGCAACTGTTGCGTTAGCTTCATAAGCGCGGGAAGCTGCAATCATATCAACCATTTCTTCAACGATATTTACATTTGGCAAATCCACATATCCCTCTTCATCAGCATCAGGATGGGACGGATCATAAATCGTTTTTATTCCATCTTCACGCTCATAAATCTGCTCAACCTGTACCCCGCCTGTTACAAGCCCGTTATTAAGAGCAACAGAGGCATTAATAAGCATATTCCCGGTTTTAGGATCAAACTGTGCATCCGGATTATTGCTCGAAAAATTTGAAAACCCACGGTTCACATTATCTTCATAAATAGTTCTAAAAGAAACATCTTTCTTAATATAAACCCCTTTTGAGCCATCAGGTTTACGAGTAGTATGGATATTTGCAATATTACTTGCTATTGTGTCCATTTTAACCCTTTGAGCAGTCATGCCCGAACCTGCTATATCAAATATATTAAAACTCATGATTTATTTTCCCCTATTGTCCCTGAATTGCGTTACGCAATCCGCTAAACTGTCGTCTTGCAAGATTTGAAAGTACAAGATATTTCGTACCCGTTTTGGACAAATCCATCATCTCACGTTCCAACTCAACATTATTACCATCAATATTTGAACCACTGTAAATATCTGTCACATATTGAGGCTTAAACTCATCAAAAGAATTAGATTTCAAATATGCTTTCTCTTGCTGGGTTGGAGTTCTGTAAGTATGAACTTCGCCCGTAAAAATATCCACATTTGGCGGCACATATTCAATACTGTTCTGACCTTTTATAAAGTCTTTTAAATCCTCTTTTTCAATAATCTCATTAAGCTGACTTTCAAATGCAACTTCTTTTCTCTGATAATCAGGAGTCATAGCATTGGCAATATTTGAAGAAATAGCCTGCTGTCTGTCCATAAGACCATTCATACCAAGACGGGTTATTTCCATAGTTCTGGAAGTAATTAAATCCATGATTTATATCCCTCCTAATTTAATTGTAAACTCTGTGTAATCTTCCGTCGAACGTGAAAGCTCAATTGAACCCATTTGCTCTTCAATAGACTTTTTACAAATCCAAAGTCCAAGCCCTGTACCTGTTGATTTTGTCGTAAATCCTTCATTGAATATTTTTTCAGGTTCTTTTATTCCTGATGCATTATTGGAAACAAGGATATTGACAAAATCTTCGTTTTTTTCAGCCTTAATCTTAATATACTTACCATTTTGAAGGGTTTCTGAGTCAAATGCTTCTGAGGCGTTTTTAACTAAATTAATTATTACACCCAGCAATTTGTCATAATCAGCCATTGCTGTAATATCATCAGTTTCAACTTGAAGTTCAATTTCTTTACCTTCTAAGTAAACTCCAGCCAACTCAACAGCCTCTTGAACAAGTTCACGAATTAAAACAGGTTTGAGTTCTGAATTTTCTTTAGTTTTCAGTGCTAACAAGGAATTACCTGCCATTTTTATTGCTTTAGAAATCGTATTAAGAGAGGCAAGAACGCTTTCATCACCTGTTTTTTTACGTATAATTTCTGTATATAAATCTACTATTGAAAGCTGATTACGGACTTCATGCGCAATTACCCGGGCTTTTCTTGCCGCATAATCACCATCCCGAAGTGTTTCAGCAGTTTTTTCGGCAAACCCGAGAACTGCATCATCAGCTGCATCAACCATATTATCAAGAAGTCTTCTTATCGAAGCATTTAGAAGAATATTGTCACGTCTATCCGGTGTGAATTTTTCCTGATAAGAAGTAATGTCAATTTTAGAGTTTCTTTTGATAATATCAAGAGGCTCGTTTTGAAGTTTTGAGTTATACAAAGAATAATATCTAACAGTGTTTTTATCACCGGTAAAATTATCCCAGAGGAGAATAGAAACATATCTGTGAGTCATTACACAGATAAATTCAGTATTTGCCCAAACCTTCTCAACAAGATTTCCCGCATCATCAGAGTAATTGATAGACTCAATTTCTGAAAACTCTAGACGTTTAATAAGACCTTGAAGCCCTTCTCTGTTATCTATTCTATAGAAAACCACGCCGTTTTCCGGTGCATCCAACAAAGGCTCAAGTGCAGAACGAACCAGACACTTTAGTGTCTGACGAGACAAGAATTTATTATCTTGTGCTTCTATAAGTTCTTTTAAATAATTCTGCTGTCTTACTATTTTTTTCATTAGAAAATCCTATGCGCTGATTTTAATTTTCTTAGACAAGAAACCATTATTAATTGCATATAAAACCGCTTGAGTTCTATCATTTACCTGCAATTTTTGGAAAATATTGTTTACGTGTGTCTTAACTGTTGTTTCAGAAATGAACAATTTATTAGCTACACCTTTGTAAGTAATTCCTTGAGTTAAAAGCTCAAGAACTTCTTCTTCTCTTTGTGTCAAATATGAAAGAAGATTTTCTTCTTCAACTTCTTGTTTTGAACTTTCTTCTCTGAAAGATTGTTGGAAATATTCAAAGAAACGAGAAGTTAAAGCAATTGGAAGATAAATTTTACCACTTAGAACTTCTTCAATAGCATAAATTAATTGAGCAGAAGCCATAGTTTTTAGAACATATCCTTTAGCCCCAATTTTCATAGCTCTGAAAATCAAATCTGCATCATCATAACCTGAAAGTGCAAGAACTTTTGTATCCAAATCCAGCTTACCAATTTCAACAATACCTTGTAAACCATCTTTATCAGGCATATTCATGTCTAAAAGCACGATATCAGGCTGATATTTTTTGATTAAGTTTAAACCAACAGTAACATTTGTAGCGATACCTACAACATCAAAAGTCCCTTCAAGGTTCAATAATTCACGAATCCCAACCAAGTGTTCGTAATTGTCATCAATAAGCAACACTTTAGACTTTTTCTTAAACTCACGTCTCATACTCTCTCTTCTCCCCTTTATAAATTAAATTGATTAAAAATCTACTATCTCCACTAGATATATTACATTCTTTTAGAGGAGTGTTTCATCAATAAAGGGATTGATTTTAGGAAGTTTTAGCTCGATTGAGAGATTTAGACCAAAGGATTTAGGGGGGTAAATATATAGGGCTGGAATGTAGTAACTACAAGAAAAAAGTCCATGCCAAAATAAAAATTCAAATCTACAATAAAAAGTGTAGTCAAAAAAGATGAGTATCCCCCAACTGTACTACTATTAAAAGGGTATGTTTTTTTAAAACATACCCTCACTTATTCATTATTTTTCTTCTTCTTTTTTATCGGGTTTAATAGGCTCAGGCGTACCCTCAGGAAGTCCGTCACCCGTAGTTGGCGGAAGCGCGGTGTCTTCCGGAGCTTCAACATCATCAGGGATTTCGAGTTCAAGATCTTC
>CAKNXK010000025.1 GCA_932182025.1 uncultured Candidatus Melainabacteria bacterium
GAAGATCTTGAACTCGAAATCCCTGATGATGTTGAAGCTCCGGAAGACACCGCGCTTCCGCCAACTACGGGTGACGGACTTCCAGAAGGCACACCAGAAGCAATAAAACCGGATAAAAAAGAAGATGAAGAATAATGAATAACTTGGAGATGGTTCATAGAACCATCTCCTTATGTTATAATATAGCTATGGGAATGGATGAAATAGAAAATTTACAAGAAACTCTTCAAAATGATCCTTCTAACTTTCAAGCTAGAAGAGAACTTTCTATTCTACTAGCAAACAACGGTTTTAATGAAGAAGCATTATCTAATCTGAAATATTTGGAAAAATATTTTCCTGAAGACTCTGAACTTCAATACAACCTCGGTATCCTATATGAAAAACTAAAAGATTTTGACAACGCAAAAAAAGCTTACCAAAAAGCTATTGAAATATCTCCACAGGATGATTTTTATTACAATTTAGGCGAAGTTCTTGTTAGTCTCAAAGAATGGGATGAAGCAATTGAAGCCTTTAAAACAGTTCTCAAAACCGACCCAAACGACGGAAACTGCTATTTTAATCTTGGGCTTTGCTATCTTAACAAAGATGAAAAAAATATCGCAGCTGATAATTTCCAAAAAGCAGTTGAACTAAATCCGCAAGACATCTTTGCACATTTTTATCTTGGTAATATTTACCAAGCAAACGGTTTAACTAACTTTGCGCAAGAATGTTACGAAAAAGTTCTTGCAATCTCACCTGATTACAGTTGGGCTTATTTCAATCTTGCCTCAATCGCTTACAAAAATGGCAATATTGAACAAGCAAAAGAATATCTCTTAAAAACAATCGAATACAACAAACAAGATACAGAAGCATACAAGCTTTTAACAAAAATTTGTATCAAAGAAAACGAAACCGAAGAAATTATTTCAATTCTAGAAACCGCTCTGGATAAAGATGATAACGGAGATTTGTATTACGCGTTAGCACAAGTCTACAAGCTTATCGGTAATCTTGAAGATTACGCAGATAATTTAGATTCCGCGCTTGACAGTCCGACTCTTACATATCCGAGAAATATCGTAAAACAGGAATATGACGCTATTACTTATAAATTGGAGCAGGAAGAATAGTGTTAAGTAAAATTTTTATAAAAAATTATATTTTAATAGATGAACTTGAACTTGATTTCTCCAAAGGATTGAATATCATTACCGGTGAAACAGGTGCCGGCAAAAGTATTCTGATAAATGCAATTGATATTGCTTTTGGTGCCAAAACAGGCAAGGAAGTTGTTAAAAACGGTGCTGAGAAAGCAATTATCGAATTAACTATTTTAGACAAAAATGATTTGGCTTCTAAAATACTTGAAGAATATGGAATAGACAATATAGGCGAAGAAATTATCCTCTCAAAAGAAATTACGCAAACTGGCTCGCGTTCAAGAGTTAACGGATGTTTGGTTAATCAGGAATTTATCAAAAACTTTAGAGAAATTTTCCTTGATATTCACTCTCAACACCAAACTTATTCGTTTCTCCAACCAAAATTTCATATAGCATTATTGGATAATTATATTAAAAATCCTGTTTTACTAGAATACAAAAAAAAATTTGATAAATATAAAAATCTTTTGACAAAACTTGATAACCTCAAAAATGCTTCTGAAAAAACAGAAGAACAGATTGATTTTCTTAAGTTTCAGGTTGGAGAGATTGAAGAAGCTTCACTTGTTTTAAACGAAGACGAAGAGCTCAGCAACGAGCTTTCCGTGTTAGAAAACGTAGAAAAACTAAAAGAGCTTACAGGATCTTCGTACTGGACGCTATCAGGTGATGACGGTTCAATTATGGATGCGTTATTCCAGATAAAAATGTCAATTTCAAAAGCTGTAGGTTTAGATAGTTCACTTGAAGAAACAGAGTCTCAATTATTAAATGCTATTGAAACATTAAAAGATTTGTCATCATCTTTGAGAGATTATTCAACATCTCTTGAAAACGACACAGAAAGAATTAACACAATTCAAGAACGCTTATTCTTAATAGAAAAACTCAAACGCAAATACGGAGGAACAATAGAAAAAGTTCTTGAAACAGGTGAAAAACTAAGAAAAGAACTTGATGGAATAGAGTTTTCAACCCAGAATATTGAAGAACTTGAAGCAGAAATTGAAAAATCTAAAAAAGAACTTCTTATTAAAGCAAATGAAATATCTTCTGATAGAAAATCACATGCACAAAAGCTTTCGGAACTAATTGTTGAAAAACTCGAAAAACTAGAGCTTCCAAAAGTGCGTTTTGAAATCGGGTTTGAAGCAACAGAACTTGGAACAAATGGTATTGATAAAGTTGAGTTTCTAATTTCCACAAATATTTCAGAAGGGCTTAAACCACTTGCAAAAGTTGCATCAGGGGGTGAGATTTCCCGTGTAATGCTTGCTATAAAATCAATTTTTGCTCAAACAGATAACATTGATACAGTTATTTTTGACGAAATTGACACAGGGATTTCCGGTAAAACTTCTCAATCTGTTGCAGATGAAGTAAAAGAATTATCCAAATACATGCAGATAATTATGATTACACACCAAGCAATAATAGCATCAAAATCCGATAAACATATTTATGTTCGTAAGACTCAAGATGAAAAAACCAGTGTAAATATTTCGATTTTAGATGAGTCTCAAAAAGTAAAAGCAATTGCAGAACTCGCGTCAGGTGAAGTTACTGATGAGTCACTGAAGTTAGCGGAGTTATTGATTGGATAATCACCCCGCCCCAACCCTCCCCATCCAGGGAGGGAGTGCAGGATTCACTTATTCTTTAAACGGAACTGTAATAATGTATTTATCACCTTTACGTTCTTTAGATATTTTATCAGTCTCTAAGTCTTCGTCAAGATAATATGATTGCGAGAAATTAACTATTTTTTCACCGCCAAAATGTTTTTCGTCCAACTCACCCGATACAGTGATAATATGGTCTCTAATCTTTACATTAACGTCTTTTTCGTTATTTTCTAAAGGTTTTAAATCAACAATCACTTTGTATTCATTATTTTCTTTCACAAGATTAACCAACATTGGGCGCATTTTAGGCTCAAACGGGTTTTCATTAGTCATCTTATCTTCTATTCTTTGGAAGCTTCTTTCCTGTTGACGCATAACTTTTTCAATACGTTTTGCGTTATACATAGGATCGGTCATTCTGTGAAGCATAAGTTCCATTACGCAGTAGAACGCGATAAATGCAATAATGAATGTCATAAGAGCAATTGCTCCAATTCTCAACCAATGATGTTTAGTGCTTTCGTTTTCGTACATATAAAAACTCCTTTCTTAAAGTTCTTAGAATATTAAACTCAATAAAAATTCCCCGAGCAATAACCACCCGGGGAATTTTCCAGTATTAAAATTTATATGTAATATTAAAACTTAATAAACTTCATATTATGTCTTTCTAAGTAATCTTTCAAGTCTCGTTTGATTTCAGGAGCCAGAATATAAAGAACGATTACGTTAGGAATGCACATTGCAATCATCATTGCATCTGTAATATCAATAATTGATTTAACATTCATAGCAGAACCGATAATAATAAATAAGCAATAAATCAGATTGAAAGTTAAAACACGTTTTTTGCCTTCACCTAACAAGAAAGTCCAAGCTTTTTGTCCATAATATGCCCAACTGATTAATGTTGACATTGCAAACAATACAGCAATTATTGAAAGAATTATCGGGAAGAACGGTATTACTGACTGGAATGCATTTGAAGCAAGTTCGATACCTGAAATTTCTTTTGCAGCGTGAGTACAAGCACCGGAGAATACAATTGCAAAAGAAGTGAACAAACAAAGAACACCTGTTAAGAAAGTTTCTAACAAAGCAACAAAACCTTGTGAAACAGGTTCTTTTGTTTGAGCTGTAGCATAAACAATCGCTGCAGCACCGGTACCTGCTTCGTTAGACTGAACAGAACGTCTTAAACCAATAATAATAGTACCGAATACTCCGCCTGCAACAGCTGTTGGGTGGAATGCTTCTCTTATAATTAATGCAATCGCATGCGGAATGTTTGCAAAATTAGCTAATATTACAATCAATCCTGAAATAATATACAATGCGCACATTGTAGGAGTTAGAACCGTTGTAACTTTAGCAATACTTTTGATACCGCCCATAACAACTAAACCAATAAGTACAGCAGCTACAGCACCGATAATCCAAGCATAACCGTGGAAAATACTTCCTTCTCCGCCTGTAATGAATATAATTTGGTGAGCAGTCTGGTTAATCTGAATCATATTACCGCCTGTAATACCACCGCCAATACAAAGAATAGCAAATAATACAGACAAAGACTGACCTAACCAGCGCATTTTCTTTCTGGTCAAACCGTGCGCAATATAATGCATCGGACCGCCGGAAACAGAACCGTCAAGATTAAATCTTCTGTATTTTACAGCAAGAGTTGCTTCAATAAACTTGATTGACATACCTAATAAAGCGCCAAAGAAAATCCAGAACGCTGCACCAGGACCGCCGATTGAAATAGAAATTGCAACACCTGCAATACTACCAATACCGATTGTACCGGATAATGCTGTAGCAAGGGCTTGGAATGAGCTTACTTCACCACAACCATCATCAGATTTTTCAGCAGGTTTTATAACTGTATCAATTGCGTGTTTAAATCCCCATACAGAAATACCTTTGAAATAAATTGTAAAAAATATTCCTGCAAATAGAACCCAGAAAATAATCAAAGGAACATTGTTACCCGCAATAGAAATCGGGAAGAAAATAAGTTTGGCGACTTTATCCGTGTAAGGTGCAATGTTTTGGTCAATAAAAGCATCGACATTCATTGCATGAGCTGATTGTAAGCTCATAAACATAGCGGATAACATCATCAAAAATTTCTTCATAGTCTTCTCTTTTCCTCAATTCGTCTAATGTAATAATCTCGACATTACTCTATTGTAACAAGAACATGTCAAGTTTTTTAAAAATTGTTACAAAGATTTATACTTTACTTTCCTTTTATTTATAAGGCAAAAGGAAAGAATAAGTACAAACAAAAATAAAAGGAATTAAAGATTTTCTCTAATTCCTTTATAAAACGGAGTTTAACTAAAGTCTTGCTTATGGCGCTCATACAACCCGTAGTCTCACCTAAAGGCGGGTTGGAAAGTTTACATTGAGCCTGTAGTTTCACTAAACCAGCCACCCAAATGTCTACGTGCGTAGTACTATTGTGTTGCCATTTCCATTGCTGATTGTAAGAGGTCTTTATTTGTTTTAATCAAAGCTTTTACAAGCTCCATTTGAACTTTTGCCATCTGGTAATCAGCCATATTGTTTTTGAAATCTATGTTTGATTGCTCTAATAACCCTGAACGGATTTCACCACGACCTACAATCGGCTTGCCGGATTCTTCCGTCTCAACGAACATACCTTGCTTAACTTCATACAACCCGCTCGGATTATGGAAGTTTGCAGTCGCAATTTTATACAAGGGAACCGAACGGTTTCCGCCATCTGCTTTACCATAAATGGTTCCATCATTCTTGATTTCGTACTCATCATACTTGCCAAGGAATTTACCGTTATTAGGGTCAATCCATAACTTAATATTTGTTGTTGGAATACTCATTGCACCGCCTTTTAAAGCAGTTTCTTCGTACAAATCTGCACTTATAGATTTTGTACCGGACATGATTTCACCCTTATCATTTAGTATATAACCCTGAACAGTAGCTCCGCTTGTAGCACGGTAAACACCCTCCGAGTCAAATGTAAATTCACCCAAACGAGTATAAGAAACACTGTTATCAGGATTTCTTACAACAAAGAACCCTGTACCTTCAAAGAAAAGGTTCTCATTAGACGTACCCGGAGTTGATTTACCCTGACCATGATTTTTAACATTCTGGTCAATTACAGCACCGCCAAGGAAGGTTTTGAAATTAACCTTATTTTCTCTAAACCCCGGCGAATAAACATTTGTCATGTTATCAGCAAGCACATCCATCCACTGAATTGTTGCTTTTTGGGTATTAATCGCGGTTGTGTAAATATCATTCATCTCTGCGACCTTTCTTTTGGTTGTCTTCTTTTTGCTCTCTTCGTTCACGTCGGTTTAATTCTTCATACTCAAGATTTTTTTCATCAAACCGTTGTTTCAAAAGAGGTAAGTTTTCTTTTAAATATGCTTCCGCAATTTGTGTTGAAGGAAGAAAGTCTGCTGAGACTTTTCCATCCCTTGATATTTTTATAATGACAGAAATACCATTGTCAAAATCTATTCTTAAAGGCTGCTGTGTTTCTTTTGCTTTTGCAAGCATATCTGCTAAAGTTTTTGAAACTTGAACAGATTTTTGAGCAGCTTCCGGCGCAAGTTTATCCAAATTCACTTCACCTTTATCTGCTAATGAAGCAAAAACCTCTACATCAGCTTCATTCATTATTATATTATCGTATTTAACAACATTTTCTATTGTAATACCTGATTTCACATCAACTTTTTTAATACCTTCTTCGCGATTAACAACTTTTTCTGATACTTGATTAACCATTGCAATATTTTCAGCCATTGTAGAAAGTATTGCAGCTTCTTCTGCAAGCTCTGCGGCAGTTGAAACCAAAACCTCTGTCTTATCTGCATTTTCGTTTTCATTTCCCATAAACGATGAAAACGGCTGCCCGTCACCTGAAAAATTCATGTTAGGATTCATTTGAGGTAAAACATCTTTTTTGTCTTGAATATTGAAATCGTTATTTATCAAATTATCACCTTTTTCAGTATTATCGGCTTGTTTTAACGGAAGCTTTAACTCAAAAGGAAGCTTCTCCTCTAATTGGTCGACCTCTTTCGGAGCTTCTACTTCTACTTCTACTTCTTCAATTTGAACATTTTCAAGCTCTTTTAATTCATCAGCAAAACTAACTGACGGATTTTTTTGAGTACTATTTGATGTTTTTTGCTTTACTTGTGCTGTTTGATTAACATTTGATGAGTCAATATTCATAACTATTCGTCCATATAATCTAATTCTTCTGAGTTTAAGAGCAGCTCCTCTTCTTCTTTTTCTCTGGATTGGATAAAAAATCTTTGAACACCAATTTCGGAAAACTGTCTTAACTCAATTGCTTTTTCTTCTTCAAGATAAGCTTCTTTTTGTTTTTCTTTATGTTTTTCGAGAACCTTTACAGCCTGTTCCAACTTAACCAGTTTTTGTTTTTCTTCATCCAAAATGGATTGCAAACGCTGTCGTTCAGCCTCTAATGCTTCTGCCTTATCCCAGAGGTGATGAAGATATTTATCATAATATTCCATCATTCTGAAATCTCTTTCATTGCGTTTGTTTTGAATAGTTTGTTGGATTTCGAGTTCATTTTCCCGAATACGCTGTTCCGCTTCATATACTGCCTGCTGAGCTTTTTGAACAACCATAAGCTGTTCTTCTTTTTTCCTTATGCGGAAATCTAAAACTTTTTGCAGTCTATATCTAAAGGGCATATTATACTCGTTCTCGCAAATGTATTATGACAGATTTTCTAGAGTCTTAATACATCTATATGGATGATATGGAAAAAGTCAATAAAAAACCGGGGATTAAATCCCCGGTTTTTGTTTATATGCCCATTTCAGGTTTTACTTGTTGATACCCATTACCATTATTCTCATAAACCTGACCGTCATTATTGGAAACTTTACCATAAACTTGTTGACCAGTTTCCTTGTCTCGATGAACAACTACTTCGCCTTTGTCATCTTTGTAGTTATATACATAAGAATCATCAGTAGGCTCACCTATATTTGCAGAATGTACACCAACATCTTGTAAAAACGAAGCAAATTCACCAATTGTTCTGATTCCATATTTTTCTTGAAGATATTTCATACCCTTTTGGGTAATATTGCCCTTTTTATCTATAGCTTTTTTCAAGTCACCTTTTAGCTCGTCAATTTCAGCTTGATCTAAAATTGCATTACCATTGCCATCCAGCTTATCAAATACACTTTTAAAATTGACTGTGTCCCTCTTTACACCAGCCTTAAATGTATCTGCATCAAGCTTTTTATCTTTACCAGCAACCAGCTTACCGGTCTGATCTTTTGTGTAAGTTTTACCTAAATTGATTTCTAAACCCATAATTACTCCTTATTTTTCTGCATACTGCATAATTAACGACAACTATTAGAAAAACTTTAGGATTTTTAAAACAATCTTTACAAATATTAACACTATCTAAAATGCCAAACCAGTAAAACCCAGCAATAGTGTGGGTTTTACACTTTAAAAATAATCCTTTAGAGTTAGTTACAAAACCTTAACTTTGCGCTAACATGTGGGAGTATTAAGAGAAAGAAAGTGTGTGCGTATGATTCAACCTGTAAGCGCCTTTAGCCCTCGGGCAGGATTCAGAGGGAACAACGAAACGTACGGCAAAAAACAAACCATATCCAACCGGAATATTGCCCTGATTAATGCCGGTGGAGTTGCTGTTGCCGCTGGTGGTTTAGGAACTGCTCTTGCAAGAAGTCAAACTTCATCTTGGGGACATGCCGGAGTGTTGGGACTTTGTGCAGCATTTTTGACAATGTTTTTCATGACTCCTCAACTCATCGATAAAACAGGGTTGCACAAAATCAGCAATAATTCCGATATTGCAAAAGAAGACGCTCCAAAATTCATGGATGCAGTAAAGGAGCATCTCAGGCCAGCTAAAAAACTTGTTCAATTCAGGCAGCAAGCTTAGTCCATAGGATGTTGTTTGCCCATACCATAACCGCTTCGTAAAACATTATAGCAAGCGGTGAGCGCTACTCCTGCTGCACCGATTTTGGCAAGAGCATTTTTTGCTGTGAGCGCAACAGCTGAACTTCCTACAAGAAACAAACTGTTACCTAGAGAATAGAGCATTCCTTCGACTCCGCCTTTTACTCTTCCCCAAAGTGCGGGTAAAGGGTCTCGCGTTCTATAATCAAAAACTTTGTCCTGAATAATTTTATTGGAATAACTCACTGTATCTGT
Source organism: uncultured Candidatus Melainabacteria bacterium (assembly GCA_932182025.1). Classification (GTDB taxonomy): domain Bacteria; phylum Cyanobacteriota; class Vampirovibrionia; order Gastranaerophilales; family Gastranaerophilaceae; genus CAG-196. The sequence goes on from CAKNXK010000025.1 coordinate 9,035, forward strand.
CGTACGTGAGTCGAAGTAGGCTTTTTCTAAATACTTTGCAGATTCTTTTTGTGCGCCGTTTTTTGAAAACTGGTTCGCAACATTTACAGCATCGTATAAGGCAATACCCATGCCTGCCGTTCCCAATGTTCTACATGCTATTTTTGCTGCAAGTTTCATTATTCTGCCTTTTGTTCCTCAACCTGTTGAGGTGTATATTTTACCTCTGTATCAGCCGACATTTTTAATAAAATGTTTGCTGCTTCTACAACATCTTCTTTATCAGAATTTGGATTTTGCTGAATATTATTCAAAAGCTGCACTGTATAATCATTACCACTCGCAAGACCTGATGATAATGCACTCAAGGCTGCTGTTCTAATAATCTTTTGCGGATCTTGAAGCATTTTGTTTAATAAAGCGTTCAAAGCTGCATCATCAAATCTTGACTTGTCTTCGTCTAATCTTGTCAAAATCTCTTTCGCTGCCATTAATCGAATATCAGTGTTTTGGTTATTCAAATAATTTTCAAGAGACATTATATATTCATCTGTAAGCGTAACAATACGCGTTTGTTTCCCATTTTCTTCCAATTCTTTTTGTTTGGCATTTTGAGCATCCAAATCGTTTATAATATCTGTTGAAGAAGACATATCTTCTTCTTTTTCTTGAGAGTTATCAGCAGGTGCAATCGGCGCCTCCGGTTTATCAGTTCCGTTTTGTTGATAGTTATAATTATTCATATAATAAGACGGCGGATATGCCTGCGGAAGTGTTTCTTGCGGCTGCGGCTGCGGTTGAGGCTGTACCTGAACCTGCGGCTGGCAAGCAGTTTGATATGGAGCCGAAGCATTAACAGTCGGATTAGAAATATTTATTGTCACACCTGAATATGACGGAATTTGCGCATTTGTCATAGTTAAACCTTCATTTCACACTAATATATTAATATAAAGGTAAAAACAGGGTAAAAATTGCTCTAGTGTGAAGTTATGTAACGAAATTAATCAGTTATAACTTTCAAATACTCATAAGCAAGATTGAATCTTTCAATGTCATTGTTAACAATCTCAAGACGACGATTGAAATCTTCTTTAACTACTTCAGGGTCAATTAAAGTACCAACAAATAAAGAATTACAAGGAACATTTAAAACTTGTGCTATTTTTACAATATTTTCGGGTTTTGGGAAAGTTTTCCCACATTCAATTAAACTTAAAGATTGTATAGAGATTTCTAACTTTTCTGACAATATCTCCTGAGTCCAATCTCTTAATTCCCGAAATTTTCTTACATTAGAACCAAATAGAACATTTAACTTTTTCATAATATAATATTAAAATTTAAATTGAGCTAATATAACAATATGTTGGCATGAAACTTAAACCAACAGTTGAATAAATAATTATTGTGTGTTAGAATTATTTTGGAGGTAATATGAAAATAAATCCAATTTAATATCTAACTTTTAAATGAAGCAGTGATTTTATACAGTAAGATAAGTTCATCTGATGTGAAACCTGACAATAAGCGGTTAATTTCTTTTTTTAAATCTAAGTCTTTACCAGAATGTTCAATAGGTTTTTGTTTAAAAAAGTATTCAGGTTCAACATTGAAAAAATTTGCTAATTTAGCAAGTGAGTCCGATGAAACAAATGAACGACCTAATTCAATTGAAGAAATAGATTCTCTATCCATATCTACTAATTCGGCAAGCTTTTCTTGAGATAATTTTTTTGAATTTCTCAACCTTTTTAGATTATTACCTACTGTTTTCCTAATATCACTACTTTTAACCATAACAAAATATTATGCTATTTTTTTTGGCTTTTCCATCAAAGATAGATACATAATACGTAGTAAAGTTAATTCATATAATTATTTTAAATACACAGAAGGTAATTTCATGACTACAGACAAATACCAAATTAAAAATGCAAAAGAACTACTTCTCAAAGCAGTAACATATAGTGAAGTACTTGAAGAACTTATATTAACCAAGAAAGTTGATAAAGAGCATGTACAAATTTACTGGAGGGAAGATGTAACAAAATTTCTCTATAGACAATATCAAAAACTTGAAGGATTTAACTATGAGTCTTAAAAAATAATAACAAATCAATTTGAAAAACTTCTTGAAACATTAACAGAAGCAGAGAATGAACTATTAGGGATAGACAACACCAAAATAAAATCCATCAAAGCTGATATTGATATTGCAAAAAACCGAATTACAGAATTTAAAAATACAAAAGAACTATAAACTCCAATACGGAGTGCCTGTAGGAAATTATTCTCCATATTAATTCTTACAGGCTTTTTATAACCTATGTATTATAAAAATTAACAAAAAATATAACATATATATTATAATATTAATAGATAACCCTAGATTAATGTCCTGATTTCTTTCTGAACCTTCCGCCTTCAACTTCGTGAACATCTTCTGTTACAATAAACGCGTTTAGATCAACATTGTGCACAACTTCTTTGAGTTTTGCCATATCAAATTTATTCACAATACAGTATGTTAAAATCTTTTCTTGTCTTGAATATCCGCCCTGTGTTTTCATATAGGTTACACTGATATCCAACTCTTTCATAATAGACTCACCTATTTCGCGGGAAAAGTCTGATACAATACGAACAGATTTAGCCTTATCAAGACCTTCAATCACCGTATCAATAACTTTGGAAGCAACATAATATGTCAAAACAGAATATAATGCTCTATCCCAACCAAATAGCAAGCCCGCTCCCGCGTATACAAACAGGTTCATACCCATTAAAAGCTCACCCACAGAAACAACTTTAAGCTTTTTAGCAAGTTTTAAGGAAACCATTTCTGTACCATCTAAAGAAGCATTGTTTCTCAAAATCAAACCCACGCCAAGTCCCAGCAAAATTCCGCCGAAAATAGTTGCAAGCAGTAAGTCGTCCGTAACGTGGTCAAATCTTAAAACAATATTAGTCGCTATAGAGAGCATTGTTATTGCAAAAAAAGTATTAAAAACAAATTTTCTTCCAAGGGTTCTATAAGCAAGGATTACAAACGGGAAATTGATTGCAAAAATAATTGCACCCAGATTACCTTTTGTAATATGCGATACCATCATTGAAATCCCGATAACACCGCCGTCAATAATTTTGTTAGGAAGCAAAAAGAGTTCAAGTGCAGCTGCAACAATAAATGCACCGACTATCAGAAAAAAAGCCCTTTTAATATACTCTAGTATAATCTCTTTTTTTGTCTTAACCCTTACTGCAGGCTTTTTTCTCTGAAAAAACATTCGCCCCCTATTTACCTCTTAATATATCAAAAATATTCTTATGTTTTTCTGTTGTTGTATCAACAGGTTTTATACCTAAAATTGATTCTAAATCAGTTTTCAAAGTCGTCAAATCTTCGTATTTTTTAAGCATTCCATCCATACAAATTGATACATCACCCGTTTCTTCTGAAACGACAAGGCAAGCAGCATCAGAAACTTCAGACATTCCAAGTGCAGCTCTGTGGCGCGTACCATATTTCCAGCTTAGCTTAGGGTCTTCTGTTAAAGGCAATAACACGCCGGCTGAATGGATTTTATTCCCGTCAATCACCATAGCACCATCATGCAAAGGTGTATTTGGATGAAAAATTGTTAAAATAAGTTCTGCTGAAACTTTTGCATCAATAACAGTTCCTACATCAGAGTATATAATAGTGCTCAATGCTTTTTTAAACACAATCAAAGCACCGGTTTTAGTTTTAGTTAAATATTTAACCGCCTCCAAGACTTCTTTTATTACATCAATGTCGTTTTCTGTTGCTTCTCTATAGCAATCACAGGAAAAGAAAGTTCTTTTAATAAATCCCGGCTGCCCTAAATATCCTAAAAATCTTCTCAACTCAGGTTGGAAAATAACAATCAAACTTAACGCAATAAGAGTAACAAGAGATTTGAAGAAAACACCTATAATTCTTAAATCAATCAGAATAAGAATTTCACTGAAAATCCATGCAAAAACCAGAAAGAACAAGCCCTTCACAAGATTTTCCGATTGAGTGTTTTTAATAAATTTACGATAGAAAACAAACAAAATTAATCCGATAAAAAGGATTTCAAGAATATTTACCCAGTTGAGCGAGCGCTGCAGCGGGCTTAAAACACTTTGAATAAGAGCAATTAGACCTTCTATCATCTTCTTAACCTATCGGGAATGTTTTCTTTGTACACTAAATCTTCAATAGACTCTCTATTTACTATAATATCAGATTGTGAATTATTTACAAGTACCATTGCAGGTTTTTCTACACGATTATAATTAGAAGCCATTGAATAGTTATAAGCACCTGTATTATAAACACAAATTATATCACCTGCTTCTAGTTTTGGAAGTGTAATATTTTCTATTAGAATATCGCCGCTTTCGCAATAGCGACCTGCAATTGTAACCTCTTCTGTTTCTCTCGCATTAACTTTATTGGCAACTTCTGCAGTATATTTAGCCTTATACATTGATGGACGCGGATTATCAGCCATTCCGCCATCAACTGCAACGTATTTCCTGCCGTTTGGAACCTGTTTAGAGCTTCCAACTGTATAAAGAGTCACACCGGAAGTTGAAATAATGCTTCTGCCCGGTTCTATATAAATTGTCAAATCTTCAGGCAAAGATTTCAGAGCATCTGCCAATTCTTCAACCGAAGGAGGGCTGTCTTCTTCTATATACTTAACACCCAATCCGCCGCCAATATTAAGTTCCGATAAATTCAGTCCGAATTTTTGATTAATTCTGTTTAACTCGTCCACAAGAATATCAACTTCATCTCTATAACTTTGCAGTTCAAATATCTGAGAACCTATATGAGCATGCAAACCTTTTATATTAAGGTTTTTATACCCTTTTTGAAGAATTTCATCAACTTGCGAAAGGTCAAAACCAAATTTGGAATCCAGCTGACCAGTTTTAATATATTCATGTGTATGACATTCAATAGCAGGTGTTACACGCAAAAGAACATCAACATTTACGTTTTTTTCTTGAGCAATTTGATTAAGAAGCTTTGCTTCATAAAAATTATCAACAGAAAATCTTCCTACTTTTAAATCAATTGCAAGTTCTATCTCGCGGCGAGATTTGTTATTACCGTTAAACAAAACCTTTGACATATCCGCACCGGCTTTATAAACCGTATAAATCTCACCTGCTGAAACAGTATCAAAACCAAACCCCTCTGAAGCAATAATTGAAGAGGTTGCAAGGCTGCAAAGTGCTTTTGAAGCATACATCATATTGATATTTTTGTTTTTAAAAGCATTTTTATACTCACGGCAAATACCGCGTAAAGTAGCTTCATCAATCACATACAAAGGTGTGCCATAAGTCTTAGCCAGCTCAACTAAATCACAACCTCCGATTGTTAAATTATCTTTAATTTCAGTAGTAATCGGCTTAATTGATTGGTTAATGCTCATAAAGTTCCCTTTCTCAGTGTATTTTAGCAGAAATTGAAAGGAGTTACAAGAGCTCAAAAATCCCCCAAACAGTTGATAACAAATGACAAAAAATGTATAATAATGATATTGGATAACTGGGGAGATTAGGGTCTCATGTTTAACAACATAAATGATAATAATAAAGATTTTTTATATAACTCTCAACTTGAAAAGCAGAGCAATGTTATAAATATGGCTTCTGTTAAAGCAAGTATGAACAAAGCGCTTTTCAACAAGAGTTCAAACCCTTATGTTGATAAAACTGAAATATCTTCTAACGCATTACAATTATTTCAAAAAGATTTAGATATCAAAAAATTCAACCAAATTGCAATGAGTGATAAGGAAGACCTAAGTCATCTTGAAAGAATGCAAGAACTTTTCAAAAACGGCGTAACCGATGTTTTTGAAGATGATGTTTTGAAAGAACTTGTAACAAATTCTAAACTTTGGGATGATTTAGAGCTGTAAATATGCTAAAATACAGCCATGGCAAATTCTGATTATTATATTCAGGATAATTCCGATATAGAAGATAAAAAGCTTGAAGCAGCCAAAGAATTGTATGCCTCAGGTAATTTTGCAGGAGCTTTAAAGCTTTATCTTGATATGGTTAATACAAGTTACTCCTATAAACTTTATTACGAAATAGGACGCTGCTATTACAAACTAAATGATATCGATAACGCAGAATTATTTTTTACCCGTTCCGTTTCTTTAGAAAACTACAAAAATCCGTCTTATACTTTTCTGGGAAATATTTATCATAGGCGCCAAATTATTGAAAAAGCAATTGAAAACTGGGCGTTAGCATTTTCCTACAAACCCGATGACGAAGCTGTTTGTCTTAACCTTGCAACTTCTTATTTCTCTAAAGATATGAAGTTTCAATCAATTTTCTTTTACGAAAAATATCTTAAATACGCAAAAGATAAAACTTCTGCATACTATTTAGATATTAAAAAAAGTATTGATAGTTTTAAATATTTTGGGAATGACTTTTATCAAAAAGCTAAGCAAGCCTTGGCACTCGATGACAAGGAAACTGCTCTTCAAACACTTGAAATTGCCGTAAAAAATTATCCGTTAAGTTTTGACACAAATTATCAACTTGGAAAACTTTATTTTGAAAACAATGAATATTTAAAAGCTTTAATGTATCTAAAACAAGCTTTCTGTATAGACAACAAATCACTTGATGTACTTGAGCTACTTTCAAACGTAATGGTAAATGTCGGAGATTTTACAGGTTCATATTGTGTTATGAAAAGGATTTTACCACTTGTAATGAATAACCAGAAAGAGTATTTAGAAATCCTTAAAGCAATAAAACCTTTAGAAGACAGCTTTGACAAACTAAGTATTGAAGGACACAAAGAATGGGCTGAAAAATATTACAGCTATAACAATTATCATTTTGCACTATTTGAATACGAAAATTGTTTAATAATGGATAAAAACTGTTCTTACGACTATAGCAGCGTCGTTCAGGAACTGAAATCTTTTATTAATCCGGAAGAAAGAATAATCAAATCGTGCTTTGAAAGAGGCGGGTTTTGCTACTCCAACGGAGACCATAAGCAAGCAAACAAATATTTTTCTAAAATAATGACTCTTTCAAATGAAAACTCACCGGAATACCGACTTGCAAAATCACGGATAATCAATGTTTAAGAAATTAAAAAAGTTTTTTTACCTGCATATTTTAAAACGCAAATACTACAGAGTCGGGCATTGCCTTGGCTGCGGGAGATGCTGTCGTAAAATTTATGTTAAGCATAAAGGTGTAATTCAGACAGAAGAAGAGTTTAAAAGATTACAAAAACTGCATCCGTTTTATACTTACCTAAAAGTTATTGATAAAGATGAAACAGGGCTTGTTTTTGAATGCACAAATTTAGACAAAGAAACTAACAAGTGCAAAATCCACAAAAAACGTCCCGGGATTTGCAGACGATATCCGCAGGAAGAATTATTCTCCATGGGTGGAACACTTGCTGAACATTGCGGTTACAGATTAGAACCTATTGAAACATTTGAAGAAGTTTTTAAAAAGGTTTCTAAGAAAATCTAGATAGCATCTTTTCAACAAATCTTAATTCTTTTTGACAGCATAAATCGGCAAAAATAGCTTTTGCCTCTATCAATCTTGCATAAGCATCACAAGGTCTTAGTTTTTTAGCTATGTCTACTTTTGTTCTTGCAAGCTGCAATCTGTATTTATCAATAGATGCTGTTCCTTTTGCAACAGTTCTGTAACTACCTTGAGCTTTTTCAAAATTTTCGACAATATTTGTTAAAGCCTTTTCTTCCTGAAAAAGCATTTTGAAATGTTGATTATTATTACCGCTGCTTTCATACAGTTTCTTTAAGTCAACAATCCTTGCCAGAATATGAATCGGGTCTCGCTGTTTTCTGGCAATTCTTAAACCGCCTCTAAGAAATTGTTCTTTCATCTCATCTGTCGTTGGGAATTTTGCAAGCTTAGAAAAAACCATTCCTGCAATATCGAGCAGATTTGAATCTTCCATTCCAAGGGCAAACGCTTCTAAACGCAAAAGAAAATCTTTAAACAATCCGTTTTTATTATATTGAGTTTGATAATACTGCAGCTGTGAAATCACATAGTTTCTATCAGGGCGTCTGCGTGCCATCGTACTTTGTGCAAATGCTGCAAAATTTTTGTCTAAGGTTGATATTATTGGAGCCATACTAAGATAAACCCCGAACAAATATATTTTTGCTATTTTCATGTTTATTTTATAATTGAGGATAATAAGTAGAAATAAAAGGAATAGATATGTTAAAAGATTTTTTCTTAAATGAAGTTAAAAACGGAATTAATAAAGCGATTGCAGAAGGCAAATTAGGACAAATGGGAGCAGATTCAGAGTACTCTTTGATGATTGAAAAACCTAAAAATCCTGATTTTGGAGACTTTGCAGTAAACGTTTCTTCTCTGGCACGCTCTGCAAAAATTGCACCTCCAATGATTGCTAATACTATTGTTGAAGGGTTAAATAAGGAAGGTTACACTGCCACAGTTGTCGGCGGATTTATTAACTTCAAAATTAATAATTCTCTTCTTGCAAATGTTGTTGCTGAAATCCTTACAAAAAGCGAAAATTACGGTAAACCAGAAGGCGTTCCTACAGAAAAAATCTTGTTAGAATACGTTTCAGCTAACCCTACAGGTCCTTTCCATATCGGGCACGGACGCTGGGCTGCAATGGGAAGTGCTTTGGCAAATCTTCTTAAATTCTACGGGCACGATGTTTATCAAGAGTTTTATATCAATGATGCGGGAAGCCAAATCCAAAAACTTGGCAACTCTTTAAAAATAAGAATTAAACAGGAACTAGGTGAAAACATTGATTTTCCTACTGATGAAATCGAAAGAAAAAATTATTATCCCGGTGAATACCTAATCCCTGTTGCTAAAAAATTCCTTTCTGAACACGAACCAACAGAAGATGTTCAGGTTCTTTCCGATTATGCAAAAAAAGAAATGGAAGCTTGTCAAAAAGCATTGTTAGAAGATTTTAGAGTACATTTTGACAAATTCTACTCAGAACTTGATCTTCATAACTCAGGTAAAGTTGAAGAAAGCTACAAAGAATTGATGGCAAAAGGTATGTTATACGAAAAAGAAGGCGCGATGTGGTTCAAGTCTTCTGAATTCGGCGACGACCAAGACCGTGTTATCAAAAAAGCTGACGGCTCAAACACTTATCTGACAGCGGACATCGCTTATCATATTGATAAACTTCGCAGAGGTTTTGATAGAATGATTAACATCTGGGGTGCTGACCACCACGGATATGTAGCACGTGTTAAGGCTTCTATTGAAGCTTTAGGATATGACCCTAATAAATTAGAAGTGCTTCTCGGACAGCTTGTTAACCTTGTTATTAACGGCGAAGAAGTTCGTATGGGTAAACGTAAAAATATGGTTACATTAGATGACTTAATCGAAGAAGTTGGTATTGATGCAACACGCTACTGGATGGCAATGCGTAATATTGATATGACTCTTGATTTTGATATTGAGCTTGCTAAGCGTTCAACTGACGAAAACCCTGTATTCTACGTTCAATATGCTTATGCAAGAGTTTGTTCAATCTTGAGAAATGCTGTAGCAGAAAAACTTAATCCTGAAACAGGTGAAAAATCACCTGCACCAATAAGTGAAGCTGAATTAGAAGATTTAATCAAAAACTTTGATAACGATTTAATCTTAAAAACAGCAGAAAGTGCGAAATCATTGATTTTAAAACTTGAAGAATTCAAATCAGTTATTGTACTTTCTGCACAAAATAGAACTGTTTATACAATTTGCAGATATGTTCAAGAACTTGCTCAGGAATTCCATTCATTCTACAACTCAAACCGTGTAATCGGCGAAGATAAAGAATTGATGAAATCAAGATTAGCATTGATGGTTGCTATTAAAACAACATTAAAAAATGCGCTTGATATTCTTGCAGTATCCGCACCTGAAAGGATGTAAAAATGAAAAAACTTATCTTATTCTCTTGTTTATTACTGATAATGATTTCAACATCAGGCTGTGTTAAATATGAATACACAATTGATATTGATAAAAAAAATAATATTGCATTCTCACAAGTAACAGCTTGTAATACGGAAGTTATAAAAGAATTATCCAAAGAAGTAACAATTCAGGGATGCTCTTATGATGAATTAAAAGCAATTGTTGACGAAAACAGTTTTATAAATAAATATAATAAGGACGGTTTTGACGGCATAAAAGCTGATAAAAAATATGATATAAAATCTTTTAAACTACCCAGCGGGTTTACAAGCAATACCGAAAAACCTTTTGAAATAAAATCTGCAATGGGCGGAGCAAAAAAAACATATTCAATCAATTGGCAGTATAATATAAAAAATACAGAAAAAGCTAATACTGACAAATTATACGGACAAGATACCAACAGTTATGAAACAGGATATGACAGTGAAAATGATAAATATAACAAACAGTCAATGGAATATGCATCACAACAAATGTCTAATATGTTTGCAAAAATGATTGACACTAACCCTAAATTAAAACCAAATGCCGATTTAATTATTAAAATTCCTGCCAAAAAGGCTAATAAACATAATGCAACAAAAGTAGTTAATAAAAATGAATACCATTGGAATCTTATAAATAATTATGAAGAGCCTGTTTCCATAGAACTCGAATACTCAATGTATGATTTTTCACTTTTTGGTATTTTGGGAACAATGATTTTTCTTTTAATTGGATTAGCATATGCTTGGATAAAAATAAATGAATAATATAGATCAAATTGTTCAGAATTTGAAAGATGCAAAACAAAAACGCAGTGAGTTTGTAGATTTAATGGACTCGTTTAATGACCCGTATTTGGTTTTGATTGCATGCATTTTATCGCTCCGCACAAATGACAAAACTACTTATCCTGCAACATTGAGGATGCTTGAGCTTGCAAAAACACCTCATGAAATGAAGAAGGTTAAGGTTGAAGATTTAGCAAAGGCTATTTATCCTGTAGGCTTTTATGAAAACAAAGCCAAACAAATAATTGAACTTTCACGTCAAATTGACGAAGAACTCGGAGGAGTCTGCCCTTGTGAAATCGAAGATTTAATCAAATTCAACGGCGTCGGCAGAAAAACTGCCAATCTTGTAGTTGCACGAGGTTTTAACAAACCTGCAATATGCGTTGACGTTCACGTCCACAGGATTTTTAATCGCCTAGGTTATGTAAAAACTAAAACTCCTGAAGAAACTGAATTTGCGCTTCGTGAAAAACTTCCAATCAAACACTGGATAGACATCAACACGCTTATGGTAACCCACGGACAAAATGTTTGTTTTCCACGCAAGCCTAATTGTTCTGAGTGTCCGATTGCTGAGCATTGCATGCGTCTAATTTAAATCTATCATCTCTTGTATAAAGATAAATAATACCAATTAATGCAACATAGAATAACAACTCTGCAATCTCTTCAAACACAAAATTATGTGTAGCATGCTCTGCGTAAGTACCCAAAGCCATACCTAAAAGCATTAACAAGATATTCCAGAACGGGAATTTAATCTTACGTACTATATCCCATAGGTTTTTCCAGAGTTTATTTTTCAAAAAATAAATTCCGACCCACGTCATATAAGCACCATAAATCGGATGTGCTAAATACCCGTATTTAATCTCCTTCCAAGAATAGAAGGTGTTCTCCGTACCAGGTACGGAGAAGAACAGGGTTCTTCCGCAGTTTACTTCTCTTAACATAATTATCACTAAAACCATTGCTACAAAGTTGAAAAACTTCTTATTAGAATCAACTTTCAACGAGAAATACAAACCAATGAACAAGATTACCATTTGTATATTTTCTAAAACATTATTTTCCCAGCCCCATTTTTCTGGCATAAACATAACACTCGGAGCAATGGCAAGTGCTGCAGCTATTGCCAGCCATGTAACTGCTGGAACACTAAAGTTAAAATGTGCACACACAAAATCTTTAATCTTTTTCATACATAATTCCTATAAATCTATTGTCATAAATTTGTTTTTATAATCACTAATCGTATTCATTAATTCAACAAATTCTGCATATTTAATACTGTGCAAAGCTTTAGAAAGTTCGACAGCGCCAAGAGTTTCAATCATATAGCAGTCTTCTTCTCTTCTAGCAATTCTTATCATACCACAATCAGAAAAAACTTCCAAAAGTGTTTCAATCGCTTCTTCTGTTATACCTAATGCAGATGCTGCACGGGTAAAAACAAATTTACCCTCAAGGTTATTACAACAATACTTAATCATACTTGCAAAAGATTTTAGAATACTTTCTTCATCCGTTCTCACTATTTGGTAATTCATATAATGCAATGACGTTGCACAAACAGTTTGCTTAATCTGCATTAAGATATCCTCATCACAAGGATAATCAAAAAACATTAAAACATCATTTTTACAAGCATTCTGTCGATTAATAATACACTTTGAGATATCTTGATAAGGTTTAAGTAACTCAATAATTTTTCGGTCTTCTACAAACACAGAAACCCCGAGTTTTGAGTTTTTAATATAATCATTAACCTGCGCAAAAATATTTGTTTTTTTACGATGATCATAAACCTTTATTTTTGATTTTTCTTCTTCTTTTAAAGCATCCGAGTGTACATCTTTAATAATTAATTGAACACTTGTAACTCCGTTAAAAGTATTCAATTGCGGAGCAAAAGCAACATCAAGTTTATCCCCCGCAATAAGAGGAATATCGCCTCTTGACCACCAAACACAATCTTTCGTACCATCAGGAGTATTAACAATAAGTTTCAAATGATCTTTTGTTGAGCCCATAAGCATTTTTTGCTTCAAAGTCAAATTCTTAACCGCAAAAGTCGGAGAAGGATTCGACATCCCAAACGGTTCCAGTTTGCTAATTTCTTCCACAAGTGAAACATCTACATCAGCAATATCAAGCTCTAAATCAACATCCAATGAAGGGTTAAGCTTTTCACCATTTAACATTTCATCAATTGTTTTATTCAAATCTTTTTTAACCATTTCGAAAGAAACTTTTTCTTCATTAAAAGCAAACCCGCCTGCAAGCTGGTGACCGCCATAGCCGTCAAAATAATCAGAAATATTAGACATAATATCGTAAAGATTTAATTCTTTTACCCCGCGTGCCGAACATCTGAATTGTTTTGTTTCCTCGGAATAAGTCATAATAAATGCAGGTTTATAATACTTTTCAACAAACTTAGAAGCTACAATGCCGATAATCCCGACATGCCATTCTTTATTAAGCAATACAACCGCATTATCTCTCATGCCGGTAGCTTTCCATAACTCATCCGCTTGAGCAAACGTATCAGAACAAAGCTCTTGACGAAGTTTGTTATAATTCTCCAAAGTAATAATTGACATCTCAATTTCTTGTTTATTTTCTGACGTCAACAATTTAATCGCAGCATCAACTGTATCCAAACGTCCTGATGCATTAATTCTCGGAGCAATTGTAAATGCCACCTGTTCAGAAGTTAATCCGTTATCAACACCAACACCTGCAACATCAAGCATTCGTTTTAAGCCATAGTGTTTTCCTGATGCAATAAGCTCAAGACCTTTGGTTACAAAATATCTATTTTCACCAATCAACGGCACTAAGTCCGCAATTGTACCAACTGTAACATAAGGAAGCAAGTCCATACTGAAAGATAATTTATCATATCTTTCCAAAACCCCTTGTGCAAGTTTAAACGCAACACCAACCCCCGCAAGTGAAGTTAAGTACTCAATTTGGAGTGCAGTAAGTTTTTCATCCAGTGCATTCATTGATTTAGGGTTAATAATCGCATAAGCTTCAGGTAAGATTTCAGGAGCTTCGTGGTGGTCAGTAATAATAATATCGCGACCAAAACTGTTGATAAATTTAACTTCATCAACATTACTAATCCCATTATCAACCGTAATAATTAATTTAGGCTGCTTTTGGCTCATTAACTTAACCAATGCTTTTGAATTCAGCCCGTGTCCTTCATTTTCACGGTTTGGAATATAAAAATCAACCTTAGCACCCAAATACTGGAAAGTTCTTAATAACACAGAAGTCGAAGTTACACCGTCAGCATCAAAGTCACCATAAATAAGAATATTTTCTTTCTCATCTATAGCTTTAACAATTCTATCAACAGCCTTATGCATATCACAAAACGCATTTGGATGGGTCAAAGTAATTTCAAGAGGATGCAAAAATTCTCGTTTTGCACCCTCTGAAACTATACCTCTTACTTCTAAAAGTCTGTCAATTAGAGACTTTTTATTATCATTATTACACTTTAAATTCCATTCTTTTGTACAAGACATGACATTTGTTCCAATACTTCTATAGCTTTTTTCAACTGAACATCGTCTTTTGCTTCGACATTCTCTTTAGTCAATTCTACCACAACATCTGGTGTAATACCTTTTTTGTGAATATCTGTGCCCGAAGGTGTCAAATATCTCTGGATTGTAATATTCATGCCGGCATCATCAGGCAGTTTATTAATTTCTTGAACCAAACCTTTGCCGAAAGACTGTTCTCCAATAATAGTAGCTCTGTGATTATCTTTTAAAGCTCCTGATAAGATTTCACTAGCCGAAGCAGAGCCCTTATTAATCAAAACAACAATCGGTTTAGAAGTTACCTGATTATATCTTGCTCTGGTTGTACTTTTATAACGGTCTCTATCCACAGTACTTACAATTACTCCGCCTTTCAAAAGCATATCGGAAATATAAATCGCATTAGTTAAAAGTCCGCCCGGATTTGAACGCAAGTCAATAATAAATCCTTTTTTGTCACCTGCTTTACTCAAGATTTCTTCAATTTCGGCAGAAGCATTTTTACTGATAAAAGAACTTAATCGGATATATTGGATATTATCAGGTATAACACTTGTTTCAAAAGGAGGTTTGCAAGAAACAGACTTCACTTCAATTTCATCTCTTACAATACTGTAAACCTTATTAGGGCAACCCTTTCTTTGGATTAAAAGATTAACTGTTGTACCTTTTTCACCTCTTATTTTATCAGCTGCAATATCAACACTGATACCTTTAGTACTTTCACCATTAATTTCAAGAATTAAATCTTCTGCCAAAATCCCTGCTCGCTCTGCCGGAGAGTCTTCCAGCGGTGCAATAACAACAAGGTTACCATCTCTTACACCAATCTGAGTACCAATCCCCTTTAAAGAACCTTTAATAGACTGGGTTTCTTCCGAAAACTCCTTTGGCTGCAAAAATCTTGTATAAGGATCATTCAAACTTGCCAGCATCGTATCAATCGCTACATAAGCATCTTCTGCTGTTTTCAACTTATGGTCATAACGATATCTCCATTTTGCCCATTCCTGATTGTTATTTGAAGGGTCATAATATTTTTTGTTAACGATTTTCCACACATCATCATATAATTCGGCAGGTGTAGCTGCAAAAGCTCCGCCGCACGATATATATGCAGCTGCCAAAACCACCAAGCCTGATTTTATAAATCTATTCATTAATCACTCCTCTATTCCAAAGCGCTTTCTATTATAGTACACAATATTTAAAAATTTTTCAAATTAATTGCATTTTATATTGGAGTAGATGTTGCTAAACAAGTAATATTAGCGACTCCTGCTGATTTCAAAGCTTTTATCATTTCTTCAAAAGTTGAACCTGTAGTGCAAATATCATCCATTAACAAAATCGGTTTATTTGTAAGCAAAGTCTTATCAACTTCAAACGCTTCCGATAAGTTTTTTAGTCTTTCCTTGCGCGAAAGTTTGTATTGAGGTTTTGTATCTTTAACCCTTTTTATTAAATCAAAGCAGCATTCAAAACCACTGAGTTTAGCAAATTCTGCACATACCAAATCCATGTGGTTATATTTTCTTTTCTTAACTCTTTTTGCATGCATTGGAGTCGGCACAATTACAAACTCTTTTTCAAATCCAAGTTTTAAAAAATATTCATACATAAATTTCGCCTGAAAATAAGCAAGCTCTTTTTGTCTGTGATACTTAACTCCTCGAATAAGTTTCTGAAGCTCTTTGGTATAAACTCCTGCACAAAAAATATCAACTCCGTTTATAATTCTATTTGCATTAATATCCAAAAACTCCAACTTATCATAACAGCTCGGACACATTTTTGAAGAATACTTTGATTTTCCGCAGAAATAACATTTTTTGCGATAAATTAAATCTAAAAAAGAGTTGAAAAATTTCATCATATATATAATTTATCAAAAACCTGTTTAATTGTTAATGTAACAATTGCTTAATATATCCTAAAGTTTTCACATAATAATGCCGTTAACAAAAATGAGTGGAAATCTAGGAAATTATAATGAATAGCAACCGATTTAATGCTTCTGAACAAGAAGTACTTGATGAGATTTTACAAGAAATTCGTAAAATCAAAGAACACACTACTGCCGATGACGTTATAGGATACTTACAGGAAAAATATGGAATAGAAAGAAGCACACGCAACTTCTATCTTTACAAAAATGTTCCAGTAAGAATCAGCAACAGCAACAGTTTATTAGCTATACAAATTTCTTTTGAAAACAGAGAATTTTTGTACTGCTATAACAAAAGCTGCTAGACAGCAAATCTAAAGTGAACAATATCACCGTCTTGAACGACATAATCTTTGCCTTCAAGCCTTGTTACACCTTTATCTTTACACGCTGTATAAGAACCGCACTCTACAAAGTCTTTATATGCAGTAACTTCTGCCCTGATAAATCCTTTTTCAAAATCAGTATGGATTACGCCGGCAGCCTGAGGAGCTTTTGTCCCGACAGTAATTGTCCACGCATGAACCTCTTTTTCTCCGGCTGTAATATAAGTAATCAGGTTAAGAAGTGTATAAACAGATTTAATCATTCTGTTAATACCGCTGTCTGTTATTCCAAGTTCAGCAAGATATTCTTTTGCACCTTCTTCACCTAACTCAACAAGTTCTTCTTCTATTCTTGCACAAATTATAACTGTTTGAGCACCATGAGTTTTTGCGTATTCCTCAACTCGTTTTGTGTAATCATTACCTTCTTTTAAATCAAATTCCGAAACATTTGCACAATAAATAACCGGTTTTACAGACATTAAATTAAGCGGTTTAATTGCATTAATTTCTTCATCAGTAAAATGGTCTTTCAAGTTTATAAACTTGCCTTCCTGCAATAATTCATTCATTTTTTCTAAAGCCTTAGACTCAAGAACAGCTTCTTTATCACCGCCTTTCGCCTGTTTTAGAATTCTTTGTTGTCTTCTTTCAACAGAAGCCAAGTCTGCAAGAGCAAGTTCTGTATTAATAATTTCAATATCACTGATAGGGTCAACTTTTCCTGCTACGTGAATTGTGTTTTCATCATCAAAACATCTTACAACCTGAATAATTGCATCTACTTCTCTAATATTATGCAAGAACTGGTTACCTAAACCTTCACCTTGGCTTGCACCCTTAACAAGACCTGCAATATCAACAAACTCAATTACAGTAGGAATAATATCTTTAGCCTTGCATAAATCTGATAAAACTTTTAATCTTTCATCAGGAACTGTTACAACCCCGACATTAGGTTCAATTGTACAAAACGGATAATTCGCACTCTGCGCATTTTTTGTTGCAGTTAACGCATTAAACAAAGTTGATTTTCCTACATTTGGAAGTCCCACAATTCCGGCTCTTAGCATAATAATTCCTTTCAAAAATGTAATATCTTTTTTTATTGTATCATTAAAATATGAAAAAAGTTTTCTTGTTTTTAATAAGTATTTATCAAAAACTTTCTGCACTAACACCACCAAGGTGCAGATTTTATCCTACTTGTTCTGAATACACAAAACAAGCAATAATAAAATATGGTATAATAAAAGGCGGATGGCTTGGAATAAAACGAATTTCAAAATGTCATCCATTGAACGAAGGCGGGTTCGATCCGGTACCATAATAGAGGGTTTACATGGCTAAAAGAATAATCATTTTTTCAGGAAAACAATATTCAGGTAAAGATACAGCAGCAAAAATTCTTATGGAGGCAATGCCCGATTACAGACGCTGCGCAATGGGTGATATTATTAAAATTGAATATGGCAGACAACATAACCTGACTTATGAAGAAATAGAAAAAAACAAAACCCTATATCGTCAAGGTTTAATTGATTTAGGCAATTGGGGCAGACAACAATCTCCGGATTACTGGCTTGAAAAAATTATTGCTCAAGAAGGAAACATCGTTGTAACCGATGTTCGAATAAAACACGAATACGAAATCTTTAAAAAAGCAGGCGCAATATCCATCCGCGTTGAAGCTGACCGCGACGTGAGAGAATCACGCGGAGGAAAACTCATCGGCGAAGACGATGTTACCGAAGTTGATTTAGATAATCTTCAGGACTGGGATTTTGTAATCGACAATAACACGGACTACGAAACACTAAAAACAAATGTTCTAAAAATTGTTGAAAAACTAAACTAGCCATTATCAACCTCCGTTTCTGCTTTATTACCTAATATATGTTTGTTTGTAAAACTTCCTAAAATATTTAACAACACACCAACTCCTGCTCCGGATATCATACCCACAGGACCGGAAATTAATCTCGCCGTAAATACCAGTGAAGCACCAAGTCCGCCAACAACAGGTAATACCCCCGTTAGTAATCGTGAAATTCTTTGGTCATTATTATCTGCCGTTGAAATAGCAACACCGCTCAAGCCAAGACCTGTTATAGCTGTTACAACATCTGTTGGAGCACTTCCCAGCATCAAATCCCGCTTTTTGTCAAAGTAATCTATACATTCGCTTTTATTTGCTTTCTTTAAAGAAATAGAAACATCGTTCAAACGTTTAGCAAAAAGAGCATTTTCTTCCATGGAAAGATGCGGAGCCAAAATATCAATTGCCTCCTTATATACACCTTTTTCACCCGTAAGTTTTGATACAGCATCCATTCCGTTAGCTTCAATTTTGTTTTGAGCAGGCTGCAAAATCTCCTGTGCCCAGAAAGATAAATTTTTGCTTATATGCTCGCCTTTATCCTGCCACTTGTTAGTAAAACCACTGCTATAAACACGATACTTAGCCCAAAAATCGCGTTCAAGATTATTCATAACCTGTTCTTGAACCGCAAATCTTTCTTTAGTTTTAGCCTCAGAAAAATACTCTCTTCTTTTTTGGATTTCTGCAAGTTTTGTTTCTAATTCAAGCTTCTGAGACTCCGGTAATCTATCTTTATGCATAGCAATTAATTCCTCTAAAGAATCCATCTTGCCTGAAGCCTTGGAGTACTTTGAGATTACAGTATGTTTGCTTATATTATCAAAAAATCCTGTAATAGATTCATGAGGTTTTTTTAAAACTTTTCTAACCCCATCATCAACTTTTTTCAGAATATTTCTGGCAGATTTATTACGAACACCCAGAAAATCTTTCTTTTCGGTACAAAACCACTTCAAAGAAGCATCTTTTGCAGAGTTAAAATTGTTTATAAAACGAATAGTTTTTACAGTACCATCAGAAGCAGACTCACACATTCTATAAAACTTGTTTAAAACCGTATCGTGTTTATTCGTATCTGCTTTTTTGCCGGCTTTTAAAGATATTGATTTTAATTTCTCTATAACCTTTGGAGAAATTCTCGGGTTCAGCAACGCCACAAGCGCTGATAAAACAACAACACTAGAGCCAACAGCAATGGCATTTCTTGCTTTGTGAGTTTCTTTAGGACTCACAAGAGTATCAACAGAAGACTCAATTGTTTTCTGCACAGTTTCAATAGGCTTCGCAAGCGGAGCACTAATAGCTGATATTTGATTATGATACCCTATTGACATAGTTATATCGTCCTACAGAAACCTTACATTAATATAAAGTAATTTTCTATAGAAAAATTGCTATTTTATTAAGACTTGTAACTCTCTTCAATCTTGCGTTTTATCATTTTCATCTCTTCTCTGGTAAGAAACGAAGAAAAACGCATAAACTCATACATAGCATCCTCGTAAGAATACTGTCTTCTCTGAACTTTCTCTAACCATTCACGCACTTCTCTTGTCAGCATAATGTAAACCTCAAAGTACCATTTTCATCAACTAATTCATTCCACATAGATTTTGGACGCACCCAGATATCACCATTTTTAACAGATTGATAGACAACCATATCTTCAACCGTTTCAGAATGCTTAGCTAAAGCAATGATTTTATACAGATTCCCTTTATAGTGTTTATATGTTTTCCCAACAGTTATATCCTGCATAATTATCTCCATAAAAAAGGAAAGTCTTGCAGAATGTGCAAGACTCAAAAATATACATTTACCCCACTAACTTTATACCACACTTTTAAATCCTTTGTCAAGTGTATAAAAGAAAAAAGGCGGGAAAAATTTCCCGCCTTAGTTTTATTTGATTTTTTTCTCAAGTTCTTCAATACGTTTTTCAAGTTCTTGAATTTTCTTTTCTTGAGCAGAAGTTCTTGTATCAAGCTCTTTTACGGCATTGATAACAGCGTAGAACATGTCTTCCATTCTTATTCTCAAGAAACC
>CAKNXK010000026.1 GCA_932182025.1 uncultured Candidatus Melainabacteria bacterium
AAAACGCAACACAATACATATTGTGTTGCGTTTTTGTTATTTTGCTTCACATATAAACTAACTTGTTGTCTAGCTTAGTTAGGGTTATAAAAAATTTTATAATCATTTATCTTATAATTGCTAATTTAAATAAATTTATGAGGTAAATAATTATGAAACAAATTGTGCCTGAAAAAAGTTCGGAAAAAGTTGCAAAGTTTTTAAAAAAGAATTCTTTGCATAAACGTGACTTTGCGGAAATGATAGGTGTAACACTTTCTTATGTGTATAATCTAATAGATGAAACTGTTCCATTCTCAACCCGCGGTACTACCATTGAACGCATTGCAGTTGTTATGGATATTAATCCGGAAGAGTTTGGAGAATACAGAATTCCACAAGAACCTATTTTGATTGATGAATCTGTAGAGACTCTGAAAGATTATATTAAAGAAAATAATCTTTCTGTTGTCAATTTCTTAAAAGCATTTCCACGTAAAAAAAGACTTGATATTGTTGATGTTTTACGCGGTGCAATGCCTTTACCTATTGATTATAAAGAATTAAAACTTATAGGAAAAACTCTTAACATGCCTGATGAAGAGGTTTATATGCTTTGGGAAGGCAGAATTAAACAAATATTAGAATCATCAGGTATGAATATTTATGCCAATTCTGAATTGCTTAATTCAATGCTTGGCTGTGCAAAAAAATACTTGTTAAAAAATTAATCTTTTATTTGAAAGATACATTTAACGCAATGAGCTTTTGGCTGCAAAACAAGATTATCTTCTAAATCATGCATTCTTGCAATTCTTGTAACCAAAGGCTCTCCGCACATAGGACAGTGCAAATTTGTTTCTCTTTTAAGAATACGTGATTTTAAATCTTCGATTGCATCATCAGAAACCATTTTGAACTCATATTCACGTTCATATTTTTTGATGTCATTTGGAGAACATTTTAGAACCCGTGCCAGCTTCTGTCTCTGTGTAACAGAAAGAAACAATTCTCTTCCTGATTCAATATCTTCAAGAATTTCTAAAGGTATATTGGTTCTATCCGCTAATCCATATATAGAATAGCCGGCTTTTTCTCTTTCTGTTTGTATAAATTCTGCCAAACTAGTCATTGAAATACTCTCTTATAATTTTTTCTATTTGTATTGAAGCTGTACCATCTCCGTACGGATTTTGAGCTTTTAATCTCGTAGCTTCTTTTGTAGAAGATAGTATTTTTTCACTTTCTTCTAATATTTTTTCGTAGTCAGCACCAACAAGCATTGAAACTCCTGCATCAATACCTTCTTTTCTTTCTGTTTCATATCTCATAACAAGAGTTGGGCAAGCAAACGAAGGTGCTTCTTCTTGAATACCTCCTGAATCGGTAAGTATTAATTTTGCATTCTTCATTAAATATACAAGATACGGATAATCAAGCGGAGTTAACAAGTGTATATTGCTAATATTTCCTAAGCGTTCATGAATCTTAATTCTTACATTAGGATTTGGATGAACAGGGATTACAAAAGTATGGTCATCATATTTTTTTGCTAAGTATGATATTGCTTCAATAATTCTGTCAATTCTTTCTCCGTGGTTTTCACGTCTGTGAGCGGTGATTAAAACCAATTTATCATCGATAGGAATATTCTTTTCTTTGTAGAACTGTTCAGATTTTTCAATAACTTCTTGAGATAAGCAGAACAGTGCATCAATAACGGTATTTCCTACTACATGAATTTTATTTTCTGAGATATCTTCACGAAGAAGAGCTTGTTTGTTTACATCAGTTGGTGCAAAATGCAAAGCTGCAACGCGAGATGTCATTTGTCTCATAACTTCTTCAGGGAATGGTTCATAGATATCATACGAACGAAGCCCTGCTTCAACATGAAATACTGGAATTTTATGATAAAAACTGGTTAATGCACCGCAAAGCACAGTCATTGTGTCGCCTTGAACTATAGTTGCATCAATTTTGTTTTCATTAAACACTTTGTCTAATGAGGTTAGAATTCTGGCTTGAACAGATGATAATGACTGATTTTCTCTCATACAGTCAAGATTAATATCAGCTTTTAAACCAAAGTATGCAAGAGTTTGGTTAGAAAGCTCTTTTTGCTGTTCAGTGTTACAAATAATTACGTTATAATCTTCCGGATATTTCTTTAAAGTTAATATCACAGGAGCAAGTTTAATGATTTCCGGACGAGTTCCGAATATAAAAGCAATGTTCTTCATAATATTTATTATACAATAGAAAGAATTTTTGGTATAATTTTCATACGGAGGGCTTTTATATGAGACAGAGACCAAAAGAACAGGATAAATTCGAGCGCAGACATAACTTTGAGGCTGTAGAAGAAAATCTTACGCAAGAACAAGTTAAGGAAGAAGCATCAAGATGTTTGACCTGCAAGAATCCTCGTTGTGTAAAAGGATGTCCAGTGAATATTCAAATACCTGATTTTATAAAAGCTCTAAAAGAAGATAATCTTGAACTAGCAGGAGAAATAATTCGTCAGACAAGCATGCTTCCTTCTGTTTGCGGACGTGTATGTCCTCAGGAAAGACAGTGTGAAGGAAATTGTGTATTGGGTATCAAAGGCGAATCAATTGCAATAGGAGCTCTAGAACGTTATGTAGGTGATAACACTTCTGCTAAAAAAACAGGAATTATTCCTTCCGGTAAAAAAGTTGCAATTGTGGGTTCCGGTTGTGCAGGTATTACAGCTGCTTCTGATTTAAGAAAAGCAGGACACGATGTTACTATTTTTGAAGCATTACATAAGTTTGGCGGAGTATTAAGATATGGTATTCCTCCATTCAGGCTTCCAAGAAATGTTCTCGATAGAGAAATTAATAACCTTCAAGAAATGGGAGTAAGGTTTGAAAAGAACGTTATTGTAGGTAAATCAATCACACTTAAACAACTTAAAGAAGACGGGTTTGATGCAATATTTATCTGCTCAGGTGCAGGACTTCCTAAAATGATGAATATCCCGGGAGAAAACCTAAACGGTGTATTCTCTGCAAATGAATTCCTTACCCGTGTTAATTTAATGGGTGCAAATGAAGAAGAAAATGCTACACCATTAAAAATCGGGAAATCTGCTGCAATAATCGGCGGCGGTAATGTTGCAATGGACGCAGCAAGAACTGCTGTAAGAGCAGGATTTGAAAAAGTTTATATTGTATATAGAAGAACCGAAACAGAGCTTCCTGCGCGTTTAGAAGAAATTCGTCATGCAAAAGAAGAAGGTGTAATATTCCAATTCTTGCATGCACCTGTTGAAATTCTTGGAGATGATTGTGTAACAGGCATGCGCTTTGAAGTTATGGAACTCGGTGAACCTGATGAATCAGGCAGACGAAAACCTGTAGGTACCGGTAGATTTGTCGATTTAGATGTCGATACTGTTATTGTAGCTCTTGGAACAGGCCCAAATCCGATTATTCAAAAATCTGCTTTAATGGAAGGGCTTGATTTTGAAACAGATAAGCGCGGATATTTTATAGTAAATGAAGACACTAGGGAAACTTCAATCCCTGCAATTTACGCAGGCGGTGATGTTGCACCTGTTGGCGCTTCAAATGCGATTAATGCAATGGGTGCAGGCAAAAAAGCTGCTAAAGCTATAAATGAGTATTTGGAAAGTTTGAGATAATGAGAAAACAAGTTATAGCATATTTACATACTCACTGGGATAGAGAGTGGTACAGAGAATTCGAAATCTTTAGAATGCGTCTTCTAAGGGTGTTTGATAATGTGCTTGATATGCTTGATACAAATAAGATTCCTTGTTTTTATTTTGATGGTCAGGTGTCAGCTTTAGAAGATTATCTGGAAATCAGACCGGAAAAAGAACAACTTGTAAGAACTTTAATTCGACAAAAGAAACTTTTTATAGGTCCGTTTTATTGTCTTGTAGATGAATTTTTAACGGATAAGACTTGTTTTGAAAAAAATCTTGAATTAGGAATGAAGAAAGCTATTGATTTTGGTTGTTCTGATTTTATCGGATATTTGCCGGATACATTCGGACATAGTCAAAACGTAGTTGATATTCTTCGGGAATTCGGCATTAATAAAACCGTTGTTTGGCGCGGGGTTGGAGATTTTCCTGCGGAGTTTAAATGGTGCGGTATGGATACTGTAAATCTTGTGCGCGGTTATTTTAACGATGTTTTTTCTTTAAAATGTTCTGTGGAAGAAAAAGCAGAAATCCTCAAAAAAACATTGGATGCAATTAGCGAAAAATCAGGTCAATATATGCTTTTGCCGATTGGTGCTGATCATCTTGGGGTGCCAAAAGATATTCAGGATCAGATTATTGCGGTTAATGAAATCTTAAAAGAAGACTATAATATTAAACTGGGCTCGCCATTTGATTATTTTAGATATGCTCATGGTTTTGATGACTTTGAATATAACGGAGAGCTTAGAGATAATTCTAAAACTTTTGTTTTGCAAGGCTGCTACTCTTCTAGACTTGATTTAAAACGATATAATGTTGAATGTTCTCACAAGTTAGAGTTGGCTTCAAAATTTGTACGTTTTGCTAAAGCAGAGAAAAAATACGAGTCGATATTAAATTACGCATATAAAATGCTTATCCAAAATCAGGCTCATGATGGGATTTGCGGATGTTCGGTTGATGATGTTCATTCAGAAAATATTACCCGATATAAAAAGATTCTGCAAATTGCCGAAACAATTATCGATGAATTGAAGCTTGAAACTAAATTTGAAGAAAAGATGGTTTTAAATCTTTCTGATAAGCCTTTTTCGGGGATTATTGAGTTTGAAAGTTCAGAACCGCTTAAAGGTTTTCAAAAAATTTCATCAAGATACGGATTTGATAAAAAACTTTTGACTGATACTCAAAGAATACCTGTAACAGAGGATTATAAGGAAATTGGCACTTATTTGGCAGAGGTCTGGGATTTACAGCCAAATGAAATTAGTTTTATAGATGTTGATTTTGAAGATACTGATTTAGAAGTTACAGATACTTTACTTCAAAATTCTAAAATAAAGTTTACTATTGAGCTCGGACAGATGTTTATAAATGGTCTGCCTGTTTCTTTAGTAGATTTTATTGATTTAGGTGACAGTTATAATAACGGTCCAAAAGAAGATGATTGTGGCGCTGAACTTAAGCTTTATCGTACGAAAGTAGTTATGAGCGGTAAAAAACGTGCTGCTTTAAAAATTGATTTTGAAAGTCAGTGGGATATAGTTTCTCTTGTTGTGTCATTAGATAAAGGGGCTGATTTCTTAAAATTTGATTTTGATTGGGTAAATACCCAGAAAAATCATTTGCTGGAAGTAAAATTCGAGCTTCCTGAGCCAATAAGAGAGGTATTCTCTGAGGATATGAATACAATTATCAAACGTGAGTTTAACCCGGATTATGATATTAGAAAAAACTTGCCAGAAACTCGCGGTATTGAAGCTAAAACAAACTCTGCACCAATGCAAAGAGGCTTGTTTATTGATGAAATGACAAATAATCTAGGTATTGTAACAAAGGGATTAACCCAATATGAAGTCTTTGGAAATGCCCTATATTTGCCGATACTAAGAGCTACGGGTGTAATTTCAAATCCTAAAAATCCGGCTCGTTCAACCCCTGCTGGACCTCCATTAGAAACTCCTGCATTGCAAATGCAAGGAGAAAATAAAGCAGGATTTGCTGTATTCTTTGGAAACAAGAATGCGTTTGAAGATGTGTTACAACAAATTTATAGATTTGTTCTCTAAGATTTTAGACTCAATTAATCTTAAAAAATAGGTTTGTTATAATCATATCCCATTGAATCAAGACGTTTTATGCAATCTGCAGCATAACTTTCTTTTAGAGATGAGCCATTATAATCTCTTAGAGCCATTCTCATTGCTTCTTTTGCTTCAGATGGGGTAAGTGTTACTGTTCCGTCTCTCAGAGCATTAGCAGCTTTTTCAATATTAGGTTGTTTTCCAACTTTCCATCCTTTGATTCTGGCTACTGCTTGAGCGTAGTTTGTTTGAAAAATTAAAAGCCCCGCTTTAATTCCGGTATTTCTGTCAGTTAAATCGTGTGTTTTTAAATTTTGTATTGTATCATTTCTACATTCTTGGTTAACTTTATCATATATTCCCCACTTGTCTTGTTTGATACTTCTAACAGAGCTTGGAATTACTTGCATGCAACCATCTTTGTTATTTTTAGGATCAATAAAATGACATTCTCTGCTAATAATAACAGTGATTACTTCCGGAGGGACATTATAACGTTTTGCTTCTTCAGTAATAGTTTGATTCCATTTTTCGATTTCTTCTTCGGTAAGCTTTGTACCGCGATATTCAGCCTCACTTGCAATGTTAGCTTTCATATCTAAAGCTTCAGAGTTGGTAGAACATTTCGTATTTTCTTTTGGCATTATTGTATTTTTTAATACATTTAGAAAATCAAATAATTCTTGGGCTGTTACCTTTTCTCTTGTAAAGAGTGCTCCTATATAATTTAGTCCAGTAGCCGAATCCATTACGCAATCATCAGCTTCACTTACGCTAAGTGTATTATCAGCTCCTGCAAAGGTTTTAACTTGACTCCATATATATTTAAGCTCGTTTCTATCTATTTTGTTATCACCGTTTTTATCAAATATTGATAACATCTTGCTATATTTTTCTTGCAAATCTTTTGAAAAAACTATTGTTTTGTTAAAATTTTGAAATGCATTATTAGTTTTTTGGTCATATTTAAAAGAATCAAATTCAGCCATAACGTATCTCCGATACCCATAAATCTTACGATAATGTTTACGGCTAAATTTCTTAAAACTTTAGAGTTTTTGATACAAATTTTACAAAAATTAACATTTCAACTAATATTAACCTGCAGTTAGTGAGAAGATTTCGTAAATTTCATCATCAGAAAGTTCTGTAATAATCTTTTCACCTTCGTAAACGGCAAGGTCTGCTAATTCTTTTTTAGACTTAAGCATCTCATCGATTTTCTCTTCAAAAGTGCCTAATGTAATCAAACGGTGAACCATAACATTTTTTTCCTGTCCGATACGGTATGTTCTATCGGTTGCTTGATCTTCTACAGCAGGATTCCACCACAAGTCATAGTGAATAACGTTTGTTGCACTTGTCAGGTTCAAACCAGTACCGCCGGCTTTCAAAGAAAGTATCATGACTTTTCTGTCTTTATTTGTTTGAAAATCTTCGATTAGGTTTTCACGTTGAGGCACTGTTAATGACCCGTGGAAGAATGACGGATCTATGCCGCATTCTTCTGCGATAATTTTTGTTAACAAATCTCCCATTTCTTTATATTGTGTAAAAATAAGGGTCTTTTCATCATTATCAATAATGTTTTGAACCAAATCAATACATTTTTCTGCTTTACCGGATAAATCTTTTGATGTGCCGCCGCTCTTCAAGAACTGATATGGATGGTTACAAATCTGTTTCAAAGCAGTAATCAGTTTAAAGATATTTCCTCTTCTGTTTACACCTGTAAAACCGCTGATTTTTTCCATCATTTCATTAAGTGTTTTTTCATAAAGAATAGCCTGTGATTTAGCAAGATAGCAGTAATCGTTCATAACCATTTTTTCCGGAAGGTCTGAGATTACACTCTTATCTGTTTTTACACGTCTTAATACAAACGGTGAAACAGAAAGTTTTAGTTTTGAAGCTCGAGACTTTTCTTTAAAACGTTCAATTGGTATTGCATAGCTCTTTTGGAACTCTTTTAAAGAGCCTAAGTAGCCTTTGTTGATAAAGTCAAAGATACTCCACAACTCGGTAAGCCTGTTTTCTACAGGAGTACCTGTCATTGCAATCTTAATATCTGATTTCAAAGATTTGATTGCAAGAGTTTGAGCAGTATCAGGATTTTTGATGTTTTGTGCTTCATCAACAACAATCATTCCCCAGGTATTATTCTTCATTTCTTCAACATCAATACGCATAATAGCATAAGTTGTAAGAATAACGTCATTTTTCAAATCAAGCTTACGTTCTAAACCGTGGTAAGTTGCAACTTTCAAACTTGGTGCAAATAATTGTAATTCTTTCATCCAGTTACCCATCAAGGTTGTAGGACAAACTACAAGCACAGGATTTTTAAGTTTATTTTCTTCTTTAAGTTTAAGAATTAAACTTATTACCTGAATGGTTTTACCTAACCCCATATCGTCTGCCATACAGCATCCAAAACCTTTTGAAATATTTGTCCATAACCATTTAAGACCCGTAATCTGATATGGTCTTAAATCACCTAATAAATCCTTTGGTTCTGTTACTTCAACAGGTTTTGCGAAATCCTTAATAACGTTTGCATAAGCATCATCATAATTGAAATCATAGGCTTGAAGCTGACCTGACATAGAAGCATGAATAAGCTCTAATCGAGTCATTTTCTTATGATTAGCATTTGTTATTTGTTCATAAAGCTTTTTGCCTTCTGTTTTATCAACAAGAATATACTTGCCGTTATATTGGATTAAGCCTTCATTGCTTTCTTCAAGAAGCTTGTTGAATTCTTCCAGAGAGATTTTTTCATCACCTAAAGAGACTTCATAAGAGAATTCCAATATATCATCCAGAGAAATTGCGTTTGATGAAACCGTATTGAATATATTCATCAAATCATCAGAACGTGATGCTTTAACTTTTGCATTAATAGAGGCTCTTGGAATAATGATATTAGTAAGTTCTTCAGGAAGAATTACTTCTATTTGCGCTTTTTGAAGATAATAAGCTGTTTGTGCAATCAACTTATAAACTTCATTAAGGTTCATAATAAGCGATAACTTGTCTTCATCTTCAAAAAGAGTTTCTAATTCAGGCATATATCGAAGAGCATAATTAAGCTGTTTTGCTACAATCTTACCTATATCTTCTGTGTCTAAATCCCAAATTTTATCTTTTTGATAAAGCTCATCAATTAGAATTGTTTCGTTTGTCTTGCGGTTTTTAATATGAACTTTTAATTCAAATTTATCATCACTAACTTTGCTTACCTTAAAGAATGGAATTAAATCATATTTACCCAAATACAACTCATCAAACCATTGAGCAAAGTTTTCTGCAAGATCTTTACCTTTCATCAAACATCTTTGTTCTAAATCCTTAAGCATATAATGCCCTGATTTAATATCTTTAAATCTGTAGGCTTTAATTCCTAAGAACTTATAAACAAGATAGTTTAAGTATTCTCTGGTAAAGTTTTCAACAAAATCCTTTGGTTTTTCACCTTCAATAAACAAATCCTGAGGAATATTATTTTCAAGTTCGTTCATTATTCTTGCGGATTCTTTGTTAGAAACAATCGGCTCATATACAATCCTAAAAGCACCGCCGCCCGGAGCTTCTCTGCGTTTAACTGTTGGAATAAAGTATAATTTTTCAATCAACTTCATCGCAAAGTGTGTAAGTTTATTAAAATATGCAAATGTTAGAGTTAGAGATGAAAAATCAACTATTTCTCCAAATCCGCCAAAGTAGTCTAATACCAAATCCAATGGCATTTCGTAACCGATTTTGCCGTTGAGTTCTTTTTGTGTAAATCTAAACATTGAACCTTTAGATTTTAGATAAAACTGAAAGTTATTGGTAGGAGTTACGAAGAACGATAATTTACCTTTTCTATTTATTAGATAGAAATCTGTGTTTCTAACAGGAGAATTAGGGCTCAGGAAAATTCCTTCAAATTCGTCTTCTACCAGTTGATAAATCAAACTCAATGTGTAGCGAAAATCTTTGTTTTTAAATCCGTTAGGGTTTTCGCTAAGATTGTAGAAAAATTCATCAACATTATTTTTCTTTAATGATAAATCTATATCTAAAGGTTTTGTTTCTGTCATTTTTTTCTTATTCCTTAATCAAGCTTCCGCAACTCATTTCTTCAGGAATTTGAATTCCCATAATTTCCAAAACTGTTGGAGCAACGTTGCATAGAGCGCCGTCTTCTTTAAGTTCAATAGCTTTTGGAGGATTGATTATAACAAAAGGAACTTCGTTTGTAGTGTGAGCTGTTTGCGGTTTGCCTGTTGATTCATCAACCATTGTTTCAGCGTTGCCGTGGTCAGCTGTTAGAAGCATTGTTACTCCATATTCTTTACATTTATCAGCAATTTTACCAACGCATTTATCAACAACTTTACAAGCTTTTGTAGCAGCTTCAATATTTCCTGTATGACCAACCATATCAGGGTTAGCAAAGTTTACAAGAATAAATTCATAATCTTTGTTTTCAATAGCCCCAAGAACATTTTCACAAACTTCAGGTGCACTCATTTCAGGCTGCAAATCATAAGTTGCAACTTTAGGTGAAGCAACAAGTTTACGTGTTTCATGAGGCTGCGGTTCATCAATACCGCCGTTAAAGAAGAATGTAACGTGAGCATATTTTTCAGTTTCCGCAGTTCTGAATTGGTTAACTCCGTTTGCTTCCAAGACATCTCCTAAAATATTTGTAAGTTTTGTTTTAGGGAATGCAACAGGGAATGTGAAAGTTGCTTCATAGCTTGTCATTGTACAGTAATAAATATTTTTAAGCACTTTCTTTCTTTCAAATCCGTCAAAATCAGCGAAATTAACAGCTTTAGTAATTTCACGGGCTCTGTCAGGTCTGTAGTTGAAGAAAATAATTGCATCATTATCGTGAATTCTTGAATCGTCTCCTCCGATTACGGTTGGAAGAACGAATTCGTCTGTTTCGCCTTTTTCATAAGACTTTTTAACCCCTTCAATTGCTGAATCAGCTTTTTCACCTTCGCCAAGAAGAAGTGCATTATAGCCTTTTTCAACTCTTTCCCAGCGGTTATCTCTATCCATAATGTAGTATCTTCCGATAACTGTTGCAACAGGCGGCAAGCTTAGTTTTGCAAGTTCTGCTTCAACAGTTTCTAAGTATTCGCAAGCGCTTGCAGGAGGTGTATCACGACCGTCAAGGAATGCATGTACATAAACTTTTGTAAGACCTTGTTTTGCAGCTAATTGAATTAATGCAAGCAAGTGGTCTAAAGAAGAGTGAACTCCGCCGGTTGAAACAAGTCCGTATATATGAAGTGCAGAATTGTTCTTTTTAGCGTGTTCAATAGCTTCTAAGAATTTTTCGTTTTCAAAGAATGAGCCGTCTTTAATTGCATTATTGATTTTTGATAAATCTTGATAAACAATTCTTCCGGCACCAAGGTTAAGGTGACCAACTTCACTGTTACCCATTTGCCCTGCAGGAAGTCCTACAAACTCTCCGTCAGCGTGAATTATAGTCGAAATTTCTTCTTTGATTAATTTTGGAACATTAACTGGATGAGAAAGTTTTGTTGCGTCGTATTTTTCAGATCCTTTTGAAATACCCCATCCGTCCATTATGCATAATAAAACTCGATTCATTTTAATCTCCCCTAATATATTTTTAACCTATACAATATATGACAAACATAGGGGCATGTCAATTCCTAAATCAATTGCAGAGCGAGTGATGGGCTTTGATTTGCTGTAGCTAACAGTGTAGCACTTGCCTGTTGTAAGATTTGCTGGCGAATGTATTCAGAAGAAACATCAGCAATGTCAGCATCTTTTAAAGTAGAACGCGAAGAGCTTAGATTTTCATAGTGAGTAGATATTTCTTCAAGAGCGGATTCAAGACGATTTTCTATAGAGCCGAGATTTGTTTGTATTTCACTAACTCTAGCGATATAGTTATCAATAATGCTTAAAGCTTTGTTGGATTGCAAACCAAGGGTAAAAATGTCTTTAAGTCCGCCAAGTACGAATAAAGAATTAAGTTGTATTTGAGAGTTTTCATCAGCATTAATTCCGACTTGCAAACTAATATTAAGACTTGCGTCTTGAACATTTTCCAGAACAGCATTTCCAAAGCCTGCGGGTTCACCACCGCTGTAAGTGCAATTTTTGAAGGTTTGAGTGCTCACTTCATCTGACCCAACCAGACTTCCCGTATTTGATTGACCACTTACCTTGCCTACAAAATGACAATTGTTGATAATACCATTTCCGCAGTCCAACACGCCAATAAGACCTCCGACCATTTCTGTCCCTTCGACATTTCCGACAACATAGCAATTTTCTACCAGCAACGAATTATAGTTCCATCCAATATTTCCAAATATTCCCCCTGTTTCTTCTGCACCTATAATATTACCTGTATAATGTGAATTTGTAATTTTGCGATTGCCTCCTGACCCGTCGCCTAAATTTCCTATTATTCCTCCGGCAACCCTTCCCGTACAAATAATATTCCCTGTCGCAAAACAATTATCAACAGAGGCACTCCCGCTGCCAATTACTCCGCCCCCATTTATATCAGTAGTAATATTCCCTGTCGCAAAACAATTTGTAACCATTAAACCATTAGTTCCTGCCCCGATTAATCCTCCGGCGTTTCCATGATTTTTGACTTCCCCTGTTGCATAACAATATTCAACATTGGATGTTCCTACCCCATCTGCATTAGCATATCCGATTAATCCTCCGGAGTTTCCAATGTCTGCAGTTACGTTAACTTTAGCATAACAGTTGCTAACATTTATTTTTTCATAATTAAGACCGACTAAAGGACCAATATTTCCGTTAGTTGTACTAATATTTCCACTTTCAATTCCGAGATTTTTAATAGTTGCATTTTTCCCGGCACCAATTAAACCTCTGCAAGGTTTAGTAGAATTAATAACTAAATTAGAAATTTTATATCCGTTCCCATCCAATGTACTGCTAAACCTATTATTATCATTTCCATATCCATTATTACCGCCAATTGGTATCCATCCTTCACCGGAAGCATAATCACTTAAGTCAATATCCGCAGCAAGAACGAACTCACTACCTGCGGTAATTCTTCCGGCATTCTGCATTCTGGCAAGCTTAGCTAACTCATCCGCAGTAGATATAGAATACGTGCCTTTAGCAAGTTTAGTTGTTTCATTAACACTTTCCATCTTTATCATAGAGCTGGTGTCACGTTTTACAACATCTTGCAAGAAACCCTGCTCATTGACTTCAAGTCCGCTTGCCCCGACATTTCCTTCATCAATTGGCGATTTTCCAAATAACTTTTGTCCGTTGTACTCAGCATTGTTTTTGATTCTATACATTTCCTCAATAATAGCTTTAGCTTCAGTGTTGATAGCATTAATAGACTGTTTCCCATAAGTCCCATTAGCAGCCTGTTCGGCTAAAGCGCGTAATCTGTTAAGATTACTGGAAATAACACTTAAAGTATCATCAGCAGTTCTTACTAAATCCATACCCATAGCAGTATTATCCTCAGCAACTTGATAAGCTCCGATTTTTGTAGTCATATCAGTAGCAATAGCATAATTAGCTGCATTGTCTTTAGCATGGTTGATTTTATATCCCGTAGTCATTCTCTCTATTGCTTGGTTAAGCAATAGAGTAGAATTATTAAGTGAGCGTTGAGCAATTAGACTAGAGAGATTAGTATTTATACTAAGCACAATAACTCTCCTCTAAGTCAGTTGTAGAGCGGGTTTTACCCCCCCCCCCCCGACTTAAAACGGGGCGTAGCAAGAGAGCTTCAACGCTATATGATTGTTTGTTGATTTGTTGGAACATACTCATTATTCGACATCCATATCTATACTATCATTATACTTTATATATGCCTTATTTTAAATAATGAATAACAAATTTTACATAAATTGTTACAATTTGTTTAATAATTCTTAATAAACGATACTTTTTTACCGCCATAGTTTTTTTCTTTGATTAGAACAAATGAACCGATATTTATATCTTCTGAATGTTCTGCAATAATTATTGAATTCGATTTGATTCTTTCAAATATTTTTTCATAAATCCCGCTCAAATAAGGCGGATCAATATAGATTACATCATAATTATTATCAACTTTTTCTATTAGTTTTAAACTGTCCCCTATTTTTAAATTAGGAGCTAGTTTCAGTGTAGTGTAATTCTTTTTTATAACCTGAGCTGCTTTTGGATTTTTTTCAAAAACAAGAACTTCATCAAATCCTCTTGATAAAGCTTCCAGTCCCATAATGCCGGAACCGCCGAAAACATCTAAAAAAGTTTTACCTTCAAAATCGCCGATAATAGAAAATAAAGTATTGAACACACCCATCCTTACCTTAGAAAGAGTAGGTCTGGTTATTTTTTCATCAGGAGCAGATATTTTACGCCCTTTGTATTTACCCCCTGTAATTATCATTGGCTGAATTCCAGTTTCTCTATTTTAACTTTAAAAATGCTTTCAATATCAATGCCGTTTAAAATTCCTGTAATCAGCTCTTCAGGAATAATTTTTTCACCAAGATAAGGCATGAGGCCTAATATATTCACATTTGAATATTCTTCAATAACTCTTGTTATTGAAGTAAGCAGCGTTTTAGAACAATCTTGATGTATATTGTTTATAACAACTCCTCTGATTTCAAGTCCTTTTTCTTGTGCAGTATATATAGAAAGCAGTGTGTCATTTATGGAGTCTTCTTTTGGAGTAACAATAAAAAGACAAGGTGCTTGGATACGTTTTACTAAATCAACAGTTTGGGCAGATGTAGCAAGCGGACTTAACAAACCGCTGTCACCGTCCACAATTGTACAATCAGAAGCATATATGATTTTTGAGTACTCGCCGTTAATTAGTTCAATATCAATAGCTTCATTTTCGGCTTCTGCTGCAATTAAAGGCTCAGATTTTGTCTTAAACATATATGTGTAATGAGTATTAATATAAGGGTCAATACTTTTTACAAAAGATATGTCCGGTGATTGAACAAAACCGTTAATTTCAACTCCGCCTGTTTGTATAGGTTTATAAACAGATGTTGAATAACCAAGGCTTTGCATAGTTGCAGCAATACCTGATGCAATAAATGTTTTTCCGTCGCCATGCTTGGCTGATGTTACATAAAGATTTAGCATAGTTCTATCCTAGCATTATTTTAAAAATTGGACAAGATGAGGAAATTATTATATAATCGTTTTATAGATTTTAGATATTGTTATAGGAGGGCCTATGAAAGAAGAATTTACAACAAATGCAAGAAGATGGTATGACAAAGATCCTGTTTTATCTTCTGCAATGAAGACTCTTGAAGAATCTGATGACGAAGCTCAGATTAAAATAGCGCTTAATCTTATTAAAATTATTACAGAACACAATATTTCAAACTCTGAATATGAATCAGTTGAAGATATTGTATCTGCAACTGAAGATATTCTAGAAAACACTAAAAAAGGACGTTGGTATGACTTGGACGGAACTCTAAGAACTGCAATAAGTCTTCTTCAAAACTGTCCTGAATCAACAAGACACGAAATTGCAAAGCAAATGGCAAAAAATGTTATTGAAATCATCAAAAAAGAAGAAGATGACGAGGATGAGGAAACAGAAGAATAATGAATATTATTTTTCTATAATAACCAGTCTGCATTGTTTTAGCGAAATATCTTTAATTGGCTTGTGTTGTGTTAAATATTCATTTAATACAAGCATATCTTTGTCATAGGTGTGTGTGCCTTTGACGAATAATAACTGATATTTGCCGGAAGGTAATTGTGCTAAGTCTTGTTCTAGAATTTTATCAGAATTGTTTTCATTAAAATCAGAAGGTAATATTATATTTTTTATTGGAAGCTGTTTTATTCTGGCATAATAGTCGTATGTCCAAATAGAACCGTAGTATAGATAAAGTTTGTCATTAGGGTCTATTTGGCTGAGTAGAGGTTTTACATCTTGGCGTATGTAGGAAATTTTAGATGTTACAAAGTCTTTGCTAAAGTTTATCCATCCGGTAATAAAAAATACAGCACCAAATATTAAAAAACATGTTGATATATCTTTCAATTTCTTAAATTTGTCTAAAGGATATAAACTTAATATTATGAATACTGGAAGTATAAATAGTGCTAATCTTCGTTCAAAAGGATAAATTTTTAAAACGGCAGCCATTAAAGTAATAAGTATTACTGAGCAAATATTAAAAAAATAAAACTTATTTTTTCTATATAGATAATATACACCTGCTGTTGTTAATATTAAAAGCAGTATAGGAAATTTGTAATCATAAAATAAAAATTGGAAGTTTATAATCCAGATTTCAGAATTAAATATTTGAAAACCTTTATGCCAGTAATTTAAAAGATATTCCTTATGCGCTGTTTGTTGCAGATTAATATATGCGCATAACAATACGTTTATTATAGGAAATATTAAGCAATAAAGGAACTTATAGCTATAATCCTTTATAAAAATAAGTCTTGATATTGCAAAAGCTCCAATAAAGAATATAGCAGGATATGAAGATAAAAAGAGAATACTAAAACCTAAACCTAATAATAAATATTGTTGTTTGGTAAGTTTTGGCAGAGTCAAGCTGAAATAAAGGATTAGCAGCCCGCATAAAACATCTGAAGAATATTGTTTAAAACATTGTGTATAAAATAGTAATTGATAATTAATTCCAAAAGTAAGTAAAGATGCAAGTTTTGCAAATTTTGTTTCGAAAACAACATCAGCTACTTTATAAAAAACAAATAATGACGTTACGCTGCAAATAAATGGTAAAAATCTTAGTGTTAGTTCAGTAATTCCAATATGTGTTGAAATAAATTTCGATATAATAAGGAATATAACAGGTGCTGATTGAAAATACCTTAATGGAAAGAATAATCCTAAGTAGTTCCGTTCAAAAAGGTTTTCTGCCAGTAGTATTTCATCTGTAAAGAATGAATTATTAATAAGGTATGCATCTAGTCTTAGATAAATACTTAATAGAAAAATTATCAATAATAGAATTTTATATTTCATTTTAATCTACATCTATCGGACTTCTTTGAATCATTTCTATTGCTTCACGTGCAGTAAATACAATTGACTCAGGAATGTTTGATATTGTACAGAATTGTCTTAATACATCGATTACGCGTTTAAAACAGCGTACAATGTCACCTTCACCCATATCAACCTGTTCTATAATAGAATCCCACTCAGCACCGTTTACCCACATTTCAATCAGCGGTGAGTAGTAACCGTTTATGTACATAGGGTCTTCTACATCATAGTATTTTTGTTTTTTATCCAAGTCACGTCTAAGATCTTTTATCTTATTCAGAGTTTTGCGTACGGTTGTTGATAACGGCAATTGAGAGAATAAATCAGCTCTCATATCTTCTGTGGTTAAAGCACAAACTACAGAGGCAAGTTCTGCAGGAGTAAGGTTTTCTAATACTCCGGAGAATATTACGCGCGCAAGGAATAGTTCATTCTCAGAACGTAACTGAGAAATTGTTACGCCTTGTTCTGTCGGATAATCTTCTTTTATATAGCCATAATCCATCAACACAGCTCTATGTGATAAAAATTTATTCCAGAATATATCTTTTTGTTTTTCAATTTCTTTGTCTAATGATTTTTGTTTCGCTAAATATCTATTTAGTACTTCAACACTTTTCATGTGTTTTTTATAGAGTTTACATTGATCACACTCGTATGAGTGCATTTTGTTTAACAATTCTTTAGTTTTGTTCCCAAATTCTATAACTTCAGGTGTTAAAGGACGGTTTTTCTTCTTTTCTTGTTTTTGTATAACCTTGAAAGTTTTTCTGTTCTGAACATACATATCTCGGATTTTATTATATTCAACCAAATCTTCAGTAGTACGTTTGCAGTAACAAGTAAAAGAATTGCATTCGTCGATTTTTTCCTGATTAAATTCTTTTATAAGCAGTAACGGTTCTATTCTGGAGCTGGAAGAAAAATAACCAAAGCTCTTTAATACAAGTTCTTTAGCTTCTTCTAAAGAAAATCTTTGCAGCAAATTAAGAACCATTGAATAGCTAGGAGAGAATTTGCTTTCAAGCGGATTTGCATCGCTTAACACTAGTTCAGCAACTTCTTCCGGAGTTTGAAAAGCCGTGCCGACGATTGTAACATAACCGATTTCATCCATTCCTCGTCTTCCTGCTCGTCCTGACATTTGTAAAAATTCACTAGGAGTAAGGGTTCTATGTCCGGAATCCGTACGTTTGCTTATTGAGCTGATAACCGTAGAGCGTGCCGGCATGTTAATACCTGCTGCAAGTGTTTCTGTTGCAAAAACTACTTTTATAAGTCCTTTTTGGAATAATTTTTCAACAAGAACTTTCCACCCGGGAAGCAACCCGGCATGGTGAGAGGCAACTCCTTGAAGAAGGTACTCAATGTGCTTATTTTTATATAAATAAGGGTTTTCTGCTATATAATCATCAATTATTTGTTGAATTTGTTCTTGTTCTTTAGGTGTTACAAGACATAGTTCTGCACATTTTTCCATTTGTTCATCACATTTTTTTCTCGAAAAAGTGAAATATATTGCAGGAAGCATATCTTTATCATGCAGGTTTCTTACAACATCTTTAACAATATTTCTTTTTTGTACTGGTTTTCCCTTTTTAAATTGTTTTTTCTCCGGTTTGATTTTTTTGTTTAAAGCTCCTGTTGGAGTTAATAAAGGTAAGATTGTATTAGGCTGTGAAGAGTCAAAATAATAAAATCTTAAAGGTACAGGACGAAAATCCGTATTAATAAGTTCTGTTCTTGAGTGAACAGTGTTAATCCAGTCTGTTAATTTATCAGCGTTAGCAACTGTGGCAGAAAGTGCGATTATTTGTACATTGGTAGGACAATAAATAATACTTTCTTCCCAAACTGTTCCACGCTGCTCGTCGTTCATATAATGAACTTCATCTAAAATTACATAGCGTACATCTTTAAGATTATCAGTAACAGAGCCAAAGTTTGTGCCATAAAGCATATTTCTGAAAACTTCTGTTGTCATAACAACAATTTGGGCATTTCTGTTAAATGAACTGTCGCCGGTTAAAAGCCCGACTTTATCAGCACCGTATTTTTCTGAAAAATCGCTGAATTTTTGGTTAGAAAGAGCTTTTAATGGTGTTGTATAAAAGACTTTTTTCCCTTCTTCTAATGCTTTGTGGATTGCGTGTTGTGCAATAACTGTTTTTCCTGCTCCTGTTGGGGCGCAAACTACAACACTTTTCCCGTTAGTAATACATTTACAAGCTTCTTTTTGAAAATCATCAAGCTCGAAAGGAAATTCGTACATATATACCTCATTAAACTATTCTATATATATTATGACATAAAATACTTTCGATTGTAATCCTTGTAATATATTTGACTAAACCCGATTTAAGCGATATGATTTGTTTATGATTAAGATTTTATTGAGTTTTTTATTGTTTATTTTTGCTGCACCTGCCTTTGCTGGTGCTTTAGAAGATGCAATAAATAAAAACGATAATGTTTTTTTGTATATTTACACTCCTCAATGTAGTTATTGTACAAAATTTAATCCAAATTATAAAAAACTTAATTCCGTTTACGGAGAAAAGTGTAAGTTTGTAAAAATCGACGGTACAACTGATTATGGAAGGAATTTAATTTATGCCTTTAGAGCATCTTATGTTCCTTTTGTTATACTGCTTAAGAGTAAAACAAAAAAAGCTGTAGTTATACAGTCCGATTGTTTATTAAACTATTCTTGTGTTAGTCAAAAAGTTAATGCATTTATTAGATAGGAGGAATGAAATTGAAAGGTATAGTTTTAGCAGGAGGTGCAGGTACACGTTTGTATCCGGCTTCTCAGCCAATTTCTAAAATACTTCTGCCGATTTATGATAAACCTATGATTTATTATCCCCTTTCAACACTTATGTTGGCAGGAATTAAGGATATTCTTATTATTACTAATGAAATTGATTATGAAAATTTTATTAAATTATTAGGAAATGGGTCTCAATTCGGATTAAATCTTCATTATAAAATACAATACGTTCAAAAGGGAATTGCAGATGCATTTTTGATCGGAGAAGATTTTGTTGCAGGTGACGATGTTGCTCTAATCCTTGGTGATAATATTTTTCATGGTCATGGTTTTTCTACGTTGATGAAAGATGCAATTTCGCGTAATAATGGTGCAACAGTATTTGGTTATACGGTAAAAGATCCGGAACGCTTTGGTGTAGTAGAATTTGATAAAAATAAAAAGGCAATTTCTTTAGAAGAAAAACCAATGCTTCCAAAATCAAACTATGCGGTAACAGGACTCTATTTCTACGATAATAAGGTTTGTGATTATGCAAAACAATTAAAACCATCTAATCGCGGGGAGTTAGAGATTACTGACTTAAACAGAATGTATCTTGAAGCAGGCGCTTTAAATGTTGAAATTTTAGGAAGAGGTTTTGCTTGGCTCGATACAGGAACTCATGATTCGATGCTTCAAGCCAGTGTCTTTGTTCAAACTATGGAGCTTAATAAGGGGGTTAAGATAGCTTGCCTTGAAGAAATTGCTTATAATCAGGGCTTTATATCAAGAGAAATGCTTTTAAAAGAAATTGAGAAATACGGTTATAATAATGGTTATTATCAATATGTAAGAAATGTAATTTCGCAACCAAGATTAGAAGAATTGCTAGTATAAAAAAAGAAGGCCTCTGAATTTCAGAAGCCTTCTTTTTTAATTATCTTGATTAAAGTCTCTTCTTAGAACATTGTTTATTCTATCGGAAGCCTTGTCTGTACTTCCTGTTTTGAAATACAATCTTGCAAGAAGGATTTCTCTTGGTGTAGATGGAGAAAGGTTGTAAGCTTTTTGTGCAAAAGATAAAGCAGTGCCGTATTTTTTACTAATAGCATAGATTGTTGCAATTTCTTCATAACATTCAGCTTTTTGTTTAGAGTTTTCTGCAAGATTAACTGCTTGCTGATATTCTGAAATTGCTTTGACCAATTGTTTTTCTTCCTTAAATTGTTTTGCATTTGCAATAATGCTTTCATAAGTCTTCTCTGAATCGGCACTATAGTTATCGTTATCTACGTTATCTAAAGGAGTTAAATTATTATAAGAAACTGTCTCTGGTTCTGAATAAGATTTAGTTTCTCTAGTATTTTCTTCTGCTGGTCTATCTTCTTCTTCTTCTTCAGTTTCATTATTATAATTATCTTCAGAATTATTAACCGGCTGGCTTATTTCAGTGTCTACATCAGGGATTTCGGATGTTTCAGAAGGTAAATATTTATAAGCATTTGCTATCGCTATAACAAATCCTATTAGTATTACCCCTATTATTGAAAGCATTTTTGCACTTCTAACATCAAATTTATCCATATGCTATCCTCCTATTTGATTCTTATATTCTATACCAAAAGCAAACATTGCAAAATCATATTTTACAGGATCCTCCGGACAAAATTCACGGAGCGGCTGCATAAGCTCTAAAACAGCTCTATAATCATTACTCTTACGTTTTAATAATCCCATTTCTCTTGAAACTCTGGCAACATGAACATCAAGAGGGATAAGTAAATCTTTTGGCTGCATAAAATTCCAGATGCCCAAATCAACAGGTCCTTTTCTTATCATCCAGCGTAAAAACATATTCATACGCTTCATAGCCCCACCGTTATCCGGATTTGGTATCATATGATAAAACCCTTGTCCTACGGATTTAGGTGCGTTTGAATAAAAATAGTCCACGACAGTTTTATCGATGCGGGGTGAATTATATCCATATTCAAATAATTCTTCTAAACCACGGGATTCGTTATATAGTTTGCTTAGAATTTCGAAAATTGGAATAATATCATTTTCTTTTGAAAATCGATATTCTACCCCTTTGAGTGAAGAAAAATCGCCGTTTTTAATAAAACCAACAATGTCATTGTTTGATTTAGCAAAAATTTCCTCCAGCTTTTTTATAAAAACTTTCCTGTTTCCGTATGCAAATAAAGATGCGATAAATCCTAATAACTCGCTTTCTTTTTTGTTATTCCCTTTATGTATAAATTGAATAGGGTCGTTTTTTATAAAGTCAACCGTTTCGTATTTTTCAACTAATTTATCAAGCTCAATTTTTGTTATCACTTCTTAATTCCTTAAAAAACTCTTCTAATATTTTATTACAAATATCTTCTTCAATGCCACCATAAACTTTTAAATTATTGGGTAAATTTATAACAGAGAAAGCGCCATATTGATTATTATAACTTCCAAAATAAAGAGTTTTTATCCCGCTTTGAATAATTGCCCAACCGCACATCGGGCACGGTTCAAGAGTTACAAATATTTCGCACTCGGTTAATCTCGAAGTTCCAAGTTGTTTTTGAGCCTCTTTTATTGCAAGCATTTCTGCATGAGCTGTTATATCGTTATCCTGTTCTCGTCTATTATGGGCAGCTGCAATGATTTGTCCATTTTTTTTAATTACACAGCCTATAGGAACATCTATTTTACAAAGCTCAGCTTGTTTTATAGCATCTTTCACTAAACTTTTGATCCTTCGCCCCAGATTTCGTCATCATAGTAACCGAGCTCTAAGTGCCCTAGTATAACAGTATCACCATTTTTGAGCCCGTGATTATGTAGAACTTCAAATACTCCCATACTTTTCAAGATATTTTGAAGTCTTACAACTTGTTCTGTATTACGCGCATCTGTTACTTTGGCAAGACGATTGATTTTTCCGCCTGAAATCAGGTAAGTTTCTTTGTCGAGTTTGGTAACTTCAAAAGAACTGTCATCATTGTCATAAGCACCTAAATCTTCTTCAATATCTATATCGAACTCAGGTTTTGGTATTTCATCTACTTTTTTATCAATAAAATGTAATAATTCTGCTAAACCTTCTTTTGTTACAGCAGAAATTAAAAATACATCAGAATTGAAGGTTTTAAATTCTGCTTTAAAGTTTTCTCTGTCTTCTTCCGGCACAGAGTCAATTTTATTCAAGACGATAATTTGATAAAGATTAGCCAAGCCTTCTGAATGTTTTCTTAATTCTTCATTAATGATTTTATAATTTTTAACAGGATTTTCTGCTGTCAAATCAACAATATGAACTAAGAAACGGCAGCGTTCTACGTGACGTAAAAACTCATGCCCCAGTCCGACACCTTCAGAAGCTCCTTCAATAAGCCCTGGAATATCAGCAATTACATAAGAACCAGCATCAGATTTTTTTACAACACCAAGATTGGGAACAAGAGTAGTAAAAGGATAATCTGCAATTTTAGGTTTTGCAGAGCTTACTGAACTAATGAAAGTTGATTTACCGGCATTAGGCATTCCCAAAAGTCCGATATCAGCAATCAGTTTAAGCTCTAATTCCAGAATTCTTTCT
Organism: uncultured Candidatus Melainabacteria bacterium; assembly: GCA_932182025.1. Lineage (GTDB taxonomy): Bacteria > Cyanobacteriota > Vampirovibrionia > Gastranaerophilales > Gastranaerophilaceae > CAG-196. Next base: position 23,179 of record CAKNXK010000026.1, read on the forward strand.
ATTCCAGGTTCACCCGGTTCACAGAATTGAGGTGCGCGTTTTTGAGCGGTTGCAAAACGTGCATTGCCTCTTCCGCCTCTTCCGCCTTTTGCTATAAGAACTGTTTGCTCATGTTCGGTTATATCAGCAATGATTTTACCTGTTTTTGTATCACGAACAATTGTTCCTAGAGGAACTCTAATATACGTATCTTTTGCGCAAGCACCGTGCATACCTTTTATTCCTCCGTTTTCGCCGGATTGTGCTTTATAAACAGATTTAATTTTAAAATCTAAAAGGGTAGACATGTTTTCATCTGCAACAAAATAAATGTCTCCGCCTCTTCCGCCGTCACCACCGGCAGGACCGCCTTTGTCTACATATTTTTCACGTCTCCAAGCAACCATGCCGTTTCCGCCATGACCGGAGATAACTCTAATCTTTGCTTTATCTAAAAACTTCATTTTTTTTTCTTTCAATATTTGGGCGGGACACATTCCGCTGGATTACTGTATTTTATTGTTGCTCCAAGTGTCCCTTTGGAACTGACTACAAATGGGTTCGCGCTGGTTGGGTCGGGCGAGCACCTACTAATTTATTTTTATACTATAATATTACTATGAACAAGATTAAGAATACATTATTCAGTAACAAACCTGTTACAATTGACGAAAATTCTCTTATTATGGCAATAGAATCAAGCTGTGATGAAACGGCTTGTGCTATTGTTAAAGGCGGTAGAGAAGTTCTTGCCAATGTAGTTGCTTCTCAAATAAAAATTCATGAAGAATATGGCGGAGTTATTCCTGAAATTGCAGCAAGAGAACATCTTGAAGCCGTGAATGTTGCTGTTGCAGAAACTTTTAAACAAGCAGGTGTTAAACCGGAAGAGATTACAGCGTTTGCGGGAACAGTAGGCCCGGGACTTGTTGGATGTTTGCTTGTAGGTTTAAATGCTACAAAATCTTTGGCATTAGCTTATGATAAACCTTTTATCGGAATTAATCACTTGAATGCCCATATAAGTGCGAATTTTATTGATACAGAATTAAAACCTCCGTTTCTAGCACTTCTTGTTAGCGGCGGGCATACTCAAATTATTGATGTGAAATCTTATTCTGAACTTGAAATAATCGGCGAAACCATTGATGATGCTGTAGGCGAAGCTTATGATAAAGTTGCCAGATTAATCGGTTTACCTTACCCTGGCGGACCAAAATTAGACAAATTAGCACAAGAAGGAAATCCTCATGCTTTCAAACTTCCTGAGGCTAAGGTTGGCGGGTATGATTTTAGTTTTAGCGGGTTAAAAACAGCTGTGCTTCGTTTAGTAAAAAGTTTTGATGGACAGGAAATGCCGGTAAACGATATTTGCGCAAGTTTTCAGGAGTGTGTATCATCCACTCTTCTAAAAAAAGTTAAACGTGCAGCTGAAGAGCGCGGTTATAAACAAGTTGTTCTTGCTGGTGGTGTTGCTGCTAATTCTGAAATTCGTAAGAAAATATTTAATTTGAGAGAAGAAGGATATGATGTATATGCTCCTATTATGAAATACTGCACCGACAATGCCTCCATGGTTGCTAGTGCAGCATTTTTCTTTGATAAAACCTTTGATGACATTGATGTAGAAGTATTTTCAAGAGCATAGAAATTTCTCCTTGCAATTAATTTTTGTTAGGACTATAACGAAGAATGTAAGAAGTTAGACAAAAAATTGGGGAATGGAATTTAGATAGTTATGGAATACTTGATTTTATCTATTGAAATCCTGCTATTTGGTGCGCTTGCTGCACTTTTGGTAAAAGAAGATTTTAAACTAAAAGTTTGTTCTATATTTGCCTTATTTGCATCATTGACAGCACTTTACCCTGCGGGATTTGTATTATTTACCGGACAAACTTTAAGCGGACATTTTGAGAATACACCTTTATTCGGTGAAATTCTTATGGCAATGGATCCGCTTTCAGCTATATTTGTGGCGGTTATTTCTATTATGAGTTTGCTGGGTGTTATTTATGCTAACGGTTATATGAAGCCGTATTTGAAAAAAGGCATGAATACCTCTTCACACTGTTTCTTTTTAATGCTTTTAATAGCATCCATGCTTGGAGTAGTAACCGTTCAAAACGGTTTATTATTCCTTATTGTTTGGGAGTTGATGTCACTTTCATCATTCTTCCTTGTAATATTTGAAGGTGAAAAGAAAGATGTTTTAAAAGCTGGGATTAAATACCTTGTTTATATGCATTTCTCAGTAATATTTATTATTGCTATGATTGCATTATTTGCAAATGCTTCCGGCAGTTTTTCATTTGGTGATTTTGCTCAAGCTGCAACTCAAAATGCTAAACTTGCAAATACAGCATTTTTACTTGCATTTGTCGGATTTGGTATCAAAGCCGGTTTTGTGCCTTTCCACAATTGGCTGCCTGATGCTCACCCGGCTGCACCAAGCCATGTCTCAGGTATAATGTCAGGTGTAATGATTAAAACAGGTATATATGGAATTTTGAGAACTTTATTAATAATTGGCGTTCCTTCAAAATTCGTTTCTTATGTTGTTCTTGTTGTAGCTGTTATATCAGCACTTTACGGTGTATTATATGCGATAACACAACATGATATTAAAAGATTACTTGCATATCACAGTATTGAAAATATCGGTATCATAGGTATTGGTATTGCTATTGGTATGTTAGGTTTGGCTTATGGTAATAATATTGTTGCATTACTAGGCTTTTCCGGTGCTGTATTGCACGTGGTTAACCACTCAATCTTTAAAGAGTTATTATTCTTTGCGGCAGGCAGTACTTATTTGAAAACACATACAAGAAATATTGAGACTCTTGGCGGTTTAATTAAGAAAATGCCTTATACAGCTTTATTATTTATTATAGGTTCGGTTGCAATCTGCGGTTTGCCTCCATTTAACGGATTTATAAGTGAATTTCTGATTTATGCTGGTATGCTTCAAGGTATTCCATCAAGCGAAATGGGAATGTTTATCACATTGGTTATTTCAATTGGGGCGCTTGCTATGGTTGGGACAATGGCGGTACTATGTTTCTCTAAAGCTTCAGGGATTATGTTTTTGGGTGAAGCAAGAAGCGAAGCAGCTGAACAGGTAAAAGAAGATGTCGGTGCTGTTATGATTTTACCAATGAGCATTTTGGCATTGTTTACTCTTGTTATTGGTGTTTTACCTCAGTATGTTATGAGAGGAATTATGCCTCCTGTTTCACAATTTGTTAGTGGACAAGAATCGCTTCCGATATTTGAATCTGCTATTTCATTGATGCAGACATTAAGTATTTGTTTTGGTTTATTCTTTGCAATCCTTGTTGCTGTTCTTGTAATTAGATTGCTTATTAATAGACGTTATGAAGAACATTGCACTTGGGGTTGCGGTTATAATAGAGCAAATCCTCATATGCAATATACAGCATCATCTTATGCAAGTCCGTTTATTTCAACATTAAAACCTCTTTTCAAAAGAGTTTCTCATATTAAGAAACCTAAGGAGTTATTCCCTAAAGAGGCATACTATGAGCTTGAAATAGAGGATATTGAAGAAGCTTATATTGTAAATCCGATTGTTAAATGGGATGAAAAGCTGTTAGCTAAGTTTGAAAGAATTCAAAATGGTAATATGCAGCAATATATCCTGTTTGGTTTAATATTCTTAGTATTAGCTATTGTTGGATTGCTAATCTGGGGTTAAGGGGGTAGAAAATGTTAATTTTAAATATATTAATACTTCTTATAGTACCTTTCTTAATGATTGGTGTAATTAAGAAAACAAAAGCCTTTTGGGCAGGACGTAAGGGCGTGAGCCTATTCCAGCCGATTTGGGATTTTGTAAGATTATTAAAAAAAGATGCTGTTTATAGCACAACAACTTCGTGGGTATTTAAATTTGCACCGATTGTCGGGTTTGCATCTATAATATTTGCAGCATTATTTGTACCTTTAGCAAATGGACAGTCAATTATTAATATTCCGTTTGGATTTGTAATCTTTGCTTACATTTTGGCTTTTGGTAAGTTCTTTTCACTTATTTCTGCTTTGGATACAGGAAGCAGCTTTGAAGGGATGGGAGCTTCAAGAGAAGCATGTTTTTCAACTATTGTAGAACCAGCGTTCTTTATTACAATTGCTTCAATTGCAGCATTGACTCAGGTTTATACATTCCATAGTTTTAAACACATTTTAAACGGTACAGGAATTTACGGGTATTTAATTGTTGCTCTTGCTGCTGTAACACTGTTTATTATGTTATTAATCGAGGGATGCAGAGTTCCAGTTGATGATCCTACAACTCACCTTGAGTTAACCATGATTCACGAGGTTATGGTTCTTGATAACTCTGGGGCAGATTTTGGATTTATTACTTGGGGTGCAGCGATTAAAATGTTCTTATTTGAAGCTTTAATTGCTAATTTAATTATTCCTTTGGGACTTAATGATGTTTGGACTATTGTTGCATTTTTGGCAATTATTACATTGCTTTCTATGTTAATTGGTACTATTGAGTCTTCAATTGCAAGATTTAGAATGACCCACGTATTTGAGTTCATATTTATTATGACTCTTACAGCACTTCTAATCTTAGCGCTTGTAACTTACAGAATATATGGGAATTAGGTTATGGAAAATATTTTTATAATTTTACTTGGTTTATCAATGATTTATATAGCCTCTACAAGCCGTTTGGCAGCTCATGTTAATATGCTTGTGGCTCAAGGCTGGTTATTATTCTTTGTATGTTTAACAGGATTTGCGAAGGAACCTTGGTTTACATTAAGTACACTAACGCATAAAGAAGCTATAATTGCGAATTTGCCGCATATTTGGAGCTTGTTGTTTGTGGTTTTTGAAACTCTTATTGTGAAGGCATTTGTTATTCCTTGGTTTTTGAAAAAAGTTGTTAAAAAGACTCATGCACACAGAGATACAGATGCTAATATACCGCATTTCTACTGCTTATTTATTTCAAGTATAATCCTTTTTGCGGGATTCTTGACTGCAAATGTGGCAACAGAAGATTTCAGATTAGTTGACCCAATGTATTTCGGTGTATCTTTAGCAATAATTATTACAAGCTTGTGGCTAATTACTATTAAACATAAAGTTTTGTCTAATGTTATCGGGTTTATAACAATGGAAAACGGTATTTTTCTTCTATCGCTTTCTGTAGCAAAAGAGATGCCTATTATTGTAAACTTAGGCGTTTTATTAGACTTATTTATTGCAGTATTTATACTTGGGATGCTTGTTAGAGAAATCAATAATGAGTTTGATGATTTGGAAGTTTCACATTTATCAGAATTAAAGGACTACGAATACAATGATTAATTTAGTTTTATTATTTCCGCTTATTGCGTGTTTAATATTGTTCATATTTAAAAAAGGGTTTTTGAACAATTTGATGATAAATATTTATGCAATTTTGCATTTCTTAGTAAGCTTAAGTTTTTGTCTTTTTGGGCAGGATGTTTTGCCTTGGGCAACTTCACCGTTCTTTGCAGTAACAGCTAAGAACTTTATATTCCTTGCTGTTATGTCAATTGTTTTCTTAGCAGTAGCAATTTACAATAACGGCTATCTTAAAGGTTGTGAAGTTGATACAAGAAAGGCAAGACATTATGCTTATATGGTATTGTTCTTTGTCTTTTCAATGACAGGTGCAATTCTTACTACAAACCTTGGTGCAGCGTGGGTATTTATTGAAGGTACAACTTTAGCAAGTGCTTATTTGATTTATTTCCATAAAACAAAACATTCTATTGAAGCGGCTTGGAAATACGTTTTTATTTGCTCAATAGGGATTGCACTGGCATTTGTTGGTATAATTCTTTTAACTGTTGCAACAGGAAGTTTGAATTCATTATTCTATGATGATTTGGTTAATAATGCTCAATTATTTAATCCATTCTGGTTAAAATTAGCATTTGTATTTATTTTGTTTGGTATCGGTACTAAAATGGGTCTGGCTCCTGTTCACTTCTGGTTACCTGATGCTCACGCGGAAGCCCCATCACCTATCAGTGCGTTGCTTTCAGCTACTCTTTTAAACTCAGCATTTTTAATGATATTGAATATTTTTGGGGTTATGATTGCTGCTGGAGTTGATGGTTATGCTAGGATAATGATGTTAACAATGGGATTTTTATCACTGTTTGTTACTGCTGTATTTGTTTATCATATTAATAATTATAAAAGAATGCTTGCATATTCTTCTATTGAAAATATGGGTATTTTAATTATTGGTGCAGCTTTGGGCGGTATTGGTGCAGTTGCTGCTATTATTCATTTAATCGGTCATTCCTTGATTAAGGCATCATTCTTCTTGACATCAGGAAATGTGCTTGAATTATATGGAACTAAAAAAATTAAGTCTGTAACAGGTCTATTAAAAGCGGATAAGAAAACCGGCTGGTTATGGATTGCTTCTTTCCTTGGGATTGCAGCATTTCCTCCATCAGTTTTATTTATAAGTGAATTTATGACTGTAAAAGCAATGCTTGCACAAAATAAAATTGTTCTTTGTATTTTATTTGTATTGTTGCTTACAATAATTCTATTTGGATTAGCAAAATCTGTTATCGGAATGAGTTTTTCTCCTGTGGAAAAAGAAGTTCCTGAAAAGAAATTGTCTTGGACAATGTATGCTCCTCAAATAGTATTGTTAACAGTGGCATTTGTCCTTGGTATTTTCATGCCGGAATATGTAACAAATGTTGTTTCAGCAGCTACAAAAGCAATTGGCTTCTAGAACGGTAGAGGTAAATATATCTGGCAGGTAGATAAAACTACCAATTTGAAAGAAAGGTATAAAAAATGAATTGGATTATAACAGAAAATAATAAACGAATTAATGCAAACGATATTCCTACTGTTTCAATTGATGAAATCAAAACCGATTTTGGCAATATGAATATGCGTTTGATTGGATTTTTAGGAAAACAAGAATTTGATAATGTAAGATTATATGTTGTTCTATCAGATGATAAAGTGGGTAAATTATATGTGACTTCTACGTTGTTTGATAAGAATACAAAATCTTATGAGTCATTTACTCAGAAATATCCAATGTTTCATATTTTTGAACGTGAATTTTATGAAGAATTTGGTATTGAACCGCTTAATCATCCGTGGTTGAAGCCCGTTCGTCAAAATCAAGATAGTTACCCCTTCTTTGAAATGAATGGGGATGAGGTTCATCAGGTTGCTGTTGGGCCAATTCACGCAGGTGTAATTGAACCGGGTCACTTTAGATTTATGTGCCACGGTGAAAAAGTTTATGATTTGGAAATTATGCTTGGTTATCAGCATAGAGGTGTTGAAGAAGTTCTTCTTAAAGGGGGGAAATATAATAACCGTCTTGCTGAATCAGTTTGCGGCGACTCTGTAATTGCTTATAATATGGCGTATTCTCAGGCTATGGAGGCTTTATCTGGTTCACAAGTAACATCTAAAGCTGAAATTATTCGTCGTATTGCGTTAGAGATGGAAAGAATGGCAATACATATTGGTGATATGGGTGCTGTTGCAGGTGATGTTGCTTACCAGATGGGAGCTTCAATCTTTGGTGTAACAAGAACTCTTGTAATTAATACTATGTTAGAAATTTCAGGAAGCAGATTTGGACGCGGTTTAATCAATGTTGGCGGTGTAAATTTTGATATTGATAAAAATATGTCTGATAAGATTGTTAAAATGCTTGATGAAGTTGGCAAAACAGTTGACAGAACAACGCATGTAATGCTAAAGGCACCAACCGTTATCTCAAGATTAGAAAGAACAGGTGTTGTTAATACTGATAATGCTAAATCTCTTGGTGCTGTGGGTATGGCAGCAAGGGCATCTGGTGTGGATATTGATTCAAGATTTGACTTGAATGATAAATGGTATACATCTCTTGATGTTGTGAAACCTTTCAAAGCAACAGGTGATGTTCATTCAAGATTTAAGCTTCGTTATAAAGAAGTTAAACAGTCTATTCAAATTGTTAAAAAGCTTCTTAAAAAACTTGAAGATTACAATAATGAAGCAGTTTTAAATAAGCCTAATACAGCTTTGGCTCCAAATTCATTTGTAGTTTCAGTTGTTGAAGCTTGGAGAGGCGAACTTGTTCATATAGGTTTGACCGGCGGTAATGGTGAACTTCTTCGTTATAAGATGAAAGACCCGTCTTTCAATAACTGGTATATGTTAGCAATGGCAGTAAGAAATAATGGAGTTTCAGACTTCCCGTTGTGTAATAAGAGTTTTAACTTGTCATATTGTGGCAACGATCTATAAGGAAAAGAAAAATGTTAGATACACTTAAATTAAAATATTTTCAAGGAAATCAATTTATAAAAGATATTCCAAATGCGCCAATGAGAGACCAATTTAGAGGTTTTCCTATTCTTAAGGGCGGCTGTGCTGTTGATGAATCTGTTTGTCCGACAGGTGCATTAAAGGCTAAACCATTGTCAATTGATTTGGGTAAATGTACGCTATGCGGTGCTTGTAAGAGTGAAGCGGTTCAATTCAGTAATTATTATAAATTAACAGCTGATAAGCGTGATAAGCTTGTAATTACAGAGGGTATGACTCCTGAAGAATTTGAAAAAGCAGCTATCCAAGCTCGTAAAGAAATTCATAGAGTTTTTTCTAAATCCTTAAAATTAAGACAGGTTTCAGCTGCCGGCTGCAATGGCTGCGAAATGGAATTAAACGCTTGCTCAAACTGCAACTTTGATATGGGAAGATTTGGTATAGATTTTGTAGCATCTCCAAGACATGCTGACGGTTTGGTTATTACAGGACCTATTTCTAAAAATATGGCTTATGCGCTTGAAGATTGTTATAAATCAACTCCAAATCCTAAGATTGTAATATTAGCCGGTGCTTGTGCAATTTCAGGCGGGGTTTTCCAAGGCTCATCTAAGCTTAATAGAGAATTTTTAGAAAAATACCCGATTGATTTGTATATTCCGGGATGTCCAATTCATCCGTTAACATTTATTAACGGTGTTTTAGATTTTATTTCTAAAAAATAATTACAAACCCAGTAGAATTTTATTAATTTCAGCAAGAGCAGTAGCACCGGTGCGCTGCTCTTCTAATTTTTCGCGTTCAAGATTAGGCAGAGCTTGTTCTTCTACTTTAAATTTTTCTTCAAGCCGCTGTTTTTCTTGTATAAGTTTACCGCGGTCAACTGTTTTGTTGCCGCTTGGTGTAATCCCAAGTTTGCGAAGCTCCATTAGGATTTTTATATATTCGGGGTCTGCATAATGGCTGATTGCACCAACAGCTTGTATCAAACAAAATCTCCTTTCTGTTTATTCAATTCCATATATTCGATAATGAATAACAGTTTTTAGAAAAATTGTTACAATTCTTTACTTATTAAATCAATTGTAGTGCAATACTTGGTGACTGATTAGCTGTAGCACAAAGTGTAGCACTGGCTTGCTGTAAAATTTGGTATTTAATGAAATTGGAGCTTTCTTTAGCAATGTCAGCATCTTGAAAGGTTGAGCGTGTAGAAATCATATTTTCAAGTTGAATACCTTGTTCTTCCATTGCAGCAGTAAGTCTGTTAATAGATGTGCTGATATTCATCAATTGAGTTTCGACTTGAGATAATAAATCATCAATTTTTTCAATGTTTTCCGCTAAACCTTTGCCGCTCATAAAATCGAGATAGAAATCGAATAAATTAAAACTGATAGAAACATTAACGAATGAGTTTGTAGATGTTCCCAAATCAACTTTTACCCCAAGTTCGAACGGGCGTGGAGTAATGTCAACAACATTGGTGAATTGAGTATTTACACCGTTGTTAATCATTGTATTTCTATCACCGGTTTCGCCGTCGATAATGTTGCCATTCCCTTTGCTAACCATGAATTCATCATTAGCATCACCGCCGTTTGTCTGGTTTCTGTTTCCTGATATTGTGATATTATCTTTACCATCTCCGCCTTGATAAGTATTTTCATCCCCGCGAAGGTTAGCTTTGTTATCACCGGATGTTGAACTAATTATATTGTTATTACCTCTGATTTCAAATTCATCATTGCCGTTTCCTGTTTGAACACTGTTTGTATTACCATCTATGGAAACAATTTTATTTCCGCTTTCCGAGTTGAATGAATTTTCATTACCTTTAATATTAATATTATTGTTTCCATTGATAACTGTAATGTCATTATTGTTTCCCACGATATTTATATCACCTGATGCATTTCCTGCTTCAAGGGTATTGCCGTTTCCTTGGATTCCTATCGAATTGCCTCCGTTACCGAGAGTGATATTGTTGTTGTCAGTAGTAACAACTAACTTGTTATTGCCGTTTTCTGCCGTAACTTCATTATTAGCACCATTAATCGTGATACTGTTATTTCCTTCAGCAGCATCAATAATATTGTTTTCGCCTTTAACGATAATTTTGTCATCGCCATTTCCGCTGTTAATGTCTGTGTTGTTTGAACTATTTATATTAATAATATCATTCCCGTTTCCACCTGTAACAGCTTTGTCTGTAGAGGCGTTAAGAGTAATAGTATCGTTTCCGTCACCGCCATTAAGCGAATTATTTTCACTATTCATAATTAATGTATCGTTTCCGCCCAGTCCGTTGATGATGTTGTTTGAACCTTGCTCAATTGTAATGATATCGCTGCCGTTACCACCGTTAATTGTATTGTTATCCCCTCGAATATTGAGTTTATTGGTATCAGAATTAGACCCTACAGTGAGATCAGAACCGTTAAGTGTAACAGTTTTTGTTTGCGGGTTGTAAGAATATTTAAGCGTGTTGGACGCAGGAGCCGTTCCATCAGCATTTTGATTTGTAACGGTGTAAGTTACTCCATCCATTTCAAATGTTTTAACTTCTCCGACGTATGTAAAAATGAGCATCCCGCTGTTAGGATCCCTGTTAACGTTAGAGAATGTGTTATCAACTCCATTGTTTATATAATAATTTGTACCTGTTCCACCATCGACATTGTTGTTATTTCCGTCAAGAACTATATAATCGTCTCCACCTGCAGTGATGATGTTATTATTGCTTCCGTTAATGTAGAATGTGTCATTTCCTTCGCCACCGGTAACAGTTGAATTGTTGACGTTGACATTATATATGTTGTTGCCGCCATCGTCATTCAATACACTAACTACTGCATTTATATTGTATGTGTCATCGCCATTACCACCATTGATGGTGTAACCGCCAGAAGTTTTATTTAGGGTTATTGTATCATTGCCATTGCCGCCAAATGCACTGGTCATTGTGGCATTAATAACTATCCTGTCGTCGCCGTCATCTCCATAGACATAATTTTGTCCACTGGTATAATTTGTATTTCCGTCTTGTACTTCAATATAATCATTACCGGAGCCACCACGAATCGTTGTGTTAAGACAATTGGCTATTATATTGTCATCCAGCTTTCCACCATAGAAAGTTAAGTAGGTACCGCCGAGGATTACATTATGAGCGGCATCTGTCTGCCCTGTTATAGATAGGTAATTTCCGCTTAAAGAGATCTCATTTGTTATTGGATTATGGTTGTATAATAAGAAATTGGAATAATTATTAGTTAGGGTATTTTTTACTGTGTATGTTATTCCGTTTATTTCAATATCCTTTGTTTCATTATATGCAAGTTCCAAAATGCTGCTGTTATCTGCACTTCCGAATCCGCAAATAAGATTTGTATTAGAGTTTGAATTATTAGTTAATGTATTGTTACCGCTGCCGCCTCCATATACAGAACAAGCTATGCTATTTTTACTCAGTGTTATATTATCATCTCCGGCTCCGGCATTTATACTGTCTCCATAATTATATGAAATTAATGTATCATTTCCATTACCACCCAATAAGATTGATTTTATACCTCTGTTGATAATAGTATCATTACCATCACCGCCATCCATTGTTACCCAGCTGCAGCCTGTATTTGTGATAGTATCATCTCCGCCCATCCCATAGATGAATGAATTATGAGCAGTGTTTGATACGGTAATGTTATCAGCAAGGTCTCCGCCGTAGAAGTTCATTTGTGAATTTATAATTACATTGTGGGCTTTGTCAGCTTGCCCCGTTATAGTAAATGAACCATTAGTTGATTTAAATATAATTGCTCCATTATTATCAATTTTGTATATTAGCATGTTGTTTCTGGTTGCTTTTACATTATAATTTATTCCGTTGATTGTTAAATCTTTTGTTTCTCCTGTCGTGAAATTTTCAATATAACAATTTTGACCGGACATATTTGTCGCATAGTCATTTTTTGATATTGTTCCGTTGCCTACATTGTTTCCGCTGCCGCCATCTGCTATATTATTTGTTGTATTTGATATAAAGTTAAATACATCATCACCTTCTCCACCATAAATAGTATTTGAACTTGAATTAATGTTGAAGGTATCATTTCCATTCTCTCCATAAACGGTACATCCAACATAGTTAATATTAATAATATCGTCACCATCCCCGCCATAGACAGTTTGATAGCCATAATCGGATGTAGTTATTGTATCATTCCCGTTTTCACCGTATCCGACAACGCCGCTTCCTCTTAGTAAAATGGTGTCATCTCCGTCACCGCCATAATAACGATTTCTGCTTGAGCTCCTTGAAAAATCCTGTAATGTATCATTTAATTTTCCGCCATAAACATAATTGCTGGTTCCGTTAATAACAAGATTATGGCTTACGTTTTCTTGACCTGTAATTGTAAAACCGTTTGCAATAAAAGTTATTTGTCCGTTTGATTGGTCTTTGGCAAAAGAAAAAGATGTATTTCCGGTGTTTCTGTTAGTGATCGTATAACTGACCCCTTGAATAATTAAAGTTTTTGTTTCTTTCCCTGCAAAAGTGATTGCGCCTTCATTTTCTGTGAAAACTACTGAATTGTCATTTTCAGCCATAGGAGAAATTGCAGAACGCGTAGACATAGTTTTTACTTTAGCTGATGCATTGAGTCTGCTAATTGCGTTTGCAGTTATGCTTGTATCATTATTATTTGGGATATTGCTTTCAAAGAGTTTAAGTCCGTTAAACTCTGTATTGTTACGGATTTGTTTTATATTTTCAATAATTGCATCAGCTTCAGCTTGCATAGCTTTTCTTGACTGTTCGTCGTATGTTCCATTCATTGCCTGAGTTGATAGTTCTCTTAGTCTGGCAAGCTGATCTTGAATTTCTTCCAGCGCACCTTGAGCAGTAGATAATAGGGAGATGCCGTCTTCTGTATTGTTTTTGATTTGCAGCAAGGAGCTAATTTTTGTTGATAATTGTGTGACAATGCTAATCCCTGCAGCATTGTCTTTAGCGTGGTTAATTTTGTATCCTGTAGTCAGACGTTCAATAGTCTTATTAAGACCATGAGTGGAATTATTAAGACTGTTTAAAAGCATAAGTTCTGTCGGAGATGTATTGATACTAAGCACTTACATCTCCTTTAATGGGCTCTAAGCTAGTAGTAGAGCGGGTTTGCCCCCCCCCCCCCCGAAGGCGCGAAGCTATATCTGAACTTTGGTTCAGCCCAAATTACATTTAATTCTCTCTCTATTTGTTTACGATTTACCATGTGACAACCATATCCTGTAACATATCCATTATATATCGTATATTTACTTAATTCCATATGTTTTAATTTTTATAACAAGAGTTCAAAAAATTGTTACAAAAATTAATATTTAAATAAAAACCCTCCGTTTGTAGGAGGGTTTGAGCCTCTTAACATATTTACACAGTAGTCTCAATATGTTAAAATTAACATGGTTTCGTAATACTTTGTAACATACATAGCAATAAAATTTGTTTTAGGTTTTTATTTAAAATAAAATGTTATATATAAAACAAAGTATAACCCATTATTATAATATATTAGGAATTCGGACTTATGAAAAAACAATTTAGTTATTTACTTGCGTTGTTTTTCTTGCTCTCTGTTTGTAAAGCAGGTGCAGAACCTTTTGCCGGAGGCATAAGAGGCTATGAAGCCGGTGCTTTTAACAAAATGGAAATGGAACAAATCAACGGTTATCAGCTTGAAAAAAGCTATGTTCAATCGCTTGATTATGTTGATGATGACGAAAGAATTTATGACGCAACTGTAGAAGAAGATGTTCAACGTACAGGTGTGTTGTATAACCCTCACTTTTTGCTTGAACGTATTAATTTTGAAGGTAATACAGTAAAAGATATTTCTGAAGAAGAGCTTCAGCATCTTGGTTTAGAAGTTATCGGCGAAGATATTTTCTTTGATGAACTTTTGGAAGTTTGTTCAAAGGTTACTAACTTGTACCATTCAAAAGGATACTTAACATCTTATGCAACAGTTCCTCCTCAAAGAATTGTTGATGGTGTTGCAACAATTAGAATTGTTGAAAGTAAAGTTGGTGAAATGAATATCGAAGGCGAAAAATGGACTCGCGAATGGTATTTAAAACACATTATTATGGGTAAAGCAGGGCTTAGAGAAGGTGATGTATTTAATGCTAAAAACCTTCAAAGAGCTATGAAAGAAATTAATAAAGAAGATTATGTTCAAATCCAAACAGAAGTTGAACGTCAGGCTGATGGTGATGAAGACACTACTTTAACACTTAATGTTCGTGATAGATTCCCTGTTAATTTGAACTTTGCTTATGACGATTACGGTAGATCTTATACCGGTGCTCAACGAGTTTCATTCCTTGTAGGTATGGATAACTTAACAGGTTTAGGAGATAAAATTTACGGCGGTACTATTTTATCATCAGGTGCAACCGGCTGGATGGCAGGTTATTCGCTTCCTGTAAGTTCTTATGGAACAAGATTGTCATTCGATTTTTCTGATTCTCACGTAAGACTAGGCGGTCCATGGAGACCTTATGGTGTTAAAGGTAATGCTCAAAGCTATTTCTTTAAATTAACTCATCCGCTTATCCAAACAGCTAAATCTGATTTATACTTGTATTCAGGATATGATTTTGTAAATGCTAATACATCAATGGCATTTAATAATGCAAGAAGCTATCTTTCTGATTACAATTTGCATGTATGGCGTACAGGTTTATATGGTATGACAGATGATAGTTATGGTCGTTGGATTGGTAACTTAAATGTTGACTTCGGTATGTCAGGTACTGATAAAACTAACCTTTCAAATGCTGATACAACATTCTTCAAGATTGGTGCTAACGCAACACGTGTACAAAGATTATTCTCAAGAAGCATGGGTGTTGTAAGAGTTGGCGGTCAATACTCACCAAACGATTTGTTCGCAGCTGAGCAAATGCAAGTTGGCGGTCCATATACACTAAGAGGTTATCAACCTGCTGAAATGTTAGGTGACTATGGTGTTTCAGGTACATTAGAATATAGAACACCTGTTCCATTCCTTGATAAAGTTTGTCCTTGGTTAGATGACAGATTAAGATTAGCAGCATTCTATGATTGGGGCTGGGTAGGTGCTAACAGCAATACTTATATCGATGGAAGTACATTCTTGCACAGCGTAGGCTTCGGTACATACATGAACTTTACTGACTGGCTAACTGCTCAGATTGGTGTTGGCTTCCCGCTTAAACATGAATATAGCAATAATACTGCAAGATTCTACTTTAGTGTAAACTCTGATTTAGACAGATTAATACCACTCAGAAATCCTGAAAAATTATAAAAATAAAAAAACATCCTCATCAGAGGATGTTTTTTTATTAAAAACGCAACACAATATGCATTGTGTTGCGTTTTATATATCTGTATTATAGCATATATCACGCCTCTTGTGAAGTTGCCCTAAAAA
>CAKNXK010000027.1 GCA_932182025.1 uncultured Candidatus Melainabacteria bacterium
AGGTGAAGACGGTTTCTTGAGAATAAGAATGGAAGACATGTTCTACACAGTAATCAATGCAGTAAAAGAGCTTGATATCAGAATAACTGCTCAAGAAAAGAAAATCCAAGAACTTGAAAAACGTATTGAAGAACTTGAAAAATTAGTAAAACAATCTTAAGGTCACAACTACCGGTGCAACCCACTCGAACCCACTGGTAGTCTAACTAAAAAGGCGGACTTGGCAAGAACACCTACAAGCCTGTAGTCCTTACGGAATGTCCGCCGTCCCTTGTTTAAAAAAGCGGGTAATTATTGCTACAACATTTTACGGTTAGGCGTACTCAATGCCTAACCGCCCGCTTTTTTAATATTATTAAGCAATAAAATTAATGGAATTGTTATTGCTGCAGCTACAGCAAAAATTCTAAACGCATCAATAAATGCTGACAGATTTGCCTGCTGTTGTAAGAGTTGATAAACAACATGTTGTCCCATATAATTCGCGGTATGCGGGTCAACAGTTGCAGAGAACGCTCCTGCCATTGCTTGCACCCTCTCAACAAAGGGTTGATACGTATCAGTTAAATGATTAATCAACATATACTGGTGTTTTTGCGCCCCGCGAGATAACAAGGTCGCGACAATAGATGTACCAAAAGCACCCCCAATGTTCTTAAGTAAATTCTGCAAGCCGCTTGCGTTAGTCATTTGCTCATTTTTAATTGTAGCAACCGAAAGCGTAATAATCGGTATCATAGCTAAGCCTAAACCAATCCCGAACAAGAAGTTAGGAATAGCAATATTCATTGTAGAGATTTGCAGGTTTAAATCCCCCAACATCCAGCTTCCGCCTGCAATACAACCTAAACCAATCATAACAAGTATTCTGTTATCAATAACATTAGCCAAAGTCGCGCATATAATCATAGCAGTTAAAGCTCCAACCCCTCTTGGCATCATTGAAAGTCCGCTTTTATAAGCATCATATCCCATCAAAGCTTGTAAAAACTGAGGTAAAATAGCAAGAGATGCGAGCAGTACCATTTGCATAACTATCTGAACCCCTGTACCAATCAAGAAGTTTTTATCCTTGAATACAGACAAATCAACAAGCGCTTCTTTATTCTTAAGCTGCGAAATTAAAAACGCAAGCCCGGTAATGCAAGAAAGAGCAGATAACCAGCATATCCACGGAGCATTGAACCAGTCTGCATTATTACCTTTATCCAAAACCACCTGCAAAGTTAAAAGCCAAACAGAAAGCGTAAAAAATCCAAATAAATCAGTTTTAACCCCTACTTGTTTTCTTGCATAAGGAGGGTCATAAATAAATACTTTACTTAACCAAAGAGCAATCACACCAATTGGAAGGTTAATATAATAAATAAACGGCCAAGACCAGTTTTCAGTAATCCAACCCCCGAGAACAGGTCCGATAATCGGTGCAATAACTATTACCAAACCAAACATTGCCATTGCTTTTCCGCGCTCTTCGGGTTTAAAATTCTCTAACAAAATCGCTTGAGAAATCGGAAGCAAACCGCCTCCGCCGATACCTTGTAAAATCCTAGCCAAAACCATTTGTTCAAGATTCTGTGAGAGCCCGCAAAGTGCTGATGCGATAGTAAACAAAATAATACTGAACATAAAAAAGTTTTTACGTCCAAGCACTTTACTGAACCAGCCGACCATTGGAATAACAATACCACTGGCAATCAGGTAGAATGTCAAAATCCACATTGACTCTTCACGACTGACAGAAAAACTTCCCGCCATGTGAGGTAGTGCAACGTTTGCAATTGTTTCATCCAAAACAAACATAAACGCTGCTGCCATAGTAGGCAGACATGCAAGCCAAGGATTTATATTAACATTTTCTTCACTCATAAGAAGATACTAGCACAAGTGTGTTGCAAAAACAACATGTTGTTTTTGCAACTTAAAATCTTGTATATGAACCAATAACCCTGACTGACTTGCAATGAGGTTCTAAATCCTTGATAAGATTTTGTACGATGTCATCTTTTTTATGTCCCGCAAAATCAATAAACACGGCTTGTTCTTCTGCTCTGTTATTCATCATTTTTGAACTGATGTGAGTAATATTGATATGGTATTTTACAAACACCTGAACAATATCCATCAAAGCACCCTGACGGTCATTTAAGAATAAAACAATACTTGTTTTATCATCTCCTGTAGATTCTGTTTCCGCATCTCCAATAACAATAAATCTTCTGTTATTATCTTTATCATTTTCAATATGTTCTTTTAAAACATTCAGATTATAGATTTCAGCTGTCTTATGAGTCCCGATTATTGAATAAGTCAAGTTATAGTTATTCAACAATCTTGCTGATTCATCCATGTTCTCAGCCATAACTATATTAAGCTGTCTCGGCATTTCATCACGTACAAAGTTTTTACATTTTGCTAACGCATTCGGATTCGCAATCAAACCCATAATACTGTAAAACTCGGTAGTTTTAGAAAGAATACAATCGTTAACAGGAATAACTGTTTCTGCAAGGATTTGAATATTCTGATTTTTAGTCATAATCAGATTATCAATCGTTTCACGAATAATCCCTTTATAACTTGTTTCTACGGGCAAAACAGCTATAGCATTGCAGTTTTCATCTACATAATCAATACATTCTTTTATAGAAGCCAAAGAAAGTTGATAAAGATATAAGTCATATTTTTTAAACAGACTATCTTTCGCAATTTCAGAATATGAACCGCCTAAACCAAGACATACTACTTCATTAAAATCTCTAAACATATAAACTCCGCTTTTAAGATAATTATACATTAAATAAGATAAATATAGAACGGATTACTGTTGAAATACATCTGAAACTATGACATAATATTATTACCTTGTTGTAAGGAGTTTATTTTGTTCCTACATTTTTTACTAAAAGGGAGAGTAAGCTCAGTAGTTCAACGAAGTATACCCGCCGATAAAAAATCGCCAGCGGGAAACGGAGGTTCTAAGGCACTCACCCACCTGCTTACTAGCAGGTAACAAAATCGCTTTTTACAATGAGGTTAGCGCACTTTTGTTTATGAGTGCGCTTTTTTTGATTATAATAAGCTTATGATTAATATTGATTTTTTAACACTAAAAGCATTTTTTATTGAGAATATAGATTTCTTTATCGGAGCCCGATTACAGAAGATTCAGCAGCATACAAGAAGAGAATTTATACTGTCATTAAGAAATAATTCCGAAAGCAGAAAGTTTTATATTAATATTAATCCGCAGATTTATCATGTCTCGTTTATTGAGAACGACAGAAGACAGATTGAGTTCCCTAAACATCCTCCAATGTTTTGTATGCTTTTAAGAAAGTATCTTGAAGGATGCAGAATTTCGGACGCTGTTGTTATAGAGAATGAAAGAATTCTGGAGTTCCATTTTGAGACTTATGATGAGTTATCCGAAAAACGTTTTTTATGCTTGTGTATTGAACTTATGGGAAAACATTCGAATGTAATTTTGTATGACAGAAATACTTCACTTATTATTGGATGTGCTCATAATGTAGGGGCAGAAAAAAGCAGATACAGAGAGTTACAAGGCGGTTTGAAGTATATTTACCCGCCAAAAAACACAGACCTATCCAATGAACTCAAAGAACAATTTAAAGGTTTATCTCAGGATAAGATTAGTGAATATTTGAACACTGAAAACTTTAGACCTGCGATTTCGGGTGAAAGATACACTTTATTTGAAGAACTTTTAGAAAATTCCGTTCCTCAAAAATCGGTTAATTCAATGATTGATGAGTATTATTCTAAATATCAGGAACAGATGGTTCTAAAATCCGAAAAAGATAAACTCAACTCTGTTGTTTCCGCTAAGTTTAAAAAAGTTAATTCTTCTATTGATAAGATTTCAAGTCTTTTGAAAAAACGCGATAATACAGAAAAATACAAGCTGTATGGCGAACTTTTGACTGCAAATCTTTATCAAAAGAAAGATTATCAAGAAAATATTGAGGTTTTTGATTATATACATGGAGAAAATATCACAATTGATTTAGATAACACAAAAACTCTTAACGAGAATGCACAAAGGTATTTTAAACTTTATACAAAGTCAAAAACTACCAAAGAAAAATCAACAGAAATTCTCAACGGCTTACAAATTGAAAAAGAATATCTGGAAAATATTTTGTATAGTATAAATTCTGCTGAAAAACTAAACGACCTTGCAGAAATAAAACCTGAACTCGGGCTTGAAGAAAAAGTGAACAAAAAAGAACAGCCTTCGATTATGAAGCTTGATATCAAAGGTTTTGAGGTCTATATCGGACGAAATAACAAACAGAATGATTATATTATCTCCAAGCTTTCAAAAGATGAAGATTACTGGTTCCACACAAGACTTTGCGCAGGTTCGCATGTTTTGCTTAAAGTAAGAGATAAAGAACCCGATGAAGAAGTTTTATTTGAATGCTGCAAACTTGCAAGAGAGCATTCTTCCGCAAACCAACCATCAAAGGTTGGGGTGGTTTTTACTAAACGTAAGTTTATTAAAAAACCACCCGCTGCACCTTTAGGTTATGTTATTTATAAGAATGAAAAAGAAGTTCTTGTTTAAATACTTTTAAATTTAACAAGATCTTGTTTACGCATTCTAACATTTTCCGGAGTTACTTCAACAAGTTCGTCTTCTGCAATGTATTCAAGACAATCTTCAAGTGTTAATTCTTTGTGAGCTTGAAGAGTTACCATAACGTCTGCTGTAGCACTTCTCATGTTTGTTAATTTCTTTGTCTTACAAATATTAACAACGATATCTTGAGGTCTGTTTCCTTCGCCGATAATCATACCTCTATACACCTTTGTTTTAGGTGTAACAAAGAACACGCCGCGGTCTTCGAATTGAGCCAAAGCATAAGGAATAGCTTCGCCTTGTTCGTGAGCAAGGATTGAACCGCTTCTTTGTTTAGGAATATCACCTGCGTATGGTTTGTATTCGTCAAATGTATGATACATAATACCTTCACCGCGAGTCATACGGATGAATTCAGAACGGAAACCGATTAAACCTCTTGCAGGGATTGAAAATCTCATATTTGTTCTGCCGTTAGCGTTGCTCATTTCCTGCATATTAGCTTTTCTGCCTGAAAGACGGTCGATACAAGATCCTGCGTATTCTTCCGGTACGTCAATCAACAAGTTTTCGTAAGGTTCTTCAAGATTTTCGCCTTCGCCTTTAAAAATAACTTCAGGTTTTGACACTTGGAATTCATATCCTTCACGTCTCATAGTTTCGATTAAGATACCTAAGTGAAGTTCACCACGACCGCTAACTCTGAAACAGTCTGTTGAATCTGTATCTTCAACTCTTAAGCTTACATTCTTTTCTAATTCGTCATAAAGACGTTTTCTTAATTGTCTTGAAGTTACAAATTTACCTTCCTGACCTGCAAACGGGCTGTCATTTACTGAGAAATTCATCTGTAAAGTAGGCTCATCAACTTTGATTAAAGGTAATGCTTGGATATTATTTGTGTCACAAAGAGTTTCACCGATTTGGATATCAGAGAAGCCTGCAATACCAACAATATCACCTGCTTCAGCAGAATCGATTTCTACACGACCTAAATCATGGAAACCAAATAACTTTGTTATCTTACCTTTGCTTACACTACCGTCTGCCTGAACCCAAGCCACCTGATCTTGTGATTTTACAACACCGTTAACAACACGACCGATAACTATTCTTCCTACGTATTCGTTATAATCAAGTGTTGTTGCTCTGAATTGGAACGGTTTAGTAGAATCACCAGCCGGTTCTGCAATGTTTTCCAAAATACAATCAAGCAGAGGAACCATATCTTTCTTTTCATCTTCAAGATGTTTGATTGCAAAACCGTTCAAAGAACTTGCATAAATATAAGGGAAGTCGATTAAATCTTCTCTGTCAGTAAGTTCTGTAAACAGGTCAAAAACCTTATCCAATGTGCCGTCAGGGTCACCTGCGGGTTTATCGATTTTATTAATAACAACAATAATTTTGATACCTAATTCTAACGCTTTAGAAAGCACAAATCTTGTTTGAGGCATAGGTCCTTCTGCTGCGTCAACAATAAGTAAAGCACCGTCAACCATACCCAATACACGTTCAACTTCGCCGCCGAAATCCGCGTGACCAGGAGTATCTACTACATTAATTTTTGTACCTTTGTAATCAATCGAAATATTTTTAGAAAGGATTGTAATCCCTCTTTCTCTTTCAAGGTCGTTTGAGTCAAGAACACGTTCCTGAACCTGTTGGTTTTCACGGAAAGCACCGCTTTGTTTAAGCATACAGTCAACCAATGTTGTTTTACCATGGTCAACGTGAGCAATAATTGCTATATTTCTAATATTTTTTGCCATAAAATTTCCTCTAGTGTAAGTTTTACACTTATATTGTAGTCCCTAAAGGGGTAAATGCAAGTAGGGAGTATTAATTTTAAGCTATTCCACCTGTTAAAAAGGGAAATGCAAGTTTTTATTAGATTTGTGCTTTCAGAATTTGTATTTTTTTAGATAAATTTGTAGACTTTTCATTCAAAACCTCGCAAATTATATCCACATCACTCTCATGCATTTCCCAATTTTGTTTAAATAAAAGCTCTTTCATCATTCTAATCAAACAATCTATTGCCCAGAAATCTTTTAGCAAATCTTCAATCATTTCTTTTGTTTTCATAGCTACTCCTTTGTTAAGTTATATTACTTATTTTACGCCCTTAACATCATGTAAAAGACGTTAACATCATGAATAATAACAGTGAATGATGAATTTGTCAATAACTTGTTAAAAACATATAATTAATGTATGAAACTTCAAGTAAAAGAACAAATTAAAACATTACTAGCTCAAGAAAATATTAAGATGAAAGAGTTAGCAAAAATGATTACAGAAACAACAGGAGAGAATTGCTCTCCCGACTCTTTATCACACAAACTTCGCCGTGGCACCTTGACCTACAACGAAACCCTTATGATTGCGGAATTGTTAGGCTATAAGATTAAATTTGTCAAAGAAGACTAACCTTGACAAAAAATAATAAATAGTAAATAATAATAAACATAGGGGGAAGCCCCCGACAGACGCCTAAATCATGTCGAGGACTTCACTTAGTACCCTATAACCAAAGTAGAATAATTTTTAAGACTGTTATAATTACCGTTATAACGGTCTTTATTATTTGTTTGGTCATAGTTCTCACCTTCCTTTCTGACCTAGTCCCTTAGTAATCGTGTGTCAGAGGTAAGGTTGCACTACCCTTTAACTCATTATATCATACATTTTCCAATCAAACAATGCATAACCTCATATTTACCCCCATGTCAAAACCTTTACAAAGTTAACAATGTTGCGAAACGTAAAGTTGTTAATTTTAGTGGGTTTTAGAGATTGTTTCGTTTTGTGAATTTCTTGATTAAAATTGTTATTTGAATTATCATTTAATTAGTGGATAAATTTTGGGGAAGAGAATGTTATTCTCTTATTAAAGGATAGTTAGAAATAAATTATTGAAAATAAATAGCTAGCCTTGGTATAAATTAGGAGGTTGAACGTCGTGCAGAATAGTTTGAATAAGGAAGGGAACATTGTAGAATTTCTTTCAAAGCCTATTAATGAAGCTAAGAAAGGTGTTTCTATACCAAGCGAATTATCAAAATCAGCATTTGTTACTCCACTAAAAGCAAGTGCTATAAGTGTTATTAAAAAAGATGGTACAAAAGAACATTTTGATAACTTAAAAATCATTAACGCTGTAAAAAAATCAGCTGCCAGAGCACTGGTTAATTTTACAGATGAAGAATTGAAAGAAATCTGTGATTTTGTAGATAATAATATTGTAAGAATGAATAAACAAGATGTGTCTATCGCTGATATGCACAACCTTGTTGAAAGCGCTTTGGAACACTTATATCCAAAAGTTGCTGACAGCTACAGAAACTACAGAAATTACAAACAGGATTTCGTACATATGCTAGACAAAGTTTATCAAGAATCTCAAAGAATTATGTACATTGGCGACAAGGAAAATTCTAACGCTGATTCAACTCTTGTTTCAACAAAACGTTCATTAATCTTTAATGAATTAAACAAAGAATTATACAAAAAATTCTTCTTAACAGTTGATGAATTACAAGCTATCAGAGACGGTTACATTTATATCCACGATATGTCTGCAAGACGCGACACAATGAACTGTTGTTTATTTGATGTTGCATCAGTGCTTAAAGGCGGCTTCGAAATGGGTAACCTTTGGTACAACGAACCAAAATCCCTTGATGTAGCATTTGACGTAATCGGTGATATCGTAATGGCAGCTGCAAGCCAACAATATGGCGGATTTACCGTTCCTGAGGTTGATAAAATTCTTGCACCTTATGCTGAAAAAACATTTGAAAGACAAAATAATAAATATTTATGCTTAGGTTTGTCCTTTGAAAAAGCGAGAGAAGCAGCTATGGCTGATGTTCAAAAAGATTTTGAACAAGGTTTCCAGGGTTGGGAATACAAATTCAATACAGTAGCTTCATCACGCGGTGATTATCCGTTTATTACCGTTACAGCCGGTTTAGGCACAAGCGAATATGAAAAAATGGCAACATTGGCTATGCTTAAAATCCGTATGGGCGGACAGGGTAAAAAAGAATGCAAAAAACCGGTATTATTCCCTAAAATAGTTTTCTTATATGATGAAAACATTCATGGCGAAGGAAAAGTTAATTATGACTTATTCAAAGCTGGTGTTGAATGTTCTAAAAAAACTATGTATCCAGATTGGTTAAGCTTATCAGGCGAAGGCTATGTTGCAAGTATGTACAAACAATACGGCAGAGTAGTTTCACCTATGGGATGCAGAGCTTTCTTATCACCTTGGTATGAAAGAGGCGGAATAAAACCTGCTGATGAAAACGACAAACCAATCTTTGTAGGTCGTTTCAATATCGGTGCAATCAGCTTACACTTGCCTATGATTTATGCTAAAGCTAAAAAAGAAAGCAAAGATTTTTATGAAGTTCTTGATTACTATATGGAATTAATCAGACAACTCCATATCAGAACTTATGAATATTTAGGAGAAATGAAAGCTTCAGTTAACCCTCTTGCTTACTGCGAAGGCGGGTTCTTAGGCGGACATTTGGGTATCCATGATAAGATTAAACCGCTTCTAAAATCAGCTACGGCTTCATTCGGTATTACTGCATTAAATGAATTGCAGCAGCTTCATAACGGCAAATCTCTTGTTGAAGATGGTGCTTTTGCAATTGAAGTTATGGAGTACATTAACAAGAAAGTTAATGAATTCAAAGAAGCAGACGGTTGGTTATATGCTTTATATGGAACACCTGCTGAAAACTTATGCGGATTACAGGTTAAACAATTCCGTAAAAAATATGGTGTGGTTTCAAATGTGTCTGATAAACCTTATGTTTCAAACTCATTCCACTGCCACGTAAGTGAAAACATCAGCCCTATTGAAAAACAGGATTGTGAAAAACGTTTCTGGGATTTGATGAACGGCGGTAAGATTCAGTATGTAAAATATCCGATTGATTATAATACAGAAGCTGTTGAAACATTGATTTTAAGAGCAATGGATATGGGATTTTATGAAGGGGTTAACCTTTCACTTTCATACTGTGATGATTGTGGACATCAGGAATTGAATATGGATGTTTGTCCAAAATGCGGCAGCAGAAACTTAACTAAGATTGACCGAATGAACGGTTATTTATCTTATTCAAGAGTTAAGGGTGATTCGAGACTTGCAGATCACAAAATGGAAGAAATCAAAGACAGAGTTTCAATGTAAAAAAAAGGAGCTTTAAAGCTCCTTTTTTACATACTAAATAATTTTTCAAGATTCTCTATAGGTAACATCATAGCATAATGTCCACCTTTTATTTCATTTGGGGATTCTGCTCTGATTCCCGTTTTTTCAGCTTCCTTTAACAAGGTAGTCAATCTGTTTGCTTCCTCTGTATTAATATGCCCCAACTCCTCTCCATCATATGGTCTAAAGCCACATTTATAATGAAAGCAATGTGCATTAAAATCTGCATCAAGTCCGACCCTTCCGTTATACCCTAAATCTAAACTTCTTTGTGCAATTATTTTATGTAATTGCGTACCAGCACCTGATTTATATGATTCCATATAATCAATGTATATCCCTCCATTGGAAAAATACCCATTTTCTCTATACATCATTCTTCTTGTATTTCTACTTATATCTCCATTCCATATAGCTTCTATTATATTAGCATCATCTGGATAACCGCAACAAAGAGGATGTGAGAAATTATCACAATTTTTGACTCCAATATCTGCATACCCAGCATATTCACCATCAATATTTAAAACAAGACGTCTATCTGATTTTTTGCCAATATAATCATAAATATTATATTCGCAAAGATGTTCTACCCCCATTTTGTCTTTATATGTATAACTTCCTATTACTTCGTTTGTTTCTTTATTAACTGATTGCTTAAAATTCCTGACATATTTACTCAATTTGTTTGGGGAAGTAATTTGTAAAACATCACTCTTTATGGTTGGTGCTAATCTTAACTCTGAAATATTAACTTTCACAGGACTAGTTGCAAGCAAGCTTCTTTCACTTGTTTTCGTCCAAGCATTAATGAATTTTAATCCTGCTTTTTCTAATCCCATAATTCCCCTTAATTTACGTATATTTATATAAAGTATTTTCCCTCTCAAAAATTGCCTTAAGCATTTTATCAATTGACAATATGTCCTGTATACAGTACAATATAATTATGGATCATTACGTAATTGAATATTTAGTATTATCAAACGGCAAAGCTCCCATCATTGAATGGTTAAATTCTTTAGATAGTATTACAAGAAAACGCATAAATCAAAGAATATTGAGAATAGAAGATGGCAACTTTGGTGATTGCAAGAAACTATCAGAAGATATATCTGAATTACGTTTTACTTTTGGCAAAGGTTATAGAGTCTATTACACCGAAGAAAACAATAAAATAATTTTACTTATTAATGGTGGTGACAAGTCAAAACAATCCAAAGACATAGAAAAAGCAAAGGAACTTCTTAAACAATGGAGGGGGTAAATGCATCTCCATTTGCATAGAAAATTACCAACTAGATTAGAAAGGAACATAAATGAAAAAAACAGGTTCTTTTAACGAATATATTTTAAACGATTTAAAAACAGATGAAGACATCAAAGAATGGATAAACATTGGCTTTCAAGAATTTTTACAAGACAATGATTTGAATGCTTTTGTAAAAGCTTTAGAATATGCCGTCCGAGCTAAGGATTCTATTTTAGGAATGTCTAAAAAAACAGGAATTTCAAGAAGTAATCTTTATGCAATTTTTAATGGTGAACAACAACCACAATTATCTACTGCTTTAAAAATTATTAAAGAATTAGGTTATACCGTACAAGTTGCGTAGATTTTTATTTATAGTTTTTTTAAAAGATTTTCTACAATAATCCAATCTGATTCTTCGTCAATTTCGTAAGCTGTTTCAGGCGGAAGTTCGTATGCAATAATTTTTCCTGACAAACGACATTTATCACGCATAATATTTTCAACAGAATTAATATAACATGCGCCGTTTTCTGCTATAATACCCTGAAACTCCTGTCTGCGCGGGCGGTTGCGATAATCATAATTAATAGGTTCTACTCCGTTTTTTCCTTCTATCCAATGGAATTGTTTTTCTCTTACCCCTGAGAAAACAGAATCTGCATCAGAATTTTTCAGAGTATCAAACATGCCATCAATATGCTCGGATTTTAGCAATGGTGAAGTTGCTTGTATCAAAATAAAATTACCGGAACCATCTCTACCCTCAAGATATTCAAGCATTACACTTTCTGTAGACGATGCGTCTTGCGCATTTTCGGGGTTTCTGTCATAGACTTCCAACTTAGAAAATCCGAAAGATAAAACAGTTTGTTTAATCTCTTCTTTATCCGTTGCAATAACCAATTTATCCACACATTTTGCTTCTTGTGCAGCCTTTGCTGTCCAATACACAAGCGGTTTACCGTTTAATAGTTTAATATTTTTCAGAGGAATTGATTTACTTCCTCCGCGCACGGGAATAAAAGCTATGTTCACGATTTATCCTCCAGAATTTTGATTAAATCATAAAGAGTTTGATTATAAGGAGTTGCTATTCCAAATCGCTGCCCGCGTTTAATAATTTCTCCCGCAAAAATATCAACTTCAGTTTTTCTACCTGCAAGAATATCCTGTAACATAGAAGTTTTCCCGTCATCAACCATTTGAGATAGCGCAATAAATGCATCTTTTTCAAGGTTTTCTAACCCCTTAACTCCACTTGCTTCGCCAATTTGACGAACTTCTGAGATAAGTTTTTTAGCAAATTTTTTAAACTTATCGCTGCGTTTCATCTCGCCAAAAGTCAGGTTCAAAACAGCAGAAGTTTGGTTTGAAAAAATATTCATTGTAAATTTTAGCCACAAAGAATAGATAATATCTTCTGGAATTTCATAATCAATATGCTTTTCTTTAAAGAATTTTTCTAATCTTGCATTTTTACCAAAAACAATTCTTCCTACTCCGTCCTGAGTTACTGAATTATAGGTTCTTACAGCACTATGTCCAATAAAATAAGCAGGAATAACTTTATCGTTTCCATAAACCGAGGCAATTTTTTCTTCGCTTGAAATTCCGTTAAGCAGTGAAATAATAATTGTATTTTCACCAACAAAGTTTTTAATATAAGAAATAGCTGATTCTAATCCGGAAGCCTTTGTTGAAACAATAATTAAATCAGCATTCCAAGAAGCAGTTGGCAAAATATAATCCAAATTTACCTTTTCCCCATTCAGTAACGGCGGATTTTTCTTAAATTTTTCAAGACGTGTTTCATCAACAAGAATTTTTAACTCACAAACATCTTTCAATTTGCTTGCATAAGTTAAACCGACAGCTCCAAGCCCGCAAATAACTACTTTGTCCATACAATCTCTCCAACAGGCTCAATTCCATGATAGTGATAAACATTTTCAATATATTCAGGCTTAAATAAATCTAATTTAATCAGACGTTTTACTATTCCATCCAAAAGTGTTGTACTGCCGGCAATTGTACCGTCAGCAGAAGTCGCTTTTTCTCCGTCATAATAGATTTTTGAGTCTGCAAAAATAGTTTCCTTCATATCACTATGAGTAATCGGTAAAGCGTCACTAATTAAAATAACCTTGTCTTTTGCTTTAAAAACAAGCTTAAGAGCATCGTCACTAACATGAACCCCGTCAGCAATAATTTCTGTATAAACATCATCTACTAAAGCGGAAAGCGCTGTGCTTTTCCCTCTATGAGAAATCCCTGACATTGCATTAAACAAATGAGTCACTCCGTCAACCTTAGACAAATCACCGCCGACACAGTGTCCTGCCTGAACTTTAACTCCTTTGGATTTTAAATAATCAATCAATCCTTCATCTAACTCGGGTGCCAAGGTAACAATCTTTATAAACTCGTCTTCAATCAGTTTATAATTTTCAATCGTTAATGACAGAAAGTGTTCAGGGTTATGAATTCCTTTTTTCTCAGGGTTGATAAAAATTCCCTCAAGATGAATACCTAATATTGATTTAGAACTTTTTGCAGCTTCTTTGATTACTGAAATCCGGCGTTTAATATTCTCAACACTATCCGTCACAAGAGTCGGGAAAAAAAATCCGATTCCGCGCTCACGAAGTTTCTCTGCAACACGCAAAACATCATTTACCTCTGCCTTATTGAAATCTATTCCAAATGCACCGTGCAAATGCTGTTCTACTAATAAAGGTGTTTTAATTACCATAGAAGATTTCTCTTACTTTTTCTCTATCATCAAAATGAATTGTTTCATCAGCTAAAATTTGATAATCTTCATGCCCTTTACCTGCTACAAGAACAACATCATTAGCATTAGCCAATTTGTAAGCTTCTTTAATAGCAAGTTCTCTATCAGGTTCAACAATAACTTCATTCACACTCTTGAACCCTGCAAGAATATCTGTAATAATTTGCTGCGGGTTTTCACTTCTTGGATTATCACTTGTAACAATAACCTTATCAGCAAATTTTTCTGCAATCGCACCCATTTTCGGACGTTTTGTAGCATCTCTGTCACCACCGCATCCGAATATGCAAATAAGCTTAGCACCCTCAGATGTAATTTCTCTTGCTGCATTAAGCACATTTTCTAATCCATCAGGCGTATGAGCATAGTCAACAATTACAGTTGGTTTTGTTACAACAACCTCAAATCTTCCTGCCACTCCCGGAATTTTCTCTAAAACACGGATTGATTTTTCAATATCAAATCCAAGAGCCAAAGCTGTCGTAATAGCAGCAAGAACATTATAAACAGAGAACATACCGTTCATTGAAAGATTAGTTTTATATTCCTTACCTTTAACAATACAAGTGAAAGACGCACCGTCATTATCAAAACTAATGTCTTTTGCCATAACATCGGCTTTTCCTGTAACACCATAAGTATAAGTGTTTACACCGGTAGAAATTACTTCTTTAAATTTGTCAGCATATTCATCGTCATTATTAATTACAGCAAAATCACCTGTTACAAGTTCAGAGAATAACATAGCTTTTGCTTTGAAATAATTATTCATTGTAATATGAAAATCTAAATGGTCTTGAGTTAAGTTAGTTAAAACCGCACCATTAAAATCAACATAATCAACTCTATGCTGTACCAAAGAATGAGAAGAAACCTCCATTACAACATTATCAATACATTTTTCGTTAATATTCCACAAAAGTTCTTGTAATTCAGGAGCTTGTGGAGTTGTGTGTTTAGCATCTCTATACTCATCATCACTAAAAAATTTGTGTCCCAATGTACCTATAAGCGCACATTTTTGCTCAAATGCTTCATAGAGTTTTTGGATAAGATGAGTTACAGTAGTCTTTCCGTTGGTTCCTGTAACACCAATCATATTAAGTTTTCTGGAAGGATTAGCAAAGAATTCACTTGAAATTTTTGCAATCATTTCTTCTGTAGAAGAAACAACAATCTGCGGGGCATCAACGCTTAATCGTCTTTCTACAACACAAGCAACCGCGCCATTTGCAAGAGCTTCTTCCGCGTATTCATGCCCATCAACATGTTCTCCAGTTAAACAAATAAACAAATCACCAGGCTCAACTCGTTTTGAATTATATTTAATACCTTCTATTTCTTCATCATAATCTTCAATTCCGACTAATTCTATAAAATCCAACTCTTTAATTAAATTTCCTAATCTCATAATCTATCCTTTTTTATTTGTAAACTTGTCAGGCTGCAAGTTCAGAATATGCGTAACCTGTGTTGAAACTTCTTTAAAAATAGGAGCCGCAACAGTATTACCCCAGATTTCACCGCCCTGTGCAGAGTCAACTATTACATATATTAATACTTGCGGATCACTTGCAGGCAAAT
Organism: uncultured Candidatus Melainabacteria bacterium; assembly: GCA_932182025.1. GTDB lineage: Bacteria > Cyanobacteriota > Vampirovibrionia > Gastranaerophilales > Gastranaerophilaceae > CAG-196. The sequence goes on from CAKNXK010000027.1 coordinate 15,482, forward strand.
AACCTACAATCGAGGTATACATTTTGTTTGTGTAACCGCTTCCATCTTCTTTTGGCTTAATTGATGTACCTGTTTTCGCAGCAATATTATAATTATCCATTTTTATAGTAGATTTACTATGATTAATACTTTCAGTCAAAATTTGTGTAAGCATTCTTGCATGTTCGGGAGTCATAACCTGAGTATGCTTAACTTTTATCGCTTCTTCTTCCGGTGAATATTTTATAACATGCGGCGTAACTCTGACTCCGTCATTTGCAATAGCAGACACCGCTGAAACCATCTGAATAGCCGTTACAGAAGTACCATAACCATAACCCATTGTTGCATGATCGGAAATATCCCATTTTCTTGCAGGTTTTAAAATCCCAACAGATTCGCCCGGTAAATCAATACCTGTTTTTTCACCATAGCCGAATTTTTTAAGCATTCCATAAAACTCATCTCTATTCATCATTTGAGCAACTTTTACAGAAGCAACGTTACTTGAATGTTCAAATAAGTATACTAAATCAATCCAACCGGGATTTGGTCTTCTTGCGTAATCATAGTTTTTGATTTCCCAACCTGCAATTTTGATTTTCCCTGTATCTTCAATTTTTGAGTTTCTATTGATTTTTCCAAGTTCCATTGCAGAAGCAACTGTGATTGTTTTAAAAGTTGAACCAGGAGGAAATACATCTGTCAAAGTCCAGTTCTTACGTTGAAAACTTGAAGTAGTTTTAAAATTATTAGGGTCAAAGTTAGGATAAACAGCGTACGCTAAAATCTCACCATTACGAGGATTCATAACAATAACAGCGCCCCTGTATGCATTAAATTTATGTATTGCTTTCATCAAAGCTTTTTCAGAAACATGCTGCACAGCTGCGTCAATTGTTAAAGTTACATCTTTACCTTTAGGTGCAACTGTAGCCGAAACAGGGTCTGTTGTAATATTATAGATTACTTTACCTCTTGGAGTGATTTCCAAATCGCTTCCTTTTGTAACACTTTCAAGCTTATCTTTTGCAGTATATTCAACACCAGAAGCCTCATCAGCATCAAAGTTATAGTACCCGAGAACATGCGCAGCCAGTGAACCCTGAGGATAAGTTCTAATACTCTTTTTATCCATTGGGATTTCACGCAGATTCAATTTAGCAATTTTATCACGGGTTTGTCTGTCAACATTCTTTTTTAAAGAAATCAAAGGGTCTTTTTGTTTAAGTTTTTCTACAAGATTTACATAAGGAATATTCAAAATAGGTGATAAAAGCTCAGCAAGCTCTTCCGGAGTATGAACAAAATCATCTCTTCTTGCAAAAATATCATAATAAACAGTATCAGTAACGAGTTTTATACCGTTTCTGTCATAAATATTACCGCGCATAACAAAAGAATAAGCGCGTCTTTGTTTTTTAGCTTTGTCACGATAATGTTTACCGTCAAAAACCTGCACAAAAAGAAGATACAAAACAAATAAAACAATAGCAGACAAAAATATTACCTGAAGCCATAAAATTCTTTCAGAAAACATTCTGTTTTTACTTGTTCTGTCTGTATTGCGTATCCTTCTCTCCATAGGAGAATTATATCATAATTAGGCATAAATAGGAACAAGTTTAACTACGTTTATCTATCATAGCTTCAAAGTCCTTGAATACTTCATTCCCAACCAGCTGTTCAAGTCTTGAACGCGCTTCAAAAAATCTACCGCGGGCTTTTTGCTGTTCATCTAATGATTCACGATAGAATGTATCCGTAATTAGAATAACTTCTTTTGATAATTTTTGTGACGCCTGATAATTTCTATAACATTTTTCAACTGTTGCAGTAGTCATATTATATAACTGTCTTGCAGTCAAATAATCATAATACAAATCCACAACTTTTTGCTGCAAATCCTCAACTTTCCTAACCAGAATAATCATATCTGCATCAGTCACTTGAGAATATTTATAATTCAAAGCTTTTGTATCACTTGACATAATACCAAGTGTGTTACCGCCGATTAATGCAGCACTCGCAAGCACAGGATTACCCATCCCCGCACCCACAAATGTCGACATGCCGGCAATAGTTGTTAAAACCTTTTTAACCGCACTGGAATCAGGTTTATCTTTATCAGGATTAGAAAGCTTATAAATAGCAAATTTAATAGTATCACTTCTTGTAGCCGCACCTTGCCATAACAATGATAAATCTGCTTGCATTTCATCAAAATCAATCTCCAAACTTTGAGAAATCTCAAGCGCCATCTTCTTAATACTTAAATCAGCATAAGTAATGTTTTGATTATCCTTAACCGTAACCTCTTTTTGAACAGCAGGCTTCACTATCGGCTCAACAACGAAATCAGATTTTATCTCAGGACTATCTGTTGTACCCAATCTATAAAAACTCTCTTGAGGTGCTGTTAAATCATCCAGCTGCAGAGAAGCAAAAGTTATAGGCTGCATTAAAATTGATACCAAAAGGGTTGAAACTAATTTTTTCATAATTTACCCCCTTTATACAACATACTGTCAAAATCATATTGATACATTTCTAAACTATCAACAGCCTTTTTGCCCGCCAAACGTTGAAGCTGAATATGATATTTTTTTGCAGACTGCTCCAGTTTGTATTCTTGTAATCTCATAGAGTCATATAAAGATGATGAAATTGCTAATTCCAAAACATCAGAACCTGCTGTTGCCTTTGAATAATTTTTACTATAAAGAAGCATCTTAGAACGCGTAGCCTTTAACTGCGAAAGAGTATTTTTGTAGTTATAATAAGAACTTATTAAAGAATCTTGCAGTTCCTCAACCATACTTGCAAGTTCAATCAATTCTGTATCTGTAAGCGGAGTTTCCTGAGGTACATTCTTCTTATTCAAAAGCCCTTGAGCAACCCTCCCAACAGAAAAAGCAGATGTCTGCACAGCCGGATTTGCACCCATCAAACTTGGGACAAACGAAGCTCCTGAAACAATAGCCGAAAGTGTTTTCGCCATCAGAGACGAATGTATCCTGCGCTGTGATTCAGGAGTAGAAAGTTTTTTTAGCGCAAACTCAATAACCTGATTATTCTCAACAGTGCCTTGCCATAATTTTTCCAAGTCTTTGATATCATGGTCTTTTTGCTTATCAATTATATCAGACAAGGTCTCAGAATCATTCACCAGAAGCGAACCTTTAATATTTTTATTTATATCACCTGTTGAATAAGAAGGTTTTTCAATATCATTACCAAGTGTTACAACCTCTGATGCAAAAGTTGCAGTATTCACAAATAATAATGCTAAAACTATACTCCCCAACAATCTCTTCATAATTTATATATAACCCAAATTTTATAAAACTTCAACCAACAAACCCCGACTTGTAGCCAAGTCAAAAATATGTTATTATACAACTATAAATTATACAGGAGAGTTTTATGAAAAAGTATGGATTTACTCTGGCGGAAGTTTTGATTGCACTTGGTATTATAGGTGTTGTAGCATCTCTTACTGCACCAACATTTATTTCTAATATAAGAAACACTACTAATGCTGCACGTCTATCAGCAACTGTTTCAACACTGGAAAACGCTTTTACAACTATGATTGCAAAAGAAGATGCTGATACAGAAGATTTGCTTTTTGACACAGCAGCCTGGAGAGACCACGGTAGCGACAAAAGGGCATTTGCAAGTGCAATAAGCGACTATATTACTTTAGAAGGATTTAGAGAGTTATCAACAAGCAGCGCAGCTGTTAAAAACTATTACGGCGCGAACAAAGGTCCTTTTCTTATGAACTCAAACGGTTCAAGAGGTGCTAACGTAGATGAAACTCTAGCAGGCTATTTAGTTCGTACAGGAAACAATCTGGCTGGTGGAAACCACGTATTATTACTTAAAAATGGCGCTGTTGTTTTTCTTCTTATTAACAATCAAACTGAAGCAGGTAATGCTGAAGCTATTCGCCAAAGAGGAGGCAGTTTAACCAGTATAGCTGCTGATATTTGGATAGACGTTAATGGAACTGATGCTCCAAATACATTAGGAAGAGATATTTTTGCCTTTTATCTGGGCACAAATGGAAAACTTTATCCATTAGGCGGAAAAGATGTTCAAATCCTTGATGATCCAAATAACCCTGCATTATGGAATGAATCATCCGGTAGAGATTGTCGGGATGGACGTATTGCAAACGGGGGTTACGGCTGTACGGCAAGAGTTGTTGAAGAAGGATATAAAATTAATTATTAATATCAAAAGATCAAAAGGGCTCGTTATACGAGCCCTTCTTTTAATGCTTTCACAGCAGCTTGCGTTCTATCATCAACAACAAGTTTTTGAATAATATTACACACATGCGCTTTTGCAGTATGTTCACTTATCGTAAGTGTTCGTGCAATATCGCTATTAGATTGACCATCAACTATAAGTTTTAAAACCTCATACTCTCTTTGAGTAAGGTTTGAATGACGTTCCTTAAACACTGTTCTTGATAGCTGTCTTGCAGGAACAACACCGCAGTTTTTATCCCTAATAAACGGTACAATATGCGGATCAAGCCACATCGCACCTGCCTTAATCATTTTAATAACATTCATCAAAAACTCTGTTGCAATATCTTTTATCACATAAGCACTTGCCCCTGCCTGCAAAGCCTGAGTTACCTCGTCTTCTGATGTATGAGAGGTCAAAATAATTACTCTTGTATTGTTATTATGTTCCAAAATCTGTTTTGTTGCCTCAATTCCTGAAATATCAGGAAGCCCCAAATCCATTAAAACAATATCCGGCTTAATCAGTTTACTTTTCTCAACAGCCTCTTTCCCATTAGAAGCCTCGCCTATAATCTCCAAATCAGGATAATCGCAAAACAAGGATTTTATCCCGATGCGCATTAATTTCTGGTCTTCAACCAATAATATTTTAATTTGCATAACTTTTTCCTTTTTAGTCGTAATTTCACAACTTAATATTAAAAAAAGTTGACACAAGACGGTATTGTAAAAAAAGAAAAAAGCACGGTAATGTTAATTCAATTAAAATTTTTATTTACGTTTGAATGCAAACTTTTTGAAAAGAATATAAGTAAACACAGCTGCAATAAGAGTCGCAATAATTTGTGCCAAATAAACATTCAAATGGAGTTTTTTTACAAACATTTCCAATAATCCTGCGTTAATCATATAACTGCAAACCCAAGTTGTACAACATTTACAATACTGTTTGAAAATATTACCTTTTACATTAAATACAAACAATCTTTGTGTAGTAAATGAAGTAATTGAAGAAATTACCCAGGCTAATGCAAGCGCAATTTGATATGCTTCTGCACCAAGAAAAAATACTAATGCTGAATATATCAAATAAGATATTCCGGCATTAAAAGCTCCTATTAACAAAAATCTTATTTTATCTGAAAGATTAAACCAATACTTCATTCTGCTATTCTAGCACAAAGTTTTTGCATTGTTAATTTGGAAAACTTATGATATAATAAACGCGGGTAGTACCTCAAACCCGACTCCTACACACGAGTACTATTAAAATAAGCTAGGAAGGAGGGTTTAAAACTATGATGTTTAAAATAATAATGCTACTATTCGTAGCGACGCTATTCATAGTAGCATTAAACTTATTTAAATTATAGGGGGTACTAAGCGAAGCTCTAAGGAAGTTGCGTTTTCTTAGGGCTTCCCCCTATGTTTATATTATTTACTATTTATTCCACTTTGTCAATACTAATAACTGTACTCAGGTATCTCAAATACAGTATTATCAGCGCCTTTATCCACAAATTGCAAATAATAATTCAAAGCAGTTTCTTTTGAGTTTTCATAAAACTCTTCAGGAATAAGCTGTCTGTGCAACTCTGTTCTATCACCTGAATAGTTACCCAAAACTCTTGAGAATTTGCTTATATCGGCAAGATTTTCACCACCCGAATAAGCTTTTGTCTTAGCATCTGTTCCTGAAGGACGGATTTCAACATACTTATCAGCAAATTGTAAATAAGTACCATCACCAACAAATTTTACTGCAACAAGGTTATCAAAGTTAAGCTCTGCAAACGCTCCGTTAAGCACTTTTTTAACCGCATCAACATCTGCTTTACCTTCTCTAATAGCAATTGCTAAAGACAAGTAAAACAAGTCATTTTTAGTTCTTTGTTTTTCACCTTCAACCTTAGCAGCTTTTAGTTTTTCAATATCAGGTTCTGATTCGTTATAATAAGAAATATCTTCACGCACATCATATTTAGCAATAATATTATTTTCTTCAAAAATTTGTTCTAAGTATTCTGATAATGTTTTATTATCTTCTTCCAACTTAGCAGCAAGAGAAGATGCAACAATAATAGCTTCTGTAGCACTCTTTTCGCGCATAGCGATTGCTTTTCTGCCTGCAAGTGATTCAATCAAGTCTTCAGAACCCATAATCATACCGCCTGACTCTTCTCCACCAAAGATTAAACGAGGCTGCACACCAAGATTAATTTCTTCACCGAATACATCATCAACTTTAACTTCTGCTTGAGGATTTTCGCGTAATTGAAGTTCAACTTTTTTCATAATATTAGCGATTTCTTTAAATCCCACAGGTACATTTACAACCTTGATACCATGAGATTTTGCCCATTCATCCCAACTTAGCGCAGATGCTGTTGTTTTAATCATAAATCTTGGATAATTTTTGAACTTACCTTGAGCTTTAAGCTGTTTTACACGGTAATCCATAAGCATTAAAAACGCCTGATTTGCAGTATAAACAGTAAGCACTCTTTTTTCATCAAGCTTGATATAAGAAATACCGTATTCATCAAGCATTGCAGTGCTTCCAATTGTTTCAATCTGACAAACAGTAAGTCTGTCATGATCAGGGTCGGTAATTAAAACAATTGTTCCTAATGGATAATCTTTAAGAATTTCTTCATAATGCATTGATTCAATTACAGGGAAATATCTTTCACCATTTGGACGCTTAGCTAACACTGTAGCATCTACCGAATAATCATAAAAGCATTTATTTCCTTTAGGGTCAGTATCATATTTGCCTATTGAGTGGAAGAACGGGTCTTCTTTCACATTGTTCCAATCAAATTTATTAGAAATTTCAAGTTTTTCCAAAACTCTTGAAAGTGTTCTATAAGCACATCCGCCAACACTTTCGATAAAAAGTCTGTTTTTCATTTTCTTAATGCCGTCAAGGTTTTGTGCAACACCTGATTTAAGGTAATCAACATACAAATCAATACCGTCATTAAGTTTTTCCATAATTGACTCATCAATTAGTGAATTGTTTTTTGCAGCAATTTTAATTTCATAAGAACCTTCTTTTTCTGCAATATCAAAGATTTCTTGAATTTTATTCACAAATTCCAAAGACTCTTCAGGAAGATATTGACTTCCTTGTGAGTTCAAATCTTTTGTAGCAGTCTTAACAGAAATACCGTGGCTTGATGTAATATACTCACCGCCAACAAGGTCAAGTTTGAATGCTAAGAATGAAGCCAACCAAATTGGAATAGTTTTTCTTTCAACCGGTGTAAGAGTTCTGATTCCTTGTGCAGCCTGAATTCTTGCAATTGCATCAAGATATAAATCAGAGTTATAGCGAACTTCTGAAGCTGCAAGTTTTCTAACCTCTTTATCACCATATTTTTCACGTGCAACAAGAGCCTTTGCCAATGTTGCAAGTACAATTCCAACAAGATTAATTGGAAAACGAGTATCTTGAGGGAACAAAATATTTTGAGGACCTCTGATACCTGCTGTTGAAACTTTTGCTTCTTTAGAATAGTTAGCAAACCATTCCAAAAGATTAAGTCCTTCAGGATTTTCTTCACTATGCGGGTGAAGATGTTCGCGTTTTAGCGTGAATGTAAATTCACCTTCGTTATCAAAATTTAATAAATCAGAATTTTTTATATAATCAGGTGTTTTATCAAAAACATTTTTAAAAAGTTCTTTTTCTAAAACACAGCTTGGTTCTCTTTTTAGCATAATTTTCTCCTTCTACAGAGAAGTATTATACCATGACTTTTTCTAAAACTCTAATATGCCCAACAACTTTTCCGCTCAAAGTTTTGATTTTATTATCGTATTCTACTCCAAGTTTATCAAAAACCGCGATTTTTCTTGCACTCATAGAGGCATCAAACATTTTTACTGCAAAACCATCGTTATTTTTTGTATCCAAAACAACACAAAGCCCGCCTGCACCAACTTTTGCAAGCATGCCGGTTTTTTGTATAATCTCTGTATCAAGCCTATTAATTCCGCCATAAATATATGGATTTTTTAAAATCGCATTCACTATTTGAGGATATTGTTGATTAAGGTTTTTGAACCCTTTAACAAGATTATTCAAAGGCATAGAAACAATAGGAACACCACATCCGTCAGTCGTCATCGGATAATCTTTTGTCACTTCACACAAGTCATAAATCCGTTTTTTAACGGCAATTTGCAGAGGATGACCAGGTTCATCATAATTCTCTAAATCCCACCCTTTAGCTTTACATACAGCTAAAAATCCTAAATGTTTTCCTGAACAATTATTATGAATAGTTGTTGCAAATTCACCTTCGCGTAAACCCGCCAAAGGCTCATGTACCCCGCATTTAAGATAACTTTCATCAAGCCCGAGTTTATCTAAAATACCTCTTGCTACTCTCACATGACATTCTTCGCCGGCATGAGAACCCGAGCACAATGCCAATTCCTCATCCGTAAAATCAATGCCGCAGTCAATAATTAAACTGGCTTGCAAAGGTTTAGCACAAGAACGCAAAAAATATGGTTCAGAGTCAACTTCGTTTAATCCGACACAAATTCCATCGTGAAACTCTTCAACAAGACCGTCTCTAATATATTCAACACGCATAATTAAGCTTCTTTATGATCTTTGATAAATGTTAAAAGAGCATCCATTTTTTGCTTAAGGATTTCATTTTCTTCCTTAAGTCGAGTATTCTCAACTCTTATATCATAGTTTTCCTGCTCTAATGCAATATTAGGCACTTCCTCAGGATTAAGTGAAAACCTTTTTCCTGACTCTTCTTTCATAAAGATAATACTTTTTACATCCAAATCTCTAACAAAACCCATTTGAACCATAAGCTCAGCAATGAAGACGTGTTTTCCCGCATCATTCATTTCCTGCTGTTTATTAAGAACTTCATCGAGCTGTTCAATAGTCATTTTCCCCGCACGAATAAAGTATTCCCCTGTACGATAATTGCCTGCAATAAAACCAGCTATTGCAGAAACAAGATTTGGAACATTGCTTGAAAAGAATTGAGATTTTTTACAGAAAGTAAACGCTTTTGAAACTTCCTGCATTGTAAAATTATTCTCAATCGAAATCTCAATCAAAGACATACCCTTTGAGCAGCAATTTAAAAACGAATAAATACTTTCATCATAACCTGATTCTTTGGTTAAAAGTTCATTTTGCCCTAAATCAGATAATTCGGGCTTGTAAATATGGAAAAGCTCACCTTCTTCAACGTCAAGAAAGTCGTTACTTAAATAATTAGCTAAGTCTTTTGAAAGATTCAGGAATATAGTTTGTTTAATCCATAGAGGAAATGCTGTAATTCTTTCCATAAATGCCACAAATAAGCTCTTGCTCATAAAATATACCTCTTTCTTTCAACAGGTGGATGCTTCTTTTTCAACCTATTATATGATGTTCTTTATTGCTATTATAGCATAATATAATATAAGGTAAAGATTTGTAAAGGAATTTTCATAATTATGGGCATGGATGGATTATCATTCTCAAATACTAGCGCAATAAAAGAGCCTACCTCTGCTGAGCTTACCGGTCGAACAGAACAGATAATTCAAACTGATCCCACAAATGATATGAAACAAGTTCAAACGCTTAGCACAAACCGTCGTGTACGTGAAAAAGATGAGGAAGAAGAAGGTCATAAACAACAGCAGCAGCAAGAAGCTAAAGAAGAATTCGAAGACGGATTTGTAGAATCAGAGCCTGATTTTTTAAAACAAGAAGAATTTGATATTGAAGACCTTGAAAATCCTAACAAAGATTTTTATGTTAAACTCAACACAAAAGATGATATAATAGAATTATATGATAGTGTTACAAACAGACTTGTAGAAACAATCTCCGGAAATGAACTAACAGAACTGGTAAAAAAACTGAATATGGCATCCGGAATATTCGTAAATAAGAAGGTATAAATGGCCGTCAACCCGTACAACAAATACATAAAACAATATCAGACTAATAACATAACCACAGCAACACCTGAAAAATTAATGATTATGTTACTGGATGGCGCTATTCAATTTCTTCAGAAAGCAAAAACAGCTATTCACGATAAAAATTTACAAGAACGGGCGACCAATCTTGAATCAGCAAGGAAAATAATCCGTGAACTGATGCGCACAATTGATTTAGAAAACGGTAATAGTGTTGCACACCAACTTTTCAGACTTTACAACAAAATGGCAATGAAACTTATAAAAGCAAATGTTTCTAAAAATACAGAATTAGTTCAAGAAGTAATTGATGATTTAACTAATGTAAGATGGGGATTTCAAAAAGCGATTGAAATTCAAAGCGGAATATCCACAATCGAAGCCGTTATGCAAGAGCAAGCTGAAATTAATCCCATAAATAACGAAGGTGGTAATAATGCAGAGTGAACAACAGTTTGAACAATTGATTATGCAATATAATCAACTCAAAAACGGTTCTGCTGATATTCGCAGAATGATTGAACAAGAAGATTTCGACGAAGCAATAACTATGCTTAACAGAAGAGAAGAGTTGTTTTTAAACTGTAAGTGTATGCGCAACTACCTTGAACTTACTCCGGTTCAAGAAAAAGAACTGAATACTGTTTTAGACGAGCTTCGTCTTATGGAACTTGAGAACATAAGAATGCTTGAACGAGGAATGGCTCAAGTTCAAAAAGAATTAAAACAAGTTCAGAAGAACGAAAAAATACAACAAGCGTATGATTTTGGCGAAAACCAAAGCGGCAATATCATAAACTTTGAAGAGTAATAAAACCCTTTAAAATCAAGCGTTTCAACCGTGTTCACATAAAGACGGTTATTTTGTTCTGCAATGGTAAAATGGCTAAAACCGAGAGCTGATAGCAATTTCCACCATAAGAAGTACTTGCATTATTAATTTTTATTTGTATAATGGTTTTTGTAGAAATAAGAAAGGAGTTTTGTAATGAACAAAGAAGAATTAGTAGCAGAAATTTCAAAAAAATCAAAAGTTACTCAAAAAGAAGCTAACGAAGTACTTTCAGCTTTAATTGAAACAGTTCAAAAAACAGTTTCTAAAGGTAAAAAAGTTACTCTAGTTGGTTTTGGTACTTTCGAACCTCGTAAGAGAGCTGCTAGAAACGGCAGAAACCCACAAACTGGTAAGGAAATCAAAATTCCTGCTAAAACAGTTCCTGTTTTCTCTGCTGGTAAAAAATTCAAAGAAGTTGTTAACGGCAAATAGTCGATAGCTTTGAAGATATAAGAAGAGGTATGGCTTTGGCTATGCCTCTTTTTTATGTTACATCAGATAGCTATTTTATAAATACTAAATTTGTCAACAAATCATAGCAAACATCAGGAAGAACAAGTATGGCTTCATCTCTTTTTTTCTGATATTATATAGACATGACAAAGTTCTTATTGATTAGTGAAGATAGCGAAAAAGAGAGAATCGTAAAAGAAACATTTGCATCTGACGAAGTTATTACTTCTATTGATGAAATGATGATTTTTGATACTCTAAAAGTTGAAGAGCCGGAAATTGTAATAATAGACGGCGATTTAAACTCTCTTGAACTAAAACCGCTTTGTCGAAAAATCAAACAGTTTCCTGTAGTTATTTTGCTGATTGTTGGAGAAGTCAGACACAACAAAGACGTTACACATAACGTTAACTTGTTTATCAAAACCCCGCTTGATAAAAAACTGCTTGCAGCAACAATTGATGCAAGTATGCAAACCCGACAATCATTAATAAAAATGACTAAAGCCAATCAGGAACTTGCAAGAAGCTTGTATCAGCTTAATGTTTTATACAATACAAGTTCACAGCTTGCAGGAACTCTGGATAAAGATAAGCTTCTTAAAATAATGGTTGAAGGGATTGAAAAATCCTTAAACTTTGAGCTTTCTTGCACCCTTATGTTTCGTTCAGAGCGAGAACCTGTTTTAATAATAAATTCTTTATATAAAATTTCAGACAGATTGTTAGAAGCTCTAAAACTTCGTGCAATTCTGAGTTATAAATCTTTGCTTTCAGACCCGCCGTTTGATATTAAAATCGGAAACCTTAAAATCGAAAAAAATATCAAACATAATGTAAAAGAATATGATTTTTCTGTTCTAAGATATGATAATTTATTTGCGCCCATAACATCCAGTGATGAGTTTTTCGGATTTACGGAAATTTATCGTGAAAAACAATTCTCAACAGAAGATGCAACTTGTTTCCAAACTCTTGTACAGCAAGTTACAATCCCGCTTCAAAGCGCATCTTTTACGCAGGAACTTAAAACAACAAACAGAAAATTACAAAAACTTGAAAGACTAAAATCCGAGTTTATCTCAATTGTTTCACACGAGCTTAGAACTCCATTGACTGCTATTAAAAACGCTATGGATATCATCTTAAGCGGTAAAGCGGGAGAAATGACGGAAAACATTCAGAAGTTTGTTTCTATGGGCAAACGTAATGCCATAAGGCTTTCCGGAATTATTAACGACCTACTTGATATTTCTAAAATCGAAGCAGGGAAAATGGATTTCAAATTTGAACTTACACATATTGAACCTGTTATTGAATACGTCAAGAACAACCTTACAGTTGTAGCTAAGGAAAAAGATTTAACTCTAAAATACACACCGTCCGAAGCTTCTCCTGAAATCTATGCCGATTCAAACAGACTGGAACAGGTTTTAACAAATCTTGTATCAAATGCTATCAAGTTCTCACCTTCTGCAGGGACTATTGAGATTTCTTCAAGGGTAATAAATGCGCGTGAACTTCAATATGACCATTGTTTTGAAGAAGATATCAAAAAGCTTCAAGGTAACTATCTTCAAGTTTGCGTAGAAGACCAGGGAATAGGGATTGAACGCAAGGATTTGAACCACGTTTTCGACAAATTCGCTCAAATAGAGAACTCTCTTTCACGTCAGGTTGGCGGTTCAGGTTTAGGGCTGCCTATTGCAAGGCAATTAATGGAGTCACACAACGGCGCTATCTGGTGCGATTCTGAAATAAACAAAGGTTCAAGATTTTATTTTGTTATTCCAATTGCAAACGATAAGAGCAATTTTAATATGATTAAAAAACAGATTATTCAAAAAGCGCGTTCTAGCGGAGGAACGGCTGCAATTATCAATATCAAATCAACAAGTAGCATTATTGATAACCTTATGAAAGAAGAAAACCTTCTTAATAAAACTTATTTAACCAATTCACTCGTTGAAAAAGACGGTGAAATGACAAGCTTATCAATGGTTATTTTGGATGGCGATAAGCCGGCATGTGAGTTTTTGAAAAAGAAAATCGACACCATAACAGCTCAAAAAGAGAATGTTTACGGAAAATGTGATATAATGTATTCATACGAGATTGAAGGGGATGTGCATGAAAAAGATTCTTATAGTAGATGATGAACAGGATATTGTAGAAAGCCTGAAATTCGTGCTCGAAGTATCAGGTTTTGTGTGCTATACAGCCTTTAACGGCGAAGACGGATTAAGATTAGCAAAAGAAATTATGCCTGATTTAATCATACTTGATGTTATGATGCCAAAAATTAACGGATACAAAATCAGCCGTCTTTTAAAATATGATAACAAATACAAAGATATTCCAATCATTATGGTTACAGCTCGTTCACAGCTTGAAGACAAAGCAATTGGTGAAGAAACAGGGGTAAATGAATACATCACCAAACCTTTTGAGTTGGATGCAATTGTGAAAAAGGTAGAGGAATACCTTAAGGAAGATTAATAATGGATGTAGTCAATAATAAAACTTTGGAAAAACTTAAATATGAGTTGGTTCGTGATGGAATTGTTGAATACGAAACATTAGAAAAAGCGGAAGAGCTTGCTAATGTTCAGAATATCAATATCGGACAAGCGCTTATTAATTCAGGGATTTTGGGTGAAGAAACTTTGCTGAAGTTTTTGGAATCAAAACTCCATATTCCTTATGTTAATCTGGAAGATTATTCACCTGATCCTAAATGTTTTAATTTTATATCTTTTTCTGATGCAAGAAGATATCGAATAATTCCATTATTTAAGATTGAAGATGTGTTAACGGTTGCAATGGCAGACCCTTTGGATTTGTTCGCTATAGATAAAATTATTGAAACAGCAGAATGTTCAATAGAACCTGTTATCGCATCAGAAGTAAGCATTACCAGAAAAATTGATGAATACTATAAAGTAGCCGATACTGTTGACAGCATTACACTATCAACTAACACAGAAGAATTTGACTGGACGGAAGAGCTTCACAAGGAAGACTCAGGAGAGGAACATATTCAAAGAGTCGTAAGAGCTATTCTAAAACAAGCCATTATAGAAGATATTCACGAATTGAACTTTGAACAGGTAGAAGAAGGTTTAAAAGTTGTATTCAAACAACACGGAGAAGTTTTGGACAAAGGCATTGTTCCTGCCATACTTAACTCTGCTTTTGTTTCCAAACTAAAAACCTTATCTAATCTCGACCCTTCTGTTTGCGAAATCCCTCAGTTGGGCAAATTGTGTTTCAAAGTTGAAGATACTATGCTTATTGCATCAGTTTCTTCTTTCCCTACTATTATGGGCGAAAGAATATCACTAAAGATTTATAAACCGCCAACAAAACTTGAAAAAATTATTCCTGATGAAAAACAGCGCTCAATTTTATTAAAGGCTGTTGAAACCCCAGGAATAATTCTTGTTTGCGGCTCACCATTGAGCGGTAAAACTCATATTATTTATTCATTATTGATGGAAACAACAGAACTAAATAAAAATATTATGACCATCGAATCCATCGCAAAATATGAATTAAACCACATTAATCAATGCGAACTTAATGAAAACATCGGGTTTAATATGGATAAAGCTCTAAGATATGTTGAGTTTCAATCCCCTGATATAATTTATCTTGAAGGGATAAAAACCCGCGAAGCCTTTGAATTCTTATCAGAATTATATTATAACGACAAAACTATTATTACAGAATTTATGGCAAACAATATGACTGATTTAAGACAAAAACTTGCATTTGATGATTTCCAAACATTCAAATCATTGATTTCCTGTCTTGTATTCATTCATTCCCGTGACAGCGTAGAAGTTTTTGATAAAACAACTTTGCAAAAATATCTTGCCTAGCAATTTTTATTTTCACACGGTTTCATGCAAATATGAATATTCAACCTACATTCAAAGGCTATGACGCAAGACCGCTCAAAGGGTTTCTTATGAGTTCTAATTGCTATGGCATAGCTGACGAAATGTATAAAATTGGTCAAAAAGAAGGTTTTAGAATATACTCGCCGTTTGGAGGACTTCTTGAAAACAAATGTGACGAAATAGTACCCCCATATACAACAAACGGCAGCCTCTGGGCGCAAGACTACTGGACTATCGTCAAAAATAAATTATTAACATTAAAAACAACCGATCCGACTGGCTCAATACTTAAATTCTTCGGGCTTAAATACGATATTACCGAAAAATGTACCCGCGAAACTCCTCAATTTATGAAACTTAATCAGGATTTATTCGGATTATTCGCAGATACTGCAAGAGAAAACCCTGAAGATGTAAAAGCAGCTTTTATTGCAAAAAAAGATGAACTGAATAGTTTATACCAAAAAGCGCATATCCCTGGCGGAAATCTTTTTATTGTAAAAGACGGCAAAGAAGATGTCATAATTGTAGGAAAGAATGAACTTGCAAAATATGATACAGAAGATATTCAGGTAATGTATGGCGTAAAAAATGTTATTATACTCCCTCAAATGGATTATCATTTAGACTTATTTATACGTCCACTTGATGACAAAAGAGTTTTGGTTGCAGATGATAAAATAACGCTTGATATTTTACATAAAGGATTACAAAAGTTTAAAAACTATCTAAATACACTACCGCAAGATGAAGCAGATATATATCAGGAAGAATATGAAAAAATGTATCTGGCAATCAGAAATTTTGAATCAGAAATCCAATTAAACAACAGGGCTCAAACTGATGAAATTGAACAAATATTAGAAAATAACGGATTTAATATACTAAGAGTACCGGCAAGAATTTATGAAACCGAATATAATTCAGAAGAAGACAGTTTCCTAATACAATATTGTAATTTTATCAACGCGAACGCATTTCACAATCGATTTGGAGAACTGGTTTATATTACTAACAAATCAAATATCGACGAACGTTTAGGGCTAACTCCGGACTTATCCGACAGAATTGGTTTTAGTTTCGAAAAAGAATTTGTTAATTCAATATCTGATTACATAAACCCCGAACATATTTATTTTATTGATGGAGAAAAAAACTTTATTTCAAAAACAATGCTTACAGGATATCAAGGCGGTATCCATTGCGCCTGCTCTGAAATACCCGAAGGAGTAGGAAGGTAGAGCCTCTTCCATTTTTAATAAGTTTATAATACAATAAACTTGAGGTGGATTATGTTTAACGAAATTAAAACGCACGAGATTACTGTCGACATTGTTATTTTAACTATCAAAAACAATGCACTTCAAGCACTTTTGGTTAAACGTAATAACGAGCCGTTTAAAGATAAATGGGCAATTCCGGGTGGATATGTTAGAATGTCTGAAAACCTTGACGAAGCTGCTATGCGCGTTCTTAAAGAAAAAACAAACGTTGATAACATCTACCTTGAACAGCTTTATACATTCGGCGATCCGCTTCGTCACCCTATTTCAAGGGTTATTACAGTAGCATACTTTGCACTTATCAGAGCAGAAGATTTTGACGTAATTACAACAGAAGATTTGGCTTGGCATAAAGTATTTGACTTGCCGCCGCTTGCTTTTGACCACAAAGAAATTATCCAATATTCTTTGAAACGTACACGCGAACGTTTGGAAATGTGCCCTGTTGCTTATCAGTTATTAAACGAAAAATTCACACTCACAGAAATGCAAAAAGCTTACGAAATGATTATGGAAAAAAACCTCGATAAACGTAATTTCCGTAAAAAAGTTATCACAACAGAAGGTCTTAGAGAGTTGAACGAGTTTTCAAAATCCACTTCAAAACGACCTGCTCGACTCTATACTTTCGATAATATTAAATTAAACTCAAAACGAGCTCATTTTATTAAAAAATCAGAAGGAAAATAAAAAATGCTTACACTAGTTTGGACTATTTTAGTCGTATCCGCACTATTACTAATCGTACTTATATTAATGCACTCACCAAAAGGCGATGGCATCGCAGGGATTGGAAACGCTGCTCAAATGTTTTCTTCTCAAAAGAGCGCAGAACAAGGATTAAACAAACTGACTGCAATCGTTGCAACAGTATTTATTGTTTGTGTATTTCTTTTGGGCTTTGGCATAATTAGATAGTAAAATTTAAATCTGTTAGGCGTTCATTCAACTGACGTGTATATTTTTGCACTTCTTCAAGTGCAATTAATTGTGATGTGTAATCATTTTTCTCGCATGAATCAAGAGTTACAGTCACCAGAGCTTCTGCTTTGCTTGCAAGTTTTTCCAGTTCTTCAAGTTCTTGTGTAAACATTGTTAATTATCCTTCCTATATTAGAAACATCTTTCCTTATTTCGCATACATCTTAACATTTTCTTCCATATTTGTCAACATTTTGCGGAATATTGTATAATTATTCCATATTATGAATATTGAATCAAAAGAACAAGTAAAAATAATAATGTTGAAAGAAAGATTAACTGCACAAAAATTGGCAGATATTCTTGTTGAAAAAACTGGAAAACATTACACAGCGAACAGTATTTCGCATAAAATTCATGCAAGTTCTTTCAGATACGACGAAGTAAAAACAATTGCTGATATTTTTGGTTATAAAATAACCATTGAAAAAGACTAGTTTCTTATACATTAAACACACGATGTTTTATTTTAGCAATTATATTAATATAATTCTAATCGGGCACTCCTGTGTGTCAAAACCGAACTTCTCGAGCACAGACTTAAAATCGGAAAATACTCGACGAAAGGAGGTTGCTTATGATCAAATTAATGCTAATTTATCTAATATTGCAACAATGCAAATATAAAGAACTAGCACTGATTTTATCGATCATAATGCTAGTTCTAATCTAAGAACACAACACGGGAGTTAAAATTCAGAGAGTGTACCACCACTCTTTGAAGCCCGAGTTATATTTTTATTATAACTTATTTTACAAATTTTGCAATAACCAACCAACTCGAACCCCCTTGTAATCTTACAGCAGAGGACGACTTGGAAACCTATCTCTAAGCCAGTAGTATCATGAAATGTCGTCCGACCCTTGTTTAAATAAGCTCGGTTCTATCAACTTCTTTTGTTGTTACGAATTTAACAATATCGCCTTCTTGGATATCATTAAACTTAACAAACGAAATACCGCATTCAAAACCTTGAGCAACTTCTTTAACATCGTCTTTGAAACGTTTAAGCTGATCAACCGCACCTTTGAATACTTCTTTACCATTGCGGTAAATTGTAGCAGTATCGTTTCTGTTAATCTTACCTTCTGTAACGTAACAACCAGCAATCTTAACTGTTTTACCAATAGTGAAGATTTGACGGATTTCAACCTGACCGGTAACAATTTCTTTAACCTCAGGAGATAAAAGTGAAATCATTGTCTTTTCAATATCTTCAAGGATTTGATAGATAATATCGTATTTCTTGATAGTTACGCCTTCGCGTTCAGCAGCTGCAAGAGCGTTTGAGTCTTCTTTTACAGTAAAACCAAGAATCAATGCACTTGAAGCAGAGGCAAGCATAACGTCTGCTTCTGAAATATCACCAACACCAACGTGGATGATTTTTGTATTAATTTCATCAGACTCAAACTGAGCAATAGCTTGAGCAACAGCTTCAGCAGAACCGTGAGTATTAGCTTTAATAATCAAGTTCAATTGAGTTGCACCGTCTTCTGCTGCACCTGATTCGCGTCTCATATGAGCAGGAAGCATAGCATCCAGACGTTTGTTACGTTCACGTTCTTTACGCTTATCAATAATAGCTTTCATTTCTTTTTCGTTCTGAACAACTTCAAAATAATCACCCGCGTTAGGAACTTCTGTTAAACCTAAAATCTCAACAGGAGTTGACGGTTCAGCTTTTTGAATTCTTTCACCTGAGTCTGAAAGCAATGCTCTTACACGTCCGCAAGCGGTACCAACAACAATACAGTTACCTGTTCTTAGTGTACCGTTTTGAACAAGAAGTGTCGCAACAGGACCTTTACCTTTGTCTAAGTTAGCTTCAATTACAACACCTGATGCTTCAGCCTTAGGATTAGCTTTCAAATCTTGAACTTCTGCAACAAGCAAGATGTATTCAAGAAGTTCATCAATACCCAAACCTTGAAGCGCAGAAACTTTAACGGTAATTGTATCACCGCCCCAAGCTTCAGGAACAAGTCCGTGTTCGGTTAATTGCTGTAAAATTCTGTCAGGATCAGCGCCTGCTTTATCGATTTTGTTAACAGCAACAATAATAGGAACTTCTGCTGCTTTTGCGTGGTTAATAGCTTCAATTGTTTGAGGCATTATACCGTCGTCAGCCGCAACAACAAGAATTGCGATATCTGTTGCTTTAGCACCACGTGCACGCATTTCTGTAAACGCTTCGTGACCAGGAGTATCAACAAAAACAATTTTTCTTTCTTGCTTATTATCAAGATAAACTGTGTATGCACCAATTGACTGTGTGATACCGCCGACTTCGGTTGCAACAATTTTGTGTTTAGAAGCACGAATACTGTCCAGCAATGTTGTTTTACCGTGGTCAACGTGACCCATAATTGAAACAACAGGTGCACGTTTTTTGAGTAATTTTTTATCAACTTCAGTAAGAGCTTTCTGTTTTTGTTCTTTTTCAAGCTCTTCTTCCATAAATGCTTCGATATCTTCTTCAAGAACCTCAAGTTCGTATTCTTCACAAACTTTTTTGATTGTTTCGACATCAATAAGTTGGTTTACTGTTGCCATAACCCCTTGGAACATAAGAAATCTAACGATTTCTGCAGGGGTTTTTTGGATTTTATCAGCAAGCTCTTGAATAGTCATTGGCTGATTTACAACAATTGATTTTACTGCTTCTTTTTCTTCTTCTTTATGAGAACGTTTTTTGTGTTTTTGGGCAGCAGCTTTTTCCAAAGAAATCATTTCCTGATCTTCTTTTTTAGAATTGAAATCTTTTTCTTTCTTTTTATTATCAGTTTTCTTTTTAGATTGACCTTTTCCTTCGTAAATTTCTTGAGGAATAATACGTCTTTCCACAAGCTTCTTTTCACCGTTTTGTTGGTTTTTGTTAAAAGGTTTTCTTTCACCTCTTTCAGGTTTTTTATCACCGTCTTTTTGAACAGGTTTTGGAGGAGCTTTTCTTACGATTTCAATCCTTGATTGGTTTTTAGGATATTCGATTTTTGTTCTTTCAACTCTAACAACCGGTTTTTCAGCTTTTTTAACAGCCGGAGCTTCTTCAACTTTTGGCTGCGGTTTTTCTACAACTTCGATTTTAGGAGCTTTTTCTACTCTTTGAACTCTTTCGATACGTTCAACTTTTGGAGCTTCCTTTTTAGGCTCTTGCTTAACAACTTCCGGCTCATCAGCAGTTTTTGCTTTTTTAACAATAAACGCTTTTTTTGCAGAAGTTTTCTTCGGCGCCAAGCCTAAATGTTCTTTTAGTTTACGTATTTGATCAGGCATCACAGTGTTCGAGTGCGATTTAACCGTAATCGATATTTCTGCGAACTTTTCTATGACTTCTTTGCTTGTCATATTGAGTTCTTTTGCTAATTCACTAACTCTTAAACTGTCCATCCAATAATCCTTTCGCATCCTCGGATGTTTTTAATATCCGATTCAGTTTATTTTTCTTTAATGCCTTTTCTATACAACTTTGATTATAACAAAGATATGCTGATCTGCCAAATGTTTTGGAATCAGGGTTCAAAACCAGTTTGCCTGTTTGAAACTCTTTAGTTATCTTTATCATATCCTCACGGGGTTTCAGCTCCCCGCATCCAACACATTTTCTTATCAATACATATCCTTTAGTTGTTTTGCTTAAGTAAATTATACATTAAACAAAGATTTTTTGAAAAAATTTTAATAAAAACAAGTAGAACGCAGGTCATTCAAAACATTAGAAAGAAAAAATCAAGTTCGTTGAATGATATTGCTTTTAAACGTGGTGGCGTTACATCCGCAACATTAAGCCGTATAGAAAATGGATTAGTTGATTTTAAGTTTTCTACTCTGCTCAATCTTGCACATACACTAGATGTTTCTTTAATAGAATTATTTGAAAATTATACATTTACACCTCTGCTTCTTCTGAGAATCACCCTTAATATAATAACCTGTACGATATTAAAATGCAACTCAATGAAAGTAAACAATTACTATTAAGCAAAAAGCTCGGTAAACTTTTTAGAAGATTACGTATAAATAATACCAATTTATCCATAAATAAATTAGCAGAAAGCTATGATATAGCAAGGGGCAATTTAAGCAAAATTGAAAATGGAATCGTCGAATGCAAATTTGTTACCGTATGGAAAATTGCTGAAGCTTTAAACATAAAATGTTCTGATGTTGTCAGAATTCTGGAAGAAGAATTAGGCGAAGATTTCAAGCTCATGGATGAGTAAATGAGCACAAAAACTTTATTTGATTGAAGACTTGAAAAATTTTAAAAATAGATTAAAATAAGAATACAGGCATGGGTGATGCGTACACCCATACCACTCGATTAACGGGTTTTGATGATAAGAACTAATGTTATTACTAGCATTAGTTCTTCTGCATTGATTTCAACTAACATTTAAACCTCCTTTCGTTTAGTTGAAATGCGCGTTAAAATCTTTAGCCTGTATTCTATTTTAAATGTACAAATATATTATACCAAATAACGCAAATATATCAATATATTTGCGTTATTTGCTTTCAAAAAATTAAGAGACAGGGTATAAATCCCGTTTTACTTTTTACGCATCAACTTCTGCAAGTTTTTCCAATTTTAATTTTTGGTCATATTCAACCAACAAATTAATCAAATCATCCAACTCGCCGTCGATAACAGTCCAAACATTCAAGTTTTGACCAATTCTGTGGTCTGTCAAACGACCTTGAGGGAAGTTATATGTTCTGATACGTTCACTTCTGTCACCTGTACCTACTTGTGAACGACGAAGGTCAGTGATTTCCTGCATCTGTTTTTGAACTTCCATATCATAAAGTTTCGCTTTCAAGATTTGGAGCGCACGTTCTTTGTTCTGCAATTGTGAACGTTCTTCTGTACAGAAAATCATAATTCCTGTTGGTTTGTGGAAAACACGAGCAGCAGTTTCAACTTTGTTTACGTTTTGTCCGCCTGCTCCGCCTGAACGTGCTGTTGTGATTTCTATATCATTCATATTAAGTTCAACTTCAACATCATCAACTTCCGGCATAACCGCAACCGTAGCAGTCGATGTATGAACTCTGCCTTGAGATTCTGTAGCAGGAACACGCTGTACACGGTGAACACCTGATTCGTATTTAAGACGAGAATAAATACTGTCACCTTTCATTGAAATAATAACTTCACTTACACCACCTGCTTCACATTCGGTTTTTGATAAAACCTGAGTCTGCCAACCCATTTTATCAGCATATCTGATGTACATTCTCATCAAATCGCCCGCAAAAATGTTTGCTTCGTCACCACCTGCACCGCCGCGGATTTCCAACATAATATCCTTGTCATCCATCGGGTCGCGAGGAAGCAGAAGAACCTTCATTCTTTCTTCGTATTCAGGAAGTTTTGCTTCGTTTTCTTCCATTTCTATTTTAAGAAAAGAACGCATTTCTTCGTCTTTTTCTTCATAAATCATTTGTTTAGCTTCTTCAATAGCATCTGTAGCTTTTTTCCAAGCGTAATAAAGTTCAACGGTTTCTTCCATTGATTTTCTTTGTTTAGATAAATCTCTAAACTTATTATAATCTTGGATAACAGCAGGATCAGAAAGAGTTTCGCCTAATTCAATATAGCGCTTTTCTATCTGAATAATTTTATCTAACATATCTTTCATAATTACTTACCTCTTTAAGGTAAGTATATCACAAAAAAGATTTAAAACCGCAAACAAGCAGAACAATGGTTTGGAGCTTTTTGCTCTAAAACAGGGTTTTTAATATCACAACACCCGATTTCGCAAAACTCACATCTCGGATGGAACTTGCAGCCGCTAATTTCTTCCTGAATACTTGGAGGAGCGCCTGCAATTGTTTTGAGTTTTTGAGCAGGATTATTTGAAGGCAAAGAGTTTAAAAGCGCTATTGAATACGGATGTTTCGGATTCTTAAAAAACTCATCCGCATTAGCCTGTTCAACAATATGTCCTGCATACATTACTGTCACAGTATCAGTATAATTACTCACAAGCGCTAAATCGTGAGAAATTAATAGCACTGTTGTATCAAATTCTTGTTTTATATTCAAAATCAAATCCATAATCTGCTTTTGAATAGTTACATCTAAAGCTGTTGTCGGTTCGTCAGCAATAATTAATTCCGCGTTGCAGGCAAGTGCCATTGCAATAATAATTCTCTGCTTCATCCCGCCCGAAAACTCATGGGGGTAAAAGTTAAATTTCTTTTCTGCTTCGGGAATTTTAACCAAATCCATAACCTCACGCGCTTTGCGCATAGCCTGTCGGTCAGAAACTTTCGAATGGGCTTTTATTGACTCAATTAACTGATTACCAATTGTATACAAAGGATTTAATGATGTCATAGGATCTTGAGGAATAAGCGCAATTTTATTTCCGCGAAGCTCGCGCATCTGTTTTTCTTTGTAATCTAAAAGATTTTCTCCTTTGAAAATAATTTCTCCGCTTTTAATAAAGGCTGTTTTAGGCAAAAGTCCCATAACAGACATTGCGGTCATTGTTTTACCGCAGCCTGATTCACCCACAATCGAATGAATTTTACCTTTCTCAAAACAAAGATTTATATCATACAAAGCCTGATAATTTTCATCCTCGCCTCGAAAAAACAAATTGAGGTTTTTTATTTCCAAAAGATTAGCCATAAACCTATTTTATATTTAAAACATCACAAATGGAATAAGCGAGAAGGAGGATACTTGTAATTACAACATATTTGTACTAGAATATTGTAGTAAATTAGACATTGAGGGGTGTGGGATATGAAATTTGTTGCCGGTAAAGAAGATTTATTAAACGGTATTAGAATTGTCGAAAGAGCTACTGTTGTTAAAGGGTTACAACCTGTTCTTGCTAACGTTTTAATCGAAACCGTAGACACAAATCAGATTAAACTAACTGCAACAGATTTTGACTTGTCAATCACAACATTAATTGATGCTAATGTTGAAGAAGAAGGTAAAATTACTCTTCCTGCAAAAAAACTCGGAGAAATCATCTCAAGATTACAAGACGAATTAATTAAAATCGAACTTAACGGTTCTGTTGCAACAATTACCTGTAAAAACTCTAAATTCGATATCATCGGTATTTCTGCAAACGAATTCCCTCAAGTTGAAGAAAACATCTCCGAAGAAGATTCAATCGAAATCGAAACAAAACCGTTTACAAAAGCTATCCGTCAGGTAGTTTCAGCTGCTGCAGGATACGAAACAAACAATCTGCTTTCCGGTGTTGTTTGCGAAGTTAATAAAAATATCTTAGAAATGGCTGCAACAGACGGTAACAGACTTGCAAGAGTCAGAGAAGTTGTTAAGAACAATTCTGTAGACAGCGAAAAAGTTTTTGAAATGCTTATTTCATCAAAAGTACTTGCAGAACTTTCAAAAATCTCTGTTCTTGCTGAATCAGAAAATATTAAAATCTGCAAAGAAATGAAAAAAATTGTAATCACAATCGACAAAACAAAAATGATTACACGTCTTATGCAGGGTCAGTTCCCTAAATACAACCAGTTAATCCCACAAACCTTCCCTAAAGAAGCAAAGGTCAACAAAAGTGATTTAATCTCTGCGCTTGAAAGAGTTGCGGTTATGGTTAACGAAAAAAATAGTATTGTGAAATTTGAATTTGCAGATAATACACTTAAACTTTCGGGCGATTCCCCTGAAGCAGGTAATTCTCAAGACGAAATTGATGCTAAATACATGGGAGAACCTCTTGCAATTGCATTCAATTACAAATTTGTACTTGAGTTTTTAAAAATTGCAGAATCAGATGAAATCACTGTTCAGTTAAACACTCCTTTATCTGCAACAGTATTTGCACCATGCTCTGATGAAGATTATATTTATTTGGTAATGCCGGTACAACTAAGAAGCTAGTACCAACAGCACGAACCAGCTGGGAGTTCATTCCAAAGGAGCACTTGGAAGAACAAATTTAGTTAGTAGTTAAGCGGGATGTGCTCCGCCCAAAGGTTGAAAAAAATGAAAGGTACAGCACATAAATTTGGAGATAATATCTCAACAGACCATATAGCACCTGGACGTTTGTTTCATTTGCGTTCAGATTTACAAGAGTTTGCAAAACATGTTCTGGAAGACGCTGATGAAAATTTTGCCAAAACAATGAAAAAAGGTGATTTTGTTGTTGCAGGTAACAATTTTGGATTAGGTTCCTCACGTGAACACGCTCCGCAAATTATTAAAATCGCAGGCGTTAGTGCAGTAATCGCAAAATCTTTTGCAAGAATTTTTTATCGTAATGCAATTAATATCGGACTTTTAGCAATCGAATGCGACACTGACGGGATTGATGCAGGAGATGAATTAGAGCTTGATATCAAAGGCGGAACGCTTAAGAATTTAACCAAAGGAACAATCACCGCTATTGAACCGCTACCGGATGTCATGATAAGATTACTTAATGATGGCGGCTTAATCGAACACATTAAGAAAAACGGCGACCTTGTGTTACGCACGTAGACAAGGGTCGGACGACAACCGCGATATCACTGGCATGGCGTGAGACTACAAGTCGTCCTCAATGATAAAACTGTAGGTGGGTTCGGGTTGGTTGGAAAGTATTATATAGGAGAGAAAAATGGCTGATAACAGAATTAATCTTAAATGTCCTGCATGCGGGAAACAAATGACAAAGCTTTATATGCAAGAAGCAGGTGTTAATATTGATATTTGTTTGGACGGATGCGGCGGTATTTATTTTGATAACAGAGAGTTAGAAAAATTTGATGAATCACATGAAAAAATTGACGAAATCATGGCTGCTATTGAAGGTAAGCATTTTGAACCGGCAGAAGATAAAGAAGTTCGCATATGTCCTGCTTGCGAAGCTCCAATGGCAAAAATGGGCGCTGCTAACGGAACAGTACAAATCGATGTCTGCCATAGCTGCGGCGGGAAATTTTTAGATAACAGCGAGCTTCAAACAATCAGAGAAACTGCTACAAAATCTGATTCTAAAGCTGAAATGCTTCTTGAAATAATGTATGAAGAAAATATGCGTGATGTTGTGCAAGTCCAAAGCAAAAAATCTATTGCAAGAGAAAAACGAATAGGATTTTTTAGAGATTTAGCAACAAAGTATTTTACATAGTAAAAAGCGAGGTTTAAACCTCGCTTTTAATTTGAAACATTGTTTTATCAAATTCATAAAAGTCTTTAATTATACTTTCTACCCCATCAATTTGTTGATAAAACTCAACAGGCTCTAATGAAGCTATCGCAATAATTTTGTCAATACCCGCACCTTTTGCGGAATTTATTCCTGCAATCGCGTCTTCAACAACAACACAATTTTTTGGTTCTAAGCCTATTTTATGAGCCGCAATCATAAAAATATCAGGCGCCGGTTTTCCCGGAATAGTTCCATCAGAATAAACAATCTTATCCAAATCAAACCAGTTTTCAAGATGAAATTCTTTTATATAGAATTCAACATTATCCCATTCTGACATTGTAGCAATCGTTCTAGGGATGTTATTTGCTTTTAAAAAATCTAAAAACTCAACTGCCCCGGGAGCAAGTTTAAAGTTTTCGGGGTCTAAAAGACAGCGTTTTCTATAAAGTGATTCTTTTTCATACGCGTATTTTGTCACCATTTCCTTGGTCGGCTTTTTCCCGATTGCGTATTCAATAATATCCTCGTTTGTATGCCCGAACATCTTATCGCGCATCTCTTCATCGGTAAACTCAGTACCTCTTAAAATCTTGGAAAACTCTCTCCACGCATCATAATGGAGTTGAGAATCCCAATATAAAGTTCCGTTAAAATCAAAAATTATTCCTTGCATAAAATAATCATACCCCATTGATAGGATTTTCTCAATATGGTAAAATATAGTATATAAGAGGGCTTGGAAATGAAATTTAATTTAAACCTTGAAAACATCAAATACATAAAGATTTTATACAAAGATTTAGCAGGTAACCCTTGCACTGCAAAAGCTGCAATGAAATCGGTTAACGAAAGAGAAATTATTGCCTGTGCAAAATTTGAAGATGGATTAAGAATAGAAACTCCTCAAGAAGTTACTTTAAGCATTGTTTGCAACGATGGTTTATATAGAACCAAAACCAAACTTAAATCAATTGATAATGCAGAACCTTATATTTTCTTTGCTTTAGAAACACCTCAAGGCTTAGAATATCAACAAAACAGAGAATATTTTCGCGTTCCTGCAAAATATAGCTGCATTTATACAATTACAACAGAAGATAAAATAAAAGAGTTTACAACACATACACTAGATATTTCTGCAAATGGTGTAAGCATTTTTATGCCTGTTCATGAGATTTCAAATGAAGAAGCAGAAATAGAAATCGCGTTTGGCGATATTAAAATTTCTGCAAGAATTAAATACATAAGAAGTGAGAAATTTGAAGAAGGTTATAAGCTTTCATTTACTTATTCTGCGATTTCAAATTTAGACAGAGATTTTATTTCTCAAATTTGCATAAAAAAACAACTTGAACAAAGAAGAAATTTTAATTCTGCAATCTAAACCAGTTTACAAATTGATTAAAAAGGGTATCCTTCGGGATATCTTTTTCGCTAATTTCTGATTCAAAAACAATCTCATTATTTTCTTTTTCTTCTTTGTACTCAAACATATCTTCATCAGGCTGGTCCTTGCGTTTTTTCCCTTGTTTCATATACATGCCGCCACCGCCCATGCCGCCGCCATCCTTGTATGCTGCCTGAGTTTTAAACTGGTTGATATTGTTATTGCCGAAATCAAAAGACATATTTTGTCTCCGGATTTGTAAATTGCTTGGGATTAATACTTACACCCTCATGATAACTTATTTTTTTAAAAATACAAGCCATGTGCCTGATAATAAATAGCATTTAGTTTAAAACACAAATGTCAATACTAATTTACTTATTTTGGGGGTAAAGATTTGTAAATTCTAATTTTTCCAAATAGGCATGGGAAGCATGGTCAATTGTAAATATTTTTACGAAATTGTTTACTTGATAAAAAAGATGGAAAGATTATGATATATACATAACCTGAAAGGAGTGATGGCTACTAGACTTGGGGAGAGTCACAAATCAATAAAAGATAGAAAAATTATCACAAATTTTTAGTAAAATTATTACTTAGTTTTAAAAGTTTAACAAATTTTTGGGTAGGAGATTTTGGGTTAAAAAAAGACTTGTCTTTGGCAAGTCTTTCCTTTTTTTATATGAGGAAAATTTAAGAATTTTCTTGTATTATGATTTTATGCCTACTGTAAACGAAATTATTAATATAGGATTTAAAAACCATCAGGACGGACATCTTGATGATGCCGAAAACGCTTACAATGAAGCACTTAAACTTGATTGTGAAAATGCTGAAGTCTACAACTTAATGGGTGTGCTTAAACTCCAGCAGGGTGAAGTAGAAACCGCTGTAGAATGGGTTGAAAAAGCTATTAAAATAAATCCTTGTGAATATTTTTACGAAACCTTGTTTCAGGCATGCATAAGAAATGAACAATACCAAAAAATCGCTGATTGTGAAAAAATTGTTCTTAAAAATTATCCGAAAAGTTTTTCTTTAATGTTTAATCTTGCACTGGCTTTTAAAAATCTAAAGAAAAACTTAAAATCAATTGAGTTTTATGATAGAGCACTAAAAATTAATCCCGCTTCTTATCAGGCATGGTTTAATTTAGCGCATGTCTACAGCGTTGAAGCCCAATGCAAAAATGCAGTTTCTGCTCTAAAAATTTGTAAAAAATTAAGACCCGATGATAGAGATACTGATTATTTTCTTTCAATCGCTCTAATGAGAGCAAAAGATTATAACAAAGGGTTAAAACTTTTTGAGACCCGTCTTTGCAGAGAAACAGCAATCGCGCTTCAAAACAAAACATATCCAAACCTTGCTGCTCGCGAAAAATTATGGCAAGGTGAAAACATCAAAGATAAAACAATTTTTGTATACTACGAAGCAGGTTATGGTGATGTTATTATGTTTGCGCGCTATTTACCACTGCTTAAAAAACGCTGTAAAAAAATTATTTTTTATCCTCAAAAACCGCTTATTCCATTGTTTGAAGAAAGCGGGCTCGGAGTTGATGAACTGATTGAAGGTTTTATTCCTGAAAGAGACTTAGACTTTGATGTGCATGCCCCTCTATTGAGTCTCCCATATCTTTTGGGATTGAAAGATAATGAAGTTTTTGAAGCTTCCGAAGGATACTTAAAAGCTAGTGAAAAGTTGACTCAAGAGTACAAAGAGAAATATTTTAATAATGACCAATTAAAAATCGGTATAAAATGGCAGGGAAACACTTACTACGATACAGATAGAGTAATCCCAACGGAAGCTTTTATTCCGCTTCTTGAAGTTGAAGGAACAAAATTCTATTCATTCCAAACCTTTGAAGGTTCAGAAGAACTCAAAAAACTTGAAAAATATGATATTACGGATATCGGCGCTGAATTAATCGATTTTGGTCAAACCGCAGCTGCGTTAGAAAATCTTGATTTGGTTATCTGTAACGACACTTCACTTGCACATCTTGCAGGTGCAATGGGAAAACCTTGCATTGTGCTTCTTCCATACGAAGTTAACTGGAGATGGCACGAAGATTTATCCAAATGCGACTGGTATGATAGCGTAAAACTATTCCGCCAGAAAAAAGCAGGCGACTGGTCAAGTGTGTTTGAAGAAGTTAAGAATATATTAAATACAAGTTTATAAAAGAGTAACTTGCAGAATGTTTAGATATGCAAGTGCAAACAATTTCTTGTTGCTTTAAAAAATTAATTCATACTTACACTCCTATATAGTTTACATTTCCACACTCTATCGACACATTAATTGTATCTTAGTTTGATAATAATTCATTGAAAAATTTTTGTCAATAATAATCTATAATAAAGCAAGTATGGACGTTAGAAGCGAATTAAAAAGTATTATAGCCAAAAAAGCAAGCACTTTAAAAAAAGTGTGTGAAGATATTGAGCGCAAAAAGAATTATAAAATTTTACCTAACAATATTACAAACAAACTAAGAAGAAAAACAATAAAATTCGAAGAGGTGCAAGAAATCCTTGAGATTTTAGGTTATCATATAGAATTTGTTGAAAATATTGACTAACAAAGAAACCCATTTACAGTTGGGTTCAAATTAAGAATTAAAAAAAAGCGGAGTTGAACTCCGCTTTTTATTTTTTTATCCTAAACATTCTCTAACTAATTCATTAACTGTCTTCGGATTAGCTCTTCCTTTTGTTTCTTTCATAACCTGACCAACGAAGAACCCAAGAAGATTAGTTTTACCATTCTTATATGATTCAACTTCAGCAGGATGAGCATCAACGATTTTTTGAACAATTTCTTTGATTGCTCCTGTATCAGAAATCTGGCTCAAACCTTTCTTTTCAACAATTGCAGAAGCTTTTTCACCATTTGTAATCATATCTTCTACAAGGATTTGTTTACCGATGTTGTTTGAAATTGTTCCTTTTTCAATTAATGTAATCAATTCAGCAAGATTTTCTGCTGTTAATTTTGTTTCATTAATTTCAAGTTTTGTTTCTTTTAAGTATGCTGCAATTTCGCCCATAATGAAGTTTACGGCAGTCTTAGGATTAGCACCTAAACTCAAAACTTCATCAAAGAACAATGCTAAAGGCATTTGTTCAACAATAACAGATGCATCATATTCGCTTAAGCCTAAAGACATATATCTTTCGCGTTTAGCTTGAGGAAGTTCAGGCATTTTTGCTCTGATTTCTTCAACCCATTCGCGTGAAATTTCTAAAGGCATCAAATCAGGTTCAGGGAAGTATCTGTAATCATGAGCGTCTTCCTTACCTCTCATAGAGCGGGTTTCTCTTAAGTTGTCATCCCACAAACGAGTTTCCTGAACAACTTTACCGCCTTCTTCAACGATTTCAATTTGACGGTCGATTTCGTATTCAATTGCTCTTTGAAGAGCTGAGAAGCTGTTTACGTTCTTAATTTCAGCTCTTGTTCCAAATTCTTTTGAACCTTTTGGCATAATAGAAATGTTTGCGTCACATCTCATTGAACCTTCTTCAAGGTTACCATCACAAACACCAAGGTATCTTACGATATTACGAAGTTCTTCCATATAGTTACGAGCTTCTTCAGAAGAGCGCATATCCGGTTCTGATACGATTTCAAGAAGCGGTGTTCCTGCTCTATTTAAGTCAACAAGAGAATAAGTAGAACCATTAATACCAGCTGCACCTGCGTGAACAAGTTTACCTGCATCTTCTTCTAAGTGAGCACGTGTAATACCAATTCTTTTTCCTTTAACATCAATATGACCGTTCAAGCAAATCGGTTCGTCATATTGTGAAATCTGATATCCTTTTGGAAGATCAGGATAGAAATACTGTTTTCTGTCAAATTTACATCTTGCAGGGATTTCACAATTAAGTGCAAGCCCTAAAAGAATACCCATATTAACACATTCTTTATTCAAAACAGGCAAAACCCCGGGCATACCCAATGTAATAGGGCTGATTTGCGTATTTTGTTCGTTACCAAATTCGGTTGAATCAGGTGCAAAAATCTTTGATTTAGTCTTCAATTGAGCGTGAACCTCAAGACCAATAACTACTTCATATTTTTCTCTTAAATCTTCCATGTCTAAACCTCGTTTAATTATTTTCTTTAATTTTAGCATAAACAAGGAATATAACATACTAAAACCCGTCGAAATTAAACTTTCGACGGGCATATTTGGGTAAATGTTTTTTTTGAGTCTTTATCTTTCTAAACTGTTGTAAGCTCCCTTTCTTGGAAAAATTCCACTACTGTGTCCATTACATTATCGAAGAAAAAATCTAACTCGCCTGAAATACTCCTTTCTGCTGTCTCTAACTTTTCTGATGAGTTAAATCTTGATAACATTTCGTTTTCGATACGCATATTTAATCCTTTCCTAATGTATATTTTCTGAGTCTTGATTTCTGCTTACATATTCTTTATCGGCATTTTTTTGAAAAACTTTAGGGTTAATTTGTTTTTCGTTACAATAATTTACATAATGATTTTTATTCAAAAGTCAAGATTGGGGTATAATAAACTTGGTATCTGTTCCAAAGGAACACTTGGAGTGGATAAATAAGTTAGTAGTAATACGAAATGTGTTCCGCCAGAAGGTTGAAAAATATGGGTATCAAAAGTTGGAATGAATACTTTTTAGATTTAGCAAAAACCTGCTCTTCACGTTCAAATTGTTTAAGGGCACAAGTCGGCGCTGTTATTGTGGGACAGGATAAAAAGATTAAAGCAACAGGTTATAACGGTACTCCTTCCGGTGTTGAATCCTGTTATGAACGCGGAGAGTGTTTCAGAATGAAAAACAATATCCCTTCAGGAACCTGCTACGAAACCTGTCGTTCAATCCATGCAGAGCAAAACGCAATTATCCAAGCAGGTCAAGACAGATGTACCGGCGCTTCTATGTATATTTACGGACACAATTTTATTTGCATTTTATGTAAACGCTTTATTGTACAATCAGGAATTGTTGATGTTTACCTTAAAAAAGATGACAATTCAGAAGTTGTACATGTTTCTGTTGAAGATATTAAAAAAGAACTGGAAGAGACCAAATAAACTCCAACCGTCCTTTATCTATGCACGTAGTGCCTAGCACATAATTATCCATAAGAATTTGCGCATTAATCTTCCAAGATACACTGCAAGCAGAGAAAACATAATATCATAAACTATCTGAACCCCGCTTTGGGAAGCAATCCAGCTGGAAACAAGTTCCATTGGAGCATGCTGTAATACAGATACAAATAACAGGTACAAAACGCCAAGAATATGAATTGCAAGAACCCCAACCGTAACCCATAAAAGTATTCTAAAAAAGTCTGTTTTAACCTTAAGAAGCGTGCCTACAAGAATTATTACAGGGATAAAAGCTAAAATATAGCCAAATCCGTATTCAAAAATATAGCTAATCCCGCCTCCGAGCGCGAAAATAGGGAAAAACATTCCAAGCACAATATATCCTAAGATAGATAATACCGCAAATTTTCTTCCTAATAGTGCAATAATAAAGAATACTGTAGGAATTTGAGGAATATATCTATACGTCCTTATTAAATCATGCGCCGGCTCAAAGCCTTCCTGCAAAGACGAGAACGCCTCCAACCAAACATTTGGATGAGTCAAAGTTACTTGAGTAAATGTTGCAACAACCAGAAATAATATACAAAGACAAGTCAAAACAAGAGTCCCGATAGTAACTTTTATCGGCTCACCTTTGTATTTAAAACTATTAAGTTGTTTTTCTACTCTTTTCATCTTATCTCAATTAAACTTGCTAAGTTCTTAACATTCTCTGAGAACCTATCTTTAAATTTATCGTAAAAAATGTTTTCAGTCCACATTATTAAGGCATCTTCATTATTATTTTGATAATACCCTTTTCTCGTTCCAAGTGATTCAAAACCGTACTTGGTATACAACGAAATTGCCGGAGCATTGGAGACTCGAACTTCTAAAGTAAGATACTTAATCCCTTCTTTATAACAATCCTCCAAAATCTTAACAATTATTGCTTCACCTATATGTTGTCTTAAATGAGATTTTTTAACAGCAATTGTTGTAATATGTCCTTCATCAATAATATGCCAAGTGCCTGCATAACCAACAAG
The DNA here is from genome assembly GCA_932182025.1 of uncultured Candidatus Melainabacteria bacterium. Taxonomy (GTDB): domain Bacteria; phylum Cyanobacteriota; class Vampirovibrionia; order Gastranaerophilales; family Gastranaerophilaceae; genus CAG-196. The sequence goes on from CAKNXK010000027.1 coordinate 49,815, forward strand.
CCCACCATCCGGAGTTTTTGCAACATAGTACTTTGCGAGATTGTTTGACATCTCATCATAAAAAGAAGACTTTGCCCAATGGTGTTCACCATAAGCTTCTTCTTCAATCTTTACAACATCTTCAATATCATCAGTTGTCATTTGAGAAATAACTATGGACATATGCTTTCCCAATCAATATCATCTTCGGTTTCTTCACCGGGTTCTACAATATGATCACCGTCTTCCAACATTAACATCAGCGAAAGACGTAATTGTTTTTTGTAATTCTCAAGTGCTTTTTCTCTGGTCTTAGCGCAGAACGCAAAACTTGGAATTTCTTTTATCTCAATATAATGATAAGGATTTCCATTGAAGTCCAAATCAGTCCCCTCAATCAGAGTCCAATCAAGGTTCATATAATAATCTAAGTCTTTTTCCAACTCTTTACTCATCCAAAGACCTCTCGTTTAAAGGTTGTTTCAACATTATACCTTCTCCGCCTATTACATTAGCTTGTTTCCCGTTAATATACAGATAAACAGGAGAAGAAGTGTTTGCATTTGCAGTTTTAATAATCTGTTTGACTCTGTAGTAAGTACTTTCAGCACCACCACCGGTTTCAAAATCAGACGATAAATCAATTAAAATATTTCCGGAAGATTCACGAATTGATAAAACCTTTGTTCCGGAAGGGATTTCAGATGTAAACCCTTTTGATTTTTCCCAAGGAGAAGGCGCTGCAACAAGTTCCTTAATTGCATATTTGAAACAAGATTTTTCTACACTTGTATCACAACTTCTGTTTACAGAACGCAAATTTCCTGATTTATCAAGAATAAATATTTTAACATTCTTTGGCTTAGCCTGCTCCTGTTGTTCATTATTTTCAATAGGTTCAGGAAGCTCTAACGGGCTATAAACCGAAGGTTTTTCCTCATGCTTGTATTCAGGAAGTTTAAAATCTTTGTTAAAAAAAGAAATATAAACATACGCTACAGAAATTAGTATTAGAATAAATAAACCCAATTTTTGAGAAAAATTCATTATTTACTCCCTTCTACAAACATTTTACCATTAATTTGGAAAATATTATCAACTAATTTAACATTTTCTATTCTGCTTGTACATTTTTTAGAATTCATCACATCAAGAGTGAATGTCAGCGGGTCAAGTAAATTAATAAGATTTGTAACTTTATCTATAGGCAGGTTTCCATAAACTGAATTAAGCCCGACATTTTTTGCTCTAATCAATCCGTTTTCTACACTAAAATCGGTTGAAACGACAAGAGTTCTATCCTTTTTTGCAGGATTAATAGGGAAATTATAGCTTATAATAACATATAGTCTGTTATCTTTAATCCTTACTCTTGCATCACTTAGAACAAAAAGCGGAAAAGCTTTTTTGTTAATTTTTTCTATAGTTTTTTGATATTCTTTGCTTTTTAAAGCATCATTAATAGATTTTTCACTAAGCCCGATATTATATTCAAAAACCATATCAGACTTTGCCATAACAGGGTTTTGAGTATAATCAATCCAGTTATAATCGGTAACCGTTTTAAACTCTAAATATGGAAGAAAAACATCTTCTACAGTTACATTTTTACCCTTAATTACAAGATTTTTAAAAATACCGGCTTTCATACTTGAAAGCGTATAGCCTTCAAATTTTACATTAAATTTAGCCCCTGTTTCTTTTTTCAAAGATTTTTTAATAGCTTTTTCGGCAACAGACTCTACAATGGGGTTCATTGGTGATAAGTGTCTTTTCTTGCGCAAATAATCAGCAGAAGTTTTATCTACCGCAAAAGCAGGAACTGCAAACAATACAGCCATAAATAATATTAAAATCTTTTTCATAATTTATTTACCCTTCTTGTACTCCTTTAAAAAACTCATCAGTAATTAATTGAGAATATTTTTTTCTTTCGCTAACAGAAATCACTAGTTTTTCAGAACCGTCGGAGGTTTGAACGCTTGAAACAATTCCTGCCAAATCAGAAATCGGAAATTTATTTGATTTTGCCTCAAACTTAGCATAAGGAACATTCTTTCCATAAGCATTCATTGTACCTCTTGAGGTTACATTAATCTCCTTAAACGAAATAGATTGATACTTAAATTTTGTTGCAAGCCCTTCTAATTTTTTATCCAAATCCGCACTTTTAATATCATCCTGCGTAAGAAGCGGCTTTTTACCGGAATCAAGTATACACATTCTTTGCCCGGATGCCTTATGTTCAGCAAGCACAGCTTTGTACCCCAAAAGACTTACTGTATTATCTATTTGAAATTCCTCATGAAGATTAGAAAAATCTCCAAGTTTCTTAGCATTTTCACTTGCACGTTCTTGTACAAAATTTGTTATATTATTCTTAACAATTTCAACATACTTTTGTCCACCGATTGCGTTAAAGCCAATTATAGCAAGAACCAGCAAAGTCGCATTAAAAATAATCTTTATTAATCTAAACATAACTTGCACCCTAACTTTATATTATGTACAATTATAACTATGACAAAACCTGAAATCAATTATATTAATAGTGCAGATGTGGATATAAATGAGACTACTGATGTAATGAAACAGTATCTCAATATTAAAAGAGAACATAGCGATAGTATTATTTTCTATCGCCTCGGGGATTTCTACGAAACTTTTTTTGAAGACGCAGAACTTCTTTCAAGAGAATTGGAACTAACCCTTACAGGTCGTGATGCAGGCAAAACTTATGGTAGAGTTCCTCTTGCAGGTATTCCTTATAAATCAGCTGAAAATTATCTGGAAAAACTTGTCGAAAAAGGATACAAAGTTGCTATCTGTGAACAGCTTGAAGACCCAAAACAAGCAAAAGGTCTTGTTAGACGCGGAGTCGTAAGAACGATTACAGCAGGAACCCTTGTTGAAAGCAGATTTCTTAACCAAAACAGCAATAACTATATTTGTGCACTATTTGAAGAAAATAATAAATGGGGTTTTGCATATACAGATATTTCAACAGGTGAATTCAAAGCAGCAACACTTGATTATGACGCAATTCTAACAGAACTTGCTAGAATACAGCCGTCAGAAATCGTTGCACCTGCAAAAAAACTTAAACTTGAACCATTCCAAATTGTACCGGAAGAAACAGTTGATTTACCGGAAGAAATCATTCAAAAATATAACTGTACTAAAGTACCTTCAAGAGTTTTTGAAGAAGACTTTGCACAACATAATTTGCAAAACGTTTTAAAAATCAATTCGCTTGATTCTATTGGTTACAGTGATAATCCGCTTGCATACAGAGCTTCTGCCGGAATTTTTGCTTATATTTGGGAAAACATGAAAGAAGGATTTCCTAAATTTGAACGGATTGAGCTTTACGAACTTTCAGCCTATGTTACGCTTGATGTTAACTCAAGAAAGAATCTTGAACTTACAGAAACATTACGCGAAAAGAAAAAATACGGCTCGCTTTTATGGGCAATTGATAAAACTGTTACAAACATGGGCGCACGTCTTTTAAAATCCTGGATTTGTCAGCCTTTAAAAGATATTAATTTAATACAGGCTCGTCACAAAACAGTTCAAGCTCTTGTTGATAATAACTCCGCAAGAAATGAGCTTGAAAGAATTTTGCGTAATATCTACGATATACAAAGACTTTCTACCCGTATAAGTAACAATTCTGCAAATCCGAAAGATTTTGTAGCTCTGAAAGGTTCTCTAATGGCATTGCCGGAGCTTATAACCACAACAAAATCAATTGGATTAGGCTTATTTAATAATATAGAAAATAAGCTTCCTGAAATTGAAAAATATGCAGATTTAATTGATAAAACAATTAATGATGACCCGCCAAATATAATTAAAGAAGGCGGAATAATCAAAACCGGCGTAAACGGAAGTCTTGATTATTTAAGAGATTTACTTACCAACGGCGAAGATTGGCTCAAAAAATTCGAAGAAAAAGAACGTGAAACAACAGGAATTTCAACTCTAAAAGTCGGTTACAACAGAGTTTTCGGATATTTCATTGAAGTTACAAATTCAAATCTGGCAAAAGTTCCTGAAACATATATCAGAAAACAAACTTTAACCGGTGCAGAAAGATTTATAACCGACACATTGAAAAAACACGAAGATGAAGTCGTAACAGCACAAGTTAAAGCAAACGATTTAGAATACAAATTATATTGTGATTTTAGAGAATATTCAAAAGAATTTGTTTCTTTGATTAGAGAAATTGCTCAACTGGTTGCAGAATTAGATGTTTTCCATTCTTTTGCAGCAATAGCTGTTGAACAAAATTATATTTGTCCTCAAATGGATGAAACTTCTGATTTTATTATTAAGAACGGGCGTCATCCTGTCCTAGAGAAAATTCTGCCTCTTGGGGCTTATGTTCCTAATGATTTGGAATTATCTTGTGAAGATTTAGCGAAAACACAATTAATGATTTTAACCGGTCCGAATATGGCAGGTAAATCAACATTTATGCGTCAAAACGCATTGATTGTCATTCTTGCACAAATCGGCGCATTTGTACCTGCAGATTACGCAAAAATCGGAGTTGTCGACAAAATATTTACACGCGTTGGAGCAAGCGATGATTTAACTCTAGGCAAATCAACATTTATGGTTGAAATGACTGAAACAGCTTATATTCTGAATACAGCAACCAAAAACAGTTTAATTCTAATAGATGAAATCGGACGCGGTACAAGTACTTATGACGGGGTTGCAATTGCTTGGTCAGTAGCAGAATATATTGCTTCTCAAATAGGTGCTAAATGTATTTTTGCAACACATTATCATGAATTAAATGTCATGACAAAAACTTATCCACAAATTAAGAGTTTCAGAATAACAATCGCTGAACAAAACGGAGAAATCGAATTCTTACGCAAAATTGTCCAAGGCGGAGCAAGCAAAAGTTATGGTATCCAAGTAGCAAAAATGGCAGGTTTGCCAACAAAAGTTATCAACCGTTCAGAAGAATTAATGAAAAAAATGCAGCGTGATTTCTCCAAAGATTTAGCAGGCAGAAAAAGAAATAAAGAAGCTGAAATTGAAGCTCCACAATTAAACTTATTTTAGATTTCGCCCACTAGATCATATTCGGTCGCGTCAATTATTCTAACCATCTCAATATCACCCGGAACTACATGTTTATCGGTTTTGATATTCACAACACCGTCAATTTCAGGTGCGTCATATTGAGTACGAGCAATAACTTCGCCTTCATCAGAATAACATTCAATAATGCAAGGTAAAAGTTTTCCTATAAACTTACGGTTTCTTTCAAGAGAAATTGATTGCTGAATTTCCATAAGTTTTTCATAACGTGCTTTTGCAACTTTCTTCGGAACTTGCGGTTTCATAGAATAAGACGGAGTTCCTTTTTCACGTGAATAGCAGAAAACACCCATTCTATCAAACTTCATATCACGAACAAACTCACAAAGATGTTCAAAATGCTCTTCTGTTTCACCTGGATAACCAACAATGAATGCTGTTCTTACCGAAACATCAGGAACAATTTTTCTAATACTTTCAATCATCGGACGATAGTCGAAAGATGGTCTGTTCATTAGTTTCAACATTTCAGGATGTGAGTGTTGAAGAGGAATATCAACGTATTTAACAACTTTTTCACACTCTGCGATTGCCGTTAACAAATCATCCTTCATCTGGGTCGGATAAGCATACATTATTCTAATCCAGCCTAAACCTTCTATTTTATTAAGTTCACGCAAAAGCTCAGGAAGCATAGGTTTCTTATAAATATCAATCCCATAACCTGTTGTATCTTGCGCTACAAGAATAATTTCAGTTACACCTTTTTTCACCATATTTTTTGCTTCTGCAATAATATCTTCCATTTTTCTGGAATGATAATCGCCTCTTAAATATGGAATAATACAATATCCGCATCTGTAGCTGCAGCCGTCAGCAATCTTGATATAAGAACTTGAACCCATTGTAATCTGCTGACGTTCAACGTTTTCGGGGTAAATATATTCCGGCTTTTCACTAACTTCTGATACAAACCCGCCGTCAATTTGTTTAATTACTTCAATAATCTTAGTAAAATCTGTTGTGCCGACGACCGCAGCCAGTTCAGGAATTTCTGCTTTCAATTCTTCAGGATGTTTTTGGGCTAAGCAGCCTGTAACAATAACTTTTTTTCCTGCATCAATTAATTCCAAAATCGTGTGTACTGACTCTCGTTCAGCGTCGCAAATAAATGAACAGGTATTAACAATAACAATGTCTGTTTCATTTTCGTTAAGTGTTATTCCATATCCGTTTTGAGCTAAAATTCCCAAAATCAATTCAGAATCGACTAAATTTTTTGCACACCCGTGACTAACTAATGCTATCTTTTTCATACGATAAGTTTACCTTTTAATAATTCTATTCGCAAGTTCTTTTGCATAATCCATTTTAAACATCAAGTTCAAAGCTGTATAAACGCCTAAACACAATGTCATAATAACAGCAATTTTAACTCCTTCAAACACATATTTAGGAAGTTCAACATTTTGATTAAACCAGTTTCCTGCCATAAAACAAAGTCCAAATGTTATAATTCCAGCAATAAGCATTTTTCCGAAATTATAGAACAATGTTTTATAATCAAGTTTAATCCTTTTATGAATAAACAATCCCAATAATGTTGCGTTAAACAGAGTTATAAACGAAGTTGAAAGCGTAATACCTGCAATCCCCATATTAAGTTTTAAAATCAATAACCAGTTTAACATAGCTTTCAAACCGATTGCAGAAAGTGCAATCAAAAACGGTGTTTTGGAATCGTTAAACGCATAATATACTCTTGTAATAGAATCTCTGAACACATACGGTAATATAGAGAACGACAAGAAACACAAAGCTTCCGTAACCATATAAACCGCATCAGAATTAAACGCACCACGCTCAAACACAAGTGAAATCCCATCCTTAGCAAGAGTCGTAATCAAAATTATCATTGGAATAGCTGCAAAGAATAAAACCCCAACCCCTTTATTAAAATATGTTTTTATATCTTCTAACTTCCCTTCTCCGGCAAGTCTTGAGAAAATAGGGAATAACGGCACAAGAAAAGCCGTTACCAGAATACCCACAGGGAACTGAAAAATTCTATTAGCAAATACAACCGAAGTCCAAGCACCTTCTCTCAAAGTTGAAGCAAAAAACATATCAATATAAATCGTAATCTGCCCCATAGTAGAACTCAAAATCGCAGGAAAAAGGAGTTCCATAATACTCTTAAAATTCGGATTATTAACAATATCAAAATTAGGTCTTATTCTGTAACCGATTTGTCTGAGCGCAGGAAACTGCATCAACAGCTGACATCCTGCTCCGACAGTAGTTGCCAGAGCCAGTACCATGCCTGAATTATCATTATTTACAAGAGAAATAGCAATAATTACCACAAGACTCAAAACCATTGGAGATAAATTAGGGAGAATGTATTTTTTATGACAAATCAAAAGCCCGTAAAAAATCCCGATAATTCCGCCAATAAGAATTATAGGCGACATAATTTTAAAATGCGCAGAAGCAAGGCTTACAAGCTCAGGAGAACCCGCCGAGATGATTAATCCCATAACCTTATCTGCAAAAAAGAATCCGAATACTGCCAATAATGCAAAGAAAATAAAAGTTACAGTTAAAAAAGTATTATATAATTTATTAACCTTATCATTAACTTCACCGTTTTCACCAATCAATTTTGAAAACACCGCAACTGTTGCACTATGAAAAGGTCCGCCGACTCCGCCCAAGATAATAATTGCAAGCGAAGGGATTTGTAATGCATAAAAATATGCATCCGAAACAAGAGTTGCGCCATAAAAATTTGCCACGACCATATCACGCGCAAATCCGATAAATTTACTTGCAATAGTTACAAGTGCAATAAGCCAAGCAGCTTTTAATATATTTGGCGATTCGTCTTTCATTCCTCACCTCTTGTATAAGGTTCAACCAACTCAATATAAGTATTTATCGGAAAAATTGAAGGATAAAATACCACTGTGTTTCTACCATCTTCAATAAGTCGGGAAATATCTATTTTCGCCTCTTTCTGGAACATTGTTTTTATAACAGGAAACTCATGACGTTTGCCATTAATGGAAACAGCCAGTCTTGAAGGAACCTGACCGGTAAGTATAATATGTGCACGACCTAAAGGTGCCCAAAAGACTTGTGTGACTTCTTCTCTTTCTATTGTTATAGGTTTTGTGCCTAAAGAAATTCCTGTATAATAATGTCTTAAAATATTGTAATAAGGTTGATTAAGCTTGGTTGCCATATACCCTGCACCGAACTGGCTCATTCCTACGCCATGCCCGAAACCGCCGCCATAAGCAGTAATATCAGTTACATTCCCGTACTTATCAAGTTTCTTTTCAAACACAACATTGGCACTTGGCAGTGATATATTGTCTTTTTGAAAAACACGTCTTATAACAAGCTCTTTAGAAATCCTGTAACAGCCTTTTGTAGTAAGCAATTCAAGCTCAATAACTTTTCCTGAAGCTCCACGCTTCATAACTTTAACATCTTTAATTTTTCCTAAATCATCGCCTTCTTTAAAAACAGGAGACACAAACCCTGTTTTAGATTGCGCAACAAGAGTTTTCTTTAAAATATTTTCTAATTCACCAACTGCCCATTCTTTTTGCCAACGATAGTAAGGCGATTCAATATCATAGGAAGGAATTTTCTGAGTATAAAAATTTCTCGCCTTATCCTCTTCCTCTAATGTAGGAAACTCTTCTTTATCAGGAACTGCAACAAGGTATGGTTTGCTTATTGAAGGAAATTCTTTTGTAGTCGGATCAGAAAAAGCATAGGCATAACTTTCTGTATATCCTCCCGCTGTTGAGCTGTAAAGAGTCAAAATTAATTCATGGTTATGCAAAGCAACAATCCCGTCTGTTTCCATAACAGCACGTGTTGCCAAATCATCTTCTGTATTAGCACCAAAATAAACCTGACTTGCAACAGAATCAACAACATTAAACTCTTTATAAGCCTGAGTTCTTGGAGTAAGAACATAGTTTCTTGCAGCAACAGCTTGAGCTTTGAGTGCTTCAAGTCCAAATCTTACAGGCATTTCGTTTGGAACAACACCTTTTAAGTATTCTTCCACATCAACAAGGTTAACAACATAAAATCCTTTATGGTCAGGTTTTTGAACAACTTCAAACGCACCGTGATAAATCGCAGGTATACCTTTTCTTTTCAGTCCTCTAATCCCAAGAAGCCCGGAAGGACATACTACAACAAAATCCCTTATAGTTGCACCGTTGTTTCCCACAACAACTTCCAGTCCTGTTACTCCGTTTTTGATATTAATATCTGTATCAGCGTTAACATGAAGCAAGGTTCTATGGGTTTGTTTATCACAAATATCGCATTCAGCAGTTCCATACAAAACAACATTTTGCCTTAGAACATTTTGAAAATTATTATCAGTTAATCCTACTCTTACAAGTCCGCTTTCCTCTGCAAAAACAGGCAAGCAAAGAAGAAAAAGACAAATTAAAAATTTTATTATTTTAAGTCCCAAGTCGTACCTTCTTTAGAATCTTTAAGCACAATTCCAACATTATCTAACGCTACTCTGATTTTGTCCGCAATATCCCAATTCTTTTCAGCACGTGCTTGTTTTCTTTTTTCAATAATTTCATCCATTGAACCAAAAGTTTCGCCAAGCTCAGCACTTATTTCAAGAAGTCTTCCTGCAAGTTCATCTTCTGAAAGAGTTGCTTTTTCAAAAGTAAAACCTAATGTAGTCGCAAGTTTGTGTAGCAAAGTAAACGCATAAGGCACGTCTTTATTAGCCTTGTTTGTCAAATCAAATAATATTGCAAGTGCTTTTGAAGTATTCAAATCTTCGTCCATTGCATTAACAAATTCTTTGTATTCGTCCAATTGGGTTAAATCTAAAGTTTCATCAATCTTAGTGCGTTTAGCATTAAGCATTCTCTTAACACCGTTTGAAGCTGCAGCTAAGGATTCATCAGAAAACTCAACAGGCATTCTGTAATGGTTAGTTAAAATGAAGAAACGAATTGTATTCGCATCATAGGTCTTGAGCAAATCATCAATTGTAAGGAAATTACCAAGAGACTTTGACATTTTTTCTTTGTTAATTGTCACAAAGCCATTGTGAAGCCAGTAGTTAACAAACTTACATCCGTTAGCGCATTCTGATTGAGCAATTTCGTTTTCATGGTGAGGGAAAATCAAATCTGCTCCGCCTGCGTGAATATCAATTGTTTTGCCCAAATGTTTTCTGCTCATAGCCGAACACTCAATGTGCCAACCAGGACGTCCGACACCCCAAGGTGATTTATATCCGAACTTTTCATCTTTTTTCCAAAGAGCAAAATCAAGCGGATCTTCTTTCAAATCACCAACTTCAATTCTTGCACCGCTTTCAAGCTGATCAATAGGCTGTTTTGAAAGATAACCGTATTTAGGGAATTGTTTCACTCTAAAATACACATCACCATCAGCCTCATAAGCAAAGCCTTTGTTAATCAAATCTTTGTTAATTGCAATCATTTCTCCAAGAGTCTTGGTTGCAAACGGCTCAATATCAGGCTTTAAATTATTAAGAGCTTTCATACTTTCAGAAAACTTATTATACCAGTATGTTGAAACTTCTTCAGGAGTCTTGCCTTCTGTATCTGCTTTCTTAAGGATTTTATCGTCAACATCAGTTACGTTACGGCAATAAGTAACATCATATCCCTTGAATTTTAAATAACGATATAAAACATCCCAAGTAATATAACATCTTGCATGCCCTAAATGCGCATTATCATAAACAGTCGGGCCGCAAACATACATTTTAACTTTGTTTGGTTCAATAGTCTCAAATTGTTCAATTTGATTTGTGTAAGAATTGTGTAATCTCATAAAAAATCGACTCCCTATTTGTTTATGATTTTATAACAAAGGAAAGTTATTGTCTATTTATCTGTTGTATAATCATTGTATGAATTACAATGATTCCATAAAAGACTTAACCTCAAAAGGTAAATTTTATATAGATTTAGGCTTGAATAGAATTAAAGTCGCGCTTGAACAACTCGGCAACCCGCAAGATGATTTAAAATTTATCCATGTAGCAGGCACAAACGGCAAGGGTTCGACTTGTGCAATGCTTGACTCAATTCTAAGAGAAGCCGGATATAAAACAGGGTTATACACAAGCCCTCATATCTTTGAATACACAGAAAGAATTAAAGTAAACGGAGTCGAAATATCACAAGAAGATTTTGCAAGACTTTATCCGAAAACGGATATTCATTTAACCGAGTTTGAAATCCTTACAATTATTGCGTTTCGTTATTTTAAAGAACAAAATGTTGAAATTGTTATCCTCGAAACAGGCATGGGCGGACGATTAGACGCAACAAATGTTATCAAAGAAAATCTTTGTTCAATAATTACTCAAATCGATTTAGACCATACAGACCGCCTAGGTAAAACAAAAGACGAAATCGCTTTTGAAAAAGCAGGGATTATTAAACAGAATTGCCCTGTTGTTACATCTATGGGCTACGAAGCAATCAGAGATAAGGCTGATGAAACGGACTCAATGTTTATTATGACATCTCCTTTTGTACCTCAGGATTTTGTTGAAGCTCTTGCACTAAAAGGATTACATCAGATTGAAAACCTTGCACTTGTTTTGAGCGCTATTAATTATCTTTTTAAAGATATTGACGAAAACACAATAAAACGCGGATTAATGAAGGTCAAAAACCCGTTCAGATTTGAATATTTTGAAGACAAAAATCTTATCATAGATGCTTCTCACAATCCAAATGGGATAAAAGCTTTAAGAGAAAATCTTGATTATTATTACCCGAGCCAAAAACGCAGATTTGTTTTCGGCTGCCTCAGAACAAAAGATTATGCAAAAATGATGCAAATCCTTTTCCAAGAAGATGATGAAGTTTATCTAAACACTTTTGATTACAAAGATGCCTGCACTTATGAAGAACTCGCAGACAAATGTCCGATAAACGCCAAACAATATAATGGTGAAAAATTAACCCCCGACAAATTGAACATTATTTGCGGCTCGTTCTATATGATATCAGGTATTAAGATATATTAACACTCATGTTGTCTAGAAATCGCCTTTTTGTTACGATTGGAGCATAGGGGGTGTATATGAAAATTAATCCAATCAACACAAATCAAGGTTCTTACAAAGGTAAAATAGGAAATACAGGAGCTTTAGTTATGAAGAAAGAATTGATATTTTTAGGGCCGCCAGCATGCGGAAAAGGAACTCAAACAAACAGATTATCAGAGTTTCTAGGACTTCCTCATATTGATACAGGTTCATTATTAAGAGCAGAAATCGCAAAAGAAAGCGAAGAAGGCAAAACTGCCAAATCATTTATCGACAAAGGTTTATTAGTACCTGTAACTTTAGTTGCAAAAATTATTAAAAACAAACTGGCAAGTAAAGAATGTGAAAACGGATATGTTCTTGACGGTTTCCCAAGAAGCCTTGAACAAGCACAGCAGCTTGAAGAAATCAACAAAGAAGTAGATGGAGATAAAAAAGCATCTTTCAAAGCAATCTACTTTGATATTGATCCGCAAATCCTTCTTGAAAGAATTATTTATCGTCAATCTTGTCCTCAATGCGGCGAAATTTATAACAAAAAATTCAAACCATCAAAAGTGGAAGACGAATGCGACAAATGCCACGTTCCATTGAAAACAAGAGCAGATGATAATGCCGAAGTTGCAAAATCACGTTTTGATACCTATTTTGAACAAACAGCTCCACTTGTTGAGTTCTATGAGAAAAAAGGTGTATTAACAAAACTTGATGCTATGGGTTCAATTGAAGAAGTTTGGCAAAGACTTCTAAAAATTATTAACGGCTAAGTTAAATTGACTTTTAAATATTCATCCTTAAAAAAATATCATCTAAACGGATGATATTTTTTTTATACAGTAAAGAAACCCTTGAAAATACCGATAACACTTAAGGAAGGACGGTAAAATTGTTTAACACAATGAACACAGTACGCCCGCGCCCTTATCCACAAAGAGGGACTGGCAGCTATAATGCAGGTAATACCGGTACTGATGCAGACGGTCATAACCAAAATGGTCAGGAGCAACAGCAGCAGCACCGCGAAACAGTTGCACGCGGCCGCGCAGAGGATGTTCAACAACCACAAGTTCAACCAAGACAGGCAATTTATTCACCTGCTGTAAACGCCTATGCACAAAAATCCGTTTTCCCGAACCAAACACCTCCTATGCAGAGAGCAGCTTATCCTGTTCAGGGAGGACAAATCAACCCGCAGCAATATCAGGCAATTCAAGCACAATCTGGTTATCAGCCGATTTCTTCTGCCGAACCTGCTCCTGCGAAGCCTCAACAGAGAAGCAACAGGATTAATATTGCGCAAATCCTAAAAGATTTCAGAAACACAATTAAAGCAATCGCAACACCTCCTGAAATCGAAGAAGATGTTAACCATTATTTAAAAATTGTTGAACAACAAGTCCGCGAAGACAAACCACAAGTTAACTTAATCCAAAGCAATTTGAAAATTGCTGCGTCATTGTTGGACAAATATATTTCAGAAACACTTAAAAAAGAGTCAAAAGTTGTTCAAAACTGGCTTGATGCGTTGTTCTTACAGAGAATTGACTACAAATTTGATGCGGATGACATCAATCCGAACTTCCTCGTAAAATTCCCTGAAGATAACAAAAAACCTGAATCACAACAGGAAGTACAAGAAGAAGTTCAGCCTGAACCTGTTGCTGAAATTGAAGAATATGAGCCAGAAACACTTGAAACAGAGTTTGTTCAAGCGCAGGAAAAAATTGCAACAAAACCTAATATTACAATTATTCCTCAAGATACAAGATTAAAATCTTTATTCATGGAAGCTAAAAAGCAAGCTTTTTCTAACAACCCGCAAAAAGCGATGGCAATGTTTAAAGAAGCATTTAATAGAGCAGGCGAAATCAAAGATAACGAAACACAATCAAGAATTTGTCTCGAAATAGGCAAAATCTATGATGATAATGACTTTGTTGTACAGGCATTAAACAGTTATAACAAATCACTTAAATACACAACTGATACAAACGTAAAATCAAAAGCTCATTACTCAATGGCTCAAATTTATGATGATGTAAATCAAGTAGGACCTGCTCTTGAACACTATATCACATCAATTTCTTATGCAGGAAAAACTGATGACTTAATCGGACAATCAGATTCTTTAACAAGAGTTGCAAATATTTTCACAGACAAATACGACGAAAACGCTTTTGAATACTACGAAGTAGCACGCAAACTTGTTGAACAAACAGCAGATAATAATATGAAAGGTTATGTACTTTCAAACACCGCTGATGCTTGTGTTCAATTCAGAAAAAATGACAAGGCGTTAAAATACTATGCAGAAGCTGTTAAGAATTACGAAACAACAAATGCGCTTGAAGAAATCGCAGAAAACTATAAATCAGCAGCAGAGTTAATGATTGAGTTCAAAAGCCCTAACAAAGCTAAATCATTGTTAAAAAAAGCTTTGGTAAATGCTGTTAAAACCAAGAATGAAGATTTGATTTCCGAAATTAATCTTTTGTTGGCAAGTGTTGCATAATATTTATGCTAAAATAAAGCTATGAGCAACATTATAATTTCACCATCAATATTATCAGCTGACTTTATGAACCTTGAAACAGAAATCAAGGCTGTTGAAGAAGCGGGCGCAAAATGGGTTCACATAGACGTTATGGACGGACATTTTGTACCAAATATTTCAATCGGTGTTCCGGTAGTTAAATCCATCCGCAAAAAAACAGATATGTTTCTGGATACCCACCTAATGATTGAAAACCCTGAAAAATATATTGAAGCATTTTCAAAAGCAGGTTCTGATTTAATAACTTTTCATCTTGAAGCCACAGAAAACCCTAAAGAAGCCATCAATTTGATTAAATCTTTCGGGAAAAAAGTCGGGATTTCAATCAAACCAAAAACCGAGGCTAAAGATATTTTTCCATATCTAAACGACATTGATTTAGTCCTTGTAATGACTGTAGAACCAGGATTTGGCGGGCAAGAATTTATGCATGATTGTGCAATGAAAATTCCTGTAATAAAAGAAAACGCTCCAGAGAATTTAATTATTCAGGTTGATGGCGGAATTAATAATTTAACAGCAAAAATCTGCACATCCCTAGGTGCTAATTCACTTGTTGCAGGAAGTTATATTTATAAAAATAAGAATTATAAAGAAGCGATTACTAACCTCGTTTGACAACGTGAGTAATCTGTTCGCCGTAGCTGTTCATGCTGCCGTTGGTTTCTTCAATTGTATATGTAACTTCGTTATCAGAAGCTTTTTCTTTTTCTGCAAACTCAATAGCTTTATCTAAATCCTTAAACTCGCCTGCTAATTCAGGGTCAAAATAGTGTGGTTTGTCAATATAAACTTGATACATAAAATTCTCCTTACTTCTCAATTATTCTAAACACATTGCCAAGTTTTTGCAAGTGTGACATTTCGCGGCGCTGCAAACGAGTTAGTTGTAATTTATCCGTATCAAGCACTACAGAAGAATTTGTTTCTTTTTCAATTACTTCTTTAATTTTTTCAGGATAATAACCTCTTCCTGAAAAAGGACTATTTTTATCATGAATTTCATTTATTACATCGTCCATATAACGCTGAAGATTTCCAGCAAAATCAATATTAGGATTAAGCATCATAAATTCCCATAGAGGCATCGAACTTCTTGCATTATTAAACTGAGCAGAAACAAGAATTAAATTTGATAAATCGCTTCCACCACCGCGAGAATGCGGTTTAACATGTTCTACAGAAGCAACAGCAGAACTTATTAATCTCTTTGCAATTTGTAAATGCGATTTCTTGGAATAAGAAACAATAAATGCATTCAAATCATTGGAAGAAGCAGGAAGCCCATACCATGCGCGATAAATTTTAATAATTTGAGTTAAATCTTTGCCCTTAGCTTTAATTGCTTTTATTTTTTCAAGAGGTTCTTTTCTACCAAAAGTTCCATCTTCCATTTTGGTTAAAGCTTCATCTCTTACTGCAATAACTTGTTGTCGAACGGGTTCTGATAACATTGGCAATAAGCGATTTGTGCTGTTTAATATATCAAATTGTTTAATCTTTAGTTGTCCCAAAGATTCAGGAGCTAATTCTAAAAGAATATTCTGAAAATCACGTTTATTTTTATGCGGCGCATCTGATAAAATGTCAAAAACTGTGCTTTCAACATCATGCATATATCCTTGAAGATGTTGTAAAAGATTAATTGCTGATTGAGCATTTGGACGCTTTTCAAGTTTTTGATAAACACCTTTTGCTTTAGACTTGCTAATCAAAGGTCTGCCTGTATAAGCACATTTAAACTTATCTGAAAATTCCAATAAGAAATTCATATCAGGTCTGGCGCCGAACGAAACATTACAAAAAGCTGCATAATAAGAACTTGGCACTTTCTGAGTTTCTGCAGACTGAACCGGAACTGTTGATTGTTCTTTTACTGAATTTTTAACAATCGGTCGAAAATTATTAATTTGTGAAGTCTGGTTAAACGATACTTTCATTTTTTTGTTTTTATCTATGATAATCAATCAAACGCATCTAAGTCAAATTTTTGAACAGATAAACAGAAAATTGTTACATTTCTTATAAGATTATTGTATAATATACAATAATAAGAGGTGATTATGAGAGAAACATCAGTAAAGTATCCATTTCTAACAAGAGATGTAAAAATTTATGAACAAGATAACGGACATAAGATTGTCCTTGCCTATAAAGAAGGCGGTATGGTTAATGTATCTAGCTGGGTAAAAACCGGTTCTATTAATGAAAATGATAAAAACAACGGAATTTCTCATTTTCTTGAACACTTAATGTTCAAAGGAACCCATAAACATAAAGCCGGTGAGTTTGACCATATTCTGGAAGCTCGCGGCGCAATTGTTAACGCTGCAACATGGAAAGATTATACTTTCTATTATGTAACTCTTCCAAAAGGTGAAAATAATGAGAACTTCAATCTTGCAATTGAATTACATGCAGATATGATGACCGATCCGGTTATTCCTGATTATGAAATGGGCGCACCTTTTGATGTTAATGACAAAAATGTTACTGACAAACGTGAAAGACATGTTGTAATTGAAGAAATTCGTATGCGTAAAGACCAGCCTTGGACAAAGGTTTATAACGCAACTAATCATGCTATGTACACTTCGCATCCATACAAAAGAGATGTAATCGGTACTCCTGAAATTATTTCTCAAGTTCCTCAAGAAGAAATTATGAATTATTATAGAACTTTCTATTCTCCAAAAAATGTAACAACTATTGTTGTTGGAGAATTTGATTTCGACGAAGTTCTTGAAAAAGTTAAAAAAGAATTTAACTGGGGCGACAGACCGGAACCTCCTGAAAGAAATATTCAGCCCGATAAACCGGTACAAGAAACCGTTTATATCGAAAACAAAGCTAATATAAACTCTTCGTTTATGATGTTTGGATACTTAGGCGCACCTGCACGTGATTTAAAAAATCTTATTGCATTAGAAATGTTATCTATAATTCTGGGTGAAGGAACAAGCTCAAGATTGTACATAAACCTTATAGAAAACATGGATGAAAATATTTTCAATATGCTTAATGCAGAAAACTACTCATTCCGCGATGGAAGCAATTTCTTTATCCAAGCGAATTTCAATCCGCAATACAAAGATAAAGCTATTGAGCTTGTAAAATCTGAAATAGAAAAGCTTAAAGAAAATATTACCGAAAGAGAACTAAACAAAGCTAAAAAGAAACTTAAATCAAATTTTGCCTGCGAAGTTGAAACAGTTTCTGAAATCGGAGATACAATTGGTTATTATATGACTGTTTGTGATGATTTAGCATTAGCCGAAGAATACATTCCTATTTGCAATTCAATCACAGCAGAAGACCTAAAAGAAACAGCAAGAAAATATCTTAATATTAACAATGCAGTTATCTCGCTTTTGGTTCCTGAGGGCTAGAAAAACATTGCAAAACCTGTTATAATAATAAGGTAATCCTAATCTTTTGCGAGGCTTTAATTATGGAAAAGTATTGTCTCTTTATTGTATGTTTGCTGGTTTCTTGTTTATTATTTTCAGGATGTAATGTAAAACAAACCAAATCCCCGATTAATTATCAGCGCAGACTGGAAAAATACCTGCCGCCTGAAAAACCCGCAGGAACAGTTGACCTTAGCGAAGGTCCAAAAACAAGGTATGATGCAAAATTTGGACCAAAAGATTTGAATTTTGATATTAAATTAGATACTAAATACTAACATGGACGATATAAATAACAAAAAATTTGTAGGAAGATTAATATACGCAGTCTTATCCGAAAGAAAAAATGTAAGAGATGCCATAAAACTTTTTCCCGAAACAAAAGATGAGAATATTGAATGCGCTTATCATGCTCTGGTACATTATGCTGCCGATGAAGAAATGCGCTATCAGGATATTGAATACCGCGAAGCACAGGATGATTATTTGGAATTTATCGCACAGACTTTGAGCGCAGGAAAAAACTTGCCGAAAAACATAATTGAAGAGTACAAACCTTACTACAAGGGAGTTGCAAGACCATGGCAAGGTTTTTGGAAAGAGTTTTTAAGGTTTATTAATATTTAATGATATAATATTTTTAAGGAGAAAAGAGAGATGAAAATATTATTTGCCGCATCAGAAGTTGCACCATTTTCTAAAGCAGGCGGATTGTCTGATGTCGTGGGAAGTTTACCAAAGGCGTTAACTACTCCAACGGTTGAAAAAACCGAGATTGCCATTTTTACACCGCTGCACGGTTGTATCGACTTAAAAAAATGGAATATTAAAGAACTTGAAAACTCTGAAATGTGGATAACTTTTGGTTCATCTCCACAAAAATTCAAACTCTTTATGACAAAACTTCCGGATACTAATATTAATGTCTTTTTTGTTCAAAATGACTGGTATTTTTCTTGTTTTCAGGAAGTCTATCCAAAATGGCTTGATACAAGATACGAGCACGAAAGATATGTTGCATTTTCTCTTGCGACTCTGGAATATGCTAAACAATTGAATTTTAAAGCTGATATTATCCATTCAAATGACTGGCATACAGCAATGATTCCTTTATATATCAAATCAAATTACAAGTTTGATGAATTCTGGGCAAACACTAAAAACGTATTCGAAATCCATAACCTTGCATATCAGGGAGTTTGGTTCGAAGACATCTTAGACTTTGCCAATATGAGAAAAGATATTGTTTTTAACGAATGGGGCTGTGAACACTTTGGACGCGTAAACTGGATGAAAGGCGCAATCAATTATTCTGACAAAGTTGTAGTTGTTTCGCCTAAATACGCTGATGAGATTTTAGGTTCAGAATTCGGAGAAGGAATGGACTACACTCTTCGCGGACACAGGGATAAAATAACAGGCATTTTGAATGGCATTGATTATGATGTATTCAACCCTAAAACCGATAAATCATTAATCAAAAACTTTGATATCAAGAGCCTCAAAAACAAAGAAGAAAATAAAAAAGCAATCTTAAAAGAATTCGGGCTGGAATATAATCCTGAAAGACCTTTAATTGCTCTTATTTCAAGACTGGTTGACCAAAAAGGATTGGATTTAATCCGTCAGGTTGAAAACGATTTAAAGAATTTAAATGCTGATTTTATTTTCTTAGGTTCAGGTGATAAGAGCTATGAAAACTTATTTATTTGGCTTTCAAACAACACACCAAATATTAGAACTTATATCGGCTACAGAGGCGATCTTGCTAATTTAATTTATGCAGGTTCTGATTTCTTCCTTATGCCATCCAAGTTTGAACCATGCGGACTTTCTCAATTAATCGCTATGCGCTATGGTTCTTTACCGATAGTACGCGCTACAGGCGGATTAGATAACACCATTGTCGGTTACCCTCTGAATGACTCAACAGGGTTCAAATTCTGGAGTTATGACGGATGGGCAATGAAAGATGCTATTTGCTGCGCATTAGAAGTTTACAAGGATAAGTTCACATTCAATGCAATGCGTGAAAGTGCCATGAAATCTGATTTTAGCTGGAAGGAAAGTGCTAAAAAATACTTGGAAATGTACAGGTCTTTATTATGATAGATTTAAAAGTTCATTACTCACTACTACCCGCATTTCAATCTGATGACCCAATCAGAGATGCTATTCTTGCAGGAGTTAAAGTCACAGGAGTAACTCTTACACAGGAAGACCGAATCATTGCACAATATCCGATTTTTATTACCAATGATATGCATTATGATGAATTAAAACTTTATCTTGAACATATTGCAGGAATTATGCTTCCGCTTGTAAGTGAAAAACTTGAAAATAACGAAGTTTTTGAAATCCAAACATTAATGAACAGTAAAAAATGCGGTAACTGCCAAAATTGCGGAGGCTGCCATTGAATCTTTTAGTTATCGGTAAGCCTCAAGCAAATCTTTTTTGTGACTCAAAACTATTAGACAAAATCTATACAGCAAACCCCGAACCGCTGGAAGATATTCCTAATATTGAATTTGAAAGTTTTGAAGAGCTTGCTCAAAAAGCCAAAGCTCTAAAAATTGATATTGCAATTACTGCTGATAAAGATTTAATCCAAGCAGGAATTGCGGATGTTTTAAAGAAAAATCTTGTAAATATCATTGCAGTTAATCAAAAATGGTTTAATCTGGAAACCTCAAGATTAGTTGCAAAACAGCTTGCAGACTATTATTCCATCAATGTTCCAGATACTTTAAAAGCTCCGCTGTCATTCCCTGTAGTTCTCAAAACTGATAAACCGAAGGGGAATTTTATTGCAAATTCTATGCAAGATTTAATAGCAAAAATGGAAAAGCTGCAAGGCGAAAAAACTTTTCTTGAAGAATACCTTGAGGGAGAAATTTACAGCTTAACTTCGCTTTGGGATGGGAAAAATCTTCTTTCTTTTCCTATTAAAAACCTAACAGAAGTTCAGCAAGACAGACTGGAACTTTATAAAACAAAATTAAACTTTTTGCTATCAGATGAAAACGCTGATTTTACAGGATTTTTTACTTCAAAACTCATTTGGACAAAAAACGATTGGTATTTATTAGAATACAAAATGAGATTGGATAAAAATTTTAAAACAGAAAAAGATTTTATTTATATTCTTAATTCTGCTCTGTATCAAAAATTGAATGAAATTCAGGTATAATATAGTTTCCTGTTTGCTCAAAACCGTCTTTCAAGCCGTCTCCATTCAACTCAATAAGAGGAAAACCAAGAGTTTTAGCCAATGTTTCAACTTTGATATCATAATTTATCCCAACAACATTAACTCCGGCTTTTGCTCCAATCAAACAGGCATGAAAACGCATAGCTACAAAATATTTTAGAGAAGATATTTCATCAATAACCTCATCGACGGTCAAATTTTTGAGGATTTTCCCCTCTATCTTCTCTAATACAGGCAAATCCAAACTATCCTGTAGAGAAATAAGTTTAATCTCTTCATCAGGAAAACGAGTCTTTATTTCATCAACCAACTTTTCAACAAACTCATCAGTCAATGCAGGGAAACTTCTCAATTGCAGCCCAATACCACTCTTTTCTTTTTGAGGAATTTCAATCCCGAAAACAGGGTCAGTTACAAGAATTGAATCAATTCCCATGCCGGCAAGAAGTTCTTTTGATTTTTTATCACGAACAGTTATTGTATGACATTGTTTTAATACAAATTTTGTTAAAATCTTACCGATTTTGGTTCTAAACGGAGTAAATCCCTGAGCAAAAATAACAACTTTTTTTCTAAAAAAAAGTGCTGTCATTATTATTCCAAGATAATAAACAAGACTTTTTAAGCTCGTAACATCTTGCAAGAGGCTTCCGCCGCCGGAAATAAGAACATCCGAGTCCATAATCGGTTTTAAGAAACCAAACATACCGACAGAGTTCACATCATATAATTTTGCTGTCTTTTCAGGGTTAGAAGAAATCAGAGTAATTTTTTCTGCACCGTTTTTTTTAAGGTTTTGGGTTAAAACCCTTGCAATCGCCTCGTCTCCAAAGTTATCAAATCCGATATAACCTGAAACGACATATTTTGTCATTAAACATTCTCCATAACAGCATCAAAATATGGAATAGATTGAATAGCACCATAGTTTTGAGTCTGCAAACCTGAAACAACAGAAGCAAACTTAGCAGCATTTGCAGGTGAATACCCGTTAGACAATGCGTATAAAAACCCGCCGTTAAATACATCGCCGGATGCTGTAACATCAATAGCTTTTTGCGTGTTATAAAATTCCGTAAAACTGATATCGCCTTTATAACCTGTATAATATCCGTTATCAATATGCGATTTTATTACAACTATTTTTACACCTCTATCCCAGAAATAATTCATAACCTTATCAATCGAAGTAAATTCATAAAGTTGTGCAGCATCATTTTTTAGAGACAAGAAAATAATATCTGTAAAATCAACAATCTCCTCAAAATATTCCTTGGTATCATCAGAGTTCATAAAACAAGATGTATAATTCGGATCATAAGATGTCATAACATCATTTTCTTTTGCAATTCTAAAAGATTCTCTAACCAATTCTCTTGAACTTGCAGAAAGTGATTGAACCACACCGGTTGAATAAATAAGTTTAAGTTTTTTGATTGAGTCTTCATCAATATCATTAATAGAAAGTTTAGTCGCAGCAGTTTTTCTCTTATAATAAAGTACTTCTTTTTTATCTAAAGTATGAGATACAATATACATCCCGTTTTGTTCTTCATTGGTTTTAATTAGAGAAGTATCAATATTTTCTTTTTTAAGCGAAGAGAGAATAAACTCGCTAAAACCGTCATTTCCGACCTTGGTTAAATAAGTAACATTACCGCCTAAACGCGCGACAGCAACAGCAGTTGTTACAGTATCACCGCCAAAATACTTATTCAAAGTCGAAGTATCCGCCAAAGACCCGTTTGCAGAAAGTTCAATCAGGCATTCGCCAATAATAGCAATATCTATTTTTTGTTCCATTTAGTAAAATCCTTGACTTCAGTTAAGATTTCTTTTGTTCTGTCAGTAATCTCGTGTGCCGTAAATCCTTGATAAAAATCACGTCCGACACCAACAGCAGCAGCCCCTGCATTTATATATGTAACAATTTCACTTAATTTAATATTCCCTGTTGGCATAAGATTAAGGAACGGCATTTGTCTTAAAATATTTTCTATATACTGAACTCCGCCCATTGCATCAGCAGGGAAAAGTTTTATTAGAGGAATTCTTGATTTCCACGCGTTATAAGCCTCATTAGCAGTTGATGTTCCTGCAATAAAAGGAATTCTTAAGTTCTTGGAAATCTTAACTAAGCTCATTTGAAAAATCGGAGAAGCAAAAAGTTTTGCCCCGTTTTTAATCGCATAATCAGCCTGTGTAGAAGTAATAATCCCGCCTGCGCAAACTGTTGCATATTTAGAAACTTCATTAATCGCTTCATAAATAGAAGGGTTTTCAACATTAATCTCTAATACTCTAATTCCGCCCTGCACAAGAGCTTTTGCGATTTCAACCGCTCTATCAGCTTCTTTGCATCTGATTATCGGATAAACTTTATCTTCAGCTATTGTATTTATATAATTTTCACTCATTTGTATGGGTTCCTTTGTTTGAAATTATTATATCATAAATAAAAGAGGTCAATTATGAATAAGATTAAACTATACCTTTCTGCTTTTATTATCGTACTTGTCTTTGTTTTTGTCTATCTTGCAACATATAGACTTGCAGAGCCAAGAGCTTATGATTTTATGACTAAAAATGTCTTAATCAAAAAACTCCCGTTTGATAATTTCAAAAAAGCTCATGGAAGCGATAACATAGTTCTTGTAATAATTGACGATAAAACCGCGGAAAGATATCGCTGGCCATGGAGAAGAGACAGCTTTTGCAAACTTTTTAATTATTTTGAAGAATATTCAAAACCAAAACTTCTGGTTTTCGATTTTTTGATTGCAGCTCCCGATATACATAATCCTGAATCAGATAAAAGATTTTTTGATACTATAAAAAAATTTGATAATCTAATTGTCGGATTTCTGCCAAGAGTACAAAAATGGGAAAATACAGAATTTGGCGAAAACTACGACAAAAAACTTGCCGAAAAATTCGGGATAAATGCAAACGATAAAAGGTCAAATCCTAAAGATTTATACAGAAGCGCATATCCTTATCCTGAAGATTATTTTAAAGCGGTTAAACATATCGGTTCAGGCTCAATGATTACAGGATTTATTAATGGCGATATTTTTAACAGAGACGAAGTCTATCGCAACCATGAATATATTTTTAAGTATAAAAATAAGTTTTATCCGTCATTTGCACTTCAAGCATATCTAATGCTTAATAACAATCCGCAAATGGTTTTAACAAATAAAGAATTAATATTCCCTGAAACCAAGAAATCGGTTTCACTAGTAAGAAACGAATATCAATCAGTTACACCTGTCAAATTCTATGGGCTTTATGAGCAGCAATACACACATAAAAAATATTCGGCAGTAGATATTATGGATTCGTATGATGCAATAAAAAATGGTAAAAAACCAAAACTAAGTCCAGAAATTTTTAACAATAAGATTATTGTTTTAGGTGCAAATGTTACAACAGGTACAGGCGCCTATGATATCAAAAACACACCTGTTCAAGAAAACCATCCCGGCGCGGATTATCAGGCAACTGCAATAGATAACATTTTGCATAACGATTTCTTAGTTGTTTTGCCTTATTGGTTTAATCTTTTTCTAACAATCCTTGGAATGATTCTTATTTATACTTTTATAAGAATTTCTTCACTATATAAATCTATTGCTAATATGTTTAGTATCATAATAGCTTATCTTTTAATCTGTACAATTTGTTTTTATTTTGGAATAGTAATAAACGTTATTACTCCGATTGTTATGTTTGTTCTGGCAACAATTCTTGCTTATACACACAAATTTGTACTTGAAAACAAAAGCAAAGAAAAAGTTAAAAACGCAATGGGTAAATATATGTCAGAAGACGTTATGAAACGTGTTATCCAAAACATAGATAACCTTGGTCTTGGCGGTAAAAAGGCTGTTGTAACGGTATTGTTTTCTGATATTCGCGGATTTACCACAATGAGTGAACAAATGTCTGCTGAACAGGTTTCACAAATCCTGAATGAATATTTTACAGAAATGGAACCAATAATTACTAAATACAACGGTGTTATCAACAAATTCATCGGTGATGCTGTTATGGCTATTTTTGGAGAACCAATTCAAGACAAAAACCATGCACAAAATGCCGTAAAATGTGCTTTTACAATGCTCGAAAAAGTAAAAGAACTTCAAAAGAAATGGGCACAGGAAGGTAAACCAAAAATCGAAATCGGAGTTGGTATAAATACAGGCGAAGTTTTCGTAGGTAACATTGGCTCGGTCAATCGTATGGAATACACCGTAATCGGGGATACAGTAAACCTTGCAAGCCGTTTAGAGAGTTATAATAAAACTTACAAAACAAAAATGCTGATTAGTTCCTCAACTTATGAAGAGGTTAAGGGCATAGTTAATGTTATCCGTATTTCTGATGTTCAAATAAGAGGAAAAGCACAGAAAATGGATATCTATGAAGTACTAAGAGTTAGTGAGTTTTAATTCTGCTATAATCAGCGAACTGTCTATAATCGGATAATTCATTGATTGCAAGCATATCCGCAACCCGCGATGCTTTTTTCTGCTCTTTTGTAATATATGCATTAACACCAATAGAAGGAAGTAAGCTTATTATAACAGCCATTGCATATTTCATAAAACCTGAAGTTTGCTCCGCCAGCGAATTAGAGCTTATTCCTTTTTTTAAATATTTAAGCCCGAATAACGCGCCGAGAGAAGAGAAAACAACTGCAAGCGGAGTATGCAAAGCCTGCCCCAGCGCTTCTACGCTTTCTGAATATTTTTGAGAATTTTCATCAACCGAATTAAATGTTTTAAAAGTATTGTACTGCAATCGTTTTGCATCTTTTATCTGCTCTTCTGACATTTCAAGCTGTTCGAGAGTTTTAACCAAAATTTTCTCTTTCTCACCCTCAGTTTTTTTCCATTTTTTGTACTCGCGGTCGTTTTTCCAAGCTTCCATTAAGAATTTAATCATGCCTGTTTTATTTTCAGGAACGGGCTCCGCATCTGTAATCTCATTTGTTTTTTCATCGCTTACATAATACAATTTTTCAGGATTTTTTAATAAATCCTGTTTTATCTTAAATCTTCCAACACGCGACGCTTCTTTTTGTATAGAAGCCGCAAAAATACTTGAGCCGACAACAGCAGCCGCGTTCAAAATATGAGGAAGGGCACTTGGTTTAGTTTTAATCTTAGATGAAATTTTATCATATAACAAACTGAAAAGTGTACCAAATCCAAACACAAAAGTTGTTAATGCAGCCGTTGCAAGTTCGGCATTTTCTGCATAATCCTGCGAAGCAATGTCAATTTTTTCAACAAGCTTGATTAAAATTTGTTGGTCGCGTTTTGCATCTTCAATCTCTTTTTCTGTTAGTTCCGAACCAATAAGATTAACATCCTCTTGAAGCTCGTAGTCAAACATAGCTTTTTGAGCTTTATATTCCGGACTATCAAAAGCCATTTCTTTTAAAGAATGCAAATTTTCTTTCAAACTTTTTATCGGATTTTTAAATAATTCCTTTTTATTCGGCACATTAGCCAAAGCTTCGTTAACCTGCATTTCTTGTTCAGGAGTCAAAACGGCAAATGTTTTAGGATTATTCAAATCTGTTCTCATAGCTTCAAACCTGCCGCGCCGTGAAGCATTAACCTCCGCTCTGGCCGCCCAGGCATAAAGAGGAAATGCAGCAGCTGTTGATAAAAACATACCGCCAAGCGTTGTTATCGTTGATGCAAGCATTTGAGATTTTTTACCGTTTTGGGCAAATTTTGCAAAGAAGTTTTTAACAGGTTTTAGCAAAGACACAACAAAACCTAATCCGGCACCGACAGTTATTGCGATTTCTAAACCATAACCTACAACCTGCTCTGTAATAACTTCCATATCTTCAGCTTTTTTCTGAGAAGCTTCATCCATTATATCAATCGCTCTTAAAAGCGCATGACTTCTTTGCATATCATCAGGATTAATATCATTTGGATTACGTTTCAAATACTCAACACGTTTAGCTTCTGCCAAATCATATTTGTTTTTCCATTCCGGATATAAGACTTCGTATTTTTTATATGCTTTGTAATCACCAATAATTGTCATATTAAAATAAATCCTATAAAGATTTTTTTTTGCGCAAATAATTAAGAAATTGTTTATTTTTTAAGGTTTACTCAAAAAGAGTGGTTTAATGATAGAGTGAATAAAAAATAATTCAAAAGGAGATGATAAAAAATGGCAAAGACAATTGGTATTGACTTAGGTACAACAAACTCAGTTGTAGCAGTTATGGAAGGTGGTAAACCAACCGTTATAGCGAACGCAGAAGGTATGAGAACAACTCCTTCAATCGTTGGTTTTTCTAAAACAGGTGAAAGATTAGTTGGTCAGCTTGCAAAACGTCAAGCTATCCTTAACCCTGATAAAACAATCGCTTCAATTAAAAGACATATGGGCGAAGATTACAAAAAAAATATTGATGGCAAAGATTATACTCCGCAAGAAATCTCAGCTATGATTTTGAGAAAATTAGCTGATGATGCTTCTTCATATTTGGGCGAAAAAGTAACTTCTGCCGTAATCACAGTTCCTGCTTACTTTAATGACGCTCAAAGACAAGCAACAAAAGACGCAGGTAAAATCGCAGGTCTTGACGTTCTTCGTATCGTTAACGAACCTACAGCTGCTGCTCTTGCTTACGGTCTTGAAAAAGATAAACCTGAAAAAGTTCTTGTATTCGACTTAGGCGGCGGTACATTCGACGTATCTATTCTTGAAATCGGCGACGGTGTTCACGAAGTTCTTTCAACATCAGGTGATACAAGACTTGGTGGTGATGACTTCGATAAAAAAATCATCGACTGGATTTGCGAAGAATTCAAAAAACAAGAAGGTATGGATTTAACTAACGACAAACAAGCTATGCAGCGTATTAAAGAAGCTGCAGAAAAAGCTAAATGTGAATTATCTTCTGTAGTTGAAACTTCAATAAGCTTACCATATATTACAGCTGATGCTAACGGCCCTAAACACTTAGAACTTTCTTTAACAAGAGCTAAGTTTGAAGACCTTTCTCACGATTTGTTAGAAAGATGTAAAAAACCTGTTGAACAAGCATTATCAGATGCAGGTTTAAGCAAAAACGAAATCAACGAAGTAGTTCTTGTTGGCGGTTCAACTCGTATTCCTGCTGTTCAACAGCTTGTAAAAGATTACACAGGTAAAGAACCAAACCAATCTGTAAACCCTGATGAAGTTGTTGCAGTTGGTGCAGCGGTTCAAGCCGGTGTATTGGCAGGTGAAGTTAAAGATATCGTATTATTGGACGTAACACCTTTAACTCTTGGTATCGAAACTTTAGGCGGAGTTATGACTTCTTTGGTTCCAAGAAACACTACAATCCCTGTTGAAAAATCACAAGTATTCTCAACTGCAGAAAATAACCAAACAGCAGTAGATATTAATATCTTGCAAGGTGAAAGACCAATGGCAGGCGATAACAAGTCACTTGGTATGTTCAGACTTGAAGGTATTGCTCCTGCAATGCGCGGTATTCCTCAAATCGAAGTTACATTTAATATCGACGCTAACGGTATTGTAAATGTTTCTGCTAAGGATAAAGCAACAGGTAAAGAACAAAAAATTACAATTACAAACTCATCTAACTTATCTGAACAAGATATCGACAAGATGGTTAAAGAAGCAGAAGCTAATGCTGCAGATGACAAAAAGAAAAAAGAAGAAGCTGAAATCAAGAATAACGCTAATTCTCTAATCGCATCATCTGAAAGAATTGTTAAAGATTTCGAAGGCAAAATCTCAGAAGAAGATGTTAAGAAATTAAATGAACAAAAAGAAACTCTTCAAAAAGCTTTAGATGAAAACAAATCTGCTGATGAATTGAAAAAATTATCAGAAGAATTACAACAAACAATGTTTGCAATCTCACAAAAAGCTTACGAAGCTGTTCAAAAAGACGGCGAAGCTGTAAACTCTGATAACGCACAAACATCTTCTGAAAACAAAGATGACGATGTAATTGATGCAGAATACACAAAAGAATAGAATTTATTCATAAAAAACAAAAAGACGGGCTGTTCTACAGCTCGTCTTTTTTAGTTAAAAACCCTTTTGCTAAAGTCTCTATATCCAAGTGTTCATAATAAATCCCCAACACAGTTGCACCAACTTTTTCCTGAACACCAAGTTTTCTAAATATTGCTTCAACATGTTTATCAACAGTAGTTTTTTCAATATTTAATGACCTTGCAATATCACTTCTTGACTGTCCTTCGCCAACTCTGATAAGTACTTCTTTTTCCCTTTCTGTTAAATCTTTTTTCTCAAACATTATTTTTTCTCCATATTTACCTATTTAGTTTTACTAAATAATAGGGAGAATGTCTACTGATTAAAAGTACTATTTTTACAATTTGTTAAAAAATGACAAAATTATTTTACATATTTTGTTAACAAGAGTTTCTTAAGCGCTCTGGCATGAACAGCCTCCGGTTCTATCTCAAGAAGCCTGTCTAAATACGCTAATGCATTGGTAAAATCACCAATTTTCTTTTGAGCCGCTGCCATGGCATAAAGCGCCTCTACAAAATTAGGGTCAAATTCCAGTGCTTTTTCCAAATCATTAATTGCACGAGTCAAATCAGGGTTTTCAATATCTTTTCTTGACAATAAAATCTTTGCACGATTATAATACGCATCAATCATTTTTTCATTTAATTGAAGAGCTTTTGTATAATCCAAAATTGCCTCATCAAAATTCTCAAGAGCCTGAAAAGCCACCGCCCTGTAAAAATAAGGAATTTCCCAATCATTTTTTAACTCAAGTGATTTATTTATGTTTTCAATTCCGTTTTGAAATCTTCCATTTTGAATATCAAAAATTCCATTGTCTAAATAATATTTATAATCAGTCATTTTTCACCATTTCTCTTAATTTTTTTAACTGGTCTCTAATCTCTGCCGCTCGTTCAAAATCAAGTATTTTGGCAGCTTTATGCATATCTTTTTCAAGTTTTGTAATCAATTTAGGCAAGTCTTTTTTATCAATACCCAAATCAACCATTTCTTCCGCAACAATATCTTCAAAACTCCTGTAACTTTCAACAAGAGAAAGCAGATTATTCTCAATCGGTTTTTTAATAGTTTGCGGAATAATACCGTATTTTTTATTATGTTCAAGCTGAATCTCTCTACGACGGTTTGTCTCGTCAATAGCTCGCTGCATTGAGTCAGTAATCTTATCTGCATACATAATAACTTCACCACAAGAGTTTCTCGCAGCACGTCCGATTGTTTGGATTAAACTTGTATCAGACCTTAAAAATCCTTCTTTATCAGCATCCATAATCGCAACCAAAGAAACTTCAGGAATATCAAGCCCTTCTCTTAACAAGTTTACACCAATAAGAACATCAAATTCTCCTAATCGCAAATCTCTAAGGATTTCAACACGCTCAATCGATTTTACTCCGCTATGCAAATATCTTACGCGAATTCCATCTTGCAAGAAATAGTCTGTCAAATCTTCCGCCATACGCTTGGTAAGAGTAGTAATCAAAACACGTTCATTTTTTTCAGCACGTTTTTCAATTTCTTTTTTCAAATCAGCAATTTGAGTTTCAATCGGTCTGATATGTATTTTCGGATCAACCAAACCGGTTGGACGAATAATTTGTTCAACTAAACGAGAAGATGTTTCAAGTTCAAATTCAGCAGGGGTTGCTGTAATATAAATTTTTTGTCCAACTTTATCAAAAAATTCTTTACTTTTCAGAGGTCTGTTATCCTTAGCACAAGGAAGTCTAAAACCATAATCAATCAAAGTTTTTTTACGTGAAGCATCGCCATGATACATTCCTTTTAATTGTGGAATAGTTACATGCGATTCATCAATAACAGTTAAAAAATCACCCTGAAAATAATCTAAAAGCGTAGCCGGCGGCGTACCCGGAGCACGCCGTTCAATTATTCTGGAGTAATTTTCAATACCTGAACAATATCCCATTTCTTTTATCATCTCAATATCATATTTTACCCTCTGCTGAAGTCTTTGAGATTCAAGGATTTTATTTTCACCTTCCAGCTCGGCAACACGGCTTTTGAGTTCTTGGCGTATCATTGCCAATGTTTCATCTTCATTCTCATCATAAGCTATATAGTGAACCGCAGGGTAAATAACGGTCGAGTCCGGAGCCTCAAGAATTTCTCCTGTTAAATGGTCAATTTTAACAATTTTTTCAATTTCATCACCAAAGAAATAAATACGTGTAATGATTTTCTCATAAGCTGGCATTATTTCTAAAATATCACCTCGGGCACGAAATGTTGAACGCTCAAGCTCAACATCATTTCTGGTATATTGAGTAGATACAAGATGTTTAATCAAATCATTGCGTTCAAGTTCCATTCCTACTTTTAATGTTATTGCACCTTTGAAGTAGTTTTCAGGTAAACCCAAACCATAGATACAACTAACAGAGGCAATAATAATTACATCATTTCGTTCATAGAGACTTCTTGTTGTGTTATGTCTAAGCCGGTCAATCTCTTCATTAATACTCGCCGATTTCTCAATATAAGTATCAGTACGAGGTATGTAAGCTTCAGGTTGATAATAATCATAGTAAGAAATAAAATACTCAACCGCATTATTTGGGAACAATTCTTTAAACTCATTATAAAGCTGCGCAGCAAGGGTTTTGTTATGCGCAATAATAAGAGTTGGTTTTTGAACCTTTTCAATTACATTTGCAATCGTAAAAGTTTTACCCGAACCTGTAATCCCGAGTAAAGTTTGAGTATCCTCTCCGACATTTACTCCTTCAACAAGCTGTTGAATAGCTTTTGGCTGGTCACCGGCGGGCTTGTATTTAGATGAAATTTCAAACCTTTTTTGCATAACAATATTATATGCAACCTGAAATATAATTACTAGTCCTCAAATTGCGCAATTATTTCATTAATATAGTTCATATCATTCAGTTGTGTAACAACACGCCCATTTTCTACTTCGTTCACAAACTTATTTTCAATCGGGATTTTTTTACTTGCTTGCTTTAAAAACCACTCGTATTCAATATCAATATGACCCAAATCTAATGCTCGATATCCTAATCTGGCTAAATCATAGGCTAAAACGGTTGCCATTGGTCCTAATGCTAAAATAAATAATTTATCTTTAGGCAAAGTTTTACAAAATTCAAAAATTTTTCCATAATTTTTATAAGCATTTCTCGCGGGGCAAAGAATACGATTAATAGAATTACAATTACTGAACAAATTATTATTATAACCTAATCTGCTTGCAACACCTTCAACGATGACTATATCTTTTTTATCCCAGAGTTTTCGAAAATCCTGAAAATATTTTTGGCAATATGTTCTATCTTTCGCATCCATATAAGGTCTTGAAATCATTGAATCATAGTATTGTTTATCTAAATCTAATTTTTTATAAATTTTCACCCAATTACGAAAAATATATTTTTTCCAAAATTTTGCGGCACGTCTATTGAAATGATTTAATGAAGCAAAAACATCAGGAATACCAACAAGAATTCTTGAATCATTTGATACCAAAATTTCTTCTAAACGAGCACTCAAATCAGAATCCCAATCCTGAAATTTAAGATTATGTCCATTTATAAGGGCAAATTCACCATCACCATAACGTACAATTGATTTATCTGTTTTTAATAATAAATCTAAAGTTTTAAATTTATTTTCTATTTTTAGTAGTTTACCTTGCTTTTTTGCAGAAAATTTATTTAAACGTATAGAAATCTTAATTCCTAAAATGTTTAGTTTAATTGTTTTGTCATCTAAATATATTTTTTTCAAACTTTATTCCTCATGGACATATTATAAAATAAATATTTATTAAACATTATTGGAGTTTTATAATATTAAAAATTTGTTACAAATTGCTGTATTTCTTTTTGTGATAAAGACGAACAGAAATCATGTAATATTGAAGTTTTAATCGGTTCTATTACCTTAGGCTTTAATTTTTTATATATTATACCTGTTGTTGCCATAACAGCCATTGCTATTAAGGAATAGCAGATTTTATCATATGATAAAACTCCATTTTCTTTATCTTGCTTTTTAGAGCCAAAAGATTGAGTATCTTCGCTAACATTAACTCCTTCGACAAGCTTTTTGCTTGCTTCCGGTCAATCACCTGCGGGTTTGTATTTTGATGCTACTTCGAAGCGTCTTTTCATAGCAATATTAATATACATAGAAAGTCTAAGGGGCAAGAGTTATAAAAACGATCTTATTAAAGATGTTAGTTTTTTTGCACCTTCTGAATTCACATGATCTCCGTCGCAAAAATCATTATCATTAAAATAATCTGAATGATAATAATCAAGAATTTTTATATTTTGAAACTCTTTAACACTTTCATATAATTTATTAAATAATTCTTTATCCAATAATGCATTTTTATAAACGTTAGTTACCGGCGGAAGAACAATAATCACTTTTTGATTACGGGCATTTGCTTCTTCAAGAATTTTTACCAGATAATGCACTTGGCTTACCGGTCTTTGATGATTCTTAAAGTGATTCAAAGCTATCGTTTCAATTTGCTTAACATTAAACCTAGTTGGAGCAGATTCATCAATTCTTGATTTTTTAATTGATTTATCTTTTTTCAAAAGTTGTTTTACTTCCCAATTATAAAAAGGTTCAAGCCAAAAACATTTTTTATTTCTGGCAACTTCCGGATATTGGTAATCAATTCCAAAAATTGATTTAAACATTACACATAAACTTGAAAGATTAGTCCAAACCAAAGAATGTCCTTGAGTAAATACAGAATATGAAATAACAATATTTTCTATATCATTATGCATCTCATTACACAATTTGTACAAATTATAGGAATAATACAAGTCTTGTGACATTGTTGCCATATTCAATTCTTGCTTATCCACATCAGGTTTATATCCCATTTCCAAATGCGATGACCCCAAAATCAATGTTCTAACATTATTTTGTCGCTGCAAACATTTAAATTTTTCAACAAGAAAAGGTAAATAATAAATCTTACATCTTAAAATATCAATAAAATTTTGTAAAATTGCAATTCTCATATTCCTTAAATCCTTGTATAAATCTCAGTTTACATTTATAGAGCATATTGTATCAAATGCAGTATTTTGACTGTTCTGATATAAGAACAGGCTATTCACTTCCTTGTTGTAAAAATTTGTTACAAATTGTGGAAATAAATTTTTTTATTAACTACAATATTAATTACACTGGGTGTAGAAAGAGGAGAATCCATGAACGCAAATTCAGATAAAATACTTTTACCTAATGATGTTAGAAAATTATTGAATGTTGATAATAAAGAAATAGTTGAACTTTGCAAAAAAACGTCTGTAAATCCTAAAAAAGACAGCAAAGGTCAGATTTATTTTTCAGTAGATGAAGTAAGAAAACTTAAAAACGCTAAGTCGTCTGTTGTTGCTGAAATGAGCGAAAAGAAATCAGCACTTTCTCTAGTATCTAAACCTAATTCACAAGCAGTTGTGAATAATCTTCTTGATACATTAAACAAAATGGAAAATAGCATCACAACTTCTATGTCAAAAATTCTTGATGAAAAACTTGAAGGAATGGATGATGTAGTTCTTGAACTTGTAAGATGCAAAACTGAAAATGAAAACCTTAAAAACAAAGTTAACGAATTGAATAAAGAGAACTTTAAATTAAAAAATATTCTTAATAGCTTTAAGCCATTGATGTGTGGATTTTATATTAAGAAAGAAGAAGAAAACATTATAATTTAGGAGGACTAGCCCCCTCCCCAACCCTCCCCCTATAAAGGGAGGGAGAAATGAAAAGGTTAAAAAATGGCAAAGGAAGATAATACACCAAATGTTAGCGAAGAGAGAAGCAAAGCCCTAAAGCTTGCTATTGAAAAGATTGAAAAAGATTTTGGTAAAGGCGCTATCATGAAACTTGGCGACAAGCCTGCCGTGAGCGTTGAAACTATTCCAACCGGTGCATTAGCACTTGATGTGGCACTTGGAGTTGGCGGTATACCAAGAGGAAGAATTATTGAAGTTTACGGACCTGAATCATCAGGTAAAACAACTCTTGCACAGCATATTGTAGCAGAATGTCAGAAAAAAGGCGGAATTGCAGCTTTCGTTGACGCAGAACACGCTCTTGACCCTGAATATGCAAGAAACCTTGGCGTAAATATTGATGAATTATTGATTTCACAACCTGACACAGGTGAACAAGCGCTTGATATTACAGAAGAACTTGTTCGTTCAGGCGCAGTTGATATTATTGTTGTTGACTCTGTAGCCGCACTTGTTCCAAAAGCCGAAATCGAAGGTTCTATGGAAGATCAGCAAATGGGGCTTCAAGCAAGATTAATGTCTAAAGCATTAAGAAAATTAACAGGGATTATCGGAAAAACCAATACAACTGTTATTTTTATTAACCAATTAAGACAAAAAATTGGGGTTATGTATGGAAACCCTGAAACAACAACAGGCGGTAATGCGCTTAAATATTATGCATCAGTTCGTTTGGAAATCAAACGTGTTGAAGGTTTAAAAGGTGATGGAGAAGATATCGGGAACCACGTTCGTGTAAGAATACTTAAAAACAAAGTTGCTCCTCCATTCAGAACGGCAGAATTTGATATCATCTTTGGAAAAGGTATTTGCAAAATCGGAAATATCTTGGATGTAGCTGTTGATTTGGATATTGTTAAAAAAGCAGGTTCTTGGTTTAGCTTTAATGACGAAAAGCTTGGTCAAGGACGTGATAAAGCAAAAGAATTCTTGGGTTCAAACCCTGAAATCTTAGCAACAGTTGAAACTCTTGTAAGAGAAAAACTTGCTGCTAATAACTAAACATTGAATTAAGAATATTGATTGGGAAATTTTCTAAGCCGAATATATAATTCGGCTTTTTTATTTACTTGCTACAAAAAACCTGTTTGTACTATAATTATGATGTAGTTTTCATTAAAAGGAAAGGAAGAGGCTATAATGACTAATTTAGACAAAATTATGAAGCCGAAATCAGTTGCAGTTATTGGTGCATCTACCAAAGAACACACAATTGGTTCCGACATTATGAAAAGATTACAAGAATACAAATTCAATGGTAATATCTACCCTGTTAACCCTAAAGGCGGAGTTATCGAAGGTTTGCAAGCATATACTTCAATTCTTGAAGTTCCAGGCGAAGTTGATTTAGCAATTATCGTTGTTAACGCAAAATTCGTTCTTGATACAATCGACCAGTGCCACCAAAAAGGTATCAAAGGTCTTTGTATCATCACAGCTGGTTTCAAAGAAACCGGTAAAGAAGGCGCAGAAGCTGAAAAACAACTTCTTGCTAAAGTTCGTGAATACGGTATGAGATGTGTTGGTCCTAACTGCTTAGGCGTTGTTAACACTCACCCAGAAATCAGACTTGACGGATGTTTCGCTGAATCATTACCTGAACGCGGAAACATCGGTTTCGTTTCTCAATCAGGTGCTTTAGGCGGCGGTATCTTGAACATCCTTAAAGACCTTAATCTTGGTTTCGCTCAATTCATTTCAATTGGTAACCAAGCAGATGTTAACGCAGAAACAGCTCTTGAATACTGGGAAAATGAAGAAGACGTTGAACAAATTCTTCTTTACATGGAATCTATCCAAAATCCTGCTAACTTCAGAAAACTTGCTTCAAGAATTTCTAAAAAGAAACCTGTTCTTGCTCTTAAAGCCGGTCGTTCAGCTGCAGGTGCATCAGCAGCATCTTCTCACACTGGTTCTCTAGCAGGTGCTGATAAAGCTGCTAACGCTTTATTAAACCAATCAGGTGTTATCAGAGAATACTCTTTGAAAGACTTATTTGCAACAGCAAAAGTTTTTGCTAACTGCCCTATTCCAAAAGGTGACAGAGTTGCAATCATCACTAACTCAGGCGGTCCTGGTATTATGGCAACTGACGCAATTTGCGAACACGGTATGCAAATCGCTCAAATTTCTGAGGCAACTAAAGAAAAACTTAGAAGTTTCTTACCATCAGCTGCTTCAGTTAAAAACCCTATCGATATGATTGCTTCTGCTCCAATTGAGCACTACAAGCAAACATTAGAAACAGTTATTGCTGATGAAAACGTTGATATGATTATCACAATCTATCTTCCATTCTTAGGTTTGAAAGACATTGATGTAGCAAAAGCATTAATGGAAATTAAAGCTAAAAATCCGCAAAAACCTGTTATTGGTGTATTCATGACTAAATCTGAATTCTTCAGTGCATTATCTGAAATGGATGTTAACATGCCATTCTTTATGTATGCAGAAGAAGCTGCTGACGGTTTAGCAAGACTTAACCAACAAAGAAAATGGATGGAAAGACCTGAAGGTAAAATTCCTACATTCAATGTTGATTACAAAAAAGCTCAAGCTATTATTGCTCAATCAGTTAACGAAGGTCGTGACCAGCTTACAACACGTGAATCTATTGACGTGTTAGAAGCTTACGGCATCAGAGTTTGTAAATCAGGTTTCGCTACAACAGAAGAAGAGGCTGTTACAATCGCTAATTCAATTGATTACCCTGTTGTAATGAAAATGACTTCAAAAACAACTTCACACAAAACTGATGTTGGCGGTGTAAGAGTTAATATTCAATCAGAAGCTCAATTAAGAGCTGAATACCAAGACTTAATCAACAAGCTTACTGAAAAAGGTTTGATTGACGGTCTTGAAGGTGTAATCATTCAAGAAATGGTTAAAGGTAACAGAGAAATGGTTTGCGGTATCGCAACAGACCCTCAATACGGTCCAATGATGATGTTCGGTCTTGGCGGTGTGTTCATCGAAGTTATGAAAGACGTAACTTTCAGAATTGCTCCATTAACTGATATCGATGCTAAAGAAATGATTAAATCAGTTAAAGCTTACAAGCTTCTTGAAGGTGCTAGAGGTACTAAACCTGCTCAGATGGAACAAATCGAAGAAACATTATTGAGATTATCTCAACTTGTTAACGATTTCAAATTCATCGACGAATTAGATATCAACCCATTATTGATTTCAGAAAAAACAGGTGAAGGTATTGCAGTAGACGGACGTATCAAAGTAAGAATGTCAGAAGCTCAAGAAGCTTTGGGATATTGCTGTAAAGACGGCGTTTGTGCTTGCAATGTATAAGAAACAATAAAAAAAAGGCGGGGTTTAAAAACCCCGCCTTTTTTTATTTCATTAAAACTTTTGATAACATTATTCCTAACATTGTCAATCCGCTCATAATTGTTGCGGCTAAATTAATACGATTTTCTACTTTTTCAAAATTATTTTGTTCATTTGTTTTTCTAAATTCGTCCGGAAATGTTTCAACATTATCAGAATTAAAACTTCCTACATCGTATACCGAACGTCTTCCGAATTTTTCACCACCCGCATCTATATGTCTGGCAAATACTAATGTTACATCAACAGTTCTTTCATCTAACTCTGATTTATATGGTTTAATCGGCTGATTAATAAAAATATCAGCTTTAACACCTGCTTGTTCTTCAAGCGTTTTACCTTCTGCATTTCTGAATTCATCAGATGTAAGCATATAATTTATTCT
The DNA here is from genome assembly GCA_932182025.1 of uncultured Candidatus Melainabacteria bacterium. Taxonomy (GTDB): domain Bacteria; phylum Cyanobacteriota; class Vampirovibrionia; order Gastranaerophilales; family Gastranaerophilaceae; genus CAG-196. The sequence goes on from CAKNXK010000027.1 coordinate 88,745, forward strand.
ATCTGCAACCTTAATTTGAGCCGGCTGCATATAATCTTTTGCATTATATATTGCTCTGAAACTTGGCAAAGCAGAGCTTATCGGCTTTATCATTATATTTATATTCCTTCTAGTATAATAAATATAACACCTAAGATTTTTTTATGCAAATAAGATTTCTTTCATAAACTTCTTCAAGAGGTAAAGTATATTCAATAATATCAACTACTTCTGATTTATATTTTTTCAAAACGGGTTTTGCATTTTCTAATTCTTCTAACGCTTTTTTCGATTTATAAGCAACAAAATATCCGCCTTTTTTAACCAAAGGTAATGCATATTCTGAAATCTTTGCCAAATCAGCAACTGCACGGCTTATAACGATATCAAAACTTCCTTTAATATTCTCTACTCTGTCACAAATCAAATCTAAATTATCTAAATTTAATTGTTCTTTTATTGCATTAACAGAATTAATTTTTTTTCTGATACTATCTATTCCTGTAATATTAATTTCAGGAAACTCAATAGCTGCAGGCACGCAAGGAAACCCGCCGCCACAGCCGATATCAAGAATTTTTGCTTTTTTTATATTATATTTTTCAAAAAATAAACCAATTGATAACGAATCAAAGATATGTTTTTCATACAAAAATTTTTCATCATTTTTAGAAATCAAATTGTGTTTAGAATTTTCTTCTAAAAAAACTTTTTTATATATTTCAAATTTATCTGTCATATTTTTTCTCAATTTCTGCAAAATCTTCCTGTGACATTCTAAGTTTCATATCTTGAATTCTTTGTAAAATCTTAGTCATATCAACTGTTTTGCCTAATCTGTCTGCAAGTTTTTTCGCTTTAAAATATTCTCTCAAACCTTCTTTATATTTTTCAGGAATATTATAATAATAATCACCTAAAGCAATTGAAGTCTCTAGCATATAAAATTCTTCATTTATAAATTCTGCACTGCTTTTTGCTTCTAATAAATATTTCAAAGCATTATCAGGATTTTCTTTCAAATAAATTTTTGCAAGATGAAACGCTGTATAATATATTCCGTCATAATTATTATTACTTTTTTCAAGTTCATAAGATTTAAGAAAACAGTTTTTAGCATCACTATAGCTTTCGTTATCATAATAACAAGAAGCCAGATTTGAATAAGCTAAAGCCTGATATGGAGAGGTGATTGCAATACATTTGTTATAATATTCAAATGCCGTATCCAAATCATCTCTATCATCATTTGCTAAAGCATATTTAAAATAAAGTTCAGCCAATGCTTCGTTTTCAACATTTTCATCCAAAGATTCTAAAGCTTTTTTATAATAAGAATATGCACCATCAGGATTATTCATATCAGAATAAATATTACCCAATAAAATACAAGCACTAACCATCAGTGATTGAGGTGTATCTACCGAGTAAATAACTTTTTTAACTGTATCAATTGCACGTTCATTTTTATACATTTTATAAAACAAATCTGTCATATCATAATACAGATATGTTAAATTAATTAATTCATTATGCTGTTTGTAATAAGTTTCAACCAATTCATAATAATGAGTTGCAGAAGAATAATTTCCAATTTCTTTATATAGCTTAGCAAGTTTTAAACGAACTTCAACTAAAGTTGGTAAATCAATACCTTCTGTATCAAGAATTTTATGATAAGCTTCAATCGCTTCTGTTAATTTTTTATCTTGTACCAGAATTGCAGCTGTTTCAAACTGTTTAGTAATACTTATTTCTGTTTCTGTTTTAGCAACTTCAACATGCTGTGGTTTTTCTTCAATAACCTGTTCAGGTTCTTTTACACCATTCTGAATATTATGAATACAAGCCGTATGATACTCTATCTCTGCACGCATAGCCTGACGTGATATTAATAGCGCACGGTTTTTTAGTTGTTCTTTCAATTGACCTTCATAAATACCTATAATATATTTATGTAATTTAATCTCTGTCTTTTCAGGAATAGAAATATCAATATCTTGTAAAAAATAATCCTGAACATAGATTGTCTCATCAACCTGAAAAATCATTAAATTAGTTTTCAGATATTCAATAGAAAACTCGTCATACAATTCAAACACCGCTAAAGCATTGAAAGAAAGACCATGTCTTATTGTTCTTAAAAACCAGAAAAAATTCCTGATTGTAGTAGGAATTAAATTAATATAAGTTACACCTAAATATGAATCAAAATTCATATCTGATTGAGCAAATTTTTGCAAAAATTCACTCAAATCAATTTTCATTGCCTGAATTATTTTTACGGTTAAAGCTGTGTAATAATAATATCCGCGAGTATATTTGTAAAAATCTTCTAATGTTCTTTCAGCTGCTGTTATTTGATTTGAAGCAAGAAAATCTTTAAAAACCTCTTTTGTAAATGCTTTTAAAAATATTTTTCTGTCTTCACTTGCACCGGGCAGAATTTCAGGACTTAAAGCACGTGTTGAAACAATTACTTTTACATTATCTTCTTTTAAAAGTTTTGCAAAACATTCAGATACAAGAGCTTTGTTTTCAGGCAAAATATCATCTAAAGAATGAAGAATAATCAAAAAAGGCTTTTTAATAGAGGATATCTGCTGTTGGAATTTTACATTAAGAGTGGTAATCTTTGCATTAAGATTAATTGCTTTTGAAATAGAAAGGTTATCAATAATATCACTAAAAGCTAGTAAAATATCATCACAAACGGTAGCGTTTTTACAATAATACTCAAGTTTGATAACATCTTTGTTTAGAAATTCGGTTATATAGTTAACAAACTGACGTTTGCCTGTACCCATAAAACCATGAATATAAAGAAACTTTTCTTCTGATGCAATAAAATCAATAGCCTTTATAAAATCTGCATAATTATTTTTGAGCAAAAACGGATTAATCTTATCGGAATTCGGTAAAATTATATTATCTTTTTCAATAGAACTGTTTAAAAATTCATAATCCATATAATGATTTTAATTGATTTTAAAGTAATTTGCAAATATAATATACTTATGCTAATTTCAGAATTTGATTATGAATTGCCGGAAGAATTAATTGCGCAAAAGCCGACAGAAAAACGCGAACAATCTAAAATGATGGTTTTGAATAAAGAAAACCATATTATTGAACATAAAAATTTCTTTAATATTGTTGATTATTTAGACGAAAATTGTATTCTTATTCTAAATAATACAAAAGTTATGCCGGCACGTCTTTATGGTTACAAAGATACAGGCGCAAAAATAGAAATCTTTTTATTAAAAGAAAAAGAAAATCACAATTGGGAAGTTTTAATCAGACCTTCTAAACGTGTAAAAATCGGAACAATAATAAAAATCAGTGATGAATTATCTGTTGAAATTCTTGAACCATTAGAAGATGCAGGCAAATGGCTTGTCAAAATGATTTATGAAGGTAATATTTTTGAAATTTTGCATAAGGTTGGCAACATACCTTTACCTCCTTATATTGAGCGCAAAATGGCAGATGATGAAATTAAAAAACTGGATTTTGAACGCTATCAAACAGTTTATGCACAAGATGAAGGCTCTGTAGCAGCACCAACAGCAGGGCTGCACTTTACTCAATATATTTTAGAACAACTTAAAAACAAAGGTGTCGAAATCGGATACGTAACACTTAACGTAGGAATTGGAACATTCAGACCTGTTAAATGTGATAATATTTTGGATCACAAAATGGATTCAGAAAGTTTTGAAATATCAGAAGAAACAGCTGAATTAATTAATCGCGCAAAACGTGAAGGCAAAAAGCTTGTAGCAGTTGGAACAACAACTGTTAGAACTCTAGAAACAGCATTCAAACAGTTTGGCGAAATAAAAGCTTGTAAATCAGCATCAGAATTATTCATTTACCCGCCTTATGAGTTTAAAGTAGTTGATAAATTAATAACAAATTTTCACTTACCAAAATCGACACTGCTTTTACTTGTAAGTGCTTTAGCAACAAAAGAATTCATATTTGAAGCTTACGCAGAAGCAATAAAAAACAAATACCGTTTTTACAGCTACGGCGATTGCATGTTTATTTTATAAAACTATTAAAAAGTCGGGCACTTCCGCAATTCTTTACTTCTCAAGGACGAACTGTAAATTCAGAAAATACTTGAAGAAAGGAGGAATTTGCCTATGATTAAATTAATGCTAATTTATCTTATCATTAAACAATGTAAGCATAGAGAACTAGCACTAATATTAATCGCGATAGTGCTAGTTCTTACCTAAGAACTAAGCGGGAGTTAAAATCAAAGAGTGTAATCAGCACTCATTGAGCCCGACTTATATTTTAATTATAACTTATTTTTTTCATATTACAACCCTTTTACAAGAATATGAGGCATTATATTCAAAGCTTCAGCTATTAAAAATAAATGTTTTGTACTAACTCTGAAAGCTTCACCATTTTCTATCTTTTTAAGATATGCAATTCTGATACCAGTTTTCTGTGAAACTTCTTCTAAAGTAATCCCCTTTTTTTCTCTATTTTCTTTGATATTTTGACCAATAATTTTAAATACTTGGATTATTTCTTTATTCATGTTATACCTCTTGTAAGTATTTATATAATAACAATAGTAAGTATCACTTGTCAAGATGTCAATGTTATAATTCTCGTAATAACAGGAGATAATAATGATAAGTAAGAAAATGGTGCAAATAGGCAATAGCTGGGGTATGGTTATACCTAAGGCTATTATTGACGGATTAAGAATAAATCCCTCGATAGACAAATTAGAAGTATATTTGCAAGATAATGAAATTAGAATAAGAAAAACCGAAGAAAATAAATAATACGAGGTAATATAAATGTTAGACATTAAATTAATTAGAGAAAATCCTGAGAAGATTAACGAACTTTTAAAACGAAGAAATCCTGAATTATCAATTGATAAAGTTTTAGAAATTGATACTGAAAGAAGAAAAATACAAGCTCAAGCAGATGAACTTAGAGCAAAAAGAAAATCCGAATCACAAAAAATCGGTATGATGAAAAAGAATGGCGAAAATACTGATGCTATTCAAGAAGAAGTTCGTGCATTAGGTGATGAGATAAAAGCGTTAGAAGAAAAACAAGTTGAACTTGATAACGCTCAAAGAGATTTTCTTCTAAGAACCCCTAACATTCCTGATGAAACAACTCCTGTTGGTGTTTCAGAAGATGATAATCCTACGGTTAAAACCTGGGGTGAACCTACAAAATTCGATTTTACACCAAAAGCTCACTGGGATTTATGCGAAGAAAAAGGAATTGTTGATTTCGAACGCGGCGTAAAAATCTCTCAATCAAGATTTACATTATACAGAGGAAAAGGTGCTCGTTTGGAACGTGCTATTATCCAATTCTTCCTTGATTTGCATACAGAAGAACACGGATACGAAGAAATTCTTCCTCCATTTATGGCTAACGCAAGAACTATGACTGGTACAGGTCAATTACCGAAATTTGGTGAAGATATGTACAAATGTGTGGATGAAGATTTGTACTTAATCCCTACTGCAGAAGTTCCTGTTACTAATATTTATCAAGAAGAAATCTTATCAGAAGAAGATTTGCCTAAATATATGACAGCTTACACTCCATGTTTCAGACGTGAAGCAGGTTCAGCAGGTAAAGACACAAGAGGTTTAATCCGTGTTCACCAATTCAATAAAGTTGAAATGGTTAAACTTACAACTCCTGAATCAAGTCCGGAAGAACACGAAAAACTTACTCAAAATGCTGAAAGATGTCTTGAATTATTAGGACTTCCATACAGAAGAGTTGCACTTTGTACAGCTGATATCGGGTTCAGTGCTAACAAATGTTTTGACTTAGAAGTATGGCTTCCTTCTTATAACACATACAAAGAAATTTCAAGCTGTTCTAACTTCGGCGATTATCAAGCAAGACGTGCTAATATCAGATACAGAGATAAAGACGGTAAAGTAAAATTTGTACACACTCTAAACGGTTCAGGTCTTGCAGTTGGAAGAACATTTGCAGCGATTGTAGAAAACTTCCAACAAGAAGACGGAACAATTATTATACCGGAAGTATTAAGAAAATACACAGGTTTTGATAGAATATAAACTAAAAAACCTCTCTTTAATAGAGAGGTTTTTTTACAATCTTAACATTTCTATTGCTTATGAAAACAACTTGCATTATACTTACAAAAAACTAAAATGCAAAAGGGATATATTATAGGAGGTATTTATGATTCAACCAATCAATAGTATTAATTTTAACAATTATTCACAAAAAACAACTTTTAAAGCAAAAGTTCCTTTTACAGGACATTATGACCCTCACTGTGTTTCACGTGTAGGAGATGCAAAAGTTCTTACATTAGGTGAAGAACTAAAACATGAATTTAAACCATTAATTGATTCAGTTAAGAACATCTTTAAAACTGAAGATACTAATAACATTATCAGCCAGAATGGAGAAACACTATTTCATACAATGCCTGATGGTACTATGATACCTATTTCATTACAAGAAAGTACTGAAAATCCGGCTGTTAAAGCTTCTATTGATACATTCAAAGAAAAATTCATGCCTGAACTCACTGACAAAGCTGCAGCTGCAGTTTCAGAAACTCAACAAAATGGTTCAGTGTTAACTCATTTATTATATGACGGTTCAGGTTCAATTAATATACCGGTAAGTGAAACAGTAGATCATACAACTATTCTTGATGCTGCAAATATCTTAACACCAAAATCAGACACCGGAATATTAAGTAATTTATTAGAAAACAGTGATACAGTATCAGATTTAAGTGATGCAAGCGATGCTTTATCTGCTTTGAGTTCAACTGGAAGTGATATTGCAAGCGAAGCTGCAGGAACTTTTCTTGGTAAATTAGCAGAACATGCTGATGATATTCAAGATGTAATTGATACTTTAAGTTAGTTTTGGAGAAGTTTAATGAAAATATCACTATCACAGAAACTTAATCAACCTTATGTTGATTCAAATTTAAATACTAATCAAATAAATAAATTAGGCACAACAAAAAATCATATAGTAGCTTTTAAAAGTTTATCAGGATACTTAGGTGGTAAAGTTGTTATTGCTTCAACTATATCGGGAGTTAAATCTTCACAGGTAAATAAATTTAAAAAAGGATTTGCAGATCTTTTAAATAATTCAAAAAATTACGAAAACTATGATATCGCAACTAAAATAATTCAATTAGGCAAAACACCTAATAATGTTGATCATAAAATCAACCCTATTAGTTTTTTGGTTAACGTGTTTACAGGAACAACTTTTTCTATTGAAGATTTGAAAACAGAAACTTTGAGTCGCTTGAGCCAATTTGATGACAATGACAATTCTATAAGAATAGCTAAAAAATCTTTTATAAATTCCTTATTTGAATCAGGTGACTATGCCAAAGATGGTTTTGCAGATGATTTAAAAAAAATGTCTAATTTATATTACGGTAATTTAAAACAAGAACTTGCTGATAAAGTTCTATACACACCTGCACAACATCGTTTAAAAGATTGTCCTGAACAATATTTATATAACTTCAAATTAATACAAGCATTAGATGATGGCAGTGGTGCTCATGACAACTATTTTATTAAAAATATTAATGCCATAAAACAATTATTGCAATTATCTAATTCAACTGCTCTTAAACAACTAACACAAGAAAGAAATAAAGCATTTGCATATTATAGCCACATGTTTGTTTTTGATGGATATGATGACAGAATAGAATACAATAAAGATATGTGGAGAAAAGCTCTTGAAGAACAATTCAATATTAATCTTAAAAAATCAGAAAACAATTCAAAAAAACTTTCTGAATTATTAAATATAAATGAAGGACTTGCAATAGAAATATTAAAAGATGATAAAGCTTTATCAGATATTGAAAAAAGCAATAATCCAGAAGAGAAACAAAAAATATTAATTAAAAGAATAGATGAAAAATTCAATACAAAAACAACTGTATTTACTGATTCATGGGATCAAAATGCTGACTATAGAAATTTGAGAATAAAATTATATAGTATAATTTGTTTAGTAAAACGTTCTAAGTTAAATGACGAAGAAAATGTAAAGAAAATATTTGACCACTTTAAAAAACAATTTGATAAACTTGACAGCGATTTAGAATATGCTGCAATGACAAGAGGCCCAGGTGCAAGTTTACTAACAGATCCGTATTCAGAAAGTTTTCTTGATGAAAGACTTACTACATTATAATTTAATAAGCTTTTATTAAAAAGATTTTTATATCACTATCTAATCGTTCAATTCTTTTAACATATTTATAATCTGTTGGTGAGTTTAAAATCAATACTACAGCGGGTTTTTTACCTGTAAGTTTTGAATAGTACAAAGATTGACCAATGCTTTCTGCCCATTTTTTAGCAAAATCAAACTCGATTGCATAATCTTTTGTTAAACAATCAACTCTTGTCATATCCCAGAGAACGGCTTCTTTTCTGCCAAAATCAGGAGTGCACCATTGATTTTGATAATAACTTTCAACCTGATTTGGCATCATTGTTTGTTCTTCGTACCATTTTTGAGGCACATAATTGAGCCCAAAATAGTAAACCCCTGTTGCCATGAGGATAAAAGTTATTAGAAAATGAATTATTTTATTTGATTGTTTTTTCTTTCTTGCCATACTATCCCTTGAAAAAATCGTTAAATAAGTTATAATATAAATATCGGGGCGGTAGCGCTAACTACCGTAACCTGTAAAAGACTAATCGGCGCCTATCTGTTTTGGTAGGTGTCGTTTTTTATTATGAATATAATCAAAAAGATCATAACCAGAGTCAAATTGATATGTTCCATAATCAGCCCCTCCTTTCATTAAAAACTATCAGTCCTCAGACTAACGTATTTTGTTGTTCTGATGTTTTTACAAAAAGATACAGGCTTAGCCCCTTGATATTTTAAATGTTCAAAATTTATATATATTTTACAATATATAAATTATAAAGTAAATATCTGAACATTATTTATCAGTTTTCTAGGCTGATTTCACGACTTCTAAAGTTTTATAATCATTAAGATATGGCAAATGTTCTTCTGTAATCAATTCACCCGGAAGAAGAATAGATATTCCAGGAGGACATTCTGCTACAACTTCAGCTGAAATTCTGCCTATTGCTTCTTCTTTTGCTATAACTTCTTTATCAGCGTAATATGCATCACGAAGGCTCATCATAATTTTAGGTTCTAACATCGGCATGTGTTTTCTGTTTTCCAAATAACAAATATCCATATAGTTATCACGCGCAATTTTTTCCAAGCAATCTGCAAGGTATTTGAAATCAGAACGTTTATTACCAAGGTTACAAAGAATTAAAACCCCGATATCAGAGGCTGATTCGACTTCGATATTAAAATCAATTTCTAAGATTGACTCTAATCTTTTTCCTGAAAGACCATCAATCTTAATAAACACTTTTGTTACATCCGTCATATAACCAAAATCAGTTTTTAATTGATGAAGATTAGGAATATTATCAAGTCTTGTTCTTAGATATTTTGCATTTTTGACAGTTCTATCCAAAAGTGCCTGACCTGATTTTGATTGCAATGTTGCTCTTGCTGCATCCAAGCTTGCTAAAAGCAATAAAGACGGGCTTGTTGTGTGAAGAAGTTTAAGCGCTTTTTCTACATCATCAGGATTAATCAAAGAGTCTTTTGCAATATGAAGCATAGAACTCTGTGACATACTTCCTCCTGTTTTATGAAGCGAATGAACAACAGCATCGGCACCGAGTTTTAGAGCTGTTGTCGGAAGATGTTTGTTAAAATTCCACAAACATCCGTGAGCCTCATCCACAACCAAAGGCACATTATATTTTTTACAAACTGCACTAATTGATTTTATATCAGAAACAACACCTTCGTAAGTAGGGTTTGTAATCCAAACAAGACCGACATCGTCATTATCTTTAAGAATATTTTCAATTGTGCTTGCCTGAATACTTCCCCAAATAGACCAGTCATCAATTCTTGAAGGACAAATCCAAACAGGCTCAGCTCCGGAAATCATAAGCCCTGTAAGAGCAGAGCGGTGGCAGTTACGGTTAATAATAACTTTTTTGCCTTTTTTGGTCAAAGCCATACCTATAGCAAGATTACCTGCTGTTGAACCGTTTAGCAAAAAGAATGTTTTTTGAGCTCCGAAAGCTTCTGCTGCAAGGTTTTGAGCTTCCGCGATAGGGCCTGTTGCAGGATGAAGAGTTCCAAGATTGTCAAACTCATCTGTTGTATCAATTGATAAAACTTTATCACCCACAAGTTTTTTAAAATCCTTAAAAACAGCCTTACCCTTGGTATGACCTGGGATGTGGAACTGGTATGTCGGGTGTTCATAAGCTGTTTTAAGAGCTTCAACAATAGGTGCTTTTATTTTTTCTTGTATTTCGCGATTTGTTTTAGTATATTTTGCCATAGTAATAATTATAATACTCAAAAATAATTATTTTTGCCATGTGCTACGCTATATTCTTTACAAAATCATCAACCGAAAGTTTTTTTCCTGTAAATTTTTCAATCAACTCATTTTCTTCCATACTTGTACCGTATTTAAAAAGATTTTCATCTAATATGGTTGAAGTATTTGTGTTTTCGGTTAGGTTTCCAAGATGATTATAGATTTGAGCTTTGATTAATGTTGCCCTAAAATAATTTTGATAATACGCAGGATGTGAAAGATAGTGAGGGATTGAAGCCCAGCCGTTATCAGGTTCTTCGTTTTTATCTCTTAACTGGTATTTGACTTTTAAATCATGCCAGAGTTTTTTCAAATCCTGATCAGGATTTTTGTACATTTCTTTTTCAAAATTGATTATCACTTGGGAATGAGCAATAAAATTAGCTTCATCTTTTCTGAATGTTTGTTTGAATTCTTTTAAAATTTCATCAGGAACGATATCTTGAAGAATATTTTCTCTTTTTTGAATATCGCCCATCATCATTGCAACCGCTTCGGTCATAGCAGGATAAGTTTGACGGTCAATAAACGGCAAATCGCGTGAAATACCGAGAGCGTAGACACAATGACCCATTTCGTGATTTAGGGTATCAAGACTATGGGTATTATTCGTAAGGTTTGCAAGAATTCTTGCATCTAATCCTGCATCGATATCGAAACAAAATCCGTGGGTATTTTTTCCTTTACGAGGGAACAAATCAAGTGTAAGTTTTCCTTCTTCCAGAAGTTTATCCACATCATAGCCCATTTTTTTGTAAGCGTTTTTAGAAATCTCAACAATTTGTTCTTTATATTTAAAACATTCATTCACTTTTTTTGTCGGGTCACTATCCAGCAAAAGTCCATAATGATATGATTTTAATTCATTTATACCAAAGAATTTTTTTAATTCATTTTGTTTATCTTCTATAATTTCTTTTATCGTATCTTTTGATTTGGAATAAACATCATCTAAGAGGTTTGTAAGGTCATTTAAGTCGACTTCGTAATCTTCTGCGAGTTTATATTCAAAATAGTTAGAAAATCCTTTTTTAAGGGCAAATGAGTTGCGCATTTTTACAAATTCTTTTAAATCATCTGCAATTAAATCGGCAGCTTTAAGATTAGCTTCGTAAGCTTTTTTTCTAAGTTCGGGATTTTTTTCGGTTTGGAGAATTTTTTGGATTTCTACTCTTGTAACTTCTTTATCGTCAATTTTTAGAATGTATGAGTTATATTTTTGTGCAATTTCGTTTTCTTTATTTCGAAGATTTTTTAAATCTTCACCTGTATTTAATTCTTCCTCAAAATTTTTTAGGATATTTTTTAGTTGTTTTTGTTCATGATGATTAAGATTACATTTATCTATTTTTTTAAATTCATTATATAAATTTTTGTCTTTAAAAATATTAGAATGTTCATCCTGTGCTTTGGTCATTTTTTCCAGATTTTCAGGGTTAGAGTCAATATAAAAATCCCAATCAGCATTACACATTTTCAAATACTTTTCGTACCAAATTTCAGAAAATTTATCTCTAATATTTTTGAACATTTTTTATCCTTTTTTATTATTAATATATATTTATATAATATTATATTAATTAATCATCTTCATCATCTAGTTTAATTATTTGTAGAAAACGGGGTTAAGTGCTTATGAATATTGGGTTTTTCATGTTCAAAAGATTGTAGAAAAAATGTTCAAAGATTGAGAGTTTTGAACATTTTTCTACAAAGATTATGATAAAAAAGAAACTTATGTTCATAACTATAAAGTTATGAACATGTTTTTCTACATTATTTAACAGTACTTTCTACATAAACATTATTAAAGTATTTATTAGCGACTCTTATGATGTCAGAAGCTGTTACTTCGTCAATCATTTTGGTATAGGTATCTAAAAAGTCGTAACCAAATCCCATAGCTTCAAATAAACCAGTATTTGTAGCTTTTTCAGAATTTGTTTCCATTGCGATTATGAAAGCTCCTTTTAGTCTGTCTTTAGCGTCATTTAATTCACTATCAGAAACAAATTCCATTTTTAATTTTTCAATTTCTTTTTTAATTTTATCTCTTGAATAATTTAAAGTATCAGGATTTGTTCCGACATAAGTTATAAAGCTTCCGCCTAATGCTTTTGGTGAATAATTAGAACCTAATTGATAAGCAAGTCCGTCTTGTTCTCTTAAGCTTTTGAATATTCTTGAACTCATTCCGCTTCCAAGAATTGTATTAATAACTTTTAGAGTAACAAAATCTTTTTTGTTGGTAATTCCTGCTGTTTGCCAGCCTAAGAATAACCATGCAGTTTGCAAATCTTTTATATCTTGTGAAACTATTTTTGGTGAAGTTAGCTTTGTAACTTTATAGTCAGAATATTTAAATACCGGCTGTCTTGCTTCTTTTAACATTGATCCGAATGAATTAATCATTTTTTCTTCATCAACCTTACCGTTAATTGAAACAACAATGTTTTTTGAATCAAGAATATGGTTGTAATATCTCAAAATATCATCACGATTTAGTGATGGTAAATATTTTTCTATAATTTTGTTTGAATGTGAATAAACACTGTTTTCAAAAATTAAGGTTTTATAATTTTCTAATGCAATGTTCATTGGAATATCTCTTTTTTGTTTAATTATATTCAAGATTTCAGAACGTTTTTTTTCTATTTCATAATCATCAAAAAGAGCATTATTCAATAGTTCATCAAGTATTTCTAAAGTTAAATCAATTTGAGCTGTTGTTGTTTGAACATTAATCTCAAAATAATCTTCGCTGCAAGAAGGTTCAATTTTTATACCATTTTCTTCCATTAATTGAGCGAGTTCTTGAGAAGAATATTTTTTTGTTCCTTTTAGCAGTGTTCCTGCCATTAGTGTTCCTTCTCCGATTTTGTTTTCTAAAAATTCCCCGCCTCGAACAATTATATCAATGGCAATAATATCGTTGTTATCGTGTTTGTTTATTAATAAAGTTGATTTGTTATCAACAAGGTATTTTGTAGTTCCTTTGTTTTCACTTATTTTTTGTGCTGTGTGATTTTTAATTGTACAAGAAACCTTTTTTTCCATAGAATTTGGAAGAACTTGTGAAACTGCACTTTTGTTTATTCCCAAATATTTTTGTGCAGCATCTTGAACCTGTTTTGCTGTTACTTTTTTTATGTTGCAAATGTAGTTATTATAGAAATCAGGGTTTCCGGTAAGAGTCATTACATAACCTAATTCTGAAGCTATGTTAGAAGTTGATTCTCTTGAATAATATGTATCTTGCTCAATCATTTTTTTAGCTGTGTTGAGCTCTTCTTCAGTAACTCCGTATTTCTGAATATTACAAATTTCTTCAAAAATAGATTTTTCTAATTTTTCAGAATTTGCAGGGTTAAAGTTTGAAGATATATATAAAATGCCATCGTCTCTAAAGCTGCCGTTTGATGCAGAGATAGCATAAGCAAGACCTTTTTGTTCTTTTATATTTTTATAAAATCTTGAAGTTTTTCCACCTCCAAGAATTTGTGATAAAACATCAAGAGCATAAGTATCACAGTTATTTATATCAGCACCTCTGAACCCTATCATCATATAACCTGATTGAGTATCAGTGTATTCAACTTTTCTTTTTTGGGTTGTGAGTTGATGTTCTTTTTTGAAAGAGTTTTTAACGGGTTTTTTATATTCTTGACCAAAATACTGTGCAACTTTTTCTTGAACCAGTGCTGTATCAACGTCACCTATTACAAGTGTTATCATATTTGATGGTGAATAGTGTTTGTTAAAATAATCAAGAATTTCTTCTCTTGTTATATTTGAGACAATTTCTGATGTACCAATAACTTTTCTTTTATATGGATGAGTAGTGTACATCATGGTATTAAGATTTTCGAAAACTTTTTTAGACGGTGTATTTCCATCTTTTGAGATTTCTTCTAACACAACTTTTCTTTCCTGCTCAAGTTCTTTTCTTGGGATTTGCGGATTAATCAACATATCTGAATGAAGTTCAAGAGCAGTATTAAAATATTCTGATGGAATTGTAATGTAGTAGTGTGTAAAATCTTTGCTTGTAGCAGCGTTTATAATGGCACCTTTTGATTCAAGTATGCGGTCAAACTCTCCTGCCGGATGTTTTTTTGTACCTTTAAAAAATAAATGTTCAAGAAAATGCGATACACCATTATTTGTATCATCTTCATTTATGGAACCGGTTTTGACCCAGGTATCAATTGTTACAATCGGATTATTTTTAACCTCCTGAACAATAAGAGTTTGACCGTTTGGAAGTTTTTGAACCGTAAAATCTGATGCAAAAACTGTTAATGAAAACAAAAATACAAAAGTTGTTATAAATATCTTTTTTAACATAACACTCATCCCCTCTAATGATATTTCTTATAATAATATATAGAAGACATTTTTTCCAGTTGCTAAACTTGGCAGTTTTATATAAAATTAGTTTATTAAGAAAGGATGTGTGCGTTATGAGAATTTCTCCAATTAACAATGTTTATCAGAATTATAACAATTCATTTAAATCAAAACAAAATGCTGTATCAAAAATAGCAAACAAAGCACTTTTGCCAACAGCTGTTTGTGCTTATATTATGTCTCCTATGCTGGGTTTGGCTAATCAATCTAAAGAGTCTGATGATGTTCAATATAAAAAAGAATTTGTTATGGATAATAAAAGATTTACTATGACTTATGTTAACTCTGATACAATTTTTGGAGAAAACGCTGTAACAGATATTTATTTTACACCTAAAGGACAAGATAAATCTTTGAGATTAGAAGGAATGACAAAATATGTTTCTGACGAAGATTATAATGTAAGCGTTACAGTTTCTGAATCTGATTCTGTGTCTTATGAAATGAGACTTCCAAAAAAAATAGGCGACGAACTTTTAAAATTATATGACGGTAAAACTGATTTTTTTGTTATTCCGGGATTTAATACATATAGTGAAATAAATTGTAAAGGACTTGATTAATTGTAATAAGTGTAATAAAATATCCTCTATACTAGTATAGAGGATATTGGAATTCTATGAGAAAAGCATTATTGATTGCATCGGTTTTGTTTATTGCAGTAATTTCTACAGCTTGTATAAACAACATTGCAGTTCAGGAACTTAATAATAAAGCAGCTGAATATATGGAAAAAGGTAATTATGAAGCTGCTGTTAACAGATTGCAAGCAAGTATTGATTTAGATTCTACTATGTACGAAACATATTATAATCTTGGGGTTGCTGCTACTAATGCAAAAAAATACGATATTGCGATTGAAGCTCTTGAAAACGGTTTGAAATTAAAATCCGATTATGCGGATTTTTATTATTCTCTAGGTGCTGCTCAGTATGAGTATGCAAATAATTTACTGGAAGGAAAAGTTGAAGAAGAAGATATGGTTACTCCTGCTTCTGAAGAAGATAAACAAAAATCAGAAGAGCTTAAACAATCAGCATTAGTTAATCTTCAAAAATATCTTGAAATGAAACCTCAAGCAGAAGATAAAGAAACTGTTGAAACTTTGATTAATGATATAAATAAAGTTGAAGAAACAGAAACAAATAAAACAATAGTGGTAGAATAATGTTTGCCTCACATTCTCAAATTTTATGCACTATTTTTGGTGTGAATATATATTTTTATGGTGTAATTTTAGCGCTTGCTATTGTTGCAGGAACTTTTGTTTCTGATTATTTCGGACAAAAATTCTTTGATTTAAAAAAAGAAACAATTATTGATTTAGCTCCCTACCTTGTAATCTTTGGAATTATTGGTGCAAGATTATATTATTGTATTCTTAATTATAGTTTTTATTTAAGATTTCCAACTGAAATTCTGGCAATACGCCATGGAGGGATATCAATTCATGGTGCAATATTCGGGGGGTTAGTCGGATTAATTATTTTTGCAAAACGCAGAAAAATTTCTATAGCAAAACTTTGTGATGTTTCTGCTATTGGTCTTGCTCTTGCCCAATCAATAGGCAGATGGGGAAATTTCTTTAACTCTGAAGCTTTTGGTACTCCAACAAACTTACCATGGAAATTGTATATCGCACCTCAATACAGACCTATTCCTTATCAAGATGTGAATTATTTTCATCCTACTTTTTTATATGAAAGTATTTTGGATTTAGCTATTTTTGGAATTTTGGTTCTAATTCTTAAAAAAGATTGGAATAAAAAACAAGGTAATCTTGCTCTGATTTATTTAATACTTTATTCTGTTGCAAGAATTTGTGTAGAAACACTTAGAATTGACAGCGTGCGTGATATTTTCGGAATTCCTGTTGCGATATTTGTTTCAATATGTATAATTGTTGTATCTTCAATAGCACTAATAACAAGGAAGTCATGAAAGCAGTTTTATTTTACGGGCCACAAGATATAAGATACGAGAATACTATGATTAAACCTTTAGCTAAAGGTGAGATTTTAGTGAAGATTGAGGCAGCTTTGACATGTGGAACAGATGTCAAAACTTTTAGACGCGGTCATCCTGTCTTAATCAAAAGTGTTCCTTCAGGATTTGGTCATGAGTTTTCAGGTGTTGTTTCAAAAGTTGCAGATGATGTTACTAATGTAAAAGTCGGCGATAGAGTTGTTTGTGCTAATTCAGCGCCTTGTGGTGAATGTTTTTTCTGCAAAAGAGAAGAATATAACCTTTGCGAAAACTTAGATTTATTAAATGGTGCTTATGCTGAATATATAGTTGTTCCTGCAAGAATTGTTGAAAAGAACACTCTTATTCTTCCTGAAAATTTGCCGTTTGAAAAAGCAGCGTTTTGTGAACCCCTTGCAAATGTTGTTCACGGCGTTGAAAGAACTGATATTAAACCAGGTCAAACCGTTGGCGTAATTGGTATTGGTCCTATTGGTTTAATGTTTGCACGTTTGGCTAAATTAAAAGGTGCGAGAGTTATTGTTGCAGGCAGGAACCCTATCAAACTTAAACTTGCAGAAGAATTTGCTTATGCTGATGAAGTTGTAGATTTGAAAAAATACCAGAATCCTGAAAAGATTTTTAGAGAGTTTTCAGATGAGAAAAAAGGTTTGGATGTAGCAATTGAATGTGTTGGGATGCCTGAAATCTGGGAACTTATTTTCTCTTGTGTTCGTCCCGGCGGTACAGTACATTTCTTTGGCGGATGTAAATCAGGCTCAACCGTAAGTTTTGATACAACAAAAATGCATTATGGTGATATTAAACTTATGAGCGTTTTTCATCATACACCGAAATATTTTAGACAAGCTCTTAATTTGATTGCATCAGGTCAGGTTGAAGTAGAAAAACTTATTACAGATAAACTTCCTTTAGAAAAAGTTGAATACGCTATGGAACAGCATATTGCAGGTAACGCAATAAAATTTCTTATTAAACCATAGTATAGGTAAATATTATTTTTAATATATAATTAAGCTATGAAGTATCCGGAATTAGAAAGATTAGTTGATATTGTTGCAACACTCCGAAGCGAGAACGGATGTCAGTGGGATAGAGAACAAACCCACAAGTCATTGCGCCCAAACATGATTGAAGAAGCTTATGAAGCAGTTGATGCGATTGATGATGGTGATGTGGCAAATTTGCGTGAAGAACTTGGCGATGTTTTGCTCCAAGTTGTTTTGCATTCTCAAATAGCAAAAGATGATAACGAATTTGATATTGAAGATGTTGCCAAAGAATTATCAGACAAACTTATTCACCGCCATCCGCATGTTTTTGGCGATACAAAAGTCAGCTCTACAAAAGATATTTTAGATAATTGGGATAAACTTAAAAAAGAAGAAAAAACTTATCGCAAGTCAGTTCTTGATGGGGTTTCAAAATCACAATCAGCATTAATGTCTGCTCAAAAAATAAGCAAAAAAGTTGTCAAAGTCGGATTTGAATGGGATTCTGTTGAAAGCCTTAAAAAATGTATTCAATCAGAATATTCTGAATTTGAAGAAGCTGTTCAACTAAACGACAAAGACAAAATGGAAGATGAAATGGGCGATATATTTTTCGCAACAGTAAATTTAGCACGCTGGCATAAAATTGATGCTGAACAAGCTCTTCTAAGAGCTAATAAAAAATTCACAAAACGGTTCAAAAAAATGGAAGAAATTGCTGAAAAACCATTAGAAGATTACTCTTTTGATGAATTTAATGATTTATGGAAACAGGCTAAACTATTAGTTGACTAGGTGAGGATTTTTATATGAAAAAATTATTGAGTTTATTATTTATGTTATGTATTTGTGCATCTGTTCAAGCAAAAGAAGACTCATACGCTTGTGCTTCTCATATTCTTGTACCTACAGAAATGGATGCAATTAAGTTAAAAAGTCAGATTAAAAATTTTGATGATTTCAAAGCTTATGCAAAAATGTATTCAAAATGTCCGTCAGGTCAACGCGGAGGTGATTTGGGATGTTTTCAGCGTGGTCAAATGGTAAAACCGTTTGAAGATGCCGCATTTAATGGAAAAATCGGAGAAGTTTCAGACCCGATTGCAACAACATTTGGTTATCATTTGTTGTGGATAACAAATAGATATTAGGGGTAAATATAGGATTGAATTATCACTTACCAGTTTAAAGTAAAAAGGAGGAAAAGTATGAAAAAGATTTTAACATCAATGGCTCTTGTAGCAGTTTTAGCTTCAATGACACCTGCTTTTGCAGGAGGAACAGAAGGAACTCCCGGTAAAGTTTCAGGACGTTCAGTAGGTGCTGCTGCAGTATCATTAATCGTATGGCCGGGTCTTGGTCAATTAATTAATGACCAGCCTGTAGACAAAAATGTAACTCACGCTGTTCTTGGACTAACAGGTATCTTTAGATTTTGGTCTTGCTATGATGCTCTTGTAGATAGACAAGGCGGTGTATGGCATAGCAGAATTTAAAAAGATGGGGCGCAATGCCCCATTTTTTTTATGTTATAATATCAACTATGAAAAATAAAATCTCCGCTAATATTGCATTATTTATGACCGCTCTGATTTGGGGGCTTGGTTTTGTTTCTCAAAGAGCAGGAATGGAGCATATCGGTCCATTTACATTTAATGCCGCAAGAAGTTTTCTGGGCGCATTAAGTCTTGTTCCTGTTATATTCTGGGTGAAGTTTTCAAAACCTGATTTGCGAAGCAAAGCAAGAAAATTCTATCAGAGAATAAACCTTTTAAAAGCAGGATGTTTATGCGGTCTTGTAATGTTTTTAGGAATGGGAATTCAGCAATATAGTATCCAATATATTACTGCAGGAAAATCGGGCTTTATTTCAGCGCTTTATATAATTTTTGTACCGCTTATTTCTTTATGTTTAGGTGCAAAAATAGCTAAACGCGTTATTTTTAGCGTGATTATGGCAGTATTTGGGCTATATCTTTTGTGCTATCAATCAGGCGGGGGTGTAAATATTTATGACTTCTTAACGCTGCTTGGCGCATTCTTCTATGGTTTACATATTATTGTTGTTGATTATTTTGCACATAGAGTTCATCCTGTAAAAATGTCTTGTCTGCAATTTTTTATTGTTGGAGTTTTATCACTTATTTTTGTATTTTTGTTTAAAGAAAACCCAACAGCGCAGAGTTTAATAGAGTGCAAAATTCCGCTTATTTATTCAGGTATAATAACTTGCGGTATTGCTTATACTCTACAAATTTATGGACAAAAATACACACTTCCTATTCTGGCAACACTTATTCTTTGTCTGGAATCTGTTTTTGCAGTGGTTGGAGGAGTTTTAATCTTAGGTGAAGTTATGTCAACACGTGAAATTCTTGGCTGTGTATTAATGATTTCGGCAGTAATTTTAGCTAATACCAAGATGGAGCAAAGATTTTAATGCTAAGACAGCTGCTGCCTGTATTATTATTAACCATATCAAATGTTTTTATGACATTTGCATGGTATGGACATCTTAAATATAAAGGTACTGCTATATGGGTTGTAATTCTTGTAAGCTGGAGTATTGCGCTTTTTGAATATTGTTTTCAAGTACCTGCAAATCGTATTGGGCACGAGTATTATTCAGCTGCGCAATTAAAAACTATGCAAGAAGTTATTACACTTGTTGTATTTAGTATATTTTCAGTGTTATACTTAAAAGAGGATTTTCAATGGAATTATCTTGTTGGATTTGCATTGATAATTTTAGCAGTATTTTTTATTTTCAAAAAGTGGTAAGGAGAGGGGTAAATATAAAATATGATTCAATTATTATTAACACTTATTCTAGCATATATTATAGGTTCAATTCCTACAGGATATATTATTGTTAAAGCAAAAACAGGACAAGATATCAGAACAGTAGGTTCAGGCTCAACCGGTGCTACAAACGTAAAACGTGTTCTTGGTAAAAAATGGTTTTTTATCGTAATGGCTCTTGATGCAATAAAAGGTGCTTTGCCTGTAATCTTAGCAAAACTATTTGTAACAGCAGGTGTTTCATTAGGTCTTGCGCCTGTTTTGGCTGCTGTTGCTGTAATTATTGGTCATAGCAAATCTTGTTTTCTTGGATTTAAAGGTGGTAAATCAGTTGCTTCAGGTGTTGGTACAATTCTTGCTCTTAACTGGATAGTTGGATTAATTATTGCTGTTGTTTGGGGAATTATTACTTATGCAACAAAATATGTTTCAGTAGGCTCAATGATTGCGTTATTTATTTCTCCATTTTTGATGTATTTTTTAGGCGCACCAATTGCTTATGTTGGTTACTGCGCACTGGGAGCGGTTTATATTATTTATCTTCATAGAGAAAATATTAAGAGATTGATAGCAGGTAATGAAAACAAAGTAAGATAATACCGGCTATGTATTTTTATTTGAAAAAATCTTATGTGCAACAAAAGCAATAGCTCCTGCTGCAAGACCTGAAATTGCTGCATATTTAGCTGTTATTTTTGTTTTTAAACCTTTTGTTGAGTTTTTGATTGCATCAAACATTTCTTGTTTTACACTATCAGCTTTCTCAAATGCTTTCTTTTCTTTATCCCAACATGCCTGAATTTGGTTTTTGGTATCTTGTAAAATTGTATTCTTTTCAGTGTTGAATTTTTCTTTCAAAGTTTTTTTATTAGCTGCAAGATTTTCTTCAGTAACATTTTGCATAAAATCATTTGGATTACCAAGAACTTTATTTGCAGCTTCTTTATTAGTTGTTAACAAAGTTTGTAATTCTTCCGGAGTGCTTGATTTATTAATAGCTTGCAATATAGTATCACATTGATTATAGATTTTTTTATCAGCTTCCGGCAAATTTGACATTACTTTACTGCTAAAAATATCGGTTGCTACTCCGCTTTTTGAAACGTACGGATTAATCTTACTTCCTGCAATTCCGCCTCCTGCTGCACCAAGGATAAGACCTCCTATTCCGTAAGGTATTGAAGAAGGTTCTTTTTTTGTCATTCCGTCATACATCATTGGCTGCTGTTGTCCGTATGTTAACGGGCCTGAGTAAGAATAAGTCATAACCACACTCCTTGCTTTCACACATGTATATTAAACCAGATACATATAGAAAATTGCCCTAATTGTTAAGTTTTGTTTAGATTATAATAAATATAGGAGGGATATTTGATGAAGAAAAAATTATTAATATTTTTGGGCGGTTCTATTTTAGGACTTTATGTTTTATTTTTGCTTTCACCTTTAGTGCTTAATCCGATTTTGAATAGTTATGTTCCGGCTATTAATGAAGAAATAAAAAAGGCTTCAGGACTAGAGTCTAATATCGAAAATATTAAATTTATTACCACTCCTAAATTAACAGCCGGTGTTAAGATTGATAAGTTTGAAATAAAAAATCTTATGAGTGCAGAAAACTTTCAGGTAAAAATGTCATTACTTTCTCTTCTGGCAAGAAGAATTGAGGTAGATGTTATCAGTCTTGAAAACCTTGATGTTAGGCTTGAAGTTAACAAAGACGGTTCATTTGCCGGTATTGAAATACCTGAAACAGAAACAGCAGCAGAATGTGAGCCAATGGTTCTGCCTTTTGGTTTGAAATTATCAAATCGTCTTCCTGATATGAGAATTGATAAGTATAATATTGAGTTTAAGGATGTTCCTACAGGTCAAAAATATGTTATAAACGGTGAGAAAACAGCTGTTACGGATTTTGTTCTGGATAAGAATGTTAAAGTTCTCGCTAAAGGCTGTATGATTTTAGCTGATAGGGAACAATTTACGTATAATGTAAAAATCAATAATAAAATTATGCCTAATTTGAGTCTTCATGATTTAGTTTTTAATCCTGAGGTTAATGAAGAGCAGAAAAAAGAAGCAGAGCCTGTTCAGTTTAATATAATTGATGTTTTCAAAGGTCTTTATGATTATAAAATTACGGCAAATGCTGATGTTGATTTAACTTTAATCAAAGACCATTCAACAGGGTGTATTAAGGTTGATAATATTTCAATTATTGATTTGCCTCCGAGTGATATTTCGTTAAAACTAAAAAATAAAAAGATAGATATTAATTCAAACATATATACAGCAAAGGAAGAGAAATCAATACTTTGCGGGAATTTAGCAAAAAATAAAATTGATATGAGTTTCAAATCAAATGTTGAACTCAATAATATAATCAAAATTATTAATGCTCTTGCTATGACATTTAATATTAATGATTTGCAAACGCTTAGTGCAAATGGAAAGCTTGATGCTGATTTCAATATTAAATCAAATATGAAAAAAGTTAATTCAAACGGGTATTTGAAAATACCTTCCGCAAAATTACGTTACGGTTTGTATGATGTAAATATTGATAATATTAATGCTGATGTTGTGTTAGATAACAACAATATTAATATTAAAAATATCGGGTTTTCAGTTCTTAATCAGCCTTTAAAATTCTATGGAACAATTAGCGAGAGTGCTGTTGCAGATTTGCATCTCATTGCTCAAAATCTTAACTTAAGAGAACTTGTTGTTGCAGCAGGTCAAGGAGCATTATTAAAAGAAAATAATATTAACGGTCAAGTTAATTTAAAAGCTGATATTGTTGGCAAACTGGATAAAATTAATCCGACAGCAACAGCGGGTATAAATAACTTAGCTATCAAAAATATTCCTGCAA
The DNA here is from genome assembly GCA_932182025.1 of uncultured Candidatus Melainabacteria bacterium. GTDB lineage: Bacteria > Cyanobacteriota > Vampirovibrionia > Gastranaerophilales > Gastranaerophilaceae > CAG-196. The sequence continues at coordinate 112,284 of CAKNXK010000027.1, forward strand.
ATATTGCTATTTCAGTTCCAAAAGCTCAGGCTAATATTAATCAGGATACAATTGAAATTACTCAAACGCCTATCCGAGTTGAAAAAATTAATTTTAACCTTAAAGGTACAATTAAAAATTATTTGACAGAAAAAATTGCATTGAATTTTATTACCACAGGTGATATTAAATCAACTTTAACAGGTGATATGAACGCGGTTAAACAAACATTAAACCTTGTTTATAACGCACAAGACTCAACAATTGTTGTTCCTATGTTTGATAAATCAAAAATGATATTCAATGGCAATATCGGGATTACAGGTAATATGATGAACCCGATTTTATCAGGCGTGGCAAATGTTCTTAATCTTAATATACCTGAAATTCCGGTGACAATGGAAAATCTGAATACCAAATTAAACGGTGCAATATTAAATGGGAATGCATCGGTTGGCAGATTTACTTCCGGTGGAATTGTCGGAGAAAATATTACATCTGATTTTTCTTTGAAGGGAGAAAATTTTTACTTAACCAATCTTCAAGGAACGGCTTTTGATGGCAAAATTCGAGGAAATATTATTTATAATTTGGCAAACGCTAAAACGGCTATTGATTTTTCTGGTGACGGAATGAACGCAGAAAAAGCTGTTCTTGGTGCTGTTGGTATTAAAAATGCGCTTTCAGGGACGCTTGGGTTTAATACAAAATTAACTCTTATTGTTGCGGATTATAACGATATGATGCGCTCAATGAAAGGTAATTTATCTTTCAAAGTTACAAACGGTTCGTTTGGCTCAATCGGTAGATTAGAAAACTTTTTTGGTGCAGGAAATATTGCAGGTAATACTTTGTTAAAATCTACAACAGCTGCTTTATCAAATCTTGCAGGTATTAAAAACACTGCAAAATTTGATTATATTGAAGGTGATATGTGTTTTGTAGATGGCTGGGCAGATATTAAATCAATTAAAAGTACAGGTGCTACTTTGGCATATTTTGTCACAGGTAAATATAATTTGGTAAACGGTACAACAAATGTGACTGTTTTAGGGCGTTTAGACTCTGCAGTTGTTGCGCTTCTTGGTCCAATCGGAGAATTATCTGCGGACAAGTTGTTATCCGCAATTCCAAAATTTGGCGCACTTACTGCTTCAATTGTTAATAATATAACAACAGATCCTAAAGGTGAAAATATTGCTGCAATTCCTGCGTTAAGCGGCAGCAGTACTGCTCATAAGGATTTTAAGGTTATGTTTAATGGCGGATTAGAAAGCACCAGTTCAATAAAATCGTTCAAGTGGCTTACTAAGGTTGATACATCTGCACTTCAAACTCAAAGTGCGGTTGAAACTCTGAAAACATTAAAAGATACGGTTAATGAAGATTTTACAAATACAGTTAAAGGGGTTAGCGAAGCGATTACAAATAATAAGGATGCTTTAAAAACAACAATAACGGATTTTAAAAAGTTGTTACAAAAATAAATACTTTGATTAAAATTTTTATTAATTGTAGAATAGTAAAAAGAGGTTATCATGAATTATCACAATATAACAAAAGAAGATATGCTAAACGGCGACGGATTGAGAGTAGTTTTATGGGTTTCAGGTTGTACGCATCACTGCAAGAATTGTCAAAACCCGATTACATGGGATGTTGCCGGCGGACTTTTGTTTGATGAAGAAGCTGAAAAAGAACTTTTTGAAGCTCTGAAAAAGCCTTATATTTCAGGTATAACTTTTTCCGGTGGTGACCCTTTGCATCCGTTTAACAGAGAAGAAGTTTTTCGTTTGATTAAAAAAATCAGAACAGAGCTTCCAAACAAATCTATTTGGCTTTATACAGGATTTTTATGGGAAGAAATTAAGGATATTCCTGAGCTTGCTGATGTTGATGTGCTTTGTGAAGGTAAGTTTGTCGAAGAGCTTTTAGATAATAAACTTCATTGGGTTGGAAGTTCTAACCAACGGGTTATGAATGTGAAAAAATCACTTGAGACCGGTGAAGTTGTGTTACATCTCTAAAAGATTTGTAAAAACACACTGCTTCTGATATAATATTACCAAGATTATTTTATTTAGGAGGAGTGTATGAGGGATAGACAGAGTAATGTTCTTTCGTTATTGGAAGACAAGACTAACGATTACGCGCGTAAAATTGCACTGGGTATTAAAACAAGTTTTGGTTGGAAAGAACTTACTTTTGATGGTTTAGGATTGTTATCAAGAAGGCTTGCTTCTTATCTAATTAATGACTTAGGTATTCAAAAAGGTGAAAAACTTGCAATTTTATCAGAGTCAAAACCAGAATTTGGTGTTTGTGTTTTTGCTTCTGTTTTGGCAGGTACGATTACAGTTCCTCTTGATATTAAATTAACAAAATATGAGCTAACATCTATTCTTTCGGATTGTTTGCCATCAGTAATGCTTGTTTCTCAGCACTATATTGAAAAAGCAAAAGAATTACAACAAGTTGTACCTTCAATCAAGCACATTATTGTAATGGATGAACGTCCTGAATCGGAAGATGGATTGCAAAGTATATATACAACTCCGATGAATTATACTTGCAAATGGAGACATCGCGCAAGAAAATCAAGAATGTTTATTATTTATACATCCGGTACAACAGGTGCGCCAAAAGGTGTTGAAACAACTTTTGGAAATATTCTTGCACAGCTTAAGGATTTAAAAACAATCTTAAGTCCTGTATTGCCTACAAAGAAAGATTTTAGAGTATTATCTATATTGCCTATGAACCATCTTTTTGAGATGACTGTAGGATTTTCAACTTTTTTGAATATGGGTGTTTCGGTTTATTATACCAGAAGTCTTAAACCAAAAGATATTTTAAATATTATTAGAGACAAAAAGGTTAATGCAATGGTTCTTGTACCTGCATTTCTAAAACTGTTAAAAACAACATTAGAAGCAGAAATCAAGAATGCGCCACCATTCTATCAAAAAACTTTTCCTCTAAGATATCATATTGCAAAATTTCTTCCATACAGATGGATTAAAAAACTTATGTTTAAAAGACTGCATGACTGTTTTGGCGGTAGTTTTAAATGGTGTTTATCAGGCGGTGCGCCTTTAGATATGGAAGTAGCAAAATTCTTTAGAAGAATAGGTATTGAAGTTTATCAGGGTTATGGTTTGACCGAAACAAGTCCTATTGCAACAATTTCTTTTGATAAAAACCGTGATATTTGTTCAGTAGGAAAACTTCTTCCATCTTATGAAGCTAAGATTGATACTGAAACAGGTGAACTATTATTAAAAGGTCCTTCTATTATGAGAGGTTATCACCATCAACCGAAACTAACAGCATCTGTTATTGATGAAGATGGTTGGTTCCATACCGGTGATATTGCAAAAATCGATGAAAAAGGTCAGGTTTTTATCACAGGACGTATTAAGAATATGATTGTACTATCAGGTGGTAAAAAAGTATTTCCTGAAGAAGTGGAAGCTGTTCTTGAAACAAGTGAAATGTTCTCTGAACTCTGTGTATTTGGTACTTCACGTGAAGGTGGTGCAAAAGACGGGACTGAAGATATTGCAGTAGTTGTAGTGCCTAAAGATGAATTAAAAGAAAAATATTCTGATGAAGAGTTAAATAAAATTTTGCGCGATGAGGTTAAAAAACGCTCACAAAGACTGGCACCTTATAAGCGTCCAATCAATATTACTGTATTGAAGGAAGCACTTCCAAGAACAGCTACAAGAAAAATTCAACGAAAGAAAGTAAAAGAATTAATTGAGGCATAATGTACGAAGAGCTTCAAGAAATCAGAGAAAAAGTCTTAACATGCGAAAAATGTTCGTTATGTAAAACTCGTACTAATGTTGTGTTTTCTGACGGGACTCCTAATCCAAAACTCATGTTGATTGGCGAAGCTCCCGGGTTTTATGAAGATCAGCAGGGTAAACCTTTTGTTGGAAAAGCAGGTCAGCTTTTGGACAGGATTTTCGCGTCTGTTGGGTTTTCGAGAGAAAATATTTATATCTGTAATACTCTGAAATGCCGTCCGCCGGATAACCGAAATCCTTTGCCAGATGAGAAAGATGCTTGTTGGGAGTATTTAAAGGCTCAGATAGATATTATTCAACCGAAGATTATTCTACTTTGCGGTAATGTTGCAGTGCAATCGATTTTACCTAATATTGGCGGAATAACAAAAATCCGCGGTAAATGGTATCAAGGCGGTGATATTGTTCACGGTGCAAAACTCATGCCGATTTTTCACCCTTCATATCTTTTGAGAAATGACTCTCGTGAAAAAGGAAGCCCAAAATGGCTTATGTGGCAGGATATTCAAGAAATTAAAAGGGAATACGATAAACTCGTAGTGTGACTTACAAGTTAGTCCGCTTTGTTGAAGAAGAGTATGATATGTTAAAATATTGATATATTTGCCTAATTGTGTTATATTAAATTCTGTAGTACAGGCTAAAGATTTTGATTATTATTTTATTGCTGATTTTCGATTACAGAAAGGAGGTCATAATGAAAATCGAAATCAATGCAAAAAAGCTAATACTCATTATAGCATTAGCTCTCACCCTTAAAGTCATATTATAATGTGGCTTGCAGGTGTGGGTGTTCGCATCACCCATGCCTGTACTATTATTTTAACTTATTTTCGTTATTTTGCAAGTATATTTTCTTTAAATATATCCACAAAATCAAACTTATTTGTGTCAAAAATGCCCTTGTCTGTAATCTTTAATTCAGGAATTACAGGCAGTGATAAAAATCCCATTGTCATGAACGGGTCTTCAAGTGTACATCCGATTGAGTGTGCAGCCGAATTTAGTTCATCGCATTTTTCTAAAACATAATCAAATTCTTTATCAGACATTAAGCCTGCAATCGGAAGCGGCAGTTTTGAGATAACTTCACCATCTTTAACAACAACTTTTCCGCCTTGTGATTTAACAAGCTCAACCGCTGCAAGATACATATCATAATCATTTGTACCGACAATAATCATATTGTGCGAATCGTGCGCTACAGTTGAAGCAATTGCACCTGATTTAAGGTTGAAACCTTTTACAAAACCTTTGCCGATATTTCCTGTTGCCCTGTGACGTTCTATTACACAGATTTTTAAAGTGTCTGTATCAATGTTGCTGACTGCATTTCCATTTTCAATTTTAACTTGTGAAATAACAGATTTTGTAACAAGCTGATGTGGAATTACTTCAATAGTTTTAACCATATCTGATGAAGTTTCAATTTTGAAATCATCTTCTTCAATCCACTTAACGTTTACAGAACCACGAACGGACGGTGTTTCGCTATCATCAATATGTGCTGTAAGTTGACCGTTTTCAACGATTACTTCGCCGTTTTTGAGTACAAAATCAGGTTTGAAGGTTTTTAAATCAGGCAAAATCAATAAATCCGCTTTGTATCCCGGAGCAACTGCACCAAGGTCTTTAAGTCCAAAATATTCTGCTGTGTTTAAACTTGCACATTGAACCGCTTTAACAGGATTTACACCTGCTTCGACTGCTCTTCGAACCATACCGTTAATATGCTCGCCTAAATCGGACGGATGTCTGTCATCTGTTACAAAAAGACATTTTCGAGTATTACATTCTTTCAAAACAGGAATAAGCGCATTCAAGTCTTTTGCTGCGGTTCCTTCTCTAATCATCAAATACATGCCCAAACGAAGTTTTTCAATTGCTTCTGTTGGATTTGTGCACTCGTGGTCGGATTTTACTCCGCTTGCAATATATGCGCATAAATCTTTGCTTGCCAAAAACGGTGCATGCCCGTCAATTCGCTTATCTTTTGATTTGGCAAGTTCAAGTTTTGCCATAACATTTTTATCTAAGTTTAAAACTCCTGGGAAATTCATCATCTCAGCAATACCAAGTACCCAAGGTTTGTCGATTACAAGTGATAAGTCATAACTGTTTAAATCAAAACCCGAAGTTTCAAAAGGAGTAGCCGGAACGCAAGAAGGAAGCATTGTATAGACATCCATAGGAAGGTTTTTAACTGCTTCGTGCATAAAACTGATACCGTGAAGTCCAAATACGTTTGATATTTCATGCGGGTCAATGATTACGGTTGTTGTTCCTGCAGGAAGAACAGCTTTTGCAAATTCACTCGGAAGCATCATTGAGCTTTCTAAGTGTACGTGACCGTCAATAAAAGACGGTGTTACATAAGCTCCGTTTATATCAATCTCTTTTTCACCCGAATAGTTGTCGCTGATACCAGCTATAATTCCATCTGCAATAGCAATATCAGATTTGTGAATTTCTTCCGACAAAACATTCACAATATTAGCATTTTTTATAACTAAATCAGCTTTTTCCAAGCCTCTTGCAACATTAATTATTCTCTGTTGTGACATGGTTAACCAATTCCTCAAGCTTTCCTGTTTCTAAAACTTTTTCAATTGTTTCTTTATAATCTTTTGGTTCTATTTTTGCAGGTAACAAAATATCCGTGTTTGTTTTTGTTTCCGTAAACCCTTTATTCAAAACCAAAAATTCTTCATAAAGTTTTATTAAATTAATTATTTTTTCATCAAATGCAAAATTTTCACCAATATAGTATTTCATATCTTTTTCAAATTGTTTTGTAAAAGCAAGCATAAACTGTGTTTCAGAAATATTTTCTTCCTCATTATATGCTTGACCTAAGCAGTGATTACCTAGAATTTCTTGCTGTGGCTGGGTTTTAATATAAGCAGCCCACATCAGACAGCCTGCATAAAATCCCATATTATTATCAAATCCAAGTAAAATCTTTTTATAATATTGTCTAAATTTTAATTTTTTTTGAGATAAGTTTTTAAATCTGCTAATATCAGCATATAAATATTCAACCATACCCCTGAAAGCTAATATATATGGAGCAAACCCGGGGTCAAATTGTAATCCTTCGCAAGTATTTGTCATAAAATATCCTTTCTATAGTTTATAATATTGTAACAAAAAGGTTATAAACTATCAATTTCTACAGTATGTAATGCTTTTATATAAAGATTTGTAAAAATAATAGCAATTTTTTAACTTTAGCATTCTTTAATAAAGTATGGTTAGTGGAATTCAACTTAATAATATTAAAACAACTTCGCCTGCAATGAAAACGCAGACAGTTCCTGTTATTAAAAATTCTCCGCAAACCGATACTGTAGAAATTCAACAAAAAAAGAAGAAAAAATTTTCTAAAGGCGCAAAATGGGCAATCGGAGTTGTAGGAACCTTTGCCACACTTGCCGGAGCTGGTTTAGCTTATCTTGCGCATAAACGCAGCCAGATTGCAAAACTTTATAAAGAAAAACTTATTCTAAGCAATCTCGGCGAAAATCTTCAATTTAGCGAGGCTTCAAGTGTGGAAGAAGGTATAAAGTTTGCAAAAGAAGTTTTAAAAATTCCCGAAGTCGACTCTAATTTTACTCTTGAAGCAATCAATGAAACTAACAGAGGTCTTGTTAAAGTAAGTAATGCAAATAAAGGTCAGCTCTTTATGCCACGAGCTTTAAGGTACCATGATGCTCCATCTCAAAACTGGTATGCTTTTGTGAATAGAAATATTGAGTCTAAGCATTTTGGTGAACTAACAATAAACAGCTCATTTTTTGACCATGCACGTTTGGATAAAGGGCTTAAGCGTGATTTGTTTGATGAAAGCGGTGCAAGATTTTTCAAAAAGCGTTCTGATGGAATGATGGATCTTCCTTTCTTTGATAATATGGCATTTATACCGTCGGATGATGTTTATAAACTCATGGAAAAATATTATCAAGCTCCTGAAAACATGTCGATTTCTGATAAGAGAATTTTGTATCAGACAATGATTGAGGGGTTACATAAAAAAGGAACTGTTTATAAAAGAGCTCCGATTGATTTTTTGAAAGATATGGAAACAGTACCGCAATACAAAGCTTATGTAAATCCTAATTATGAAGAGTTAGGCAAAATAACAACAAAAGAACAGGTTAAATATGTTGAAAATATTTTAAAGAAAATGCTTGATGATAATCAGCCTTATATAAATCAGTTTGATTTAGCAGTGCCAGAGTCTACTATATATCACGAAATGGGACATTTGCAAGATTATGCTGAAAACCTCAAACGTTTGGATTTGGCTAAATTTAAACTCTCAAATATTCATTGGGTTATAAGGGATTCCTGGGTAGAAGCTAATAAACTTCCGATTGATAAACCTGAAAGATTTTTGACCCGAGATGAGATTGGAAACCATTGGGGTTCAATAGTGACGGATAAAGAGCTTAAAAATTTCTTCAAGAATAACCCTGATGAGTTTAAAAAATGTTTCCCTGATTTGCATGAGTTTTTAACAAATCAACAATACCAGCAAACAGCAGGTAAAGTATCTGCTTATGCTCAATCCGGTATTGGAGAATTTATTGCGGAAGTTTATAGAGATATGATTTCAGGAAAACAAATCCCGGAAGATGTTAAAAGACTCTATGAAAAATACAATGGACCAAAGTTACCATAAAGATATATTTAGTAGTCTTACGAAAAAGGTTGACTTGTGTTTAACGTTTAATTGGTAGGTTTGATGAAATGTCAACCGTCCATATATCTACGTGCGTAGCACTATCTAAACTCATTAGGTTGGAAACGTCCGATATTTTGCAAATAATGGTTTATTGGCATCATGGTATCTTGCATGCTGTTCATTTCCTGAATAGCAGAAGATTGCTGATGTGCTTCTACTCTTGCATTGTAGTCAGTATTTTCTTTAAACTGTTTAACTTTTAAATTCTCATAACAGGTAAAACGTTCATCATTATTCGCAAATGCTTTGCATTCTTCCAAACCTGATTCGAAATCAATTCTGCGTTGATACCAATAAGCAGCTGTTACGTTGAGTTTTCCAACCCCTTTAGGCTCTTTAACATTCATAAAAGCTGTGGGAACAAAATCTTTCCATTCAGGAATCTTAGCTCCAAAATCATCAGCAAAAGCTGTGATTGGCAGTATTAGCAATAATGCTGTTATAAATGTCTTCATTTATGCTCCTTTTGCTTACTATTGGTAGTTTATATTTAGGCTAAAATAAATTTTCGCCTATTTGAACTCTTTACCCATTCTTTTGTAGTAATCTTCAATAAAACCTGTATTAAATTTACCGCTCTTAAAGACTTCATCTTCAACAATTTGTTGATGGAAAGGTATTGTTGTTTTGATACCGCTTACAACGTATTCTTTCAAAGCCTGATACATTCTGCGTCTTGCTTGTTTTCTGTTTTCACCCCAACAAATCAATTTACCAATCATTGAATCATAATACGGAGGAATTGAATAACCTGCATAAACGTGAGAATCAACTCTTATACCAAAACCACCCGGTGCTAAATATCCGTCAATTTTACCAGGGCAAGGCATAAACCCGTTTTCTGCATCTTCAGCATTAATACGACACTCAATAGCGTGACCGCGTAAGCGAATATCATCTTGTGTATAACTTAGTTTTTCACCTGCAGCAACAAGTATTTGTTCTCTTACGATATCAACCTGAGAAATCATCTCTGTAACACAGTGTTCAACCTGAACACGAGTATTCATTTCCATAAAGTACCATTTGCCATCGTGGTCAAGTAAGAATTCGCAAGTACCTGCGCCTTCGTAATTAATAGCTTTAGCCGCTCTAACTGCAGCTGCACCCATTTCCTGACGTGTTTTTTCATCAATCGCTGGAGAAGGAGCTTCTTCTAATAATTTTTGGTGACGTCTTTGGATTGAGCAATCTCTTTCACCAAGGTGAATAACGTTTCCAAAAGAATCGCCTAAGATTTGAACCTCAATGTGACGAGGATTTTCAAGGAATTTTTCTGCATAAACTCCAGGGTTTCCAAAGAATTTTTGAGCCTCTTGCTGGCATAAGGTCATATTGTTTTCAAGCTCATCATCAGCGCGAACAATTCTCATTCCTTTTCCGCCGCCGCCTGCAGTAGCTTTAAGGATAATAGGATATCCTGCTTTGTGAGCAAATTCTCTAGCCTGTTCAACAGTTTCCAAAATGCCTGTGCCAGGGGTTACAGGAACATTGTTTTCAATCATTGTTCTGCGAGCAGTTGCTTTGTCACCCATTTTGCGCATAGATTCTGCTGTAGGTCCGATAAATTTAATACCATGTTCGGTACAAATATCAACAAAATCAGCTCTTTCTGACATAAAACCATAACCCGGATGGATTGCATCACAACCTGTCATTAAAGCAGTTGATATAATAGCAGGAATGCTCAAATAGCTTTCTGAACTTGGAGCCGGTCCGATACAATATGCATCTGTTGCAAGTCTTACGTGTAAAGAATTTGCATCAGCTTGTGAATAAACCGCTACAGTTGGTATTCCCAACTCACGACAAGCTCTAATTACCCTAACCGCTATTTCGCCTCTATTTGCTATTAAAACCTTTTTAAACATATTCCTATTCCTTAAAAACAGCCTAAAGCACACATGCTTTAGGCTGTAACATAACTCTATTCAACGTACATCAATACTTGTCCAAACTCAATTGGGTCACCGTTTTTAACACAAATTTGTGTAACTTTACCTGAGTGTTCAGACTTGATTTCGTTCATTAATTTCATTGCTTCGATAATACAAACAACATCGCCTTCAGAAATTGTTTTACCAACTTCTACAAATGCATCCGCATCTGGTGATGGAGCTGCATAGAAAGTACCTACCATAGGTGAAGTGATTGCTTTACCTTTTGGTTCAGCCTTTAGAGCTTCTACAGAAGCAGCCGGAGCTGACGCTTGAACAGGAGCTGCCACTGGTGCAGCAACTGCAGCAGGAGCAGCTGCAATAACTTCCGGTAAATCTTTTCTGATTGTAATTGCTTGTTCGCCGTCTTCAAGAGAAATCTCTGTTAAGCCGTTGTCAGCAATAATTTTAGCTATTTTTTCTATATAATCTGTATCAAATTTCATCCTTAATCTCCTTAGCATCTGTCTAAGTATTCGTTGCTTCTGGTGTCAACTCTGATTACATCTCCGTTTGATACGAAGAAAGGAACTTGAACAACTGCACCTGTTTCTAATGTAGCTGGTTTTGTACCGCCTTGAGCAGTGTTTCCTTTTTCAGCAGGAGGTGTATCAACTACTTCTAATTCAACGTGAGCAGGAATATCAACACCGATAATTCTTGTATCGTGCATTAATACTTGAACAATCATGTTTTCTTTAAGGTATTTAACACCGTCACCAACTTGTGTTTCGGTTAATTGTAACTGTTCGTAAGATTCAGTATCCATCATAACGAACTCTTTACCTTCTTTGTATAAATACTGCATTTCTTTACGGTTAAGCATAGCTTTAGCAACTTTTTCGCCAGCTCTGAATGTTTTTTCAATAACGTTTCCTGATTCAACGTTTTTAAGTTTTGTTCTTACAAACGCTGCACCTTTGCCCGGTTTAACGTGTAAAAATTCAACAACAGACCAAAGACCGTTGTCTAATTCAAGTGTCAAGCCATTCTTTAAATCGTTTACTGAAATCATATATACTCCTTTTTTAGTGTATAACTGTCTATTTTCCTTGATATTATCATAAATAGTTTTTTTCAGCAAATATTTTATTAATCATCTATACAATTCACTTTTTTAATCTCCTATCTCAAAATACAGTATGCCTAAACATGTGTATAAAAAAAGGGATATAACTGATTTGATTTTGCTTGCGCAAAATGGCGAAACAAAAGCGCTTGAAGAACTTATTCGCCGTGTGCAAAAGCAGATATTTGCAATGTTTTCGCATCTTACTGATAAGAGAAATGATATTGCTGATTTGACTCAGGAAACTTTGCTTAAAATGGCAAAATCACTTCCTCAGTTAAAAGAACCAAAAACCTTTAAAACCTGGCTTAATCGTATTGTTACAAATGTTTTCTATGATTATGCAAGAAAAAACTCAAATAAACTTGTTGATTTTGATATGGAAAAGCTCAATGAAATCAAAGACAAAATCGGTTGTGAGCCCGGTGAAAAATGTTTATTTTCTGAAATAGAAAAACTTATAAAAGCTGCCTTGATGACACTTCCGCAAAACTTGAGAATAACGCTTGTGCTGCGTGAATACGAAGGATTAAGCTACGAAGATATTTCAAAAATTACAAATACAACGCTTGGTACCGTGAAATCGCGTATTTCACGTGCAAGACTAAAACTGCAAGAAGAATTACGTGAATTTATATAGAAAGGAAATCCTCAAATGAAACTTACCTGCACACAAATGGATGTATTAATATCTTTTTACATAGACGGAGACTTAAGCAAAGCTCTAAAAAACCAAGTAGAAGAACATTTGCGCGAGTGCCCGAACTGCCGCGCTAAATACGATATTATAAAATCAATGCTCGCTGATTTGAAAAACAGTTTTGATATGCAGGAAGAATATGCAACAAGCGAAGTTTCAAGTTCATGTACTTCACAGCAATATAGATTATTCAAAAACAATCTTTCTGCTTATATAGATAACGAACTTGATAACGAAGACAATATTAAGATTAAAAAATTTACTATAAATAATAAGAGTGCACGCAAAGCATTAGAAGATAGTTACAATATAAAAAAACTTATGAACGATTCTTTTCGCAAGACAAAATCCGATGCCAGACATGATTTTTCAAGAAGCGTATTAAAACAGCTTGAGCTTGAAGAAGAAGCGACATCAGGATTTCATCCTGCTATAAAATTACTAATAGCGTTTACTATTTCAGTTCTTGTTTTGACAACTATTATTCTGTTTTCTCTGAGTGTTTAAACTCTAACTCGTCATCCTTAACATCAATTATCAGATTGTCACCATCCGTGAATTTCTGTGCAAGGATAAGTTTTGATAACGGGTTTTCAACCAGTTGTCTGATTACACGCTTAAGCGGTCTTGCACCATAAATCGGATTAAATCCGCGTGTTGCAAGGAATTCTTTGGCATCATCAGTGATTTCAAATGTAATATTGTGTTCTTTAAGAAGCTTGCGTAAGTGTTCCATTTGAATATCTACAATCTTAGACAATTGCTGTAGAGTAAGCGCTTTGAAGAATATGGTTTCATCTACTCTGTTCAAGAATTCAGGTTTGAAACGTTCTCGCATAATTGCGTTTACTTTTTCTTTTGTTTCTTCAAAGTTGCTCATATTAATAGAGTCTTCAAGAATAATCTCACTTCCGATATTAGAAGTCATAATGATTACAGTGTTTTTAAAATCAACAGTTCTTCCTTTAGAATCAGTCAATCTGCCGTCGTCAAAGATTTGAAGCATAATGTTGAATACATCAGGATGAGCTTTTTCGATTTCATCAAAAAGCACAACTGAATAAGGCTTACGTCTAACAGCTTCTGTTAATTGACCGCCTTCTTCATAACCCACATATCCCGGAGGAGCACCAACCAAACGGGAAACATTGTGTTTCTCCATATATTCAGACATATCAATACGAACAATCGCATCTTCGTCATTGAATAAGAATTCTGCAAGCGTCTTTGCTAATTCGGTTTTACCAACCCCTGTTGGTCCAAGGAAAATAAATGTACCAATAGGACGTTTAGGGTCTTTCAAACCTGAACGTGCACGGCGGATTGCATCAGAAACCGTGTCTACTGCTTCATCCTGACCGATTAATCTTGCATGAAGTACATCTTCCATTTTAAGAAGTTTTTGCATTTCACTTTCAACAAGCTTAGTAACGGGAACTCCTGTCCATTTGCTGACTACAGCTGCAATATCGTCGCCGTCAATTTCTTCTTTAAGAAGCTGGTTTTCGCTTTTTTCTTTACCTTGAACAGATTGAAGCTTCTTTTCAAGCTCCATTAACTTACCGTATTTAAGTTCTGCTGCAAGCTGTAAGTCCATATTGCGTTCAGCTTCGGCAATTTGGTTTTTAACTTTGTCGATTTCTTCTTTAATACCTGCTTCGCCTGAAATGGTATTTTTTTCTAATTCCCATTGAGCTTTCAATGTTGAAATTTTTTCTTCTAATTCGTTGATTTCAGCAGTTAGTTTGTCGATTTTTGCAATACATTCAGGAGATGTTTCTTTTTTCAATGCTTCACGTTCGATTTCTAACTGGATTTTTTGACGATACATTGTATCGATTTCTTCCGGCATGGAATCAATTTCGATACGCAAAGCAGAAGCAGCTTCGTCAATCAAATCGATTGCTTTATCAGGCAAAAAACGGTCAGTAATATATCTGTCAGATAATTGCGCAGCCTGTATTAAAGCGCTGTCTAAAATACGAATGCCGTGATGCACTTCGTATTTTTCTTTCAAACCGCGTAAGATTGAGATAGTATCTTCAACAGACGGTTCATCAACAAGCACGGGTTGAAAACGTCTTTCAAGAGCAGGATCTTTCTCAATGTACTTGCGATACTCATTAATCGTTGTAGCACCTATGGTTCTAAGCTCTCCGCGTGCTAACATCGGTTTCAAAAGGTTACCGGCATCCATTGAACCTTCTGTTGAACCGGCACCAACTACTGTGTGAAGTTCATCAATAAACATGACGATTTCGCCGTTTGATTCCTGAACCTCTTTTAATACGGCTTTTAGACGTTCTTCAAACTCGCCTCTGAATTTAGCACCTGCAACCAGTGCGCCTAAATCAAGAGAGATAAGTTTAACCTCTTTCAAGCTTTCAGGGACATCACCGCGTATAATTCTTTGTGCCAAACCTTCTACAATTGCAGTTTTACCAACCCCGGGTTCCCCAATCAGAACAGGGTTATTTTTGGTTCTTCTGTTTAGTACCTGAATTATACGACGAACTTCTTCGTCACGACCGATTACAGGATCTAACTTTCCTTTGCGTGCCATTTCTGTAAGGTCTGTTGAGTATTTTTCGAGAGCTTTTAAGTTTTCTTCTGCGTTTTTATTATCCACTTTTTTATTTCCTCTTATTTTTTTCATTGCGTTCAAAACTGAGTTGGTATTCACTCCTTGTTTTCTTAGTAGTTCCTGAATAAACGAACCTTCAAGTTTTGTCATTGCAATTAATATACATTCTATTCCGACAAATTCGTCTTTAAGACTCTCTGCTTCTTGAAAAGCGATTTCTAAAAGCGAGTTTGTTTCGCGTGATAAAAATACCTGTTGTGAGCCCGTTGGGTTTGAAATAGTAGGGTATGATTTAATCTTGGCTACAATTTCATTGATAAAATGCTGGTTAAGAAGTTTGAGTTCTTCTAAGTAATCTTTAGCAATTCCTTTGTCTTCAATCATAGCCATAACAATATGTTCAGGTTGAACTTCGGTATTTTTGTAAAAGTCTTTTTTTGCATTCGCTGCGAAAATTATTTCTTGCGAATAATTAGTAAATTTTTCAAAATTAATCATTTTTTTAACTCCGTGAGCGGGATATATTTTTACCCCTATATATATTTTAATTATTTTTTTGAAAAATCAAGGAAAATTAATCTTTATTTAATTATTTGTTAAGTCTTGAAAAATTCTCAAAATGGGTTAAAATAAAAGTACAGGCATGGGTGACGCTAACACCCACACCTGCAGTCACATTAAAATATGACTTTGAGTGTAAGAACTAATGCAATTAATAGTATTAGTTCTTTTTCGTTGATTTCAACTAACATTTTAACCTCCTTTCGTTTAGTTGAAATGCTCGTTAAAATCTTTTGCCTGTACTTCTTGAAATATTGTATAACGAAACTGTAAATATATCAATGTATTTACAAATCCACCCTTGAAACATCGGTAAGACTTGCAAAATCCATGCCAAGAGCAGCGGCAATTTTTTCAAGAGATTCTATTGTTGGAGAAACTTTTCCGCTTTCGATTTTCCAAATCGCACTTCTGCTTAAACCTGCCTCTAGTGCTAATTCTTCTTGCGATAGTCCTCTTTTTTGTCTTTCAAATTTTATTTTTAAACTTATTTTTTCAGTAATCATTTGTTTACTATAGTAAGCTATTGACTTATTGCAATCAACTTCTTATAATAACAATATGATGATTATAGGAAACAAGGATAAGATAATGACAAAACAAGAAAAATTTGAAAAACTTTATAAAAAACATCGTACTGAATATTTCAAAAAACATTTTCTGGGCAAAAATATTAATGAAGCCATGTACAAAACTTCTAAAGACATAATTACGAATTTAGCTGCAATACAGACACAAATTGGAATGTTCATAGATTCTCTTTCTATGCTTAGGAAGGATAAAAATTTTTTTAATAAACTGGATGAACAAACCCAATGGGCAATGAAAAGCAATATTGTTGGCTATAAATTGATTAGCAAAGATTTGGATAATATTTTAAAATCAATTCTAAAAGGTTTGCAAGAGGAATAAAAATCCTTTAAACGTATGATGCAAGATTTTCACAATATTATATGATATTGTTGGGGAGATTGTATATTATGTTAAACACTACATTGCAGGAACAACCTACAACCATTTCTGAATCCATTACAAGAAATTGGACTGAACAGGCGCTTGAATGTTATCACCTTAACGGTAATTGTGCAGAATGTTCAATCCGCAAAGCTCACTACTCTTTTGACTGTCAAATGCCAAAAGTAGTGGAAATCCTAAAAATGGTAAACGGAGAGCCAAACTAATTTAGTTTTTCATAAAAAATAACTTCGTCAAAATCTTTACGGATTTTTGCTGTTTCTTTGTTCTCTGCGTCATAGCCCAATGTAATAATAGTTGAAATTATCTGGTTCTCATTCAGGTTAAGTGCTTGTTTTGCTTTTGTGGAAACTTCCGGCAATACATTAGTAATTTCGCTTCCGAAAGCACCGATTATACAAGAAGAAACTCCTAGCGAGTGAGCTTCCAACATCATATAAGATACAGGATAAATCACCTGTTCTAAAGAACGGATTAAAATTCCGTTTTCGCACTGCAAAGCAGGGTTCAGTGCAGGTTTTTGAATATGAGTAATTTTAGCTTTTTCCCATGCCTGCAAATCAGCTACACATACAATTAGTGCGTCAGCATTCTTAACCTGCGGCTGTCCTATAGAAAGTTCTGATAACAAATCTTTTGTTTTCTGGTTTTTAACAAGGATAAATTTCCAGCATTGAACATTCATCCAAGAAGGAGCAAGGCGTCCTGCTTCAAGGATTTTTCTTAAGTCTTCATCAGGAATATGTTTGTCTAAATACTTTCTTACACTTTTTCTTGATGAAATTAGTTCTAAAATGTCTGTCATACGTTACTCCTCTGCTAATACCATAGTAAAGTCGCTTCCAACCGAGAAAGTTTCGGTCGGGTCATAAATAAATTGTGAATTCTGGATTTCAGGAATTTTCTTCTCTAGCCAATTGAAGAAATCCAGAGTTACAACATTTTTGTTTGCAACGAATTTTGAATGCGAAAGATGTGTTATCTTAAGCATATTTACTTCAAATCCTAAATCATTGAGCTTATCTTTCAAGGCTTCTGCATCAGCTTCGCGTTTAGGTGAGTACATAATTCCGCCTTTAAACTTAACACCTTCAAGATTTGGCTTGTCTCTATAAATCATTCTGTTAATAACTTCTTGGGTTTTAACAGGGTCTAAAATCCAATAACTGATATAACCTTTTTGGTTTGGTGCACCGGGCAGAGTTGCAATTTCGATTTTGTTTTTATCAATACTTCTTGCCATTGCAGCGTATTGTGAAAGCTCATAAAAACTCATGTCTGTTTTAATATGAGTATTTAGTACGTTAATAACTTCCGGGATTTTTGTAATAACCTGAGGTGAATGAAGTCTTTCAAATAAGCTTTTCATAAACCATTGCTGACGCTGGGTTCTGCCGATATCTCCAAGTCCGTCTTTTCTGTATCTTAGATATCCGACAGCTTGTTTACCGTTAAGCACGGTATGTCCTTTTTGCAAATCAATATGAAGTTTTCCTGCGTAATCGTTGTAATACATACGTTTTTCAACGTAGATTGGTATGCCGCCCAACGCATCAACGGTTTTTTCTACAGCGTCATCGTGTACAATAATGTATTTATCAATTTTTATTCCGAAAGTTTCTTTCAGAGTCTTTTTAACAAGGTTAACACCGCCCAGTGCGTGAGCAGAATTAATTTTTTGCACTCCTTTGTTTTCAGGTAAATAAACTTTACTGTCACGCGGGATTGAAATAGCTTTTATTGAATGTGATTTGGGGTCAATATTAACAATGATAATTGTGTCAGAACGAGTTCCTTCCCACATATCTGCACCATCACCGTTTGAATCAACGCCGAGCAGAAGAATATTTTGTCTTCTTGGTGAAAACGGTACGTTGAAGCTTTCTTTTTGGCTTCGTGAAAATTTAAAAATACCTGCGGCGTCTTCATCAGAAATAGTTGAGTTTCCGCTCATAAAGAAGTTGTTTTCAACAAGAATTACGCAAACAATTACCGCGCATAAAACAGCTACAACAAAAGTAAATACAAGCTTAACAAGATTTGACGATTCTTCTTTTTCTTTGCGTATATTTTTTAAAAATGCTCTATATTCTTCTTGTTGACTGTTTAAAGTTTTCATGACTAGCCTCTGAAAAAAATTATAGTATAAATATATTTTTTTCGTCAAAGTCAATCGGCTTTTTTACAAAAATATATAATTTATAATATAATATTTCTATGTTGGAAAAGATTAATGAAATACTAAAAAACGACGGCGTAATTGCTTTTGTGACAGATACTGTTTGGGGGCTTGGGTGTCTTCCTGCAAGTGAAAAAGCTGTAAAAAAGATTTATGAAATTAAGCATCGAGAAGCAAAAAAACCGCTTATTCTTATGAGTGATGAGGTTTATAATTTATTTGATTATGTTAAACAGCCTATTGAAAAAGAGGCGCAGCGCTTAATCAAAAAACATTTCCCCGGTGCATTAACTCTTGTTTTGGAAAAATCAGAAAATACCCCTGATTATATAACATCTAATATGTCAACAGTTGGTATTCGCATTCCTGAGAATGAAACTTTTGCTAAGATTTGCCGTTCAATTGATGGTAGAGTACTTGCAACTACAAGTGCCAATATCTCAGGTGACCCTGCCGCTTTGACTTATGAAGAAGCTGTTTCTTATATTGGAAATCAGGTTGATTTAGTTGTTCCGTCTTATGGATGTGAAGCACAAGGAAGAGCTTCTACCGTTGCGGGGTTTAAGGACGGAGAAGTTGTTATTTATCGTCAGGGAGAAGTAGAAATTATTTAAGCTTCTTTTTCTACTTTTGATTCAGTCTCTTCTGCTTCGGTTTGAGCGTATTTGTTTATTGCTTTGCCTTCATTTTTGACGATTACTTTTTCTTCATTGGTTGTAAGTTCTGCTTTTTCAGGCTGTGCTTGAGTTTTTTCCTGTTCCTCACAGTATTTCATATACTCATCATAGGTTATTTTACCATCACCGTTGTAATCAAGTTCTTCTTTGTATTTATCATCGCCTTCTTTTGCATAAACAGCTTGAGCTTCGGATTCAATTTTGCTTATTTGTTCACTGCTTTCAGCTCTTTCGGTTTGGAGTTGATAATTCAATCTGTCACGAAGCATTTGTTGCTGCTGCTTAACACTGATGTCGTGTTCTTTGCAGTAATCGCGAAATTCTTCAAGCGTAATAACACCATCTTCATCGGCATCCATTTCTTTCTGATACATTGGATCACCTTTTTTAGCATAAACAACTTGGTCATTTTTATTATTTATGCTTGTGTTATTAAAACTTGTAAGTCCTTGAATAAGTTTTAAATCTAAACTATTAACCATATTCTTATTATAAACCGTTTTTGAAAAATCTCAATCTTATGATAAAATAAATTATTATCGAGGAGAAAATATGAAGATACTTATTTCTAATGATGACGGGATTTTGTCTAATGGAATCCGTGCATTAATTGAAGCATTGTCACCTTGTCATGAGGTTTATGTAGTAGCGCCAGATAGGGAAAGAAGTGCCGCAGGACATTCTTTAACTCTGCATACGCCGCTAAGGGTTGAAGAAGTTGAGCCAAAATATGGTGCAAAACGTTGCTGGATGACAACAGGAACTCCGGGTGACTGTGTTAAACTTGCGATTAATGCAATTTTATCAGAGGAAGAAAAGCCCGATTTGGTTATTTCAGGAATTAACCACGGTCCGAATTTAGGGGCGGATATCTTGTATTCAGGTACAGTAAGCTGTGCTATGGAAGGCGCTATGATGGGTTATCCGAGTATTGCAACTTCTTTAGCAAGTATGAAAACAGAGTACGAAGATTTTAAATTCACGGCTAACTTTGTTGCTGAACTTATCAATCGATTAGATGCTTACAAAATTCCTCCTAAAACAATTTTAAATATCAATGTGCCGGGGCTTGAAAAAGAAGATATCGGCGGGATTGCGGTAACAGAACTTGGAAGCAGAATGTTCACTGACGAATACGAAAAACGTGTTGACCCGCGCGGCAAAGTTTATTACTGGATGGCAGGAGAATTGATTACAGAGCCTGAAACTGCTTCAACAGATATTGCAGCAGTTAGAAACAATATGATTTCTATTACTCCTATAACTTATGAAATGACCAGAGTTAATTTGATGCAGGAACTTTCTGACAGTTTGTGCCATGAAGATGTTTGTTCTTGGTTTCCAAACTAATTATATTAAGACACCCAACTCTTCTTCTAATTTATTAAACTCTTCTTTTGTTGTATTAAAGTAGTGTTTAATAATTAAACCTAAACAAACAATGCTTAGAGAGGCGTCTGCTTCATCTTCAATATAGTTTATAAACATTTCTAAGCAATATTTAAGATTATAAAGTTTTGAATCAATTTGTTGAAATTTTTCTAAAATTTCTTGGCTAAAAGAATTGTTATGTTGCATGTAACCTCCATAATTTATTTATTTTTTAATTTTAAATTCTAAACAAGTAAAATGCAATTGCAAAGGGTTTATAAACCGTTTACAAACCGTTGAGAATTTGGACAAAGCATTAAATTAATATTGTTTGTTGATAGCGTAGAGATATTTGTTAAACCAAGAACAAACACTTGATATTTAACACAAATCGTTTATAATGTATATATAGGGGGAAGCCCCCGACGAACTTAGTGGACTGTCGAGGACTTCACTTAGTACCCTATAACATTAGACTTTAGATGCTACTATGAATAGCGTTGCTACGATTAGTAGCATTATTATTTTGTCTAGAATCATAGTTTTAACCCTCCTTTCTAGCCAATTCTTAGTAAATCGTGTGTGCTAGAGGCGGGGTTGTACTACCCTATAAGCTATTACTTACAAATATATTGTACCATAAATATAATTTTACCTTTTTCTTTTTGTGCTAAAATTTTCCTATGAAAAACATCAGACAATCAAACATAAATATACACAAAGATGCTTGGGTTGAGATTAATCTCGAAAACTTAGCCAATAATATTCTGGAAATAAAAAAAGGTATTCCTAAAAACAAAAAATTGATGGCTATTGTTAAGGCAGATGCTTACGGGCATGGCGCGCAAATGCTTGCTCAAACAATGCTTGCTTCTGGTGTTGATGCGTTTGGTGTATCTTCTGTTGATGAAGGTCTTGATTTAAGACAGGCTAAAATCAAAGCTCCTATTCTTGTTGTTGGAGCTGTTCCTGTTTGGGCAGTAGAAGCGGCAGCACAAAATGATATTGCAATTTCTATTTTTAATGAAACTCATCTGAAAGCTTGTAAAGAGGTTTATGAACGCACAGGAATTCGTCCCAAAGTTCACGTTAAAATAGATACCGGTATGAACCGTATTGGTGTGCGT
This sequence comes from uncultured Candidatus Melainabacteria bacterium, assembly GCA_932182025.1. GTDB lineage: Bacteria > Cyanobacteriota > Vampirovibrionia > Gastranaerophilales > Gastranaerophilaceae > CAG-196. The sequence continues at coordinate 134,005 of CAKNXK010000027.1, forward strand.
TCTGAAAACGGAGGTGAATATATTAGGGAAGTGCAGTCTGCTGATTATTTGCAGTTTGAAGGTATTTTTACCCACTTGGCAGCTGCTGAAGAAGAAGGTGAAACCGCTGAACAATTCAGACGTTGGAACGAAGCCATTCAAGGTATTGATACAAAAGGGCTTTTACTTCATATCCAGAATACGGCCGGAACTTTTGCTTATGATTTCCCTTCAAATATGGTCCGGGTAGGTATTTCTTTATATGGATTATATCCGGATTTGCCGCCAAAATATAATTACAAGCCTAAATTAAAACAGGTTATGAGCTTAAAAGGCAGAATTACTAATATTCACGAAGTTCAGACAGGCGAAGGCGTAAGCTATGCGCATACTTTTCAGGCTTATGAGCCGACACGTGTTGCAACCATTCCAATAGGTTATGCTGACGGGGTTTCAAGAAACCTTTCCAATAAGATATATGCCAAATTAAACGGACAAAAAATTCGCCAAATAGGAAATATTACAATGGATCAAATGATTTTTGACCTTGCTGATGTCGAAGCAGAAGTCGGTGATGTAGTAACACTTTTAGACGAAGAAGATTTGAGTCTTGATAGCTGGGCGGAGATTTTAGGTACAATAAATTACGAATTAACCTGTAGGCTAAAAGTAAGATTACCTCGTGTTTATACCAGATAAGATAATGTTTTTTATTTTATTTTAAAATATTCTCCTCATAAAAGGAGTTTATTATGATATTAGAAATTGAAAACATTGAAGCACGCCAAATTTTGGATTCACGCGGAAACCCGACTGTTGAAGTAGAAGTCGAGTTGTTAGACGGAACTAAAGCTCATGCTTCGGTGCCCTCAGGAGCTTCTACCGGTACTTTTGAGGCTGTTGAACTTAGGGATAAAGAACAAAATAATTATTTTGGCAAAAGCGTGGCTAAAGCTGTTGACAATGTTAATACCATAATATCCGAAAACCTTATTGGAGAAGACCCGTCTGAGCAAAGAATGATTGACAGTATGATGCTTGAGCTGGACGGAAGCTTTAATAAATCAACTCTGGGTGCCAATGCTATTTTAGGAGCTTCGCTTGCTTGTGCGAGAGTTAGTACAAAAGCTTATGGTATGCCTCTTTACAGGTATTTAGGCGGAGTAAATGCTGTTGTGTTACCGACTCCTATGATGAATATTTTAAACGGCGGAGTGCATGCTAATAATAGTCTTGACTTTCAGGAGTTTATGATTGCGCCGACAGGTGTTTCATCGTTTTCTGAGGCAATAAAAGCCGGAGCGGAGATTTTTCAGGCACTTAAACAAATTCTAAACGAAAAAGGCTTGCCTACAACTGTTGGTGATGAAGGCGGATTTGCGCCTAACCTTAATTGTGCAGAGCAAGCTTTGGAATTTATTATCAGAGCAATAGAAAAAGCAGGTTATAATACAAAAATTATTAAAATCTGTCTTGATGTTGCAGCGTCTGAATTATATGAAGAAGGAGAATGTTCGGGCGGTGTGTGCTCATTATCAAAATATAAAATTAATGGTAATAATTTAACTTCAGAAGAAATGATTGAATATTTGGCAAAACTTGTTCAGGACTATCCGATTATTTCAATCGAAGATGGTCTTGCAGAAGATGATGAGCTCGGATGGCAGGCGCTTACTGCAAAACTGGGTTCTAAATGCCAGCTTGTCGGTGACGATTTGTTTGTAACCAATGTTGAAAGATTGGCAGGCGGTATAAAGAAAAAACTTGCAAACTCAATTTTGATTAAGCCTAATCAAATCGGAACACTGTCAGAAACTTTAGATACAATATTAATGGCACAAAAGCATAATTATTCAACAATTATTTCTCACCGTTCAGGCGAAACAGAAGATACATTTATTGCGGATTTGGCAGTGGCGGTTAATGCAGGATTAATCAAAACGGGTTCGTTATCAAGAACGGATAGAATTTGCAAATACAACAGGCTTCTTAAAATCGAGGAAGAGTTGGGCTTGAATGCAAAATATTTGGGTATAAAAGCTTTCAAAGGAGCATATATAGAAGAAGACTGTTGCATGGGATAAAGCCTTTGAGGTAAAATAGGGTTATCAAAGGAGACCCGAAAATGTTATTAGGCGTAAATATAGACCATGTTGCAACACTTAGAAACGCAAGAGGCGGATTTGAACCGGATGTTCTTACTGCTGCAAGAATATGCAAAGATTGCGGAGTGGCTTCAATTACTACTCATTTGAGAGAAGACAGAAGACATATTAAAGATTCTGATGTGGAAGCAATTAGAATGCTTCCCCGCACACGTTTAAACTTAGAAATGGCAATGACTGATGAAATGCAGGAAATTGCTTTGCGCCTTAGACCGCACGCGGTTTGTATTGTGCCTGAAAAAAGACAAGAGCTTACAACAGAAGGCGGGCTTGATGTTGAAAGTCAACTTGAACGTGCGATAAAGTTTACAAAACCGCTTTTAGAAAAAAATATTGAAGTCAGCTTCTTTATTGATCCTGATGTTCATCAGATTTCTGCTGTTTCAAAAACAGGTGCACCATTTATCGAATTGCATACAGGAAGATATTCTGAAGTTTTTGGAACGGAAGAAGAGGAAAAAGCGTTTCAGGACTTGAAAGGTGCTGCGATTTTTGCTCAGAATTTCGGGTTAAAAGTTAATGCCGGACACGGTTTGAATTATCAAAACGTAGGAAGAATGCATGAAATTCCTAATCTGGTTGAATTGAATATTGGACACTCAATTATTGCACGTTCAATTTTTGTGGGATTGGAACAAGCAGTTAAAGAAATGAAAGTTCTTTGTGAGGGATAAGTTATGGCGAAATCAAGAGAAGAAGTAGTACAAGAAATGCAGCTTGTTGTTGAGCAAATGAGACTTGATGACATTGAAGAAAATCCGGATTGCGAGTTTGAATATTTTACCTGCAACGCTTGCGGAGACACTAAATCATTAGCAGGTTCCGTTCAATACGGCCCATATAGACTTTGCAACGACTGTGTTTTATATGCAGAAGTCGGATTTGAGCTTGGACAAATCAAAACAATTGATGACTTGGTTGACGCAATGGAAGATAAAAGACTTGAAGCAGATTGCGAATTTATTAAAAATGAAGAGAAGAAGCTTCAGAATTAGTTTTTCCAAAATGCAAAATCTTTTTGTTCAATATATATAAATAGGATTCTTTTTCAGAAAATTTTAATCTTAGCAGCTTTTTACGCAAAATCTTATCAATATGAAATTTCCATATAGTTTTATTTTTGTATTGGTAGTAAAGTTTTCTAAAATGTATTTCCTGTGTTTCTTTCCACGGTTTAGCAAGGTAATGTATAATCAAAGGAAGAGTTTCTGTTGATGATAACCAGCTTGTATATTCAATTTTATCATTTTCATAAATTCCGTTGTAAATATTTGGTACCATTATTTGAAAATTATATTGCATAGGAAGAATTTTAATTTTTTCTTGGCAGCATATATTTATACAATCCTGATCAGGAAACATTAATGCTCCTTCTTTGATTACTTTAAGCATTTGTTTTTCTGTATTGTTTTTTCTCATTTCGTTTAGGTTAAAAAGCAACATCCCGCTATTACAATATTTTTTTAAATCTTCTTTATTCCATTTGCGAATATCGGTAAAATATTTGCAAATACTCATTTGCTTATTGTTATGTATTTTTGCTTTAGAATTATTATTTATGTAGGTTATTAATCCGTAATCTCTTACAGCTCCGCAAAGATATCCTTCAAGATTTGTATTATATAGTTCTGTTAAATCACCTGTAACAATAATATCAGAATCAAGAAATAATACTTTTTCATCATTGCATAAGCTTGAAAGTACTAGGGGATAATACATTGCAATAGACCAACCGTTAGTATCAAGATTTTTAAATCTTTTTTTCATGTTAATAAATTCTACCGACTTGTCGGATTTTTCAATCATTCTTTTTAAGAAAAATATGTCTATAATATTAATAGAATTATCTATCATTATATAAAAATGAATTTCATTTTCCTTGTTAGTTTCCAGTATTGATTTTATAGTTGTGCCGGCGTAAGGAAGATAATTCTTATCAAAACCAAGTGCGATATTAATTTTTCTAGACATTTAATAGCTCCTTTTGCTAATTATTTATGATGTATTTAATAGCAGATATAAAATATATTAGTACAATATGCTAATATAAGCAAGTAATTTTAGCAAAAACGCATTTTTAAAAATAACAGAAATAACGGTAAGATTTTATTTAAGGAGAGCTGATGCAAACTTTAAAAGAAAAATTGGGAAGCCGAATAAAATATTTACGAAAAAATGCGGGTTTATCACAAGAAAAACTAGCTGAAATAATGGAGATGGATATACCTAATTTAAGTAATATTGAAAGAGGAAAACGGTTTATGACTGCTGAAACTCTTGAGAAATTTGCTGTTGCGCTTAATACAACAGAAAGAGAGCTTTTTGACTTTAGTCTGGAATCTCCTCATAATTATTTAAGAGTAGATATCGAAAAAATTTTAGATACTTTGAATAATAAAGACTTAGAGTTTATTCTTAAAGTATTAAAGGGTTATAAAGAAATTAAAGAATAAACTCTTATTATAATTAATCAAGCTATATACATTTACAAACCTTTGTACTAAAATGGACATAACAATCCAGCTAGTCGCGAGGTAAAATCAATGTGGGATTATTCGGAAAAAGTTTTGGATCACTATAGAAATCCAAGAAATGTCGGTAAATTAGAAGATGCAGATATGATAGGAGAAGCAGGCTCTTTGGCTTGTGGTGATTCTCTTAAATTATTTATAAAACTTGATGGTGATAAGGTTGTTGATGCTAAATTCCAAACTTTTGGGTGTGGTTCAGCAGTAGCGGCTTCAAGTATTTTAACCGAAATGATTATTGGAAAAACATTAGACGAAGTCAAAAAAATTACCAATAAGGATATTGCACGTGAGCTTGACGGGCTTCCTCAGCAAAAAATGCATTGCTCTGTTATGGGACGCGAAGCTCTTGAAGATGCTTTGAAAAAATATTATGGTGAAGACTCTGATGAGTGGCAGGAAATTGAACTTGCAGAACACGCTCATGCCGGTGAAAAGGTTATTTGTACTTGTTTCAATGTTACAGAAAACCAAATCTGGGAAGCTGTTAAAGTAAACGGGCTTAAGACTGTTGAAGAAGTTACAAACTATACAAAAGCAGGCGGTGCTTGCGGACGCTGCAAAGGTTTAATCAAAGATATTATTGATACTTATCTTAAAAAAGAAGCTAAACAGCCTGAATTAACTGCAACACAAAAAATTCTTAAAATCAGCAAAGTTATTGAACAGCAGATTTCTCCTGAGCTTCAAAAAGACGGCGGAGACATTGAGCTTGTTGATATTGAAGGTAATGTTGTGAAAGTTAAGCTAACAGGAATGTGCAGCGGATGCAAAAACGCTTCTATGACTCTTAAAAACTTTGTTGAGAGTGTTTTGAAAGAAAAAGTTGATAGTAATATCACGGTTGAACAGACATAAGTGTGTCTGAACCCAACCAGTTTGAACCAACTGGTAGTTTGTTCCAAAGGAACACTTGGAAAAAGAAAATAAGTTAGTAATAAAATGGGATGTGTTCCGCCCAAATAGTGAAAAAAAATGATTTACTTAGATAATAATGCAACAACAAAAGTTGATGAAAAAGTATTAGAAGAAATGCTTCCATATTTAAGCAATGAATATGCTAACCCTTCAAGCATGTACGATTTTGCCAAAAAACCTGCTGAAGCTTTGAAAAAAGCAAGGGTTCAGGTTCGTGATTTTCTTGGAGCAAATAACGAAAAAGAAATTTATTTCACATCTTGCGGTTCTGAATCAGCAAACATGGCGATAAAAGGGGTTCTAAACTGCAATAAAGAAAAAAAACATATTATTACAACTAAAGTTGAACACCCTTGTGTTCTAAACACATACAAAGAGCTTGAAAAACGCGGATATGAAGTTGATTATATCGGAGTAAATTCAACAGGTGAGCTTGATATTAATGAGCTTAAAGAAAAACTCAGAAAAGATACTGCACTTGTATCTGTAATGTGGGCAAATAATGAAACAGGGGTAATTTATCCTGTTGAAGAAATTGCTGAGATAATAAAAACCCGCTCTTCTGAAACAATGTTTTTTGTTGATGCTGTTCAGGTAAGCGGTAAAATTCCTATTAATCTTAAAGATACTCAAATTGATTTAGTGGGAATTTCAGGTCACAAATTCCACGCGCCAAAAGGTGTAGGGGCGTTGTATGTAAAACCTTCTGCAAGAATTACTCCGCTTATTAACGGAGGACACCAAGAGCGCGGCATGAGAGCCGGTACTGAAAATGTACCTTATATTATTGGACTTGGCAAAGCTGCCGAACTTGCTCAAAATGCTTTAGATTATGAATTAAAAGAGGTAAAAAGACTTCGTGACAGACTTGAAGAAGGGATTTTGAAAAATGTTTTCAACGCAAGATTAAATACTTCTTTGCATAATCGTGTTCCAAATACTACAAATATTGGGTTTGAGTATGTTGAAGGAGAATTAATCTTGCTTCATTTAAGTGATTTAGGAATTTGTGCTAGTTCAGGAAGTGCCTGTACATCAGGTTCATTAGAACCAAGCCATGTTCTAAGAGCAATGGGAATACCATTTACAGCTTTACACGGTTCAATCAGGTTCTCGCTTTCAAGATTTACAACAGAAAAAGAAGTTGATTATGTAATAGAACACATGCCTGCTATAATGGAAAAATTAACTAAAATTTCACCATTCCAAGATGAGTTAGAAATTCTAAGAAGGAGATAATTATGGAAGTGATGTTTGCAGAACTTGGAAAATTCTTTATGACTCACTCAAGATTTATAATTGGGGTAATAGTCAATATAATTATTATCAGTGTATTTTTGAAAATTACTGATACTTTCGCAAACAAATTTGAAACACGTTTAAGAACTAAAAATCCGGATTCTCCTTTATTGAATCTTATGCCTGTTTTAACAAGAATTTTTAAAGCTGTTGTAATTTTTATGCTTCTTGCAGGGTTTTTACAAAGCTTTGGATATAACGTAACTTCACTTATTGCAGGTTTTGGAATTACAGGTTTGGCTGTCGGTTTCGCTGCGAAAGAAGCTATTGGCAATGTTTTTGGCTCATTTGGACTTTTGGCAGATAAGGTTTATAAGGTTGGAGAATATATTTCTTTTAACGGATATGAAGGAACTGTTGAGGCGATTAATTTGCGCTCAACTACCATCAGAACAATTGAAGGGTTTAGAGTAAATGTTCCTAATAATCTTCTTGCGAATGAAGAAATCACAAATGTTACTCAAGCAAACCAAAGAAGAATTGATATTTCTGTCGATATTGAGTATGGTACTTCTAATGAAAAGATTGACAGAGCTTGCACAATATTAAAAAATATTGCACTTGACCATCCTGATATCAAAGATGGTGCAATTTCGTTTATTGAAAATATGGCGCCAAGTTCAATTGTGGTAAGACTTGTAGCGTATACACATTATACAGGTTGGGCTGATGTTACAATGGTGAAAAGTCAGGTTTTAAGAGAAATTATCCACAAATACAGAGAAGAAGGAATTGAATTTGCATTCCCTTCTACAAGTATATATATGGCAAAATAAATTAGAAATAAGGATTTATGAAAAAGATTTTATTAATGCTGCTGGCATTATGCACAGGGACAGTTTTTGCAGTTACATCTGCAAATAAGATTTATGAAGATAAGGTTCAGTCTGTACTTTTTATTGAGACCCAAAGCGGTGCCGGCAGTGGAATAATTCTTCAAGAGGACGGTACGTTTGTAACGTGTTTTCATGTAATCAGTGATGCTGATTTTATTAATGCTAAAACTAAAGACGGTAAAATATATAAGGTTAACGGTTATAAATACTTAAATCCGGCAGATGATATTGCAATTTTGACTATTAGTTCCAAAAACAAATTTGTTCCTATAACAATAAATAATAAGGCAAAAATCGGGGATATTATTTATACAATAGCAAATCCAAAGAAACTGCAGTTTGTATTTTCTGACGGAATGATTAATCAGTTGTCTAAAGAAAAAATACAATTTTCTGCTCCGACTTCACCGGGCTCAAGCGGCGGAGCATTGTTAAATGAGGCGGGTGAATTGATAGGAATGATTACCTCACAGTACAATCTTTCTATGGCTCAAAATATTAATTTTGCTGTGCCAACTTCTTATTTTGTACCTTATGTTGATAAGAAAAAGAAAAGCAATACCAAGAATTTAAATTGGACTGATTTTGTAGTTTCTACATTAAAAGAAAAAGACCTTTCTGCATTTATGGACTATGCAATGACGACTGAAAATCGAACTATGATGTACAAATTTATGAAGGGTTTGCTCAGTGATGAAGAAGTTGAGTCTAATGACTATTCTCTTTATGGTTCAATTGCAATGCTGGCTTATATGGATACTGCGGGAAGTGATAATGTATTATTAAATGATGCATTAAAATGGTTTGCGCTTTCAATTAATAGTAATAAAAATATTGAACTTTCTTCTTATGGGCTTATTTTAGGTTCAATGCTCAGCGGTAATGTTGATAATTTTGATATTTATTATGATTACTTAAAAAAATATTCAAAAAGCAGAAAGGTATTAGATAAACAGTTGAATAGTCTGTTTAAATGTGATACGAAAGATTCAGATTGTATTGATAAATATTTGTACGATATGGGTGGATATTTGAATTATTTGGCAAAAAACATATATCGTTCAAAAAAAACAAATGGATAAAATAATGAATAAAACAGTTAAAATATTAATAGCTTTATTTTTATTCTTAATGATGCAGCCGGTGTTTGCAAAAGAGAATGCAACTGTACATATCAATAGAGCTGTGAAACTTTTTGACAAGGGGTTATATACAGCATCAATTGCAGAATATTCAAAAGCTATTAAGATTTCTTCGAATGATACTGCAGCGAACAACGGTATTATTTTAGCATATACAAGCCGCGCTAAGGGCTACCTTAATGAAAACGAATATGGAAAAGCTGCCAATGATTATAGAAGTATTTTATTCTATTCACCGGAATTAGTGGAAATTAAAAAGGCTTTGAAATTCTGTGAAAACAAACTTGGATTTAAAAATACTTCCAAGAACCATTATTATACTGCCAAATTATTAGATGTTGCAGGCGAAAGCGCTGCTGCGGCTTATGAATATACTCAAGCAGCCAAATATATAAAAACATTGGAGAAACATGAAGATAAAAATAATAGCGCTGGGAAAAATTAAAGAAAAATTCTTAAAAGACGGGATTGATGAGTTTTTGAAACGACTTACTCCTTATACTGCAATAGAGATTGTTGAACTTAGTCCTGTAGAAATCAAGGATAATCAAATAGAAAAGGCACTCTTAGAAGAGGGTGAAAAGATTTTGGCAAATATTAAGCCTGATTCTTATGTAATAACAATGGAGATTTTGGGAAAACAATTGTCATCAGAAGACTTTGCTTCTAAGATTAATGAGATTACAATCAGCGGAATAAGCGAACTGGTTTTTGTTATTGGTTCGTCTTGCGGAATTGCCCCAACAGTTAGTGCAAGAGCTAATTTTAAACTAAGTATTTCCAAAATGACATTCTTACACCAGTTTGCAAGACTTTTATTAGTAGAACAAATTTACCGCGCGTTTAAAATTCTTAAAAACGAAACTTATCACAAATGATTTACAATTCTTCACATGAACGCAAAAAGTTCAGAAGAAATGTTTTTATATATATATGGTTAGTGTAAATTTTCAAAACAATGTAAAGGTTTATCAAATGGGCGGAATACAGAAAACACAAACCGCCCCTTTCACTAATGTTCAACCGGAGGCACCAAAAGCTCCGGCATTTAAGGCTGCTGCGTATACTTCGGCAGCAACTGTCCGCACAAATTTAACTACTAGTGATGAGAAACATAAATACAAAGAAATTTCAGAAGAGCTGGATTATAAATATAGAAAAAAATTAAATTATGCTTTAAAATCCGGTATTTTGCTTAAAAATAACTCTGATGACAAGAGCTCTGTTTTAGATAATTTACATAAAATATTGAAAGAAGAACGTGACCCCGGACTTGATGGCAGAACTATTTTAAAAGAATGTCTTGATATTATTTCAAATCCTTATGTAATCACTCAGACAGCTGAAGATATTCCACAGGAATACAAAACTCAGATTATCGGGTTAATGACAAATATGAGTGAAGATATTGAAGAAATCAAAAAAGCAAATTATCACCTTGATAATCTGCATACAGGAACCTGCCCTACTGCAAGTGTTGAGTTCGACCTTGCAACCAAAAATCCTGCTGAGTTTTTCAGAATAGTGGAAGGCTTAACTTCTCCTAAAAATGAAGCTTATAAAGTGATTGATATGAATGCGCTTTCCGAAAAAACTCTGGATGCAGTTTGGCTTTTGAATAAGTTTAAAACCCCGCATAAAATAGGGAATTTCGATAAAGCAGCTGTTTTATTAAAACCTGATGAGTATGCAATTATTCGTGCTCGAATTCAAAACAATCATAGAGACAAAGGCGAACGTTCAATTATTGATGTTTTAATGCAGTCAACAATGATGCAGCTGGGCTCTCAACAGACTTATAATTCTTTGACGGATAAACGTGCTCCAAATGCTTGGACAGAAGAAGATGGCGGATTAATTGATTTTGAAAAAACTTATGTAGAATCTATTATAGAGAACAAGAATACAACCTCTGTTATTTATCAAAAAGTTGACCAAAACGGACGTTTAGAAGGTTATGAAAAAGATTTTGCAACAATAAAAAAAGAGCTGCTTGATACTCTTGCAATGGGACATAATATAATTATCGGCTATACATGGCCGGATCCTGATAATGACAATAGACTGGCAGGACATGAAATAACAATTGTTGATGCAAAAACCGGAAAAAACGGTGAAACAATCTTTATCTGCCAGGACTCTGATGACGATGTGGCTGCTCCGATAGAAATGCCTGAATCTTTCTTGCTGCCGAGCATTCATCATGCCGGGTTGCCGGAAGAAATAGCTGCACGTGATTTTGAGTACGAAGACAGCTGGAAATTTGGTGTTGATGAGTTTGCTAAAGTTCAACAAAATCAATAGTCATGTTGTAGTATTTTCGTAAATATTGTATAATGATTATGTATATAATAAGAGAGGCTCATGGATGGCAAATATTAATATAATAATCATTATTGCAGCATTTTTATTTGCTGTTCTTGCAATCTATGCGCTTTACGCTATTATTATGTTTCAAGGAAATAAAAATGGCAAAGACAATGAGCTTCAGCTTACTACAAAAAATATACTTGAACAGGTAGAAGTTTTGTATGAAAAAGGCGAGTATGCTCTTATTCAGCTTTTGGCTACAAAGTATTTGGAAAGAGTTCCTAATCATCCACAGGTAAGATATTATTTGGCACAGGCTTATTATAAGGATAGGAAATATAATAATGCTATTAAACAATGTCTGACTATTCTTAAAAAAGATTCTAATAATATTGATACCAAAAAACTTCTTGGCGATTGTTTTATTAAAAAAGAAATGTTAAATAAAGCAATCAAAGAGTATGAAGAAATTTTTGACTATAGAAGCTCTGATAAGGATGTTGTAAGAACACTAGCAGAGTTGTATAAAAATACCGAACAGTTTTTCTCAGCAATTTCTGTATATAATATTCTTTCAAATTTGCTTGAACAGAATGATGAGATTGCAGAAGTTCAATTAATCCTTGCAGAATTAAATGAAAGAACACGTGATTATCCTGCTGCTTTTGAAGCGTATAAAACAAGATTGGGAATTTATCCGACAGATGTTTTTACAAATCAGAAGCTTGCAGAATTATATATTAAAATCAAAAACTTTCCCAAGTCTGTTGAAACACTGCTTTATATGCTTTCTTTTGTAACAGAGCCTAAAACATTATTGTGGGTATATGAAAATTTAATTGGGCTTTATGTTGAAACAGAAGAATACGAAAAAGCAATCGAATATTCAAACAGACTTCTTGATGTACAAGGTTCGGATAAATTTAAAATAAAAAATGATATTGCTGCGTTCAATCTAAAACTAAATAATTACGATACAGGTATTACTATTTTAGAAGAACTTGTGATGATGTCACAAAACGGATATGATGTTACAGTAGAACTGGCTCATGCATATATTGAACGCAAAGAATACCAAAAAGCTCTTGATAAATATCTTGCTCTTTTAGATAAATCAACTCAAAAAGAAGCAAAAAGTGTTCGACAGCTAATTTGTGAATTGCATATTACTTGGGCAATCGAAGAATTACAGTTAAAAAACTTTGAAGAGTCTTATAAACATCTTGAGAATGCGATTGAGTTTAATCCTTTGAATCCTGAAATTTATTATAACAAAGCTGTGAATAAAATTGCTCAGCGAGATACCAGTGCCGCAGTAGAATTATTACATAAAGCTCTTGAGTATGATAAGCAAAAAACAAATCATACAAAGTATTTGCTAAAATTATCAGAGGCTCATCATCTTTTGGGTAACTTTTTTGAAGAAAAGAAAGCTCTTTCTGATTTGTTAAAACTTGATGAAAAACATCCTATGGGCTTGTATCGCAGCGGTTTGTTATATGCATCACAACACGATACTAAAAATGCTGAAGAATCATTCAAAAAAGCGCTTCAATATGATCCGGATTTGATTAAGGCAAAATACAATCTTGCACTTATTTATGAAAGTAACAATAGAGACAAAGCAAAAGAACTTTATATTGAAGTTCTTGAACAAGACCCGAGTTTCGAAGAAGCTAAAAACGCGCTTGCTGATTTAGCAACCTCAGATTACTACTAATATTCTCTTATTATAAAACTTCTTCAGGGATGTATATAACTGTATCAGCAAGAAAATCTCTTGCTTCTTCATAAGATGAAAATCTGGGTACTATTCTCTGATAGTCTTTTACTACGGATAAAATATCTTCAGTACTCATTCTGATTAGTCTTCTAGAACCTGTTTCATTTTCAATAATTCTTGCCATTTTTTTTTATACCTTTGGTCGGACGACATTTTGTAAGACTACCAGCTGTGAATAATAACTACAGGTCGTCCTCTTTCGTGTAGCTACTAGTGGGTTCGCGCTGGTTGTTTTTCAATTTTTAGGCAGAGCACATCTCGCAATTCTACTAACTTATTTTAATATTCCAAGTGCTCCTTTGGAACGTACTTCAAGTGGGTTGGTATTATATTTAACGGCAAAATATGCTTGAACTTTAGATAAATCAAGCAGTTTAATTAGGAAACATTTTTCAAATCTGAACTAAAATACAACAGCACCCTGCTCTTCAACTTTTAGGGTTCTTACGTCAGATTTAATATTTTGTCCTTCCCAAATTTCTTTAACAGTTGATTTGATTTTATCAACATCATATTTATAAGAAATAACCAATAATGAAGGGCCTGCTCCTGAAAGAACGCATCCTAAAACACCGTCTTCGTGTTTAAAAGCTTCCATAATTTCTTTCATGCCCGGCACAAGTTTTTCTCTATATGGCTGGTGTAATCTATCTTTTAATGCTGAACGCATAAGCTTAGCATCACATGTATTCACAGCATTAATAAGCATTGCAAGATGTTTTGCATTGAATATTGCATCCTGCATAGGCACTTCTGTTGGAAGAACTGAACGCGCAATATTTGTTGATAGTTCAAAATCAGGGATACAAACTGTTAAATCCCATTCTTCCGGCCATTTTAATTTTGAATAAGTTATAGTTCCGTCATCCTCTTGATTAGCAAGAACAAATCCGCCAAGGATTGCCGGTGCAACATTATCAGGATGACCTTCAACTTCTGTTGCGATAGCAAGCAGTGCTGTTTCATCAGCAGGGTTGCCTAAAAGCTTGTTTGCTGCCAGCAAACCGCCTACTACGATTGAAGAGGAACTTCCTAAACCTCTTGTAATAGGTATTTGAGCCTGAATATTTATTTTCAATTCAGAAGGTTCCTGCCCGATTGAGTTATAAAGCATTTCTACAGCTTTATAAACAATATTGTTTTCGTCACGAGGAATACTATCGAAAATCATTTCATCAATAGTTTCTTCTTCTGACATTAGATTAATTTCAATTCCTGTACCGGGAAGAACTGTTTCTTCAATGGTAATTGTATTATAAATAGGAAGAGCCAAGCCCAGACAATCAAATCCGGGACCTATATTTGCAGAACTTGCAGGAACTTTTACACTAACTTTCATTAAAAAACCTAACTCATTCTAAAATCTTGTGCATACTCGGGGCGTTGGTTAGCATAATTACCGGCAACCTCGTTTTCAGATTCTGCTCTACGGCGTTCAAGCTGCAGCTGACCATTTTTAACAATTTCTTGTAGTTGATTGAGGTTTTGTTCAATACTTACAAGAACTTGTTCTGCGTAAACAGAAGCGCTGTCTTTGGTTCTCATAGCTTCATCAATAGCCTGATTTCTTACAGAGTCAGCTTCTTCATAAGATTTGCGTTTGATATCTTCGCAGTCTGCAATAACCTGTTCTTTAATTTTTTCAGCTTCTCTTTGAACAGCTCTAAGTAAATCAGATTCGCTTAGTAATCTGTTTGCTTCTGCTTGAGCGTCTGCGATAATTTTTTCAGCTCTTTGTTGTGCTTCGTATTGAACTTGTTCTTTTGTTCTTAATAACGCACGAGCTTCTTTAATTTCATCAGGAAGAGCAGCATATAATCTGTCCAAAATGTCTGTAACTACATTTTTCTTCACAACACTAAACGCACAGCCTAGAAGTGGAAAGCCTTTATCTAAAGCTTCTTCCAGCTCGCTCATTAAACCGTAAATAACATCTTGTTGTGAATTCATATTATGCTCCATAATTTGTATGATAGTTACTAGGATTTTACAACAAACAAATGACAAAAGTCAATTAGAGATTATTGTATAAGAATTTTATATCTTGTTCTAATATTACAGAGAAACCTGCTATTAATGATTGTGCGTCTTTATGTCTGATTAAGTAAGATTCGGAAGAAAAAATAAATTTTCTTTGAATACTTGCTTTTAAAGAATGGTACAAAGATACACTTTTGTATCTGCCTGCTTGTTTTTGTTTAAGAATTTTTTTGTATTCATCAGGAAAACTTGCTTCTATGCAGCATAAAACGTCATCAATTCTATTTTTATCAACTACTTTTACTTTAAACAAGGTAAAACTTGCATTGTTATTTATAACATTTGATAATTTTCTTAAGTGTTTTCTAAGTTCGATTATTGATTCATCAACGGTTAACATAAGATAATCTCCTTCAAACAAGATTATAACAAAAAACTTTACTTATGTAAATTTTCCAAAATCCCTAACAAAATAGAACCTTTTTGTCTGTGTTCCTGCAGTTTTGATTTATCAAGATTAACTTTTCCTTCAGATTGGGTTTGGATAGTTTTGCAAAAATCATCAATATAACTTGTTTGGACACCTGTTTTTCTAAAAATTCCTTTTTTTACAAGGTTAATTAATGCGTCAATGTATTTTTGTGAATTTTTTGCTGTATCCGGTACTTGTTTTAATTGTTCTACAAAGCTGATATTGCCTCTTTCGGCATTAACGCGCGTACCTGCTCCACCAAAGTTATGCATTTCATCAGCACCGCCTTTTGATTGTGGAAGGATGTGCTCTACTGATGCCATGTTTGGCCATAATAATCTGTATGCAATTTTCCATGACGGTTCTCGGGAAAACTTCATAATGTAAGCAGGAACACTGTGTCTAGAAGTAGGAAGACTTATGGCAAGATTGCGCAGTTTAGCCTTTAAATTTTCGTCTTCAACAGGCTCTATTATATTGTTTAAATCATATATAAACGATTTTCTGCTGAATGGCACCAGAAATTTTTCGTGGTTTAATCTTTTTTGTGATTCATTAATAAGTTTATTTAGCTGTTCATTCTTTTTTAAAACGGAAGATTTTAATATAATTTTTAAAAACTTCATAATTTGCTGCTGGGTTTCCAGAGTTTTATCATCTGTTTCATCAGTAAGTCTTGATGCTTCCAGTATAAGTTTGTCCAGAACCCGGCTTGCTTTTGGAGAACTATTTTTACCAATATCTTCTTTGATTTTATCTAATTTATACTTAAATTCATACGAGCTGAACGGTAGAAAGATTGGTTTTTCATTTATTTTGTTTTCTGTTTCGGACATAAAGTGCTGAAATCTGTACTGAAACTCTTCCGGTAATTCTTTTGCAGCTTCGCTAATCTCTTGTAAAACAGGTAATTGTTCAGATTTCAATTTAGATTTATAACTCGGAGCAATAATCTTTAAAATTTGTTGAAGACTTTTATTCGGGTGGAGTTTTGCTGCGCTTTTAATAATTGCATAGACTTGCGCTTCTATATCAGTAATACTATTATCAAAAGGTTTTAATTTTTCTAATACATTAGAAGCTGAACTTTCAAAAGCGTTTTGATTCATGAGCTTTTGAACTTTTTTAGGGTCAATCATTTCAACGCCTGTATACATGCAAGGCAATCCATAAGTAAAAAGTGTTTTCAGTTTGCCTGAGTTTGCAATACCGAATGCCGGTGTATTAGTTTGGATGCAAGATATTTTCATAAATTAGGCTAATTCTAGCATATTTTTTGAATTATAGCAAATAATTAACAGCACCCAACGTTTTGGATGCTGTCAAATTGGTATGTATATTTTTGAGTCTCTAAGCCTCTATGAATAATCGTCTGCCGACGATATTCGGCTGATTGTTGTAATATCCCGCGAAGTATCCGCCTGCTACAGGTCTGTTTTGACCGTATGTTGCAAATGGATTTTCGTGATTGGAATTTACAAAAGGGTTGTTTGATGCAAACGGGTTTGATGACGTGCCTTTAGGATTAGCACGTTTAATCTCACCTGCCTGAAATGCAGGTGCGGTGGTTAAAACTCTTGATAATAAATTTACGATTTCTGCCATTTTTAAACCTTTCTAAAATGGGTTTAATGATTTATTTTCTAAAGTCAATTATTTTATCGACAAAAATTCGAGAAACTTTATTCAGAAATAAAAAACATCAACTGCATGGATGATATTCTAGCCAAATATCCTATTTTTTTGCAAGAATTACTATATTATAGTATAATTAGCAAGGGAGTATATTATGCCATTTGAATTTATTAGACAAGAAATAGAAGATGTTATTCTGGTTAAACCAAAAGTTTTTGGAGATAACAGAGGATTTTTTCTGGAAAGTTATAAAAAATCAGATTTTGTGCAGAACGGTATTGATATCGAATTCAATCAGGACAATCATTCAAAATCAACAGCACATGTTTTAAGAGGTTTGCATTATCAGGAATCGCCTTATGGTCAAGCAAAGCTTGTTCGTTGTTCTAAAGGAAGAATTCTTGATGCGGCTATGGATATTCGTCCAAATTCGCCAACATTTGGGAAATATGTAATAGTGGAATTATCTGAAGAAAATAAGTTCATGTTATTTATTCCAGAAGGTTTTGCGCATGGGTTTGTTGTTCTTTCAGATGAGGCGGAATTATTATACAAGGCAAGCGGTGAGTATGCACCGCTTGCAGACCGCGGGATTTTGTGGTCCGAGATTGATTGGGGTATTGATTTCGAACCTATTCTTTCTGAAAAAGATAAAAATCAGCCAAGATTAAAGGAGGTTTTTGAATGCGTATCTTAGTAACAGGCGGAGCAGGATTTATCGGTAGCTGTTTTGTAAGACACATATTAAAAAAACATAAAGTTGTTAACCTTGATGCTTTGACTTATTGCGGCAATCTCGAAAATTTAAAAGATGTTGAGGCTAATCCTGATTATGAGTTTGTTCACGGGAATATTTGCGATAAAAAACTTGTGAGAGAATTGGTTAGAGAAGTAGATTGTGTTGTAAACTTTGCAGCAGAATCTCATGTCGATAATTCGATTAAACATCCTGAAATCTTTATTGAAACAAATGTTCAGGGTACATTAAACCTTTTGCAGGCATGTCGTGAAATCGGGATTGAAAGATTTTTACAGGTTTCAACAGACGAAGTTTACGGGACTTTAGGTCAAACAGGGTATTTCTATGAAACAACTCCGCTGGCACCAAACAGTCCATATTCAGCTTCGAAAGCAAGTGCAGATATGCTTGTCAGAGCTTACCATGAAACTTATAACATGCCAGTCTTAAATACCCGCTGTTCTAATAACTACGGACCTTATCAGTACCCTGAAAAACTTATTCCGTTCTTTATTTCACAGTTATTAAAGGGTGAGAAAGTGCCTGTTTATGGTGACGGATTAAATGTAAGAGATTGGTTGTATGTCTATGATCATTGTGAAGCTATTAATGTTGTTTTAGAAAAAGGTAAAATTGGTGAAGTCTATAATATTGGCGGACACAACGAAAAAACCAATATGGAAATCACACGCTTAATCCTTGAAGCTATGGGTAAAGACGAAAGTTCAATCAAGTTTGTTGAAGATCGTCTTGGACACGATAGACGTTATGCTATTTCTAATGATAAAATTACGTCTGAGCTTGGTTGGAAACCGTCTTTGACCTTTGAAGAAGGTATTAAATTAACTATTGACTGGTATTTAAAAAATCAGGATTGGATGAAAAATATTGAAGCTAAGAAAGCGGTGGTATAATGAAAGCTTTAGTAACAGGTGCAAAAGGGATGCTGGGGCAAGACTTATGCCCGATATTGGAAGATAACGGGTATGAAGTTGTTGAAACAGATATTCATAATCTTGATATTACCAGGGATTGTACTGAATTTATCTTAGATGTGAAACCTGATTTAGTGGTTCATTGTGCAGCTTATACCAATGTTGATAAGGCAGAAGAAGACCTTGATACGGCAAAATTAATCAATGTTACAGGCACTGAAAATATTGCAAAAGCTTGTGCACAAGCAGGTGCAGTAATGGTTTATATTTCAACTGATTATGTGTTTAATGGCGAGAAAACAGAACCTTATAATACTGTTGACATCCCAAATCCTTTAAATAACTATGGTTTAACTAAATTGCAAGGCGAAGAAGCGGTCAAAAAATACTGTGAAAAATATTATATAGCACGTACAAGCTGGCTTTACGGACACCACGGGAAGAATTTTGTCGAAACAATGATTGCTTTAGCTGACAAACCGGAGTTAAAAGTTGTTGATGACCAAATTGGCTGTCCTACTTGGACGATAGAGCTTGCTAACGGGATTATAAAGGTTTTAGATAAACCGTTTGGAACATATCACGTTTGCGGAAGCGGCTATACAAGCTGGTACGGGTTTGCAAAAGAAATCTTTGAGCAGGAAGGTTTGAAAGTTAATCTTAAACCTTGTACTACGGAAGAATTCCCGCGACCTGCAAAACGCCCGAAATTCAGTGTTATGAATAACGATAATTTAACAAGAAATTGGAAATCGGCATTAAAAGATTACTTAGCGCTCAGGGAGGTTACAGTATGAAAGGTATAGTATTAGCAGGCGGTTCTGGAACAAGATTGTATCCGACTACTATGGCATCTTCTAAACAGCTATTGCCTGTTTATGATAAACCCATGATTTATTATCCTATTTCGGTTTTAATGCTGGCAGGAATTCGTGACATCCTTATAATCTCAACACCGCAGGATTTACCTAATTTTCAAAAACTGTTAGGTACAGGTGAGCAGTTTGGGGTTAAATTTTCATACAAAGAACAGCCAAGTCCTGACGGGTTAGCTCAGGCATTTATTCTTGGTGAAGAATTTATTGGTAATGACTCTGCAGCTCTTGTATTGGGTGATAATATTTTTTATGGTGCAGGGTTTTCGGGGATTCTTAAAGATGCTGTCAAAAGAGCTGATGAAGGCTTTGCAACTATTTTCGGTTATTATGTGAAAGACCCTGAAAGATTTGGTGTGGTTGAGTTTGATGGAAACGGAAAAGCTCTTTCTATTGAAGAAAAACCTGCTAAGCCTAAATCAAACTATGCTGTAACGGGTTTGTATTTCTATGATAATAAAGTGGTAGAATATGCAAAATCAATTAAACCATCAAAGCGCGGTGAATTAGAGATTACTGATTTGAATAAAATTTATCTCAATGAAAATAAATTATATACAGAAGTTTTTGGACGAGGCTTTGCTTGGCTTGATACAGGAACACATAAATCCCTTATGCAGGCAGGACAATATGTTCAAACAATCGAAGAAAATCAGGGGATTAAGATTGCTTGTTTAGAAGAAGTTGCATATAGAATGGGATTTTTGTCTAAAGAAACCGTAATTAATAACGCAAAAAAATATAATCAAAACGAATATTATAATTACATTACAAATTTGCAGTAAAATATGCTATAATATAATAGTCACAGGACAACATTAGGAGTTTATATGGCTGTTTTATCAAGATCTGTTTATGTATTAGCGGTTGTTGAAGCATTGATTGCTGCTTTTGTAGCATTAATCAGTTTTGCTCTGGTAGCGCAAACTCCCGCAAAACTCTTTATTACAGCATTTATTTTTGTTGTTTGTGTAATTACAGCTTTAACTCTAAAAGGATTTTATAGCATTCGACCATATAAACTCATTGATATTTACAAACTTTTTGAAGGTATTTTTATCGCAGTATTCGCTGCAACAGCAATTTCAATCCCTGTTTTAGGAGGATTTGCTTATGCTCTTGCTTTATATGATATCGGACTGATTTTTACAAGTCTTTTATTTGTAAGAATAGTATTTCTTGTCTACAAAAAATTCCTTAAACCTGTTAAAAATATTCTTATTGTTGGTGCGGGTCAGGATGGTAAACTTATTGCAGAGGAAATTCAGGCAAGACCTGAGCTTGGTATGAAAGTTGTAGGGTTCTTGGATGATAATATGAATAATATTGAAGAAGAGGATTCTTCTATTCCGATTCTGGGCTTAACTTATGATTCAGAAGCGGTTATTAAAGATAACAAAGTTGATACGGTAATTATTGCAGTTAAATCAAGAATGGATTCAAACATTCTTACAGATTTAGCAAAAGGTATTCCTCTTGGGGTAAAAGTTTGGAGAATGCCTACTTTTTATGCTCATATAACTAAAAAACTATTTACAAATAAAATGGCTGTTAACTGGTTGTTTTATGATTATGTAAGACCAAAATATATTATCTATTCTCGTGTGAAACAGGTTTTGGATATAATTTCTGCAATTGTAATATTAATTGTGACACTTCCTTTATCGGTAATTGCTATGATTGGAATTAAATTATCTGATTTTGGACCGGTATTTTTTACACAAACAAGAATCGGCAAATTTGGCAGACCTTTTAAAATGATTAAATTTAGAACAATGTACCAAGACAAAGTTGATGAAGGTTTTGATGATGATTTGGTAGAAATCGAAAATGACGATAAAAGAATTATGCCTTTTTGTAAACTAATCAGAAAATTCCATATAGATGAAATCCCTCAAATGCTTAATATATTAAGAGGTGATATGAGTCTTATCGGACCTCGTCCTGTTAGAGAAGAAGTTTATGAAGAAAACAAAGAAAATATCCCATTCTGGGAATGTCGTAACTGGGTAAGACCGGGTTGGACAGGATGGCAGCAGATAAATGATGTTGATTGTATTCCTGAAGAACGTCTCGGCTACGATTTATATTATGTAAAACATAGAACTCTTCTTTGGGAGATTACTATATTTATTCAATATCTTGCAAAAGTAGTAAGTGGAAGATTATAGTTTTTTGAATACATTCTGCATAACTTTTTGAAAATTGTTTTTTCGAAAAACATCTTCAAGAAAGGCTTCATCTTGTTCTAATAGTCCAATTACAAAAAGGCTGTCTTTCTTTAATACTTGCGCTGCTGTTTGAATAAATTGTTCTATTTTTTCAGGAAAATATCCTAAACAGTTTCTGCACATGATTATTGTGTTTGAATTATCTTGGATTTTAGGTAAGAGTTCAAACATATCGCCTTGCATAAAATCAACCCGGTTTTTTAATTTTGGTTTTGCGCTATAAAGCGCAGTAGTGTAATATTGTCGCGGTTCTATCTCCGGTCTTTTGAAATATTTTTTCCAGCCTATACCTTTACTATCCATTTGAATTTCATCTCCCGGGTATATATGTATGTATCCGTTTTTTGCAATTTTTACCATTGTATCTTTTATATCATAAGATTTTATCGGGAAAAATTTTTCTGCTTCTTCTGGAGAATGTTCAATCAAAGAGATTATATAAGTGTAAGCTTCGGTTCCGTCAGAAGCGCCAAACTGAATAATATTAACATTTTCTTTGTTTTTAAAATGTTCAAGTTGATACTTGGTAAAACTTTCCCACGGTAAATCATTTCTGAAAAACCAAGTAAAAGTCCCAATTTCTTTACCAGTCTCTGTTGTGTAAAAAGATGATGAGGATTTGAACTGTGGTTGATATGGATTGAAAGATATCTTCATAATAAAATTAAACCCTCTAAACAAAAAATTTGCTATGTTTATAGTACTATGGATATATACATTAGCTGGAGAATTAATTATGCAAGTAAATAATACGACCCCTGTTTTTGCCGGAAAAGATATCCGAATTACAAAGGATACAAATAAGGGAAGGCAGTTTCTTTATGGTGAAGTTTTGGATATTATTCGCAAAACTCCTGTTCCTGCCGTTTTTGCAAATGAAGGTATTACAATCAGCTCGCCTGAATCTAAGAGTCTTACAAAAGTTCTTGGTGATTTAACCAAAGCAGGAATTAATTTTGATACAATTGTTTAATTGTACAATCTAGAGCAACATCTGTTACAAAATCCATGTCTGCTTCTTCAATAATAAGAGGCGGGTTAAAATAGATTACATCACCGAGTGGTCTTAGAAGAACGCCTTTTTCGAGTGCCTTTTTGTAAATCTGATAGCCGGTTCGTTTTGTATAATCTAAAGGTTCTTTGGTTTCTTTATCTTTTACAAGCTCAATTGCATTAATTAAGCCGATTGAGCGGACTTCTCCTACATTTTCAAGCGGTAAGAATTTTTCTTTGATGATTTGGTTGAAGTATTTCGCTCTTTTTTGCGCTTTCTCAATTATTTCTTCATCTTTTAAAATTCTAAGAACCTCAACCGCAGCAGAACATGCCAGAGGATTGCCTGCATAAGTATGAGAATGCATAAATGCTTTACCCTTCAAATAATCATCATAAAAAGCATCATAAATATTTTGGGTTGTAATAGCGACTGCCATTGGCATATATCCGCCTGTTAACCCTTTTGATAAGCACATAATATCAGGGCTAACTCTCGCATGGTCAAAAGCAAACATTTTTCCTGTTCTGCCATAGCCGGTAGCAATTTCGTCTGCTATTAGATGTACATTATATTTGTCACAAAGTTCTCTTAATTTTTTCAAATACAAAGGCGGATAAACTTTCATGCCGGCAGAACCTTGTAAAAGCGGCTCAACAATAATAGCTGCGGTTTCGTCCGCATATTGTTTAAAAGCTTCTTCGGCTTTGTGAAAACATTCGCAGCTGCAGTTATCACGACATTTTCCATAAGGGCATCTGAAACAGTCTGGACCGTCAATTCTTATTACATCTAATAATAATGGTTTATAGAGTTCTGAATACAAATCAACACCGCCAACCGCAAGTGCACCGAGGGTTTCACCGTGATATGCTTCTGAAAGTGCCATAAAACGTTTTTTTTGCGGATTTCCGGTTTGATAATGGTATTGGAAACTCATTTTTAATGACATTTCTATAGCAGAGGAGCCGTTATCGGCAAAATTGAATTTACAAAGTCCTTTCGGTAAAACTTTTATTAGTTCCTGACACAAAGTAATAACTGTTTTGTGCGAAAAATTAGCAAAAATAACGTGTTCAAGCGTATCAATCTGTTTTTTTATGGCAGAATTAATTCTTGGATTGCAGTGTCCAAGAAGATTACACCACCATGAACTTATTACGTCTTTATAGCATTTACCGTTGGTATCATAAAGATTTATACCTTCCCCATGTTCAATTACAATAGGAGGAAGTGTTTCATAGTCTTTCATTTGTGAACACGGATGCCATATATATTTCAAATCTTCTGCTTGCCAATCCATAATTAATCCTTAAATAATCCTTCCAAAAGCATAATATCATTAGCATTTTTTGTTACTGTAGCAACAACATTTATGCCTGTTAAATTTTCTACCTGTTCTAAATTGTCCCAATGCATAAAGTTGCTTGAGTCATAATTGTTTAGAATAATACCTTCGATTTCAATTCCATTGCTGCGTGCATATTCCACAGTCAGGAGGGTTGAGTTTATTGTTCCTAAGCCTGCATCCGCAATAATCAGAGTGCTTAATCCCAATTCCCAAATCAAATCTTTTAACAAATATTTTTCATCTTTTTCAATTTTTAACGGACAGGTAATACCTCCTGCCCCTTCAATTAAAAGATAATCGTATTTTTTATTCATTTGAGCAAAATCATATTTAATTTTGTCAATGTCGATTTTTTGGTTAGCACGTTTTGCTGCAAGATGTGGAGAAACGGCTTCTTTCCACCAATACGAAACACATTCGTCTGCTGCAGCTGGAATTTGAGCCATATCAATTACGTAATTCGGGTCGCTGTCAACTAAATGTCCGCCGAGTTCAAAAACTCCGCTTACAACAGGTTTATAGTATCCGCAGTTAAATCCTGCCTCTCTCATTTTTTTTACTATAAGAGCAGAGATATAAGTTTTTCCTATATCGGTTCCGGTTGCTGTTATAAAAATCTTCTTCGCCATATCTAAAGGTTAGCACTTCAATAGTACAAATTCAATCGCTTCTTCTTTTGTATTAATTTCCCCGTTCAATTGCGCTTCATTTAAGGCTTTTATAATATTTCCCAACTCGGGAGATTGTTTAATCCCCTTTAATTCCATTACTTCATATCCGCTAAGCAGTTTTGGAAGCGGTTTTATTGTTTCTCGTTTTTCAAGATAAAAGTTGAGTAATTTGTCTAGTCCGTTTAAATTATTGTTGATTATTTCTTCCGTAATTGCTTCTCCGCGTGCTGAAAGTCTGTCAGCTTTGGCTAAAACAATATTATCAATAACATTATTTTCCATTTTGCGTAAATAGCGCATCATGACTTTTTCATTCAAATCCGGTGCAGCAACAACATTTGAAGGGTAAATGTGGTTTTTTATCATGCAAGAAATATACTCAATTTGTTTTTTTGAAAACTTAAGACTGCGAAGGAACGGCACACACATTTTTGCGCCAACATCATCGTGCTTAATAAATCTATGACGTCCGTTTTCTTCAATTGTCCATGTTGAATATTTTCCGATATCGTGTAAAAATCCTGCAAGTTTGAGATGATTTATTCGTGAAAATCCGCCAAAATCAATTTGGTCAAGATGTTGTTTGACAGAGTCAGATGAATTTTCGTACAGTTCTTCAATATTACGAACTGTTTCAACAACATGATGAAACAAATCTAAATGATGATGAGTATTTGGCGGTACTTTTTTCATTTCAGTAACATAAGGAACAAGTTTTTCTAACAATCCAAATTCATCCATTAAAATCAATGTTTTTGAAGCATTCTTTCCGCCAAACAGTTTAAGAAGCTCATACATAATTCGCTCTTTAGAAGGATTAAATGCCAGGTGCTTATATTTGTTAATTGCGGTTTTGAGCTCTTCTGCCATTTCAAAACCTGTTACAGAAATAAATCTAAACGCGCGTAAAACTCTAAGCGGATCATCTTCAAAGTTTTCGTCTTTAATATGCCTTAAAACACCGTTTTTTAAGTCGTTTAATCCGCCTGTAACATCAACAAATTCTTCTTTTTTTAAATCATACGCAATTGCATTGATTGTAAAATCACGGCGAAGCAAATCTTCTTCAATATTTCCGCCTTGAAGTTCTGAAATATCAAGATAGTTAATTTTGTCTTCCAAAACTACTCTATAGATTTTATTTTCTTCATCTAGGACAATAAATGTTCCGTTAATTTTTTTTGCAAATTCTTCTGCGCCAAGGATAGCAATATCTCTATCAACAGTAGTTTTACCCATTAAAAAATCTCTGACAGCTCCGCCAACCAGATAACCTTCATTAATATTTTTTAGTACAAAATCATCCTTGATATTCATAGACAATATTTCCTAAAGTTATAATTACAGCGGTTTCAGCTTTCAAAATCAAATCTCCTAAACTAATAAGAGGAAGATTGTTTTCTTTAAAATAATCAAATTCTTTTTGAGAAAATCCGCCTTCCGGCCCGATTATTGCAAGAACTTTTTCTCCTTTTTTTATCGGGTTTTGGGTTAAGA
This sequence comes from uncultured Candidatus Melainabacteria bacterium, assembly GCA_932182025.1. Taxonomy (GTDB): domain Bacteria; phylum Cyanobacteriota; class Vampirovibrionia; order Gastranaerophilales; family Gastranaerophilaceae; genus CAG-196. Next base: position 160,345 of record CAKNXK010000027.1, read on the forward strand.
AGTCTTTCAAAGTAATCTCTGTTGAGCGTTCTGCAAGTACAAGAATTTTATCAAAATCGAGTTTTAAAACTTCTTCCAAAGTTGTCGGCTCAAAACAAGTTGGGACTTTTGAACGCTCACATTGTTTGCAGGCTTCAAACATAACTTTTTGCCATTTTTCGTGTTTTTTGGCTAAAACAGATGATGCTAATGCGCAATTATCGGTTATAACGGGATAAACTCCTTGTGCTCCGAGTTCTGTAGCTTTTTCCATAATTGTTAGTTGTGCATCACTTCTTAATGGACTTTGAGCAAGATACAAATCAAAATCCAAATTACGTTTTGAGGGGTAAAAGTTCTGGATTTCGCAAACAATTTCAGAGTTTGTAATCTCTTTTATCATGGTTTCGTATTGGATTTGGTTTTCATCGATTAATAACAAATTTTCGCCGACTCTTGCACGAAGTGCACGTGCGATATGACGATAGTTTTCGTTATCGTTAATTGTTATTAAGTTGTCGTTTTTGTCAGTTGATTTAACAAAAAAGTGAGGCATTTTTATCCTTCCATAAGTTTAAATTTCTTTCTCAAATCCAAAGCCATTATTGTACAAAGAATTATAGCAGCAACAATGAGTGCTGACCAGAACCCTATTAAGTAAAGTTTGAAATACAATCCCAATAAGCATCCCAACGGTAATGCAATAAACCAGTATGCTATAAGGTTCGATATCATAACAATTTTAGTTTGTTTTAAACCTCTGAAAATCCCTGCAAGTGCAGCTTGTAATCCGTCAAAAATCTGCATAAAGCACAATAAATAAATAACGGGAACACAAACTTGAATAAGCACAGGGTCTTTGGTAAATAATCCTGCAATAATCCCAGGTGCAGCAGCGACAACAACTGCTGAACAAGCCATAAAACCGCCGGATAATTGAAGTGCAGTAAAAGCATATTCTTTTAACGCTTTAAAATCTTTTGCTCCGTTAGTAAATCCGACTTTTACAGCGCCGGCATTACCCAGTGCAAGCGGTATCATAAATGAAACAGAAGTAATTGTGCAGACAATGTTCATTGCAGCAGCATAAACCCCTGAAATTCTTCCTAAAATAACGGTCATACCATTAAATGCAACAAATTCTATCATGATTGCAAGAGATGATGGAGTACCAACTTTGAGTAAATCAATATAATAGTTTTTGTCCTTGTGATGTTTAATTTTAACTTTTTTGAAACAGTATAAGAACAAAACTATTCCCATAAAATAACGTGTGATTAAACTGGCAATAGCAAGCCCTGCAGCTCCCATTTCAGGAATAGCACCATATCCAAAAACAAAAAGAATATTTAATATTACGTTTAAAAATATACAAAAAACGGTTAAAAGATTTGGAAACAGAACTATCTCAAATGCTTGTAAAAACTCTTTTGACATACAATGCAAATAAGCACCAAATACCGAAAACGCAGTTATAAAGAAATATTCTTTAATCATAGGATTTAAATGTTCTTCAAATCCTAAAGAGTCAATAAACGGTATGCATGCCAGTATTACCAGTGAAATGACCAAAGAAGCAAGTGCAGTAAACTTCAAAGAAGGATAAAAATATTTTTCAGGCTCTTTGTTTGCACCGCGGTAATTTGATAATATTGGTGAAATACTGATTAGAATACCAATTCCAAACATTGTAATACAATTTATAATAGCTGTTGCAAGACTAATTGCGGCAAGTGTATCTGTCGAATGTCTGCCTGCAACAATAACATCTCCAACACCGATTAAAATAAACCCAAGGTTTCCAAGAATAATGGGTAAGGCTATGTGTAATAAATCTTTGATATAAAATAATTTCTGTTTAAACATAATACTTATATTAACCCAAATATATCTGTTTAGGAAACCTCTTTTGTGCTAGATTTTAACCATGAGAAGAAAAATCAAAGGAATATTAAACGGAATAATTGCATCAGTTAGTTATGGAACTAATCCGCTTTTTGCACTCCCTCTTTATTCCAAAGGAATTGGGGTTAATTCTGTTTTGTTTTACAGATATGCTTTTGCTGTAGTAATTTATGGGATTTGGATAAAATTTTTCAAAAAAACTTCTTTAAAAATTAATTGGAAAGAAGGTTTGTGGCTTTTGCTTTTTGGTCTTTTGTTTTCAGGTTCATCGCTTACTTTGTTTGATGCGTTTAACTATATTGATGCAGGTTTAGCGTGTACTATTCTTTTTGTTTATCCGATTATGGTTGCGATAATCATGGCATTGTTTTTTAAAGAAAAGGTTTCTTTTGTCACAATTTGTTCTATTATTTTGACCACAATAGGTATTTATATGCTATATAAAGGAGGTGCTTCTCTTAACCCGCGCGGGGTAGGATTGGTTTTTGCATCAGCTCTTTTGTATGCACTTTATATTGTTGGAGTAAAAAATGTAAAAATAGTTAAACATATAAAGGCAGATAAATTAACCTTTTATGTAATGCTTTTTGGTTTGATTTTATATATTGTAAATCTTAAATTTTGTACCGAATTACAGTTTTTGCAGTCACCTTTTCAATGGTTATGTGCTTTTGCACTAGCTATAATTCCTACAATAATTTCTCTGGAAACAATTACAATAGCGATTAAGTTTGTCGGTTCAACAACAACTGCAATTTTAGGTGCCCTAGAACCTTTAACTGCCATATTTTTCGGAGTAACGTTATTTGGAGAACAGTTAACCATCAGAATTTGTATTGGCATATTGTTAATTTTATCAGGTGTTTTGTTTTTGGTTACGAATAAAATCAGAAAGTAGAGTTATTGTAATTATTCCAACGATAAAATAAAAATAAGTAGTTTTTAAAGGACAATAAAACCAATAAATATCTGAATTATTTTTTACATCAAACGGTATTCCTTTGATAGCAAGGATTGAATACGTTATTATATTAAACACAAGCAAATGATTTGCCATAATGTGATAGGTATTCTGTCCTATTTTTTGCAAGAAATTCCAATTTTTGATTTGCTCGTAAAGAGTATTAACAAGAAAAAGACTTATCCAAATCCCTGTAAAACTCGTAATTATTGGTACAATCCAATTATCAAATTCACCCCAGACAAGAATGTAGCTTAAACCAATTCCATCCATTGCTGTATAGTCTTTATTTGTAAGCCATAAAACGGATTGTAGAGCCAGAACAAATCCAAGTATTTTGAAAGAAAAAATATTAATCTTCTCTTCTATTTTAGTTTTGTATAAATAACCAGCTTCTATAAATAAGAAAGAAAACATTGTTCTTAAAAGATAAAGTATCCATAAATTATCTGCATATTTACCAAGCTGAATAGCAATTAGAGCAAAGGCAAAATACCAGAAAATATTGAGATGTTTATGAATAATTTTATAAAGAATTAAACTAGTAAATAATTGAGGAACAAACCATAATGGTGATATCAAATCCAGTTGATGTCCTGTCAGAAACGGCATTAGAAATTCGTTTTTAAAAGTTACCGGCATGCCCCAAAATTTACCGATTATCGGGGTTATTAACAAAGTAATTCCCAAATATATTATGGCGTATAGAATATATGGTTTCATCAAACTTTTAAATCTGCGTTTAAAATACTCAATAAAACTATAATCCGGTTTGAATAACATTCCAGCAATAAAAAAGAAAAGCACAACCTGAAACGAATACGGCGGAAACATCGGGATTAAAGCGAATTCCAAATGTCCGCTTACAACAAGTAAAATTGCTAGAGCTTTTAAGATATTGATTTTGTTATTCATAATTGTTTTAAAATTTTGCAAGGGTTTCCAACGGCAACAACATTCGAAGGAATGTCTTTTGTTACAACACTGCCCGCACCGATTACAACATTATCACCAATTGTAACGCCGCTTATTACAGTCACCCCTCCGCCAAACCAAACATTATTACCAACTTTTATAGGTTTTGCGTATTCTAACCATTGATTACGTCTTTCAGCATCAAGCGGATGTTCTGCCGTATAAAAACCGCAATTTGGTCCGATAAAAACATTGTCGCCAAAAGTTACTTTTGCAGGGTCGAGAATTACTAAATTATGATTTGAATAGAAATTTTCACCAAGCTCAATGTTATAACCGTAATCACAAAAGAAATTTGGTTCAATCTGAAATGTTTCACCTGTTTTGCCAAATAATTCCTTTAGATATTTTTTATCTAGTTTAGAATTATACTTACGACACAACTCTTTTGCCCGATTTCGTTCTTCCGGCAAAGTTTCTAACATTGGATTATACCAATCTCCCGATAACATTTTTTCTTTTTCGTTCATGTCTTTATTTTAAGTAAATGCTTGTATTTGTGTCAAGTATAGTATAGAATTTATCTTAACAAGGAGTACATTATGAAAACATCGGCAATTAAACCATTGGTAGAGTTGAAAAATTTGCCGGAACAGCTTCAGCACCAACGCAATTTTTTGGAACAATATGCTAAAGAAAATAATTTGAGCAGATTATCTGTTACGCGGGCTCAAGAGAACAAATATTTACCCCGCAATGATATGTATGTAACTCTTGCTGCTCAGTCAGGAAAAGCAACTCTTTTATCAGGAACAGATGTTTTTATTGTAAGCAAAGAGGAAAAAAATTCTACAATTTTAGAAAAGATTTTAGACTCTCTAGCTAAAGCAACAATAAGGGTTAAAGCAAAAATTTTTCAAGAAAAAAAGGACTCTTAAGAGTCCTTTTTGTTATTAATATGAAATTGCTCTGATTACATTGAATGATTTATCCCATCCGTTTGAATCTTTAGCAGTTTTATATTTTTCCATTTTTGCAGCGCGTTTTGCTTTTAATTTTTCCTGACTCTTGTTGAATTTTGCTAGCAATTTAGGGTTTTCGTTTCTTTCTTTAACGATAGGCCCTGCATAAGCCATAAATTTCTTATATGAATCAGTTGTGTAACCCAATTTCGTTTTAGCAGGATAAGTGTAAGTTATGTAGTCATAAAGATACATTGTTCTTTTATCACTTGAAGGATGAGTTGATGTAAAATCTTTGTAGCATCCGCCGATTTTGAATAATACTGATACCATCGCAAGCGGATTATAACCTGCTTTTGTCATTAAATCAACGCCTGTAATATCAGCTTCATATTCTTCTACTCTTGACATTTTAAGCATTGTTAAATTGTTAGCAGAATTCGCTGCAAGTCTCATGCCTGCACTCATATTAGTGTTTGCAATAGCTGTAGCAGTTACTGTTCCTACAACATTTTGTTTTGCTACGTGGTGGTTAACAATATGTCCGATTTCGTGAGCAATAACACCTGCAAGTTCAGCATCATTATCAACAAATTTTAGCAAACCTGTATAAACACAAATTTGTTTATCTGCATTTGCAAACGCATTGATTTCATCTGTTTCAATAACTTTGAACTCAATTTTTGTAGGTAAATTGTTTTTTGCAAGCAAAGCTTTACCAATTCTGTTAACTCTGTCAACATTTGCTTTTGTTGTCCAGTTTGTTGTAGTTGCAGCATTTGCAGCTACGTACATACTCATAAAAAATGCAATGAATAAGCCTAAAATCTTTTTCATAAAATTCTCCCAATAGACTATTACCAAAAATATTATAGTCAAAAAAAATTTTGCTTCATGCTATTATTGCAATATGTTAAAACAAATTTTTGATTTTATCCGAGGGCTTTCAATCCTTATATGTTTTTATGTTTTAAGCCTTTTTATTGTAAAAGCTTTTCACATAATGTTACCGCCTGCAATTCTAGGTTTGGTTCTTTTTGCTGCAGCTTTGGCTATTGGGATTATAAAAGAAGAATGGATTGCTGATGTTTCTAATTTCTTAATAAAGAATATGGCAATGTTTATTGTTCCTTTTATGGGCGGGTTGATTGTTTACAAATCACTGCTAATTAAAAATCTATTTGTTATATTGTTTGTAATTTTTATTACAACAACTCTTTTAATTATAATTACAGGATTATTTGTCGATTATGGATTAAGACTGATGAGGAAATTCAAACATGAGTAATTTTTTCGGATTTGTAATTACAGTCCTTTTCTATAAAATAGCAGAACGTTTAAAATGGACAAAGCTTCCGCCAATAGTTATTGCCGGTGCAGCTATAATATTTTTGTTGGAATTTTGCCATATTGATTTTGAGGTTTATAACAAAAGTGCTTCTTATCTGACATTGTTGTTAATGCCTGCAACAATTGCTTTGGGGTATCCGATTTATAAAAATATCGAACTCTTAAAACATAATAAAAGAATTATCTATACTGCATTTGTTGTTGTTACCGTTTTGGCAATAGCTTTAACTTATATAATTGCTAAAATTTGTCATGCGGATTTGTGCGTAATTGAATCAATGCTTCCTAAATCAGTAACTGCACCGATTGCTGTAGAAATCTCTAAGAATATTGGAGGAATTCCTGAATTAACTGCCTGCGTTGTAGTTTTGACAGGAGTTTTTGGAGGCATGTTCGGTCATAAGATTTTAGAATTTATTAAAGTCAAAAACGATATCGCCATAGGACTTTCTATCGGCGCTGCAAGTCATGTTGTAGGAACTTCTTGCTGTGTAGAAAAAGGCAATGAAAAACAAGTTGTTATGGCATCTGTTGCTCTTGTAATCGTAGGAATTTTGACTGCGGTTATTGCACCATTGTTTTTATTTGCGTTGAAGTTAAGCTGAATATAAAAAGGCAGATGATTTTTTCATCTGCCTTTTTTATTAGTTATTTCTTGTCTGGAGCTTGATGAAGTCTTTTGTGGTCATGGTCTTTTCTATGTTTTTCGAATTTTTGTTTGCGTTCGGCTTTGATTTGTTCTAATTTTTTTAATTGTTTATCTGTTAGAATTGCTTCGAATTCTTTTTTGTTTTGTTCACGCAAGTTTTTTAGCTGACTACGCAATTCTTGAACTTCTTTTTCTTTTTGTTTTAACTGTTCTACAATTGGTTTTGCAGTTTCCATTTGTTTTTCTCTAAGTTGTTTTGCTTGCTCTTTTTGTTTGGCAGTTAACCCAAGTTCATCTTCAAGTTTTTGAAAATTGCATTTTGGTTTGTGCATTTCTTTTGGTCTTTCTACTTTAGCCGGACAAGTTGCTGTATCCGGAGTTACACAATCTTCTGCAAATGCTTGAGTTGAACAAGTCATGGCTACGATACCTGCCAAAATTAATAATTTTTTCATTTCTAAATCCTTTCTTTTTATCTTTTGATATATCCTACGCATATAAAACGATTTAGAAATTTTATTGTTCATTGTTTGTTTTAAAAATCTTTTTCAAACTAAAAAAGAGCCCTTTCGGACTCTTTTTAAATGGAGGAGGAGGTGGGATTCGAACCCACGGAACACTCGCATGTTCGACGGTTTTCAAGACCGCTCCAATCAACCGCTCTGGCACTCCTCCGAAGTGCTTTGCAAGATTGCTCTACTATAATAACCAAAAAATATTTTATTGTAAACCCCCTTTTTTCATTGTATAATTTTCTTGGGGATTAAAAGAATATGTTTGATTATGTAAAAGGGCTATTAACAGATAAAAGAAAAACCTCCAAAGGTGCTTTTATTACTATTGAAGCTGTTGGTGTAGGCTATTTATTGGAAGTTACCGAACAGGACTTTATTAATTTTAATTCCTCAGAAGAGATTGTTCAGAAATTTTATACATCTCTTATGCATCGTGAAGACGCAATGAACCTTTATGGTTTTTCAAACAAAGAAACTCGTGATATTTTCCAAATTCTTTTATCTGTTTCAGGTGTTGGTGCAAAAATGGCAATTGCACTGTTAAACGAGTTTGATGCTTGTGATTTAATTTCTTTTGTTATTGACGGGAATTTTAAAGAACTTACCCGCGCAAAAGGTGTTGGACCAAAGCTTGCACAAAAAATTATTCTTGAACTAAAAGATAAATTAATGAAAACAGAACTTCCAAAATCAAGCGGAACATTGCCTCAAAATCAGGCAATATCGGATGCGCAATCAATAATGCTTTCTTTAGGATATGATAATAAAGAGATTGAGGATGCGCTTACAAAAGTTATTTCGACAGTAGAAGACTCTTCAAATCCGGAAGAAATTTTAAGAAAGGCGCTTACATGTTTATCAATGTAAATTATTGTAAAATTTGTTTAAAATCGCGCAATTTTTATTTTGAGGAGTTTTGATATAAGTGAATGAAAAGGGTTGTGTATGAACTTTAATATTCCTCAATTTAATATCAATATTCCAAAAGTTGCTTTTAAAGGTAACGACAATAAGACTTTAACCCCAAAAACTCCAGCTATTCCAAATGATACGTTTGAAATGTCCGTAGGCTACGTGAACGATACTCACGGGCAGACAAATAATATGATGCGTATTTTATCAGGCTTGAAGGGTGATTTGAAACTTTCTGCGGGTGATAATGATATCGGTGATGAAAAAAATAAGGCTGTTCATAAAGCTACAGCAATGTTTTTGAACCTTGCCGATATAAAAGCTACTGCATTTGGTAACCACGATTTGGATACAACTCAGGCAGATTTTATTGATACAAAAAATAATGATATGAAAACCAAAGTTCTTGCCGCTAACTTCAAAAAGGTAGATGACTGGGAGGATTTGGATGACAATCTTGAACAGTATGGCAGATATGATATGGAAAGCGAGCTTGACGGTTCAACTATTGTAGAGGTTAAAGGTGAAAAAATCGGGCTTGTAGGTGCTTCTCCGATTGATATGTTTGAACGTGCAACCCACCCTGCGTATCACACAGATTGCTATGTAGATGAACTTGAAGATACGATTGAAGATATTCAGGAAGAAGTTGATGACCTGAAAGAAAAAGGAGTTAATAAAATCTTCCTCCTTTCACATTTGGGTCATGAAAGAGATAAAATAGTTGCTCAAAACACTGACGGAATTGATGTTATAATTGGCGGTCACACTCATGAATTAATCAGAGATATCAAAGAAGGTAAAAATTTATTTTATTCAAAATCGGGTGAACCAGTTATTATGACAGAAGCAGGGCGTGACGGTGCTTATTTTGGTCAGCTTAATTTAACTTTTGATAAAGATGGTATTATTACAAAAGCTCAAAACAATATAGCTGAGACAAGACTTTTTAATAAAAACATGATTAATCAATATATCTTTGATGATATCTTAGGTAAACCTGAAAAAGTAGGATTTATAAAGGATGCACCAGCTCCTCCGACAACATTGATTGAGGAAAATCCGCATGCAAATTTTGTATGTGATGCAATGAAGAGTATTACAAACTCTGAAGTTGCGATTTGGAATAACGCAGGCATCAGAAACTTCTTCCACGAAGGAGCAATTGACTCAAGAGATATTAAAGATATAGCACCTTTCTTTGATAGAATTTCTGTTGCGAATGTTTCTGAAAAAGCTATTGTAGATATGTTCAAAGATAATATTAAAACAACTTATCAAACACCGGGTTATAAACCGGGATTGATAGCTGTATCGGGTTTGCAATATGGTGTTGATGCCCGTAAACAAGAGCTTACTTTTATGAAGTATATTGATAACGATGGCAATGAAACAGTTATAGATATAGATAATCCTAGGGTAGATAAGACTTACAAACTGGTTACGGATGAATTTATGATGTCACATGGTGCAGACTTCCCGATTTTGTGCAAAGCGGAAGATTGTATTGAAATCTATCCTTATGACAAAGATGTAATGACTTGCCAATATATTAAAGAGCTCAATAAGCCAATCTTGATTAATCAAACAGGAAGAATTGTTTTTGAGAGATAGGGGTAAATTTAGTTTTCTTCATTTTCAAAAGCAAATAAATCTCTAACAGGCATATTCATTGAGTCTGCAATTGCCTTGATCTTACTTAAGGTAATATCAGTTTTCACGATTTCAACAAGACTTACCATTGCCCTTGAAATATCCTCATTTGCAATATCATCTTGAGTCAAACCCAGTTCTTTTCTGAGTTTTTTTAAATGATTTGCAAATTTTTGTAAATATTCCTTGTTCATATCTCAATTGTTAGCTATACTAGCAAAGGGTACAACTAGTAGGACTAGCAATTTATGGGAAAGTGTTATCGTAAAACAATTTTAATTGATTTAGATGGTGTTATAAATGAATACAAAGGAAACTTTGATGAAAATTTTATACCTAAAATAAGAGCGGGAGCCGATGTTTTTATTAAAAAACTGGCTGATAAATATGAAATTAAGTTATTTACAACAAGAAATCGTCTACTTGCTGCCAAGTGGTTGATTGATAATAATATTGATTGCTATTTCTCTGATATAACAAATGTAAAAGAGCCAGCGTGGTTAATGATAGATGATAGATGTTTAAATTTTAAAGGTGATTATTATGCAACTTATATTGAAATAGAAAAATTTCAAGCTTGGTTTAAAAAATAATTATTTTTCAAATTCAAATAAATCTTTGACCTTAATTCCCATTGAATCTGCAATTGCTTTAGCTGTTGAAATTGTTAAATCAGTTTTAACAATTTCAATTAAACTTATCATTGAGCGGGAAACATGGTCAGATTCTAAGTCTTCTTGGGTTAAACCACGTTCTTTTCTCAGCTTCTTTAAATGATCTGCAAATTGTCTAAGATATTCTTCGTTCACACAATTATTGTTAGTGTTACTAGTAAAATCTACAACTAATCACACTAGCAAGTATGGATATGTAAATCAAAAAGTATAAAAAAATTTTTTATATTATAATATAATCAGCCCAAAACATAAGGAGAACATTATGGTTCAAAATTTTAACACACCTCAAAAAACAAGACAGGCTGTAATCTTATTTTTAAAAGGCTCTGCAACACCTGTTGTAATGTATTTTGACAATCCTCAGGCTGTTTATGCTGAATTAAAACAATTAATGAAAAGCCCTACTCCTGTTCTTGTTGAAAAAGAACCAATCGGTCCTATTAAGAAACTTTGTTTTGTTTCAACTCAAATGGCAGGATTAGTATTACAAGAGGAGCCTTATGCACAGTAAAGTTCTTATTGAAGATATTGAAAGAGAACCGGATAAAATTCTTCATTACGAATTTGACGAATTTATGGAAGAATTTGGCTGCAATATAAAAGCTGATTTGGAGTTTGAGTCTCTGGGTGATTATATTGAGGTTTATGGTGATGCACAAGGTAAGATTAAGCTTACATGTGATAGATGTTTGACAGAATTCAATTATGATTTAGATATTGATATTGAAGAAACCTATGCAAAACATTCGCTTCAAGAAGAATATGGAACAGAGCTGGAACTTAGCGGTGGTGAGTTTGTTACCGATTTGAACGGCGAAAAAGAAATTGATGTTTATGACTTATTGTATCAATCTGTAATATTAGCTTTACCAAATAAAAAGGTTTGTGGTATAAATTGTAATGAAGGAATGTTTGTATCTGATGAAAATATGAAAATCCACGATGAAAGAATGGATGTTTTTAAAAACATTAAGATAGAACGTCAAGAAAATTAACCCAAAATATAAATAGTACAATAATATTGTGAAATGACAATATAATTTAAAAAGGAGATAATAAAAATGGCAGTACCAAAGAAAAGAACAGGGCATAGCGCTCAAGGAAAAAGAAGATCAAATTGGAAAGCAACAAAACCAACTACAGTTAAATGTCCTAACTGTGGGGCAGTTGCTTTAGCTCACACTGTATGTACAGCTTGTGGAACATACAAAGGCAAAGCAGTTTCTAAAAAAGGTGAAGTTGCAGTTGAAGAAGCAAAAGTTGAAGAAGTAAAAGAAACTAAAAAAGCTAAAAAATCAACAAAAAAAGTAGAAGAAGTTGAAGCTCCTGTAGAAGAAGCTAAAGCTGAAGAAGTTGTTGAAGAAAAAACAGAAGAATAGTGTTAACTAGCGATGAGGGGTTAGACCTGCTCAAAGCGAGTAAGCAAGATATTACAATGGTGCGGTTCGCCGCACCATATTATAATAGATAAAGGGATGAGTTAAAATGACAAGAATAGCTGTTGATGCGATGGGCGGCGATCATGCGCCATTTGAAATAGTTGCAGGTGCGGTATGGGCTGCTGCAGAATACGGTGTAGCTTTAGAATTAGTTGGAAAACAAGACCAAATTGAACAGTGTCTTGATACTATTCAGAGCGAAGGTTTTCTTTCTGATTGCGGTAAAGCAGGAAGAAAAAGAAGAGTAAAAGTTGATGTTAAATCTTTGGACATCAAGATTACTCATGCTTCTGAAATTATCGAAATGGGTGAAGCTCCGGGACAAGCTATTCGTAAAAAGAAAAACTCTTCAATCGTTTTAACTGTTAACTCAGTTGCGACAGGCAGTTCAGAAGCTCTTGTTGCAGCAGGTTCAACAGGTGCAGCTATGGCATCAAGCTTATTTGGTTTAGGTAGAATTCAAGGTATTGACAGACCTGCAATTGCGGTTACTTTACCTACTATGAAAAAACCAATTGTTGTTATTGACGGTGGTGCTAACAGTAACTGTACTCCTCAAATGTTGAAACAGTTTGCTATTATGGGCAGAACTTTTTCTGAAAAAGTTTTGGGTATTGAAAACCCTCGTGTTGGTGTTTTGAATATCGGTGAAGAAGCAGGTAAAGGTAACGAACTAGCTCAAGCTACTTATAATTTATTAGAAGAAGAAAAAGAAAAATTCAATTTCATGGGTAACGTTGAGGGTAGAGAATTATTCCTTAACCACTGTGATGTTGTAGTTTGTGATGGTTTTGTAGGTAATGTTGTATTGAAGGTTACAGAAGGTACTTCATCATTATTATTCAAAATGATTAAAGAACAATTTAAATCAGACTTGTTGGGTATGATTATTGGTACTTTAGCAAAACCGTTTATGAAAAGAATTTACGAAAAAATTAACTATGAAGAATTTGGCGGATGCTTGCTACTGGGTGTTAAAGGGATTACGGTAATCTCTCACGGAAGAAGCAAAGCGTATGCGATTAAGAACGCCGTTCGAGTTGCAAAAGAAGCTGTTGTTAAGGGTGTTAACAGTCAGATTGCAGAAAGTCTTTCATAATAAAACGGGGCGGTTACAATCGCCCCGTTTTTGTTACAATTCGTTACTTTCAACTGTGTTATACTGTTGATGGACAATAGAATGGGAGTGATAAATAAATGATAAATAACGCAATACCATTGAAAATTGCAGGCGTTGGATACTGCGTGCCTGAAACAGTGGTTACAAATGATGATTTAACAAAATTATATGATACATCTGATGAATGGATTTATACCAGAACAGGGATTAAAGAAAGAAGACTTGTTTCCGGCAATGAAAGCGCTGTTGATTTAGGATATAAAGCTGCTGAAAAAGCTTTGGAAAAATCAGGCTTGAAGGTTGAAGATATTGACATGGTTGTTTGTGCATCTTCTGCACCGCCTGAACTTTATCCTGCAATTGCTTGCAGAATTCAGGCTCATTTGGGTATTCCTAATGATGTTCCTGCATTTGATATTACGGCCGCATGTTCAGGTTTGATTTACGCAATGAGTATTGCAAGAGGTTTTATTGCATCCGGTATGTATAAATCAATTTTGCTTGTTGCAACTGATAATAATTCAAGATTATTGAACTGGGAAGACCGCTCAGCGTCTATTCTTTTTGGTGACGGGGCGGGAGCTATGGTTGTTACAGCTTCTGATGACGGTGTTGATGATATTATTTCGATTGATATCAGAGCGAATGGTTCAATTGGTGATTTGATTAAATTACCTCTTGCAGGCAAAAATTGTCCGCTTGTTGAACCAAATGACGAGCACCAACAATTTATCGAAATGAACGGTAAAGAGGTTTATAAATTTGTTGCAAGAGTTCTTCCTCATTATGTTGAAGAAATGATTGAAAAAGCTGGTATGAAAGCAGAAGAGATTGATTATTTGATTCCTCATCAGGCTAACTTAAGAATTATTCAAGCTGTTCAAGAGCGTTTGGGTTATAGTGATGAGAAAGTTGTTACTAATATTAAGTATTATGGTAACACTTCTGCTGCTTCAATTCCTTTAGCTATGGCTGAAAGTGTTGAGCAAGGCAAGGTTAAACTTGGCTCTACTGCAATTCTTTGCGGGTTTGGTGCAGGTATGACCTGGGGCGGAGCAATTGTAAGATTAAGAGAAGGAATTTGTTAGGGGTAAATAATATGAAAAAAGTAGCATTTTTATTTCCAGGACAGGGTTCACAAGCTGTTGGTATGGGAAAAGATTTGTATGAAAATTTTGAATCAGCAAAAATGGTTTTTGATACAGCTGATAAGACTTTGGGTAAAAGTGTAACAACAATTTGTTTTGAAGGGCCGGAGGATGCGCTTAAACAAACTGTTAACACACAGCCGTCAATTGTAACTATGTCAATTGCTGCTATGGAAGCTTTAAAATCACAAGTTAAGATTGAAGCTGATTTTGTTGCAGGTCATTCACTTGGTGAATACTGTGCAATGTACGCAGCAGGTGTTATGTCTTTGGAAAACACTTTAAAAGCTATCCAAAAACGTGCAGATTTGATGGGCGCAACAAAAGGCGGCTCTATGGCTGCTGTTTTGAATGCAAGCGAAGAACAATTAAAAGCAGGTTTGGAAGAAGGTTCAAAGGTTGGTTACGTTGATGTTGCTAACTATAATTCCCCTGCTCAGGTTGTTATTACAGGTGCTGACGATGCTGTTAAAGCTGCAAGTGATTATTTGTTGGCAAACGGTGTAAGAAGAGTTGTTCCTCTTGCTGTTTCAGGCGCATTCCACTCTAAATTTATGGAAGAAGCAGGGAATGAGTTTGCTTCGTTTATTTCTAATTTTGAATTAAATAACGCTTCTATTCCTGTTATTACAAATGTTGATGCCGAAGCAACAACTTCAAGCGAAGATTTTAGGGCAAAAATGCCTAAACAAATTTATTCATCAGTACACTGGACACAAACTATTGAAAAAATGGTTTCAGAAGGCGTGGATACATTTATTGAAATCGGGCCTGGAAAAGTGCTTGCTGGTTTGAATAAAAAGATTGCTCCTGAGGCAACAGTTTACAATGTATTTGACAAAGCATCATTAGATGCTACTATTGAAGCATTGAAAGAACAGTTTGCAGGGGTATAATGAAAATTCAACGCGATTTAACCATAGCAGGATTTGCCAAATACTACTTAGGCAAGTTGGAAAAAGATGTTCAGAAGTTAAGTCGTGAAGTGGAGCAGTTGAAACAAGATAGGTTGAGATATTCTCGACATAATAAAATAAGGAGAAAGTAAATGACAGAAAGAAAAATTGCTTTAATTACAGGCGGCTCACGTGGTATTGGTTTAGCTTGTGCATTGGAACTTGCTAAAGCAGGCTGCGATATTATTATCAACGATATTTGCGATGCTGAAAAAGCACAACCTGCAATTGACGAAATCAAAGCTTGCGGTGTAAACGCATACTTCTACAGCTTTGACGTATCAAACTTTGATGCAGTTAAAGAAAATGTTGATAAGATGATTGCTGAACACGGCAAAATTGATATCTTGTTAAATAACGCAGGTATCACAAGAGACGGTTTATTCTTAAGAATGGATATGAACCAATGGGAAAGCGTTATCAAAGTTAACCTATCATCAGCTTTCTGTGTAACAAATGCGGTTATCAAATACATGTCAAAAGCTCGTCAAGGTTCAATTATCAATATGTCAAGTATTGTTGGTCGTCACGGTAACGCTGGTCAAGCTAACTACTCAGCATCTAAAGCTGGTTTAATTGGTTTTACTCAAACTCTTGCAAAAGAATTTGGTTCAAGAAATATCAGAGTTAACGCTGTATGTCCTGGTTTCATCCAAACAGCTATGACAGCAGAACTTCCAAACATTGATGAATACTTAAAAGCTATTCCAATGAAGAGACTTGGAACTCCAGAAGATATCGCTAAAGTTGTTAAATTCTTAGCTCTTGATACTGAATATGTAACAGGTCAAGCTATCGAAGTAGCTGGCGGTTTGATGATATAGTCAAAAAGATTAGTGATAAAAAAGATGTGTCTTTAGGGCACATCTTTTTTTGCGAAATGTAACAACTTCGTAAATTAATTGCCAAATTATCTTGAAGTAGTATAATTTAGTAGAATAGTGTATTACACAATAAATAAGAGGAAAAAAACATGAGTACATTAGAAAAAGTTAAAAAAGTTGTTGTAGACCAATTAAGCTGCGATGAAGCTTTGGTAACTCCAGAAGCTAGCTTTACAGCTGATTTGGGTGCTGACTCTTTGGATACAGTTGAATTAGTTATGGCTTTTGAAGAAGAATTCGGTTGCGAAATTCCTGATGAAGAAGCTGAAAAAATCCAAACAGTTCAAGATGCAGTTAACTACATCGAAGCACACTCATAATAAGTTTGACTGAATTTATATAAGAGGGTGGAAATATTGTATTTTTTCACCCTCTTATTTATTAGTTGTAATACCACATTATTAGTTTATTAAGGGAATATGAAAATGACAAAAAGAAGAGTTGTTATAACAGGTATGGGAGCTATTACTCCATGCGGAATTGGAGTTGATAAGTTTTGGAACTCCTTGCTTGACGGCAAAAGTGGCGTATCAAATATTGAAGCTATTGATACAGAAGGACATACTGTAAAAATTGCAGCTGAAATAAAAGATAAAGATTTTAATCCTGAAGATTACATGGATTCAAAAGATTCAAAAAGAATGGATAGATTTACTCAGTTTGCAATGGTAGCAGCTGATGAAGCTATTGCTGATTCAGGCATTGATGAAGCTAATATTGACCCATATAGAATTGGTGTTATGGTAAGTTCTGCAGCTGGCGGCTTTAAAACATTTGAAAAGAGCCATAAAGCTATGATGGAAAAAGGTCCTACAAAGGCATCTCCTTTTACAGTTCCAATGCTTATTGTTGATATGCCTTCTGGTCGTGTTTCTATGAAACACGGTTACAAAGGTGTTAACAAAGCTGTGGTTTCTGCTTGTGCAACAGGCTCACACTCAATTGGTGATGCATTCAGAACAATCCAATACGGTGATGCTGATGTAATGGTAGCAGGTGGTTGTGAAGCTACAATCACAACATTAGGTATCGGTGCTTTCACGGCTGCAAGAACTCTTTCTAAGAGAAACGATGCTCCTGAAAAAGCTTCAAGACCATACGATGTTGACAGAGATGGTTTCGTAATGGGTGAAGGTGCAGGTGTTGTTGTTCTTGAAGAATACGAACATGCAAAAGCTCGTGGCGCTAAGATTTATGCTGAAATCGTTGGTTACGGTCAAACAGCTGATGCTCATGATATGGTTGCTCCGGATCCGGAAGGACGCGGTGCTATCAAATCTATGGAATTAGCTCTTGCAGATGCAGGTCTTAAACCTGAAGATATTGATTATATCAATCCGCACGGTACAAGTACAGGTTTAGGTGATGTTGCTGAATCTCAAGCGATTGCAAAAATCTTTGGTGACAAAGAAGTAAATAAAAACCTTGTTGTGTCTTCAACAAAATCAATGCACGGTCACATGCTTGGTGCAACAGGTGCTGTTGAAGGTATTGTTTGCGTTAAAGCGATTACTGATTCTAAAGTTCCTCCTACTATTAATCTTGATAATCAGGACGAACATGTTGCTAATTTGGATTATGTTCCACACAAAGCAAGAGATAAGAAAGTTCGCGCAGCGCTTTCAAACTCATTCGGGTTTGGCGGTCACAACGCAACTTTAGTATTCAAAGAAGTATAAATAAAGGCGGGATATTTATCCCGCCTTTTTTCTTATACTTTGTCTTTAATCTCTTTCAAGATATTTTCAACAAATTCGTCAACGTTGACTGTGCCGACTTGACCAACGCCGCGTTTTCTTACTGCAACTGAATTTGCTTCGATTTCTTTATCACCGATTACGCATACATAAGGGATTTTCTTGTCTTGAAGACTTTCTCTGATTTTATAGTTCATAGATTCAGAACGGTCATCAAGTTTTACTCTTATGCCAGCTGCACGCATTTTTTTGTATACAGCTTCTGCAAAATCAATGTGTTTTTCGTTGCTGATAGGAACGATAGCCACCTGAGTCGGAGCAAGCCATGTTGGGAATGCGCCTGCATAGTGTTCAATTAAGATACCATGGAAACGTTCCATAGAACCGAAGATAACTCTGTGAAGCATAATCGGTGTTTTCATTGAACCGTCTTTGTCTTGGTATTTGATATCAAATCTTGCAGGAAGGTTGAAGTCAAGCTGGATTGTAGCACATTGCCATGTTCTGCCTAACGCGTCTTTAACCTTGAAGTCGATTTTTGGACCGTAGAATGCGCCGTCACCTTCGTTAATGTCATATTTCATTCCGCGTCTGTCCATAGCTTCTTTCAAGCCTGCTTCTGCTTTATTCCAGTTATCAAGTTCACCAACATAGCTTTCAGGACGGGTAGAAAGTTCTACTTCGAAATCCATCTTGAAGATTGCCATAGTATCAGCTACAAAATCGATGATTTCATTGATTTCATCAACTAATTGTTCAGGTGTACAGAAGATGTGAGCATCGTCTTGAGTGAAACCTTGTACACGGGTTAAACCTGAAAGAGCACCAGATTTTTCTTTTCTGTAAACAGTACCTAATTCTGCCATTCTCAATGGTAATGAACGATATGAGTATCTGTTTGCTTGATAAATCATAATATGGAATGGACAGTTCATAGGTTTTACTACGAATTGTTCGTCACTGTCTTCATCTTTTTGAACAAAAAACATGTTTTCTTTGTAGTGATCCATGTGACCAGAGATTTCCCATAATTTAGATTTAGCGATTTGTGGAGTGTGAACGGTTACATAACCGCGTTTTCTGTGCTCAGATCTCCAGTAGTTTTCGATTTCTTCTCTTACGATTGCAAGATTTGGATGCCATAAAACAAGACCTCCGCCTACTTCTTCACGAGTTGAGAATAAATCAAGAGCTGTACCTAATTTTCTGTGGTCGCGTTTTTCAGCTTCTTCAAGGAATGTTAAATAAGCTTGCAAATCTTCTTTATTCCAATATGCTGTTGCATAAATTCTTTGAAGCATTTTGTTGTTTTCGTTCCCGCGCCAGTAAGCACCTGCAACTTTAAGAAGCTTAATTGCGTTTCCTTTAATATATGATGTGTTAGGAATGTGAGGTCCTGCACACAAATCGTTGAATAAAACATTTCCGTCTTTGTCTTTAGTTAAATACAAAGTCGGATTATCGTTTTTGTGTTCTTCTAATAATTCTGCTTTGTAAATTTCGCCTTCTGCTTTAAATTCAGCGATTTTTGCGTCAACATCTTCAACTTGATACTTTTCAAAAGTAAGATTTTGTTTAATGATGTTTTTCATTTCTTCTTCGATTTTTACTAAGTCTTCTTGTGTGAAAGCATGACCGTCAGTAAGGTCAAAATCGTAGTAAAAACCGTCAGCTGTAGCCGGTCCGATAGCTAACTTTGCTTGTGGGAATAGCTTTTGCACTGCTTGTGCCATGATGTGTGAGCATGAGTGTCTAAGGACGCTCAAAGTTTCATTGTTTTTTTCCATTTTTTTTCTTTCTATCCTTTCGGGGGTAAATATTTTAGCACACAGTAACATCCGTTAGCCTATTTACCCGCCATGGGTGGATCCCCTATAACTATTACAATTATTAGTTTAGCATAAAAAACTTTGTGGTATTATATTGGTATGAGAAGAGTTTTATTAATTTTAATGTTATTTTTAACAACACTAACTGCAAATGCTACTGATTGCAGCAGATATTTATGTAATGTTTATTCAGAAGAATGCAATTCGAAAGTAAAAGTTGTTTCTAAAAAAGAGTTTATTGACAAATATGAGCAAGAAATAAACGGTGAACAGATTTCTGCAATTGCTTACGGAACAGGCTATATTAAATATCCTAAATGTAAGAAACAAAACATTTTATATATTTGTCTTTTAAGAGACGATTGCTCAATCATCTGGGGTGAAGTTATTCCACAAGAAAACTAAAAATAAAAAAAAGAAAAAATGCCGATGGCCGGGGTCGAACCGGCACGTAGTTGCCTACACCAGATTTTGAGTCTGGCACGTCTACCAATTCCATCACATCGGCATATTTAATTATCAATATAACCATTAAATCAGAAAAATAATTAAATTTCAATTATTATTTTTACTTTTTTTAAAATAGCCTTATAGATATTATCAAGACGGATTTTTATAAATAAAAGAAAGTTGAATAATATCGTTATGAAAAAAGTTTTGATTTTAATTGTTTTAATATTGTGTTCCTTGAATGCTGATGCAGCGTCTACTTTTGAAGGCGGAGTCAGCGCTCAAGGACTTGGTAACTCAAGCAGAATTATTGATAAGAATACAGGTGCAGGCGTTGGCGGTGCACAAATTACGCTGCCAAAAGAAAGATACTCGACCAAAACTGATGCAGACGGATTCTTTGAGCTTGATACCTATATAGACGGTACAAGTATAATGTCTGTTCAAAAAGAGAATTATAAACCATATTCAATGACTATTTCAGAAAAAACTCTTTCTGCACCAATTGTTGTAGGTATTGAAAAATCAAGTTCCGACGGTATGGTTGTAGACTCTAATATGTATCATTTGGGGGATAATAATTATTCTGACCTGTCGGCTAATGCAGGTGAGTTTAGAATGGAAACAATCGGACCTTTTTATACAAAAAGGTTTACTTTAAAAAACTTGAAACTAAATAAACCCGTTTTCCTTGTAATTGGCTCTATTATTGGTATAGATACAGAAATGTCTCGTCAAATGGGACAAAACAAGATTTCTAACGCATTTGCTTCTGCTCCCGAAGTTTATTTTAATGGGAATAAAATCTCTGAAATCCAGATAAACGGTGATGGACAGCGTATTCGTGTACCATCAGGATTGATTAGGAAAAATCAGGTAAATGAACTCACTATAAGAACCGGAAGAAACCTTATGCAAACTGCTTATATTGATTATGATGATATAGAATTCATGAACCTATTCTTCGAAAACTAGGTGCTACGCACGTAGATAAGGGGCAATGTTATAGACAATTTGGGATATTTATGCTAAAATAAACAAACAGGGTAAAGAATAGCTCTTTCGAAAAAGGAACCATCTCACAATTAACGTAGTAGACTTTCGGGTTGGTTCCCGACTAGAAAGAGGTCAGTATGAACGACATCAATTTGACTTTATTTTTAATCTTTTTGATTTTGAACATATTAGAAACGGTTCTTATCCTGATGAATAAGAACCGCTAGACTTTCTACAGAGCTATTGGCTGGTCTAGCAAACCGCCACCCTGTACTTATATTATTTACGATTTAGGAAGTTTTGTCAAGATATGTTAGTCCAAATCAATCTTGGAAACATCAACCAATTCTTTTAATTCAATACCAAGAGCAATGGCAATACGCTCTAATGTATCAATGCCTGGAACACTTGTGCCGCGCTCGATTGCACCAAGAGAAGTTGCACTCAAAACAGCCATTGCAGCAAGTTCTTCTTGTGAAAGCCCTTGTTTATTTCTTAGTAATTTGATTTTTAGACCAATTTTACTTGTTATATTATTATGTTTACTTGTCATCATGTTAAGTATACTAAAGTATTGATATATTAATATCAATAGTGTATGCTTAAGAAAATCATAAGTAAACTTAAGAGGAGGGAGCGTTTATGCTTGAACAAGAAATGAAAAAGAGAATATTTCAAAAACTGGAAGCAATGGAAGAAAGCTTGAACTATGATCTTGACTCACTAATAGAGTTAAAATCAGATATTCAAGCAATATATTTTTTTTCTTTATTTGTTAGATAAAAATTCTAACCTTCAATAAATCTGCCCATTGCGCGGAATTTTTCGTATCTTTCTTCGCGTAACTTGTCTACAGGGAGTTTTGATAATTCATCAATTGCATTTTTGATTGCAGTTTTCATATTATCCGCAGTTGCTTTGTAATCTGCGTGCGCTCCGCCGATTGGTTCTTTGATTTCTTCATCAATGATACCAAGTTCTAATAAATCTTTTGAAGTGATTTTTAATGCTTCTGCCGCTTCTGCAAACATTGCAGCGTCTCTCCATAAGATTGAAGCACAGCCTTCTGGGGAGATTACTGTATAATATGCGTGTTCAAGCATCATTACTCTGTCTGCAACGCCAAGTCCTAAAGCTCCGCCGCTGCAGCCTTCGCCTGTAATAATTGCAATGATTGGAACACATAGTTTTGACATTTCTCTTAAGTTAACTGCAATTGCAGCACCTTGACCTGTTTCTTCTGCTTTGATACCAGGGTAAGCACCCGGTGTATCAATCAAGGTAATAATAGGTAAGTTAAATTTATTAGCGTGTTTGAAAAGTCTAAGGGCTTTTCTATAGCCTTGAGGCTGCGGCATTCCAAAATTGTATTCAAGGTTTTCTTTTGTAGTTTTACCTTTTTGAATGCCAATAATCATAACAGGTTTGCCATCAATCTTAGCAAGACCGCCTATGATTGCTCTATCGTCCATTCCTTCTCTGTCACCGTGAAGTTCGATAAAATCTGTACATATTAATTCTACATAATCAAGAAATTTAGGACGTTCTTGATGTCTTGCAATTTGTAATTTTTCTGAAGGTTTCAAGTTTGAATACAACTCCTTTTTACGTTCTTGAGCTTGTTTTTCGAAATCCTGAATTTGTTGTTCCATATCAAGACCTGATGTTTCGCTCAATTTTTTTAATTCATCTATTTTTTTTTGTATTTCTACGATTGGTTTTTCAAAATCTAATACTACAGCCATTTTTATACCCCATGCATGTCCAAAATATTGGCAAGTGTTTTTCTTAAGTTTTTACGTTTAGAAACGATATCTACCTGTCCGAATTTAAGCAGGTATTCTGCTGTTTGGAAATCTTCAGGTAATTTTTGGCGAATTGTTTGTTCAATAACTCTTCTTCCTGCAAATCCGATTCTAGCGCCTTGTTCGGCAATAATAATATCACCTAATGTTCCGAAGCTTGCAGTGATACCGCCAAAAGTTGGTTCTGTAAGAAGGTTAATATATAATAGTCCTGCTTCATCAAGTTTTCCTACTGCGCAAGATGTTTTTGCCATTTGCATTAAGCTTAATGCACTTTCTTGCATTCTTGCACCGCCAGATGAGGTAATTGCAAGCATAGGAAGTTTAAGAGCAAGAGCTTTTTCCATTATTCTGGTAACTTTTTCGCCTACAACGCTGCCCATTGAGCCGCCCATATAATCGAAATCCATAACTGCAACTGCGATTTTGTGTCCTTCGATTGTAGCCAAACCGGTTATAACAGCTTCATCAAGTCCGGTTTTTGCGTGTGCTTTTTTTAGTCTTTCCGCATAGGATTCTGTGTCAACAAAATTTAGCGGATCTGTCGGATGCACTCCTTTGAAAAATTCTTCGAAAGAACCTTCATCAAACAACTGTGAAATTCTTGTTCTTGCATTTATTCTAAAATGATAATCGCAATGAGGGCAAACCATTTGATTATCTTCCAATTCTGTTTTTAGGATTTGGGAGTCACAATGTACACATTTAATCCATAAACTTGGATTTGCATCTTCAATCCCTCTCATTTCTTTAGCTCTGCGTTCAATTTGAGCTTCTTTACGTTTATCAAACCATTCTTGAATTGTCATATATCACTGTATTCAGCAGGATGCTGACCCTTTCTAACTATATCGATACTCATCCATTTTACACTAAAAAAAACAAATCGGTAGAGTTTGTTAAGCTATTTTAATTTCATGTTACAATTGGTATATGTTTACAGGTATTGTAGAAGAATTAGGAAAAATCCAAAAAATCACATCAGACAGAATTACTATTGAATGTTGTTCTGTGCTTGAAAATACAAAACTTGGCGATAGTATTTCCGTGAATGGTGTTTGTCTTACGGTGACAAGTCTTTTTAATAATTCTTTTACTGCTGATATTTCTTTGGAAACATTAAAGATGACTACGCTTGAGTGTTTAAAATCTGGTGATTTTGTTAATCTTGAACGTGCAATGTCAGCAAACGGCAGGTTTGGCGGTCATATTGTATCGGGTCATATTGATGGTATGGGTAAATTTTTGTCTGCAAATAAAAATAATGAGTTGAAATTTGAATTGCCGCAAGAAATTTCAAAGTATGTTATTAAAAAAGGTTCTATAGCAATAAATGGTATTAGCTTAACAATTGCTGAAGTTGACGGAAACGAAATTACTCTGGCAATTATCCCTCATACTCTGGAAAATACTAATTTGAAATATTTAAAATCAGGCGACTTTGTAAACATTGAGATAGACATGTTGGCTAAGTATGTTGAAAAATTTTTATCAACAGTAAATAATAAATCAAACATAACCATGGATTTACTGCAGGAGAATGGGTTCTTATAATATGACAGGCACAAATCATTTTAGTTCAATAGAAGAAGCAATTGAGGATTTCAGAGTAGGAAAACCTTTGATTGTTGCTGATGACGAAGATAGAGAAAATGAAGGTGATTTAATTATCTCTGCAGAGTTTGCCACGCCTGAATTTATTAATTTTATGGCTCGTGAAGCACGCGGCTTGATTTGTCTTGCTATTTCATCTGAAATTGCGGAAAATCTTGATTTGCCTCAAATGGTTCAAAAAAATACCGAAAGTATGCAGACAGCGTTTTCTTTAAGCGTAGATGCACACCCTAAATACGGTGTTACTACAGGCATTTCGGCTTATGACAGAGCTAAAACAATTGAGGTTGCAATTGCACACGATGCAGTTCCTGCTGATTTAAGACGTCCGGGACATATGTTCCCTTGTGTTGCAAGAAAAGGCGGAGTGCTTAAACGATGCGGGCATACGGAAGCAGTTGTTGATTTGGCAAAAATCTGCGGGCACAGACCGGCTGGTGTTATGTGCGAAATTATGGCTGAAGATGGTCAAATGATGCGTCGTGATGAATTGAGTGAGTTTGCAAAAAAACACGATATTAAATTTATCACTGTTTCAGACTTAATCGCATACAGACTTAAGAAAGAAAGATTTGTTACCAGAGAAGTTGAAGTATTTTTACCAACCCAATTTGGTGATTTTAATATAATCGGTTATAGAGATAATATTACAGGATGCGAGCATGTCGCTCTTGTAAAAGATGACGGTTCAAATAGAATTCCTCTCGTTCGTGTGCATAGTGAATGTTTAACAGGGGATATTTTCCATAGTTTGAAATGTGACTGCAATTGGCAGCTGCATGAAGCATTAAAAATGATTCAAGAATACGGTAAAGGTGCTCTTATTTATATGAAAGACCATGAAGGCAGAGGTATTGGGCTTATTAACAAGCTCAAGGCTTATAAGCTTCAGGAAGAAGGACAGGATACCGTTGAGGCGAATGTTTCATTAGGTTTTGCACCTGATTTAAGAAACTATGGTGTTGGAGCGCAAATTATTCTTGATTTAGGGTTCAATAATTTTAATTTGATTACAAACAACCCTAAGAAAATTATTGGTTTAAAAGGTTATGGATTAACAATTCACGAAAATATTAATATTAAATCAGAAGTCAATAAGTATAATGAAAGATACATCAACACAAAACGTGAAAAGATGCATCATATAATGTAAAGGAATTTTTATGGCGGAAATTACAAACTACGAAGCAGAATTACTTGACAGCAGCTCTTATAAAATTTTTAAGGGTGTTTATAATGATTTTAAATCTAAGGCTGTAAGTGAGTATAAATTCGAACTTGAACCGCTTGAACATGAAGAATTTATTAATGCAGTAGAAAAAGGGTATTTGAAATGTATAGTTTTAAAGGAAAACCAAATTCCTACAGCATTTTTGGTTTATACAACATCTATTTCCGAATCAATTGAATTGAACTTAATTCATTGTTTAGGTGCAGAAAATGAAACTGCAAAACAAAAAGTACTTATTGAAAAATTTCTTGAATTAACAGAAACAGAACGCCAAAATAAAGTTGTTTCTTATCCTATGCTGGGACATCAGTCTGTTTTCACTGCTGATATAGCAAAATACGGTTTTAAATTTGTAGGGCTTGCTGTTTTAAGATTTATTATGGGGAATGCGTCTTCTGAAAGAATTTTAGAAAATATGAAGCTTGCTGAAAAACCTGAGGAATATAAAATTGTAAGTTACGATGACAATTATCGAAACGATGCAATTAAAGTTATTCACGAAGCTTTTAAAGATACTCAGGATGCGATTTATGATACACGTTATAAATCAATAGAAGGTACAACTGATATTATTAATAAAGTTGTTGAAAATATTTATGGTGAATTTTTGCCGGAAGCAACATCGGTATTGCTTTGTAATGATAAACCTTGCGGGTTTGCTTTTGCGAATATTACAGGTGGTAAAATTGCAAATATTCCTCTTGTCGCAATTGAGAAAAATCATAGAAGCAAAGGATTTTCAGAATTGCTTTTAAACCGTACAATAAAAACTATTGTTGATTGGACTAAACTTGGAAAAAGAAATTTTTCAGAAGTGAATGTCACAACAGAAACTAATAATTATAAGGCATTAAAAATGTATAGAAAAATAGGTTTCAGGGAAGATTACTGTTACCCTCAAGCTTATTTACTTCAAAAACGTAAGAAATAATTTATGGTATAGTAGAATAGAAAAAGAGAGTAAATCAAGTCTTTAATCGGACTTAATTGAAAGGAGAAGTATGAAAATTTCTAAAAAACTTTTACTCGCAGTAAGTGCAATGGCATTATCTACAGGCATTTCAATGGCTGATGATTCTGTTCAAGCTTATGCTCACCCAACTCTTTTTGGTTCACAAGCACAAAATCTTGTGACTACCGAAAGTGATGTAGTAGTTGGTGGTAAAATTTACAAACCATGCCAAGCGAAAACAATTGCAAAAAAACAAAATGTTGTTGTTGGTCGTGGTGCAAAACAAACTCTTGATGATATGAAGGCTAAAATGGATGAAAGAAGAGGCGCTCTTCATGACCCTAAAATGCCTGTATTGCGTTCTGAATTAGCGTTCTTAATTTCAGAAGGTTTAGGTTTAACAAAGGGAGAAGCATCTAAATATACTGATTTAAATGATGGTTATTGGGCAAAAACAGAAATTGAAAGAGTTTTATCTTCAGATGTTATGATTGGTTATCCTGATTCAACATTCAAACCTGATAGAGCAATCACAAAAGCAGAAGTTTTCTGTACATTTGCTAAGTTAATGAATATTGAAGCAAGCAAAACAGCAGCACCTACTCTTAACGGAAGAAAAATTAAGTATGTTCCTGAATGGGCATACGCTGCAACAAATGAGGTAGTTGCTTCAGGTCTTTTGAATCTTGTTCCAAACACAGATAAAGTTATAAATGATGAGTATCTTTCAAAAGAACAAGTTGCATACTTTATTTCTGCAATGAAGAATAACTTCCAAATTGATTTAACAAATGGTGCTATCGGTTGTGCTACTAAGTATGAACCGGTTGCAGTAAAAATCAAATTATCAGAAAGAATTAGCGCAAGAACATCTCAAGTAGGAGAAACTTTCTCTGCTAAGACAACTGCTGATGTAACTCTTAATGGAAAATCTTTCCCTGCAGGTTCAACAGTATATGGTCATGTAATTTCTGTTGTAAGACCTGGGGTTAAAAATCCTGGTTATATCGAAGTTGCTTTTGATAAAATCAAAAACGGTGATTCTTGTGCAGAATTCCCTAAAAAGCTTTCAAGTGCACAAGTTGATGTAATGAAAAATCCTAATATTGCTTCAAGATTATTAGCATCTCCGGTTGCATTTGTTGGTAGAACAGCAGGTGTTGCAGGAAGAACAGTTTCTTCTGTAGCAGAAGTTATATCTAATACAGCAGAAGAATCTGTAAGCGATATTTCAGATGCTCTTTGCGATACATTCTCTTTACACCCTCTAAAAGGCGCTAAAAGTCTTGGCAGCAGCGTAGTTGCTATTGGTAAAGGTGTTTGGGATATTTCTAAATTAACAGTAAGCTGTCCATTCGGCTTGTTGTATGAATTTGTTGATGAATGCAAATACATTATCGTTCCTAATACAACAAACGACTCAAGCTTGAATCCGGATGAAGAACTTACAATAATTTTCTAATATGTTCAAGTTATAAAAAGGGCGGACATTTTGTCCGCCCTTTTTGAATTCTTAAATACCTAATTGTGATTTGTAGAAGCTGCTGCTTGCGATTTTGTCTTGAATATAGTTGTTACCGTCTTGAGAAGCTAAGTATAGGTTTGAAATTTTATCCAATCTTTTTGTTAATTTTGTTTCAGGATAAGTTACAGAGTTATTTTTTAATTTAGCCCAGCAAGCTGCTTCTTTTTGAGTTGCTGTAGTTTCTTCTTCAAGAGTTGCTTTTCTAAGAACGTGGCAGCTTTCGTGAGCGATTAAGCAAGCGATTTGTTCAATTGGAGCGTTTTTATAAGCTGAATTAATAAGGATAACTCTTCTTCCGTAGTTATCATAAGTATTAGCTGCATAAACTGTTCCGTATCCGCTTAAGTTGTAGAATTTGATTTTCACAGAATTCTTTTTAAGATTAGCGAAAACATCGTGTTCACCGCTTTGCTCCAATAGTTTCATAGCAGAAATAATTGTTGCATCGTTTGAGAAACTTTGTACATTGTATGCAAATGCTTGTGTGATTGTTAACGCAAAAAATGCGAATACTGCGATTAACGCTTTTTTCATTATGCTTACTCCAATTAACTATATTCCCTTGATGTAAGTGTTATCGGCGTTTTTGGGTAAATCTTGAGGGGAATTTAGTGCTTTGTTACAAAACGAAACAAATGTTTACTTAGGGGTAAAAATATTTCGTGAAAACAGTTGAATTGTTAAGAAATGTGTTTACAATTTCTGCCTTCTTTACATTTCTTAATGTTCATTTTGTAAAAGTCAAACCTGTTGTAAACATTTGTAAAAAACAAAATTTCAGGTAGCAAAAAAAAATAATTACGCGTTTTAGTGTAAATGGATGGTTGAATAGGCGAGTGATATGATATAATTAATAAGCAGGTAATATCAACTAGTAGTCTATGCAAACAACTAGTCCGCCTGATGAAAAAAGCGAGGTATATAATATGAGTGAAATTAATGGTCCTAAGATTAGTGTTAGTCAGATGAATTTTAACAATGTACAAAAAAATTCTCCTGAACAACCAGAAGTTATTGATGTAAAACCGCAATTAACAGATTTTTCTGATTCTAAAGCGGAAGCATTAGGACGTTCAATGTTATTCAAAGGTGCTGATGATGTTAATCATGATCTTAAGGCGCTTATAGAAAATCCTCAGATTGCAGAAAATTCTGATGAAATTTTCGAATTAGCTTTTAAAGCAGCAGAAGCTGCAGGATTGGAAAATCCTTACGAAGAAGCTGCAACTGCTTCTACAACAGCAGTTTAGTTAATATATATGGAGAGAGTATGAACGAGAATAACAAACCGGTAGTGCATTTAATTTCTAAACCGGAAAATATGCTTAAGACAATTTATACAGCGTGCAGAACGTGCTATAGCGCATTAGCGCCTTATGAAATCTATGAGAGCACTGATGATGAAGAAAAGATGTTAAATCTTATTGAACGTGTTGTTTCTTCGGGGCATTATTCGACAATTGAACATATTCAAGTAACTTTTGCTATCTCAAATGTTTCAAGAGCTTGCACTCACCAGCTTGTAAGACACAGACACATGTCTTTCTCCCAAAAATCACAGAGATATGTTAAAGAAAAAGGTCAGTTTGATTATCTAATTCCTCCTACAATTGAGAGAAATGAGGAATTGAAAACAAAATTTGAAAACTTTATGGGTGAGATTTCTAAATTATATTGTGAATTAACAGAGGCGGGAATTCCTGCAGAAGATGCAAGAGCAGTGCTTCCAAATGCTGCTGCAACTTCTATAGTTGCAAGTTTGAATTTAAGAGAGCTTATTCATATTGCTAATTTGAGACTTTGTACTCGTGCGCAATATGAGATTAGAAATATGGTTAAGGCTATGTGTGACGAGCTTGTAGCACAAGAGCCTTGGCTAAAATCTTATCTTGTTCCTAAATGTCAGCGTTTAGGTTTTTGTGATGAAGACAAATCTTGCGGTAGAATGCCTGTAAGAGAGAAATAAAAATGAAAAAAGCTGCTATTCTTTTTCTTTTTATCTTGTTTGTACTTGCAGGGGTTTATATTATGCTTTTCCCTTCTACGGACGAATTCGCAGAAGGTGATTTGTATGACGAGATTATGCAGCGCGGTAAAATCAGAGTTGGGATAAGTAATGATTCAAAGCCTTTTGGTTTTTTAAACGAACGAGGTGAAATTGTCGGATATGATGCAGACCTTGCTAAATATATTGCGCAATATATTTTAAAAAGCAGAGGCAGGCTGGAATTTGTACCGGTTACTCCGTCAAATCGTTTGATAAAAGCTTCTACCGGCGAAGTTGATATTGTAATTTCTACTGTTACAATTACTCCTCAAAGACAGGAAGTTGTAAGTTTTTCCATACCTTATGATGTTGCAGGGCAGGCTGTACTTGTTAACTCCAGTAGTTCGATTAAATCTTTAACAGATTTGGCAGGTCAGAATGTCGGAGTTATTTTTGGCACTACTGCCGAAAAGAATATGAAAAATCTTGTTCCTACGGCTAATTTGTTAGGGTTTAGAAGTTATCCTGATGCTTATAAGGCGCTTAAGGCAGGAAAGATTAATGCAATAACTTCAGATGATACGATTTTGAGCAGATTTGTGATGGATGATAAGTCTGTAAAATTATTGCCTAAGCGTTATTCAAGAGAACCTTACGGTATTGCTTTTAAGAAAGGTAATTCAACAGTTAAGCTTAAAGAAAATATTGATTTTGCAATAAAAGATATGCAGCAAAAAAATGTTATCCCGCGTTTGCGTAAGCAGTGGATAATTCAGTAAATTTAAAATAAAGAGAGGGTGTTATTGTGCAGGTTTCAAGACGACTTGTTGTAAAAAAAGAAATTCCAATAGATACAGCAAAAGATTTGTTATATTCAATGGATACTGCTATGGCAGAATATTATTGCAATAACAAAGATTATGAAAAAGGTTTGAAGCTTTACCGTGAGATACTTGCTCAGGTTGATGGTGTTGAGTTTGAGAATATTACTCAGAAATATATTACTTATTCTTTAGAATATGCAAAATCTAAAACACTTGAAAAAAATTATATTGAAGCGATTGAGATATATCGTGATTTGATGAAGTATTCGGGATTTCCTATTACTATTTATAAACAAATCGGGCTTTGTATGAAAGCTATTGGTAATGCGGATTTAGCTATTAAATTCCTTAGACGTTTTGAGGAAATTTCACCGGATAAAGAAGATGTTTATATTTATCTTGCTGATATTACCTATACTGATATTAAGGATAATGTTAAAGCAATTGAATACTACGAAAAAGCACTTGTTAAAAATCCAAATAACTATTTACTTTACAATATGCTTGGACACTTGTATTCAACTTGTTATCAAGATAAATTCAAAGAAAAACAAATTGAATATCTTGAAAAAGCGTTTGAACTTTCACCAAATGACAGAATTGTTGTTAAGAACCTTGCTTATGTTTACGGTAAATTTGATGAGGTTCAAAAGGCAGATGAATACTATTCAAAATTGTTATATTTAAGTCCTACTCATTCGGATTTGCATGCTTATGGAGCTTACTTGGTTAAGCATCAGAGATTTTCGGAAGGGTTCAAATTCTTGCAGCATAGATTTCAAAAAGAGGATTTGGGAAGTGCTTCTTTCCCTCAAATCTTTAATAATAAGAAAAAACGCTGGAGCATGAAGGTTGATATTAGCGAAAAACATGTTCTTGTACATTTTGAACAAGGTTTTGGTGATTCAATCATGTTTGTGAGATTTGTTAAGCAGCTTCAAGCTAAGTGTGCTAAGGTTTCGCTTGTGGTTCAAAACGCTTTAGTAGACTTGTTTAAGGGTTCAAATCTTGGTGTAGATATTTATAAAGAGGATGAGTTATCAAAAATCAATTATGACTATTATATACCAATGATGGATTTGCCTATTGTTTGCGAAACAAAACCAGACACAATTCCTTGCAGCGGAGGGTATTTGAAGGTTTCTCGTGCAAAAGTAAATGCGTACAGAAAAGAACATATTAATGATAACAATAAACTCAAAATTGGTATAGCGTATGAAGGTACTCTTGCTTCAAAAGAAACAGACCGTGATATTCCATTAGAATTTTTACATCCGTTAATGATGATGCCGGGTGTTGAAGTTTATAGCTTCCAAGTTGATGATTTGACTAACCAGATGGATAAAGTGCCTGAAGATGCTAATCTTATCAGGCTCGGTAAGACTTTCAAAAACTGGGAAGATACAGCTGCGGCTATGAAATCTATGGATTTGATGGTTACAACTGATAATGGTGTTATGAACCTTGCTGGAGCTCTTGGTGTTAAAACATTTGCCCTGTTTAATAAGATAACTGAATGGAGATGGTTCCAGACAGAAGGCAAAGATATTGCGTGGTATAAAAGCATAAGACCATTCCAGGCGCCAACTTCAAAAGCATGGGAAGTTCCTGTGTTCCAGATTATTGAAGAAGTAAGGAAATTACAGGCTGAGAAGAGTATTGGATATTAACATCTAAATTTCACCAATCGGCTAAATACAAAATTTTACACTCTGTTGAATAATATTCAAGAGAGGGTATTATGCAAAGAATTATTACTATATTTCTGTTGTTTTGTTTGAGTTTTAATCCGCTTTTAGCGGCACAAGATGAGTGCCGATATTGCGATTTGGGTCAAATGTATGTTGGAGAAGATAAGTATGAAAAATTCAACAGAAAAATGTTTAATCTTAATACTAAACTTAACAAGTATGTTGCTCGTCCGGTGCATATTTTGTGGTCTTCTATAATTCCAAAATACGGCATGGATAGAATTCAGAGTGCATATTTGAATATTGAATATCCTAAAAGACTTGCAAGCTGCCTTTTACAGAAGGATTTTAAAGGAGCAAAAGACGAGACAAAACGATTTATAACAAATACAACTATAGGTTTGGGCGGTTTATATGACCCTGCGGAAAAGCTTTTCAAAATCAAACCGTCAACGGAAAATATGGATCAAGCATTGGCAAAATGCAATGTAAAATCGGGCTCTTTTCTTGTAATCCCGATTTTGAACACCTGCACTCCGCGCTCTTTGCTTGGAAGATTAATTGAAGCAGCACTTGACCCTTCGGTTTATTTTGCTTCGCCTGTTACTTCTTTGGTAAAGTTTGGTTTTTTTGTAAATAAAACTTCTTTTATGCAGCCTGTGGCTAAAATGATTGAGTCTGCTTATGCGGACCCTTATGACATTGCAAAGAAACTATATGGCATGGAGAATTATATCAAAACATCTGACTTAGACAGAAAAGACTTATTGAGTACAGATGCAAAACTTCTTGAAGAAGAAATTATTGCCAATGTTCAGGATAAAAATGAGCTTCCAAATATTATGGAGCAGCTTAAACAGATTTATGATGAAGAAGCTGTTCTTGCAGGCATGGATGAACTTGTGGAAGGAGCTGAAACGGGTGCTGCGTGTGATTTAAAACCGGATATTGTTCTTGCTGATTATAAAGCTCAGTCTCCTGTTGTCGATTCAATGCGAACAGCTTTATTTGATGTTCCCGATTTAAATAAATCTATCTGGCATGAGCTTTCTATTTGGAACAGAAGCTTTGCAAACAGGATTAAAACAGATTCTGTTAATATAGTTCAGAATAGGGATGATTATAATTTTAAATATATTTTGCAGAAAGATAAAACTGCGCCTGTTGTAATTCTTTATCCGTCAATTGGAGAGGGAATTACATGCCACCATTCTGTTGTGTTTGCAAAAATATTCTATGACGAGGGTTACTCTGTTATTATTCAGGGAAATCATTTTCAATGGGAATTTGCAAAAAGCATGCCAAAAGGCTATTGCCCGGGGATACCTTCTGTAGATGCTGATAATTTGAGATTAGTGAGTCGAAAAATTATTGATAAATTAGAAAAAGAGCATGGTTGCAAATTCAGAGACAAAGTTCTTGTAGGAACATCTTTTGGTGCAATGGCAACATTGTTTATCGGTGAAAAAGAAAGCAAGAATAACACTCTTGGGATTTCTAAATTTATTGCTATTTCACCGCCAATAGAACTTGTTTATGCCATGAATCAGGTTGATAAGAACAGTGAAGAGTTTGACAAGAGCTCTCCTGAGGTAAAACATAAAACCGCAATAACTGCTGCAAAAATCTTGCAGATGTTTAAACAAAAGAGCGAACCGGATTTTAATTTCAAAGAACTACCTTTTACAGAAGAGGAAGGAAAACTGATAACAAGTTTTCTTTTAAGACAAAAACTCTCGGATTTGGTTTTTACACTTGAGGGTGCTTGTAAAACTCAAAAATGCGATATTTATAATTCAATTAATAACTTAAGCTATCGGGATTATGCTGAAAAATACCTTCTTGCAGAGTCAGGGGGAACTCTTGAAGATATCAGGTATGATGCAAGCCTTTATGCAATTGCAGGCTACTTAAAAGAAGGTAAAAACTACAAAATTTATCACTCATTAGATGATTTTTTTGTTAACAAAAATCAACTTGAGCAAATAAAACTTTATTCACCATCAAATGTTGTTTGTTTAAATAACGGTTCGCATTTAGGATTTCTTTATAGAAAAGAGTTTATGGATGCGTTCAAAAAGGATATTGTGCTTAATTAGAAAGGAGAAAACTATGTATTACAATGTTTTAGAATTGAAAGATTTGCCTGACAAGAAGATTGAAGGTTTTGTTATGAAAACTCTTCTTGAACACGGTGATTCAAGCCTTACGGTTGTTTCACTAAAGAAGGATGAGATTGTAGATGATCATATTTCTGTTTGTGATGCTTGTGTAATTGTTTATGAAGGTGAAGTTGAACTTCATTTTGCAGCAGAAAAATTCACTGTTAAAAAAGGTGAATTAATTATGTTTAAAAAGGAACAAGAACATAAGGTTTTAGCACTTAAGGATACAAAATTCTTATTAATCAAAATCTAACATGCTTCTTTTTTTACAAAACTTAATCTTTAACAAAAGACATGTAAACATGCTTCACTCATGGGTTTGCATGGCTTAATGCCTTGCAAACCATGTAAGCATGGGTATTTTGCATGGGTGATATAGCCCAATCCTAGTAGATTTCAAACTTTTTAAATATGTAAAAAAGTCTTTACAATTGAATTTGATGGGTTGTAAAAGCGCGCTTACCCCATATAATAGAAATATAGTTGAGAAATCGGTTAAGATTTGGGGTAGATTTAACAACCGGATTGAGTTGTTTTTGGAGGAATAAGTGTTTAAAAGTCGTGATATGGGAAGAGCTATAGCGGTTAAGAGATGGACGCCGACGGCGTTGGAATGCTATAAGCGCGGTTGTAACTGTGTTGGATGTTTTTATAGTGATTTTTTCAGTGCTACAGCACAAAAATGCCAGATGAAAGCTGCTGTTTTAGAGCTTGTTAGAACAATCGGCACGCCTAATGTAGAATTACCGCAGATTTTGGAGTAGATTAAAAACTTAAGGGTTTAAAAAAATTCCAAGATGTTGTACAATTAAAAGGTAGCACATTAGGAGGTGTAAATGCATATACATGTAAATGGTAGAAACATTGAGATTACTGACGCTATTAAAGCTTATGTAAAAGAGAAATTAGGCAAAGTAGTAAACCACTACGATCAAATTACAGGTATTGATGTGGTTTTATCAGTAATCAAAAACCCCGCAGCAACTGGAAAACATGTTGCAGAAGTTTCTTGCAAAATGAATACCGGTGTTGTTCGTTGTGAAGAGTCTGCTGAGTCAATGTACGAAAGCATTGATTTATTAGCTGATAAACTTGACAGACAGGTTAAAAAGTTTAAAGACAAATCTTTGTCTTCTGATAAAGCTACTATCCGTAACGCAGAAGAGAAAGAAGAAGAAGTTGAGGCATAATAGCAGGGAGTTAATTCCTACTTGGCAGGTAAACTACAGATAGTGAAGTAAGGTTGAAAAATGATTAACAATAAAAAAGTTGTAGTTATAATGCCTGCTTACAATGCAGAAAAAACTTTAGAAAAAACTTATAATGAGATTTATCAAAATTTCGTCGACGAGATTATTCTTGTCGACGATTTCTCTTCTGATAAAACAAAAGAGATTGCAAAACAGCTTAATATCACTACTATTGTGCATGAGAAAAACCTTGGTTACGGTGGTAACCAAAAATCTTGTTATCGAGCAGCGCTTAAAGCAGGTGCGGATATAGTTATTATGCTTCATCCGGATTATCAATATACACCTAAGCTTATTCCTGCAATTGCATCTATGATGGCGTTTGATGAGTATGACGCTGTTATTGCTTCAAGAATGCTTGGAAATTCGGCATTAAAAGGCGGCATGCCTTTGTATAAATTTGTTTCTAACAGGTTTTTGACAGAGTTCCAAAACTTTGTTATTGGTCAAAAATTATCAGAATATCATACAGGATTTAGAGGTTTTACAAGAAAGATTTTAGAAACATTGCCTTTGGAAGATTGCAGTGACGACTTTATCTTCGATAACCAAATGCTTGCATTACTTTTTTATAATGATTATAAAATTGGCGAAATTTCTTGTCCTACCAAGTATTTTAAAGAAGCTTCTTCGATTAATTTTGCGCGCTCATGCAAATACGGCCTAGAGGTTTTAAGGGTTAGTTTGGAATACAGACTTGCTAAGCTGGGGTTGGGTATAAGATTGTTTAACAAAGAAGGCAGAAAATTAGATCTGAATAAAGAGATGAAATATTATTAAGGTTATAAAATGAAGATTGTTTTAGCGTCATCAAATGAGCATAAAGTAAAAGAGATTAATGCGATTGCAAATGGGTTTGGGGTAGAATTTGTACTTCCGCCTGCGGGTTTTGACCCTGTTGAAGACGGCATGACCTTTGAAGAAAACTCTTATATTAAAGCGCGTGCGGCATGGGAGATTTCCGGCACATGGTCATTGGCGGATGATTCCGGTCTTTGTATTGATGCGCTTGGCGGTAAGCCGGGGATTTATTCTGCAAGATATGCTGAAACCCCGCAAAAACGTATTGAACGTGTATTGGCTGAAATGCAGGGTGTTCAGGACAGAACTGCGCATTTTGCTTGCGCCATGACTCTTTTAAACCCTGATGGAGATATTGCGTTTACTTATACAGGCATTTGTGAAGGCTCTATTATAACCGAACAGCGCGGTAGTCATGGTTTTGGCTATGACCCGATATTTTTGCTGAAGGATTCTGATAAAACAATTGCTGAACTCTCAGACGAGGATAAAAACAAAGTTTCACATCGTTCAAAAGCCCTAACCGCAGTTCTTAATCATCTGCGCTCATCCAACTAGTAGTTTGTTCCGAAGGAGCACCAGTAGTTCTTATTTTCATTAGTAGTTTTTCAAAATGTGCTCCGCGCATATATAAAAGCCCGTTTCACGGACCAAAAGAAAACAGGTCGGTTTTGAATCCTTCCTGTTAAGATTTTACACTAGCCGAAATATAAATAGCAATTTTATTATACACTAAATTTTCTGAAAACACAAATAATATGACGAAATATTAACTTATGTAACGATTATATATTCGTTATATATAAAAACGTCAATTTTTGTTACAAATGTGGTTTTATATAAATAAGAGGACGAGCTATGAACAGTTACAAATTTGACTCAATAGTAAATCGACAAGAAGCGGACGCATTGAAAGAGATGATTTTCAAGCGTGCAAGAGAGCGTGCTGAGTCAATGACAAAGGAAGCTCAAGAGTCTTATACCAGTGCGGTAAAAAACGATATAATGGATTTAGCAAGAGATACTTTTGTAGCTAAGAAGAATCCGTTTTCAATAAATACAGAACCTGTTGAGTCTGAGAAGCATGAAGAAGAAATAGGTTTTTCAAAACGAAGAGTTGAAGAGATTAAGTCACAAATAACATATCGCAATAAAGCTGTTTCAGAAGAAACGGTAGAAGAAACCATGGCAGATGCTCGTTCAGAGTTTAGCAGCAGGACTTCTTTTATGGGTGCATTGAACTTTTTGAATTCACAAGCATCTATATCTTTGGTGAATAAACGTGGCAAGAGTTTTGAAGCTCTTGCATAAATGTGTGTCCAATAATTATTTAAAAATTTATTGCAAAATTTTTGAAAAACAATTGACACGATTGCGTAATTTTGATAGAATGAACATATAAGAAGTATTCACTTAAGATTAAAATATAAGAAGAGAAAGGAATAACAATGAAGAAGAATGGTTTCACTCTTGCGGAAGTTTTGATTACTTTAACAATTATTGGTGTTATCGCAACCATGACTTTACCAGCATTGATGACTAACACACAAGAACAACAAGCAAAGACAGCTTTGAAGAAAGGTATCAATACATTAACTGAAGCAGCGCAGTTGAGCCAAGCTATTGATGGTATTGATTATGCATCTCTTTCCTCAACTGACACAAAGTCAACCGATATTCAAACTACCCCTTCGCTATTTGCGTTGTTAAGTACAAGAACCCAAATAGATCCAATTAAATCTGGGGAAAGTAAGTTGGATTCTATGGCAAGTGGTAACAATGGGGGTTCTGGTAACTATGCTTTATTCTTTAGAGATGGTACTGCTTTGATATATAGCCCAAGTTCTGCAAATTCTTTATCAGATGAGGCATCTGCTATGCAAACCGATAATCTTCCATATGGTATTCCTGCAATTTTTGATACCAATGGAGCTAAGGGACCTAATATAATCTCAAACTGTGACGGGAAGGTAGCTGGTGCAATTGAAGGTAGCACTTCTAAAGATGATGGTACTCAAGATGGCTTAAATAAGAAATGCTCTTCTTCCAATCGTGTAATTAAAGACCAATTTGCTGTTAGATTGAGAGCAGGTTATGCAGTTCCAAACAGCTCTGCTGCTAGATGGGCGTTCGTAAACTAATTCTTTAGTTTATATAATAAAAAAGACCGAGCAATCGGTCTTTTTTTATTGTCTTAAATATGTTACAATTAATTTATGAATTAGATATGAGGCTTTATATAATGAAAAAATTAGGATTTACTCTTGCGGAAGTTTTAATTGCATTGGCTCTTGTTGGAATAGTATCTGCGTTAACATTACCTACGCTTGTGTCTGAAAATCAGAAAAAAGCGCAGGCTACTGCACTCTCTGTTGCGGTATCAGATTTTGAAACGGCTATGCGCAGCATGATGGAAGCAGAGGATGTTACAGAACTCGTTGATACCAAAGCTTGGAAAAGAGTAGCAAATAATTTATCATCAGGTACATCTGAAGCTAATATAAGAAATTTTGTAGGTGATATTTCGGATTATATAGAATTCCAGTCATTTGATAGAAATGTATCTAATTTCTATCGTGGTAAAACTGTGCGTGACATTAATGGTAATAGTATTGGTGCCGGGAACTGGGCTATGAGTGGGAAGGTTGTATTTAGTACTAATAAAAATCTTGCTTATATGATGAATACAGGGAATGTTCAGAATAGAGTAATTACAGCAGCGCAAGCTCTGACCAATGGTATAAATTTGCGTAATGTAGTAGCTTTTATAACAATTGATATTAATGGTTCTCAACCGCCTAATATGTTCGGTCGTGATATATTTTACTTCGAGTTGGGTGATGATGGAGTTCTTTATCCTTTTGGTGGACGTGATGTTTCTTTTATGGTTAATCAAGATGTCACTTCGACTTGGAATAATGCTAATAGCGTTTATGCATGTACAGATGCAGTGAAAGCCAGACTGGGTGTCGGCTGTACTGCCCGCTTAATAGAAAACGGTTATAAAATGGATTATTAATGTTAAAAAAAATGTTTTCAAAAACTTTGATACATGGAATATTGATAGGAACATCGCTCCTATCAATATTTCCGTTTATCTGGCTAACTTCTACTTCATTAAAAGGTTTGAGTGAAGATATTTTTGCTTATCCTCCGGCTATTATTCCTGCTGATTTTACCTGGGTGAATTATATTGATGTATGGCATAAGGTGGATTTTATTGCATATTTTATGAACAGTATGATTGTAGCTGCGCTTACTGTATTGCTTAATCTTATCTTGTCTTCGCTTGCTGCTTATCCGCTTGCAAGGATGCAGTTTAGGGGGAAGAAGATTTTCTTCTTTTCTATTTTAGCAACTATTATGATACCTTTTCAGGCGATTATGCTTCCTGTATATATTATTACTCTTAAACTTCATTTGATAGATAGTGTAAGTAATTTTGCGGGATATATCGGGCTTGTTATGCCATTTGCGGTTAGCGCGTTTGGTATAATGTTAATGAGACAGGCGTTTTTAAAAGTTCCACGAGAGGTTGAAGAAGCTGCGATTGTTGATGGCTGCAATGTTTTTGAGATGTTTGTGAAGATTGTGCTTCCAATGGTTAAGCCTACTTTGGCGGTTTTAGCTGTGTTTACCTTTATTGGTTCGTGGGGCGAGTTTTTATGGCCGAGTATTATGCTTACAAAAGAATCGATGTACACATTGCCTGTTGGTATAAATAATCTGCAGGGGATGTTTTCTGCTAATTGGAGGTTTATAGCTGCGGGTTCTATTATTGCAACTATTCCTATTATTATATTTTTCCTTGCTATGCAAAGATATTTTATTTCCGGAGAAAACGACGGCGCCGTTAAGGGTTAAGGGGTAAATATTTTTGTGCTAAAATTATCTTCGGAGGATATGTTATGCGTAAATTCTGGAAGATATTTGGATTTTCAACTCTTGGGGTTATTGGTTTAGCTTATTTAAGTTTTTTGTTTGTGCTGCCAAATGCAATAAACATTAACGAATATAGACCTATGATACAGGAGATGGCTCAAGAACAAGCTAATATTTTTGTTGATTTTGATAATGCCAAAATTATTACCACTCCGCTTATGGGTGCAGGCTTGAGAGCTGAAAATATTTCTGTAAGACTTCCGGATGGTTCATTATTATTTGATGCTGCAGGTATTAAAACACGCATTTCTTTGCCAAGTTTGTTTTTATTAACGGTAAAGGTTTCTTGTTTAGAAATTGATAATCCTCATATTAATTTAGAGATTGAAGATGATAAACAGTTCAAGGTTGTTCAGCTTGTAGAAGATATTTTGAATGCGGGTAAGGAACAAAGGTTGGAACAAGAGGTTGAAGAGGAACTCCAAACATCTTGGTTTAATCCGTCTTGGATAAGAATCAAGGTTCCAAATGTAACTTTGAATAATTATTTTGTTTTTATTAAAGATTTAAAATCAAAACACGATTTAACTTTAACCGGTGAAAAATTTACAGCAGGATATTTTAATGGTAAAACAGCTAAAGTTAAGACTTGTGCGGAGTTTTACAGTGATGAGAATTTGAATTTAACTGCAAATATTGATATTAATACATTTCTACCTCCTGCTGCACCTGCTTTAGATGAGGAGGATGATCCTGCAGAGAGAATTGATATTCCTTTTGTAAATCCTGTTACAATGTATCGTAATTATGATTTGAAGGCAGATATTGATACAAAACTTTTGGTTCGTG
Organism: uncultured Candidatus Melainabacteria bacterium; assembly: GCA_932182025.1. GTDB lineage: Bacteria > Cyanobacteriota > Vampirovibrionia > Gastranaerophilales > Gastranaerophilaceae > CAG-196. The sequence goes on from CAKNXK010000027.1 coordinate 201,918, forward strand.
AGCACGGTGCTTGGGGGCATTGTAATGTTGAAAATATAACAATGAAGGTTGGACATTTAACTTTGCCTGAAAGTTATTTTAAGTCGAAGATGTTCAATACAACAGTTGATTTGGATACAAATATTTCACCTAAAGACGGTCAAAATATAGCGCTTTTGGGTAAAGTTAATTATAGCAAACCTAAGATGGATTTGGATATAAAAATTAACGAGATAAAATTTAATGATATGTTGATTTTAGGACGTGCGTTTTTGGACTCACTTTCTATTCAGCATGAGCTCGGCATGTTTTCTGCAAACGGCGGTATTAATGCTGATTGTCATATCAAGACTAATTTCAAAAAACTTAAATCATCCGGGGCTGTTCTTGTAAAAGACGGCGGGGTGAGTGTTAAGGGGCTTGGAAATGTAATTTCTAATGCTAATATCAATGTTTTATTGGATAATAATATTTTGGATATTAAAAATTCAAGTCTTTTTGTTGATAAGTCAAAGATTACAATCGACGGGCGTATTGATGAAAAATCGGTTGCTGATATTAGTGTAAAAGCTGATAAAATCCCGCTTCCTGTGTTGTTTAATGCTTTTGCACCAAAAGAAGTTCGCTCGGCTTATGATTTTAAATCAGGTGATGCAACATTTGATTTATCTGTTCAAGGTGAGCTTAAGAAGGCAGTTGCAACTGTAAAAACAGGGCTCGATAATTTGTATCTTGCTGATAGAGCGGGTAGTTTTGTTGTTCAGGATAAAAAACTTTTAAGTGAGTTTTTAGCTGATGCAAAGACATTCAGAGGTGAAATTACAAATGAGGGCTTTTTATTTAATCTTCCTAAGACAAAATCCTTTGTTTCAGCTCCGATTTTTGAAACAGAAATTGCTGATAATAATATAACAATTAAAGAAAATAAGATTAACTTTAATGATAAATCAATTATTACATACTCCGGTGAAGTTATTGATTATACGAAATTGAAATCGATTGATTTTGATGCGCACGGTTTGGTTTCTACCGATGATATGGTGAAAGTTATCGGTCGTGAGTTTAAACCATTTATACATTCAGCGGGTTCAATTCCAGTGAAAGTTACATTAAATGGAAACGGTAAGAAACAAACCTTGTTTGCACAAATACTTACTGATAGGGATAATTTTATTACTCCGGTTGATTTTGCGGAGCTGCAAGGTAAAAACCTTTCTTTACAGTCTGTGATTGATTTAAAAGGAAACAGAATTAAAATTAAGAAAACAGGCTTATTTGAAAGAAATGTTTCTGTAGATGAAAAAGGTCGTGAAATTGTTTCTTTGAATGATATTCTTGAGGTTGACGGTACAATTGAAGGCGATAGAATTAATCTAATCAAACTTAATTTGAAACCATTAACAGGCAAAATAGTTGTATTTCCGTCTTCTGTATTTAAAGTTGATGGAAACGCTTTTGTATTTGGAGAATCAACATCTCCAAGAATGCGCGGCGGGTTTAATATTCAGGGGCTTAAAATTCCTGAATTATTACTTGATTTGAGAAAAGCTTCGGTTAAATTCCGCGGACATGATATGGATTTTAAGGTTGAGGATTTAATCCTTAACGGTTCTGATTTACAGGTTGACGGGACTATGAGCTTGTTACCTTCAGCACTACTTAAAATTACAGATTTGAAAGTTGTTTCAAGATACTTGAATGCTGATAAGCTGTTAGTTGTGGCAGATAAGGCTATGAAATACGTTCCTGCAGCTCCTGCTTCAGCATCTTCTTCTTCTTCAGCGTCTGATATTCCTGTTGAGATCAGAAACGGTTCTATTAATATGGCAAGAATAATTTCCGGTAATATTGATGTAAGAAATACTACATCAAGAATTTCAATGGCTAGAAATGTATTCTTTTTACATAATTTAAGAGCAAATGTGTTTAAGGGTTCTGTTAATGGAAATATTTCAATGAACCTTATTAATACATTAATGAATATCGATGTTCGCGGCAGAGGGCTTGATGTCGATATGGCTATGCGTGATGCTGCTGCAATGAAAGATACTTTAAGCGGTACGGCTGAATTTAAAGCAAATCTTTCTTTAAAAGGTGCGACTTACGAAGAACAAATGAGAAGTCTTAAGGGAAATGTTGATTTTACTGTGAAAGATGGTCAGTTCGGACCGTTTGGTAAGTTAGAGAACCTTATAATAGCAGAAAATATTCGCGAATCAGCTTTCTTCCAAACAGCTTTGGGCGGTATTATTGAAGGCTTGTTCACTATTGATACTACTCACTTTGCCGAGTTGAAAGGAAAATTGAGTTTTAATGACGGCATTTGTTATCTTGAACCGATTACTTCATCAGGAGATATTTTGGCACTGCATATTTTTGGTGAATTTGATTTGCTAAGAAACGCTTGTGATATGAAAGTTCGAGCAAGAATGGCTTCTCTTGTTTCAAATCTTCTCGGACCGATTGGTGCTATTAACCCTGCTAATCTGATAAACAGTGCGGCTAGCTTGAATGTTGTTACCGCAAAAGCATTCTCAATCTTCTGTGAAATGGTTCCCGAAGAAGAATTTGATGTTTTGCCAAGTTTTGCCAATAAATATGTAGATAATTCTGCTACCAAATTCCAAATCGTAGTTAGAGGGGATGTTGCAAAACCTTTGACTCTGGTAAAATCATTTAAGTGGCTTGCTTCAAAAACTGAATACGATGAGGCAGTAGATTTTGTAAACTCACTACCTGATGAAATAGAAGGCAGTAAAGCGGCAAATATCGAGGAAGCAATAGCTGAACATGAGGCTTTGGAAGCTGAAAAACAAACACTAAAGTATAAATTAAAACATGTCTTTGAAAAGGAAACAGACAAAAATGTACAGGAATAATGTAAGAAACTTTTGTATTATAGCGCATATTGACCACGGGAAATCTACTCTTGCAGACAGACTTCTTGAAGCAACAGGTACGATTGCCGAACGTGATATGCAAAACCAGCTTTTGGATACAATGGATATTGAACGTGAACGCGGGATTACCATTAAACTAAATGCTGCAAGAATGAAGTATAAAGCTAAAAACGGTGAAGATTATATCTTTAACCTGATTGATACTCCGGGGCACGTAGACTTTTCTTATGAAGTATCTCGTTCTCTTGCTGCTTGTGAAGGTGCGTTATTGATTGTTGATGCTACTCAAGGGGTTGAGGCTCAAACATTGGCTAACGTTTATATGGCGATTGAACAGAATTTGGAAATTATTCCTGTTATTAATAAAATCGACCTTCCTTCGGCGGATGTGGAAAGGGTTAAGGCTGAAATCGAAGAAATCCTTGGTATTGATACTTCTATGGCAATTCCTGTGAGTGCTAAAACAGGTATTGGGATTCCTGATGTATTAGAAGCGATTGTGGATTTTGTACCGCCGCCTGTTGACACTACAGAAAAACCTTTGCGTGCGCTTGTGTTTGACAGTGCGTATGATCCTTATTTGGGAACTCTTTGTTTCTTTAAAATAATGGATGGTAAAATGAAACTTGGTGACAAAGTTAGATTTATGGCATCAGGTAAAGAGTATGATATTGTTGAACTCGGATATTTGACTCCAAACAGGGTTCAGGTGGAAGAACTTATTTGCGGTGATGTTGGATATTTTGCCGGTTCGATTAAAGAGATTACACGTTTTGTTGGTGATACGGTTACCAATGTAGAAAACCCTTCTGACGAGCCTCTTCCCGGATATAAAGAAGCTCTTCCAATGGTATTTTCAGGTATGTATCCGGTAGATAACGAGGATTATCATGAACTAAAAGAAGCGTTAGAGAAACTTAAACTTTCAGACAGCTCAATTACTTTTGAGCCTGAAACATCCTCTGCGCTTGGTTTTGGGTTCCGCTGCGGGTTCTTGGGAATGCTTCACATGGAGATTGCTCAAGAAAGATTGGAAAGAGAATATGACCTTTCAATCGTAACAACGGCACCTTCGGTTATTTATAAAGTTCACAAAACAAATGGTGAGGTTGTAGAGATTGATAACCCTGCAAACCTTCCTGCTGCTCAATATCGTGATTATATTGAAGAACCTTATGTTAAGGTCTCTATAATCGCCCCAAACGATTATGTCGGTACTTTAATGGATTTGTGTCAAAGCAAACGCGGTATTTTTATCAATATGAACTATCTTGATAAAGTGCGTGTTGATTTGATTTATCACATACCTTTGAGTGAAGTTATTACTGATTTTTATGACCAGTTAAAATCACGTTCAAAAGGTTATGCGAGCTTGGATTACGAGTTTGTAGATTATAAACGCTCTAAGTTGATTAAGCTGGATGTAATGCTTGCCGGAGAAGTAGTTGACGCGCTTTCAGTTATATGTCATGAAGATAATGCATATTATATTGGTCAAAAATTAACTGAAAAACTTAAAACAATTATTCCTCGTCAAATGTTTGAGGTTCCTATTCAAGCGGCAATCGGTGGCAGAGTAATTGCCAGAACAAATATCAAAGCACTTCGCAAAAGCGTACTTGATAAGTGTTACGGTGGTGATATTTCTCGTAAACGTAAACTTCTTGAAAAACAGAAAAAAGGTAAAAAACGTATGAAAGCAGTCGGACGTGTGGAAGTTCCGCAGGAAGCTTTCATGGCAGTATTGAGCCTTGATGAAGAATAATAGTCTATAATTGTAATGCAGGTATAACAGACTCTTGGAGCCTGTCTTCATTAATAGTGCAATAATTGCATGCACTGAAATATTCTTGTGAATAGAATGTTTTTAGCTGTTTTTTGCTGACTCTGTTACTCAGGTCGATTGTTTCATTTTCTTTTGGAGAGTAAATTCCTTTAAGTGCAAATATTCCTGCTCGCGGACAAACGTACATTTTATTTGCAAATACAGAAACACAGTGGTTTGAACATTCTTCGAAATATTCATAGGAAGTATTTCTTAATGCTTCGCTGTTAATGGGTGAAGTGTAGCCCCAGCTTAAGTCCTGTTTATAGTCATAATCAAGGTTTGCATCTTGGATTTGCTTAAGAATTTCTTCGTGTTTTAGTTTGGATTTTAATTCTTCGTTCTTGGAGTAATTTGAAAGCCAAATAGTAAATTTATGATTATATTTTTTTGCTGTGCTTAGAACTTTTTCAGGAATTAATAATGTTCCGTTTGTTACAATCCAAACCCGTTCAACTTGATTTTTTGATGCGGCGTATACGATATACTCATCCAAGTTTTTGACAAGCAGCGGCTCTCCGCCGATTAGAATAAGGTTTTTAATTCTGTGTGCAGCTTTAAGAAGATTATCAAGTTCTATTTTAAACTCTTCAATAGATATGGAAGAGTGTTCGTCACTTTTGATTTGAGGTATAAAATTTGAACAGTGCTTGCATCTTAATGTGCATCTTGTCGTGAGATTGAATTCTATTTGCGGAATATCAATTCTGCCAAGAAAGTTATTGAGTTTTATTGATAGTTCTTTGAGTTTACTAATTTTTTTAGGTTTTTTATTGTGAAGCCCGTGTGTTTCAATCCATAGATTGTGGTTTATGTTTCTTCTTACAAAAGCAGGTATATGAGGTTTTTTACATAATGGCAAAACCTCAATTCCCGGGAATTGATTAGTAAATCTCTTTACAAGAGATTTGTATTCCTTTATTGCAACAAGAATTACATCAGGTTTAAGCGATGTAATATTATCAGGAGATACAGCGCAAAATCCCATAAATTCGGTAGTTTCATTAAATCTCATATCTGAAACTCCTATAATATTTACTCCTGAAAAGTCGTAATTTTCATAGGCACATTGGAATAATTCTCCTACACCGTAGATTAAAACTCGTTTATTGCTAAGGTTTTTAGGAACTTCAAAGTTTGCATGTTTAAGATATTTTTTCATTAAGACCCCGCGTAAGTTTTTAATATAATTATAGTTTTTTTAATTCGATTTGTTAATTCGTATCTACAAAAATTATTTTTGCAGATATCTTCTAATTCTTTGTCTAAGTTATATTTCAGGAAGTGTTTCTTTATTATTCCTTGCATCATTTTATAATACTCTATTTTATTAATAAAAGGAGTTATTTTATAAAAGTACAATAATGTTCGTTTGCGATTTTCCAGAAACGAGTCAAGAATATTTTTTTCTGCTTCAAAATCTTTTATTAAACCAAAACAAATATCAAAGATTTCAGGCATGCAGGTTAAATAATTTTTGTAGCAAAAAGTATGGCTTTTAGCGTAAATTCTATAATTACTTAATGCTTCATCTAAACAGGTAATTTTATGGGCTAAAATCATTGCTTTTATATAAAAAGGTGCATCTTCCATAAATTTATTGTTGGAATAGATTATATTGTTATTTTTCAGAAATTCTGTTCGATATAACTTAAAACAAAGACTGTTATTAAGCAATAATACCTTTCCGGCTTCTTTTGGAGAGAAAGGAGTCTTTAATTGATTATAAACAGAGGTATTTTTAAAAATTATTTTGGTTTGTGTTTTTTCATAAAATTTATAGAAATCAAAAATCAAAATATCGGCATTATCTGATTTTATTTTGTTATAAGCTTTTTCCAGTCCTTGCGGTTCCAGCCAGTCATCACTATCCAGGCAAAGAGTAAATTCTCCTTTTGCTTTAGAAATACCAAGGTTTCTTGCTGTACCCTGACCTGAATTTTGTTGGTTGATGATTATTATTCTTGAATCTTTGGAGGCGAACTCCTTAAGGATTTTTGATGACGAATCAGTTGAGCCGTCATTAATACATATTATTTCAATTTCTTTCAATGTTTGGCTGCATATACTTTCCAGACATTGAGAAAGGTATTTTTCTGTATTATAAATCGGGATTATAACAGAAACTTTAGGCATTGAGCTCCCCCTCAATATCCTTTAGGATATTTGCAGCACAATAGTTATTTCTTAGTTCTAACTCTTCTAAGACGTTTATTCTATCTTGTTTTTTGTAATCATTTTGATTAATAATGACATCTTTTAAATAATTATTCAATTCATACAGATTATGAGCCTGATAATAAGATTTTGTTATTTTTTTTACCGCATCATTGTATTCCATTGCATTTTGGGAAACCAAATGGATTACAGGTTTTTCGCTCAAAAGATATTCTGTTAAAAACGAGCCGCAGTCAGTAATCATAGCATAAGAATTATTGAAAATATCCAGATAATTCCCGCAATCACTGAATTTTGCAATTTTTTTCCATTCGTTATAGTAGTTATCTGTTTGTTCCTTTGACCAAAAATGTGTGCATATAAGATTTTTATATAATAACGGATGCGGTCTGAATATCCACTCGATTTCAGGATGAGATTTAGCAAATTCTAAAATCGCTTCCCCGTTCCAATCAAAAGTAGAATATGCTATATTATCAATTCCTCTGATTGTCCAGTGCGGTGAATAAATTACAGTTCGCTTTGTTGGAACAGATGGTTTGTTTAGATAAAAATAATCCAGCTGAGTATGCCCTGCAGAAACCATGTTATTTGATTTTCTGGTTTGTTTTTTATGATAGAAATCTTTGATTAGATTATTCAGGACATAGTATTTATGTATGTATTGATGAAATCTTAAATCGTATTCTATATAATGTGATGTATTTGGCAAGAAATATGGTATGTAATATGTTAGTGCAAATTTTGAACATACAACAGGACCTTGCGAAGTTTCAACATACCAGGGATGAGAATAAAAAACAATATCAGGATTGAATTTTTCAAAAGGAATAAATTCGTCTTTTTCTATATCATAGCCATATTCTACATTCATCCCTTTTTCTTTGAAAAAGTTATATGTAATTTTAATATCTTCTATTGTTTGATAATTTGCATTTCCTTCTTTGGAACAGTTTTTAGTTACGACTATTAATGGCTCAAATCTTTTATCATTGAGCATTAGGTCATATAAACTTTGTGATTTCCAACGGCAGTTTTCATACACATAAAAAACAACTTTTAAAGGTGTTTTATTGAATTTTTGTTTAAGTTTTTTTAAAACATTTTTTTTATTTTTACTAATCCATTTGCAATTAGCATTAACTTTTATGCTGTTAAAAAAATCGATAATTCTAGTAGAGTTTTTAGGAAACCCAAGTGCAATTGTCTGCCCGATTTTATCGTAAGGAATATACATATTACTCACACCAAATTTTTCTAAGTATTTTTATAAGTGGAAGTCGAACTAACGGTAAAACTTTAGTTTTTTTATGTTTGAATGTTTCTCCGGAAAATTCAAATAATAAATTAATGTAATTTTGTACACCTAAAATCACATAATCAGGCTCATAGTTTTCTAATTTGTTTTTTGGAATAATTTTATAACCCAAATCTAGATTTCCTTCATCCGAGTCAAGATATTTCCCGTCACAGATGCCAATAATATTTAATGATGACAGGTTATAGTTTTTAATAATATATTGAAACATTGAACCTGTTCCATATATTATTACAGTTTTATTCTTTAATTTTTTGATAAGTTTTTTAAGATATTTATCAAAATGACATTCTAAAAGATATTTGTCCATACTTTAGTCCGAATAAATAAATTCTTCTCTTCCCTTATCTAATATTAAAGCACAAAGTTTTGCATTTTTGTACTTACCGCAGCCAAGGTCAATGCAGATTTTATCTTTTTGAATTTGGGGTTCATCAAATTCTGTGTGTCCAAAAATAACTTTTTGCGGAAGGTTATGAGGGTGGTTATAGAATGCTCCTCTAATGTATACTAAATCTGTTTCATCTTGTTCTTCAAGACTGTAGTGAGGGTTTATACCGGCATGGACAAATAGATAATCATCTGTTAAATAATAGAATTTAAGATTGTCTAAAAACTCGCCATGAGTTTTGTAAATATTTTCAAAACTGCCATAACTTTTAACGGTTGCAGGGCCGCCGTAGTTCCAAAATAAATAGTCGTAATATGAGTCCTTTTGTCTTGCATGGAGGTATGCATATTCGTGTGAGCCAATAAGATATACACACTGATGAGTTTCACTCTGGGCAATAACTCTATCTATTACTCCTTTTGATTCAGGACCTCTGTCTATATAGTCGCCCATAAAAACGAATGTGTCGTCTTCGCGTGTTTCAATCTTAGAAAGTACGCTTTCAAGTTTTGAGAGTTCTCCATGTATGTCCGTTATTGCTATATATCTTGGCATAGTTAAATTATAGCATGAATTATGATACAATATTGATAAGAAAAGAGGGTTAAGTATGAAAGCAGTAGAATATTTTATGACACAAGGATGCTCTTGCTCTGAGAGTATGATTAAATGGGCGATAGAAGAAGGTCTTTGTCCTCCAGAGATTTTGAGTGCAGCTACTGCTTTTTCAGCAGGTATGAGTTCAGGTTGTTTATGTGGCGCAATAGCAGGTTCTCAGATGATTATCGGCTCGCAATACGGACGTGATAATCAATATGGGAACGAAATTTTAGCAAGAGCTAAAGCAAAAGAATTAATCCAAAAATTTACCGAAAAACACAAAGCAACTTGTTGTCGTGTACTTACCCGCGGGATGGATATGGCATCTCCTGAAAGAAAAGCACATTGTGCGAATATGGTTGAAGAATGTGAAAATCTCGTTAAAGAAGTATTAGGCGTAAGAGTCTAAATGTGATATAATCGGTAAGAACATGTTTAATAGAAATACCTTTAAAAAACGAATACTTTTTGTTGGTATACCTGATATGGCTTATATCGGGTTGGATGGTCTTTTGATGGCAGGAGTTAATATCGTTGGTGTTTTAGGACCTAAAAAAGATCACTCGATGTTCCATGATTTTAGAAATTTTGTGCTTGCACGTGGTTTGAATTATATAGATTATGACCAGCTTGACGAACCTCAGCTGATTGAAAAGGTTCAAAAACTTGACGTTGATGCTGCTGTTGTTTGTTCTTTTAATTACAAAATACCGCGTGTTCTTATGAACGCTACTCGCGACGGGTTTATTAATGTTCATCCTTCAATGCTTCCAAAATACAGAGGCGGGAATCCGTATTCACGTGTGATTATGAATGGTGAAACAGAAACGGGTGTTACTATTCATTTTATGGATGAAGGCTTTGATACAGGTGATATTATTGCTCAAAAAGCTTATCATATTCATTCCAAAGCCACTATGGGTACAATTTTTAATGAATTGAACGTACTCGGGATTGAGCTTTTATTACAGGTATTACAGGCTTATGAGTCAGAAGAGCTGCCAAGAATTCCACAGCCGAGAGGTGACTTCATTTCAGGTAAGGGGCTTGCTGATGGTGAAATTTTTATTAACTATAACCGTTCAGCTGAAGAGATTGAGCGATTTATACGTGCATTAAACCCATTTATCTTAGCAAGTACAACTTTCCGCGGGAATATGATGAAGATAATGAAGGCAGAAGTAGCTTCTGATGCGTTTTGTATCCCTCATCCGGCAGGAACTGTTGCGAAAATTGAGGATGATAAATTCTTTATTGCCACTTCTAAAGGCTTGATTGTGCCTACTGTGCTTCAATTCGGAAGTTTCTTTATTGGTGATAGCAAAGATTTTATCAGGATTGTTAATCCTAAAATTGGTGAGGAATTTAGATAGGGGTAAATAAAAATGGATAAATTATTTTTTCTAACAGCCGGAGTTCCTCTTAGAGCAGGAAATAAGGGATATGCAAAAGGGTTTGAAATCCATGATGAAATGGGCTTGGATGGACTTGAACTCGAGTTTGTTCACGGAGTAAGGATTTCTGATAAAAGCCGTGATGCGGTTAAAGCTTCTAATAAGGTTATTACAGCACATGCGCCTTTTTATGTAAATCTTAACGCAAGAGAAGAAGAAAAAGTCGAAGCAAGTGTTCAGAGAATTATAGAAACCGCTCAGACAGCAAATGAACTTGGCGGATATAGTATAACTTTTCATGCAGGGTTCTATTTGGGTCAGGATAAAGATATTGTATCTGATAGAATTAAGGCTCAAACTAAGATTATTACCGATACGCTTGCACTAGATAATAACAAGATTTGGATTAGACCTGAAACTACAGGTAAAGCAACCCAGTGGGGTGATTTGGAAGAAATTATCAATCTTTCTAAAGAGTTTGAAACAGTGCTTCCTTGTGTAGATTTTTCGCATCTGCATGCAAGATATAACGGGATTTCAAATACTTATGAAGAGTTCTGTGCTATTTTTGAAAAAATAGGAAAAGAACTCGGGCAGATTGCTTTAGATAATTTCCATGCGCACATTGCGGGAATTGAATATTCTGCTAAGGGTGAAAAGAAACATCTTAATCTTGAAGAGTCTGATTTTAATTATAAAGATTTGCTTAAAGCTTTTAAATCGTTTAATGTAAAAGGTGCAGTTGTTTGTGAAAGCCCTAATATCGAAGACGATGCGAAATTATTGAAGGATTATTACTTAAGTTTGTAGGTTAAAAATATGTCAGAACATCATCATGAATTGACACAGGAAAACGAGAAAAAGACTCTTTTTGTAATTATTTTTACTGTACTTGCAATGTTTGCAGAAATTGCCTACGGGTATTTTACTAATTCAATGGCGCTTCTGGCTGACGGTTATCACATGGGTACGCACGCGCTTGCATTGGGGTTAACTTTTGCAGCTTATGTATTGATAAGAAAGTTTGCCGGTTCAGAAAAATTTCCCAACGGTACGGATAAAATAGGAACTTTAACGGCTTATACAAGTTCTATTTTTCTTGGTTTTACAGGGGTTTGGATAATTATTGAAGCTGTTCAAAGATTTTTTAATCCTTTACAAATCCGTTTTGATGAAGCAATTTTAGTTGCTGTTATCGGTTTGGTTGTGAATGTTGTTTGTATATTGATAATGGAAGGTAAACACCATCATCATGACCACGAACATGAAGATTATAACTTCAAAGCTGCGTATTATCATATTTTGGCAGATGCTTTGACTTCAATTCTTGCAATTGGTGCGCTTTTGATTGGTAAATATTTTAACTTTGTATGCTTGGACTCTGTAATAGGTATTTTAGGCGGGATTTTAATCCTAAAATGGGCTATTGGGTTATTAACCAATACAGTTAAAATATTGATTGATATGAAGGATTAGTCACTGCCCATTAGCAATGCTTCAACCTGTTTATGAGGAAGAATAAGTTCCTGCATTGAATTAACAAGCTGCGCATTCGTATCCGCTTCAATAAACCGCCCTCCTGTAACATCTGCTGTGCATTGGAGTTGTGCTAAATCGTCTGAGTCATGAACATTGAATGCAATTACGTCGATTTTGATATCACGTCTTTGTTTTACCAGTTCAATTGAATAATCGCACGGGCTTTCGTCACAGTTTTCTCCTCCGTCCGTAAGCAGGATTATGTGTTTAGTACCATTCATCCCTGCTAAATCTTTTTTAACTGCTTGTTTTAATGAATATGTAATCGGCGTCATACCGCGCGGACGAAGTTTTGCGATTGCATGATTAATCTGTCTTGAGTTACCTTCCCCTAAAGGGACAAGTAGTTCTGAACTCCTGCAAGCGTTATATGCAAGTACGTTGCAGGTGTGTCCGTAAACTCTTATCCCGACTTTTGTGTCATCTGAGATTTGTGGGAGAATACGCTCCATCATTGCTTTTACCAAATTAACTTTTGTTTTGTGCTCAAGATACTCTCCCATACTGTTAGAAAAATCTACAACAAAAAGGAGTTTATCACCCGCATGCTCATATCTATAGTCTTCCGGCATGTATACATCATAGGCAAAAACAGGAAGAATTATTAATACAAAGATTATAAACCACCATTTCCTCATATTAATATTGATAAATCAATAGTTGAGAAAAATCATTGCCTGATGGGCTATTCCTTTACTGCTCCGTCTTGCGGATTATTGAGCAAGTATTTTTTGCCTGTTAAGAATACTAATATTACAGGGACTGAGCAAATGCATGCACATGCCATAAGCTCACCCCACATTGTTATTTCTCTGAATGAACCTTTGAAAATCGTTAAGCCAACGGCCAGAGTTCTCATGTTATCTGTGTTTGTAACTATTAACGGCCACATGAAGCTATTCCATGTTGTAACAAATGTGAAAATTGATAAAGTTGCGATTGCCGGCATTGCACAAGGAATAGCGATTTTGAAAAAAGTTTGAAAAGAGTTGCAGCCGTCCAGTTTGGAAGCATCTTCCAATTCTTTTGAGAAGTTCAGGAAATATTGTCTCATCATAAATACTCCAAAACCTCCGAAAATCCCCGGTATAATTAATGCTTGGTAAGTATTTATCCAGCCCAGTTTACTCATGAGATAAAATAAAGGAACGATATTAACCTGTGGCGGCACCATCATTGTTAGCAAAATAATGAAGAAAAGTGTTTCAGAACCCTTAAATTTTAGTCTTGCAAATCCGTAACCCGCAAGCGCCGAAATCAAAACTTGTCCGATTGTAGTAAAAAGAGCAACAATAAAACTATTTAAGAAATATTTTGCCACAGGAATTGAGTCAAAAACATTCTTGTATGCGCAAAATGAAAGATTAATATTCTTATAATCAGCAAAAATGTTGTCCTGTCCGCTCAAAGATATTAAAAACATTATAAAAAACGGCAAAATCATTGATAGAGCGGTTAGGAGCAGGATTGAATATAAAAACACCTTTTTCATAAAAAATATTATAACTTAAAAATAACCCTTATAACGCGTTGAACAATAAAAAAGACTAGTCAAATGACTAGTCTTTTTAAATGGTCGGGATGACACGATTCGAACGTGCGACCCCTTCGTCCCAAGCGAAGTGCGCTACCAAACTGCGCTACATCCCGATATGCTTTCTTCGACGAAGTGCATGACAATATTATCTTAAACAAAATTTAAAATCAAGTCTTTATTTTAAAATTTGTTGTATAATAATAAAGCTATGACAAATCTGTTGATTAGTGAAAAGGAAACAACAAAAAATATTCAATCAGCAAACTGTGCTTCCGCGCTCGTTGAGACATTGTCAGAACTTGGTGTGGATAGTATTTTCGGCTATCCGGGTGCTGCTGTTTTGAGTGTCTATAATGAACTTTCACAAAATCAAAATATACGTCATTACCTTGTTCGTCATGAGCAAGCTGCTGTGCATGCAGCTGAAGGATATGCACGTGTTAGCGGGAAAGCGGGAGTTGTGCTAGTAACATCAGGCCCTGGCTTTACAAACACAATTACAGGTATTGCAAATGCTTATGCTGACTCGACTCCGCTTGTTGTATTGGCTGGAGATGTGCCTTCTAATGAAACTAATAGCAAGGTTTTTCAAAAAGTTGATATTATCTCAATGACAAAAACTTGTTCTAAAAAAAGTTATCTTCTAACTTCTAAAGATGATATAAAACAAGTTTTAAAAGAAGCGTTTGAAGTTGCAACAACCGGAGAAAAAGGGCCCGTTGTTGTTGCTATGCCAAGAAATATTCTTGAAGCAAAGTACGTACCAAAAGTTACAAAGGAACTTCATAAAAAGAAAAAAACATCACTTAAAGAGTTTGATTTTGAAAAAGTTATTAAGCTTATTAATGCTGCAAAATCGCCGTTAATTCTATTGGGCGGAGGTTCTGTAGATGCCGTAGATAATATTAGAGAATTTGTTTCTCATACAAAAATCCCTGTTGTTTCAACGCTTATGGGTGTTGGTGCATTCCCTTCCGAAAGCTCTCAATATCTTGGTATGATAGGGATGAACGGTACATATCTTGCTAATACCGCTTTAAGTAACGCAGATTTTATTCTTGCGCTTGGTGTAAGTTTTTCTGATCGTTCGACTTGTAAAAACATTGAATTTGCTCCTCACGCAAAGATTGTAAGTGTTAATATCAAAAATATTTCTAAACATTTTGAATGTGAACTGATTTCTGATTCAAAATCGTTTATGGAAGAACTTTCTGTTTATATTAAGAATATTCAGGATTTTTCAGAATGGAATTCAAAATTAAATATTCTTAAAGAAGAAAATGTTAAGCAAGAAACAGATTCAGTTTGTTTGCACTCTTCCTGTGTTCTGGAAACGATTTATAATTACACAAAATCCTATGAGCCTGTAGTGGTAACTGATGTAGGTCAGCACCAAATGTTGACAGCGCAATTTTTTAACTTTAATAAACCTAAAAAATTTATTACATCAGGCGGCTTAGGCACTATGGGATTTGGACTTCCTGCTTCAATCGGTGCTCATATTGCTAATCCGGATAATCTGGTTTTGAATATAACAGGCGATGGTTCATTCCAGATGAATTTGCAAGAACTCGCTACCTGCCGTGAACATAATATTCCTGTAAAAATTGTTATTATGAATAACAGTTATCTTGGTATGGTGCGTCAAATGCAGGAAAAAATCTACAATAACCGTTATCAGGTAGAAATGATAAATCCTGATTTTACTAAGATTGCAGAAGCTTATGATTTGTTTGCCATAAGGGTTCAAACCGCAGAGGAATTGATACCTGCGCTTGAAAAAGCAATTTCGCATAAAGGTACAGCGATAATTGATATTGCAATTGATTCTTTTGAAGAGATATAATAGAATTATATATGTTAAGAGAGGTGAAGTATGATTAAAAAAATTTGTTCATTAGCATTGTTACTAGCATTCTGCACTCCTGCTTTTGCAGTTGAAAAAGTTGCAGTTATCGATGTTCAGAAAGTTGTTAACAAGTCTGCTCAGGTTCAGGCTCTTAAAAAAGAACAAGAAGCTAAAGCAAAAGAACTTCAACAATTCATCAAAAAAGCAAATGATGCTGTAAAGGCTCAAACTGATGATGCGAAAAAGCAAGAACTTGTTAAAAAATATGAAAAAGAGCTTGCTGCTAAAAGAGAAGCAAATATGAAAGCTTACAAAACTAAGCTTGAAGCAATCGATAAATCAGTTACTGCTACAATTAATAACTATGCAAAAACAAATGGTTATGATTTAGTAATTGTTAAAGGCGCTGTGCTTTACGGCGGAGAAGATATTACTGAAGCTGTTTCTAAAGTAATTAAGTAATGTGTTCTGTTAAATTGTTAGATTGTACGCTGCGTGACGGCGGTTATATTATTGATTGGATGTTTGGTAAAAAGAACATCCAATCTGTTTTGTATAACCTTAATCAAGCAGGTGTGGATTATATTGAGTGCGGGTTTTTAAAAGAGTGTGAACAGAACGAGGATAAGACTTTTTTTGCTTCACCTGATTCGGTTCCGGATAATATCAATTGCACTCTTATGGTTAATTTTGGTGAATATCCTGTTGAAAAGTTTTTTCAATGCAAAAACAAGAATGCAAAAATTCGTGTCGCATTCAAAAAATCAAAACAAAACGAGGCTTTGGTGTATATCCAAACCCTTGTGAATTTGGGTTGGAAAGTGTTTGCAAATCCGATGAGTACAAATACTTATTCTAATGCTGAACTCGAATTGCTTCTTAATGAAATCAATAAGATTAAACCTTATGGACTTACAATTGTCGATACTTTGGGAAATATGTATCAGGATGATGTTCAGGAAATCTTTGAATTTATTGATAAACGGCTTGAGGAAAGTATTGCGCTTGGGTTTCATTCACATAATAGCTTGCAGTTGTCGTTTTCTAATACAAAAGCACTTTTAAAAATGGATTTTAATCGTGAGATTGTGATTGATGCTTGTGTTTACGGGATGGGTCGCGGTGCGGGAAACCTTTGCACAGAGCTGATTTTGCCATATTTGAATGATAATATGGGAGCAGAATATAATATTTTACCAATTTTAAAAATTTTAGATGAGTGTGTTAACCCGATTTATGAAAAAACGCCTTGGGGATACTCTACCCCGTATTGTATTGCGGCTATTCACGGCTGTCATCCTAATTATGCAACGTATTTAAAATCTCTTGATATTTCTGATTTAGAAATCGGCAGGATTTTGAGTCAAATTCCTGCCGATAAAAAAACTGTTTTTGACGAAGCCTTACTTCTTGGATTTATCAGCTAATTCACTATCCATTCTTAAAAAAACAGGTTTGATGTTTTCTTTATCAATCAAATGTCCAACTTTTATGTTATCGCAAGTTATATCATCCAATTTTGTATTCAAATCATAAGATAATTGTTCAGCCATTGCTTTCGCAATATTAGGACAGTAAGGATAAATTAATGAAGAAATTACGCACATGATTTCAAGTACTGTTGTAAGAACTTCTCCGCATTTGTCCATTTGACCGTCTTTTGCTAATGTCCAAGGTGCATTGTCTGTTACATACTTATTTGTAATGTCAACAAGTTCAATAATTCTTTGCGCTGCTTCTTGAACTTCGTAGTAATCAAAATGGTGTTTAACAGCTTTTACTGTTTCAAGTGCTTTATCGAATAAGTCTGACTTAACCTTGAACTCAGGTTTTACATCACCTTCAAAGTATTTAACAAGCATAGAAAGAGTTCTGTTTAGAAGGTTTCCCATTGAGTTTGCAAGGTGAGCATTAACTTTTTCTTTAAAATCCTCATCAGAATAGTTACCATCCTTACCGCAAGGCGCAGCTGCTGCCATATAATAGCGAAGCGGGTCAGGACAATCAAGATTAAATGCATTAAGTACGCTCGTAGGTGAAATTACATTGCCTAAAGATTTTGACATTTTAGTTTGGTCAATTGTAATCCAGCCATGAGCAAGAATCTGTTTTGGTAATGGTAAATCAAGTGCCATCAATATTGCAAGCCAGTAAATGCTGTGGAATTTCAAGATATCTTTACCGATAACCTGAACCTCTGCAGGCCAATATTTCTTGAATTTCTCGCTAGAACCGTCCGGATTATAGCCTAGAGCTGTGATGTAGTTTGAAAGTGCATCAATCCAAACATAGATAACCTGATCTTCGTCATCAAGAACAGGAATTCCCCAGGTTACGTTTGATTTTGCGCGTGAAACAGAAATATCTTCAATATTTTCAAGCTGATTTAAAACTTCGTTTGCACGGAAAGATGGAACGATAAAATCAGGGTTTGTTTTAATATGTTTGATAATTGCATCTTTGTATTTTGTGAGTTTGAAGAAATAATTTTCTTCGCTTACAACTTCGGGTTTTTTAAGGTGATCAGGGCAAAGTCCGTCTTCTGTAAGGTCTTTTTCGCTCAAGAAAGCTTCACAGCCTTGGCAGTAAAGTCCTTTGTAAGAGTTTTTGTAGATATCACCTTGTTCAACAAGTTTTTTGAAAATCTTTTGTACAACCTGTTCGTGCTCATCATCAGTTGTTCTTATGAATTGAGAATAATTGATATCAAGGGCATTCCAAGCATCTTTGAATTTGTTTGCATTCATATCACAAAGTTCTTTTGGTGTCATACCTTGAGCTGCTGATGTTTTTTGGATTTTGATACCGTGTTCATCAGTTCCTGTAAGGAAATACGTATCTTCACATCTTTGAGTAAAATGTCTATAGATAACATCAGTAAGAATTTTTTCATAAGCGTGTCCGATATGCGGTGCGCCGTTTACATAGTCAATTGCAGTGGTTGTATAAAATTTTTCCATTTCGTAATCCCTCTTAATACTTTTGAAAAAATTATACCACAAGAAGACAGGGAGACAAATCTGCCTCCCGCTTTTATTTATAAAGTAAAGTTAAGATAGCTTTTATCGATTTCATCCTGTTCTACTCCAATGTATCTCAGGGTGATTTGAGGTGATGAGTGGTTAAATATTTTTTGAAGGATAACAACATCTTTGAATTGTTTGTAATGATGATATCCAAAAGTTTTTCTAAGAGTGTGCGTGCCTATGCAGGTTTCAATGCCGGCATCTCTGCAGGCTTGATTGATTATGCGATAGGCATTTGTTCTGTCCATTCGTTTTTTGTGTGAAGTTCTGAATAGAGGCTCAGTCATTTTTTTTCTGTAAGTTACGTATTTGACAATATCTTGTACTTTTTCGTTGAGTGGAAAACTTTTTCGTTTTCCTGTTTTTTTCTCGATAATACTTACATAATCTTTGTGCTTTACATCTCTTACATTAAGCGCAAGGATGTCGGAAACTCTGAGTCCTGTATTAATACCCATAACGAATAGGAGGAGGTTTCTCCAGTTTCCTTTTGAGAGCAGGTGTTCAACCCGTTTAAGTTTTGTTTTGTCTTTGATTGGTTCTACGATGTTCATAATTTCTCCTTTCTGTTTTGTTGAACTATCAAAAACAGCTTCAAGAAAAGAGTTTGACTTATTTTATAATTTCCACCCTTTCGAACCCGTCGGTAGTTTTACGAAAAAGGTTGACGTGTAGGCTCAATTTGAATTGATAGTTTTAACGAAATGTCAACAAGCTTATTGTGTTACGCTAATCCCAACCCACTTGAACCCGTCGGTAGTTTTACAAAAAAGGTTGTCCTGTAGGCTCAATTTGAATTGATAGTTTTAACGAAATGTCAACAAGCTTATTGTGTTACGCTAATCCCAACCCACTTGATCTCGTCGGTAGTTTTACGAAAAAGGTTGACCTGTAGGCTCAATTTAAATTGGTAGTTTTAACGAAATGTCAACCGCCCCTTGTTAAAAAAAGCAATTTTTGGAGAGGAAAATACTTTATATATTTATAGAGGAAATTAATAGGAAAAATTATGCCAGGATTAAATGAAACTTCGTTAGCAACATACCAGAATTTTGATGGTGCAAATACTACTATGCTTTTAAGGTCTTTTAGTACAAAGCCTGCAAAAGGATTGACTTTAACGGGTGGTTTTGGAGGAAGCACGAATTTTAAGGGTACGAATGCATTTGTGCTTGAAGGTAAGGCTAAGTATGCTATTGACGAGCATTTTAGTTTTCAGTTGAGGTCAAGGAACTCGTTTGCATCAGGAAATAGCGCATCTCAAGTGCGTCTTTCTCCGGGGTATAAAACTAATGTTTCAAAAGATGTTTCGATTTATGCAAATCCTTATGTTTCAGCCAAATATAAGTTTAATGACAGTAAATTAACTACTGATGTTGGGGCTTTTGCGGGAGCAACGTATAAAATAGCTCCGGAATATACTGTGTCCGGTGAGGTTCAGAAATATAACGGGCTTGATTGCGGCGCAGAAAACTGGGGCGTGAATGTAATTTTTAGTCATACATTTTAGGGTTAAGAAACTTAACAATCTCATGCATACGTAGGGTTGAATTCAACCCCCTGATGAGTTATAATAGAGTATATACTTGGTATAACTATTAGAGTAAAAAAAGGATTTTCTTATGTCAATATCGTTTAGCGGTCTGGCTTCAGGCTTAGATACTTCTGGCTGGGTTGATGCTATGGTTTCAATTAAACAGCAGAAAGTAACAGCCTATAACACTGAATTGTCAGCTATAAAAAATAAAAAAAGTACTTTAACTGCAACAAGAACTGTTTTTAATAACTTTAGAACAGCAATTGAAAAATTTACAGATGCTAAGTTTGGCGGAACATTTGATGTATTTACAAAGAATTCTGCTAAATCTTCTAATGAAGCAGTTTTCACAGCAACAGCAAATGAAAAAGCAGCAAGGCAAAATTATGATATAACAGTTCAGCAGCTTGCTACTTATACAAAAGCAATCTCAAAAGACTCTGTAAGTGCTGTTGCGGATGACGATACTAAACTCTCTCAGCTAGGCATTACAGCAGGCTCTTTAACAGCCTATGTTAACGGTGCAAAGACTACTATTGAAATAGGTAAAGATGATACATTTGGTGATTTAAAAGCACGTCTTGCAGAAGCCGGCGTTAAAACTGAGGTTAATGAAGACGGTCTATTATCTTTTTCATCATTTGATGGTACTAAAGAAGTTAGTATTGGTGCTACAACTGATGGAAGTAATTTGGTCTCTCTTGTAGGTTTAGAAAAACAAGAAGACGGTACGTATCTTTCTACAAATTCTTTGTTCAAGGCAAGTGTTGCTTCAAAACTTACTGATGCAAACTCAGGTTTTAGTGAGCAGATTACAGCCGGTACTTTCAAAATCGGTGATGCAACATTTACCATTGATGAAAATACAACTTTATCAGGCTTGATTTCTTCTATTAATAGCAATAAAGATGCTCAGGCTTATGCTTACTGGGATGATGCTACCGGAAAACTTTCTATTACATCTAAAAAAGAAGGTGCTTCTTATATTAATATTGAAGCAGGAACAAGTAATTTTACTGATGTAATGCAGTTTACTGAAACTGAACGTGATGCTGATGGCAATGTTGTTTCTTCAAAAATGTTTACAGATGTTCAAGAACTTGGTAAAAATGCAATATTTACGGTTAATGGAACAAAGATGACTTCAACATCTAACACTGTAACAGAAGATATTTCAAGAATTGAAGGTGTTACATTAACTTTAAATAAGGTAAGTTCAGAAGAAGATGGTGTTTCTAAGCTTACAGTAGAACAAGATACCACAGATTTAATTGAAGCTGTTAAGTCGTTTGTATCTGCTTATAATGATGTCATTGCAAAAATTGATGAAGTTACCGCAAATGGTGCAGATTTACAAAGAGAAACCAACCTAACAAGCTTTAAAAATACTATAAGGACTTATGCAAATGGTAGTAATACCAGCAACGGAGGTGCTTTTAAGCTTCTAGCTGATATAGGTATTTCTACAGGTAAGGCTGATGGTAATAATATATCCGCGGATAACACTAATACACTTGTGTTAGACGAAGCGAAGCTAAAAGAAGCTCTTGCGAAAGACCCAGAGTCTGTAAGATCTCTTTTAGCGGGTGAAAATGGCGTATTAAGTATGATGGAAGATTCTGTTGAGCAAACATTATCTGCTTCTACCGGTTTCTTTGATGTTAAGGAAAAAACCCTTAATTCTGATATTCAAAAAATGGAAACAAAAATTAAGAAACAAACAGACAGTGTTGCTAAATATAGAGCACAGCTGGAAAAGAAATTCAATGCAATGGAGCAGATGATTGCCAAAATGCAGCAGAATTACAGTTCATTTTTATAGTAAAAAGCGGGGTTTAAACCCCGCTTTTTTTAGGCGAATAATATGGAGAATTTTTCGCCGATTTTTTCTTCAAATTCTTTAGCTGCGGGATATAGTTGTTCAATACTTTCAGCCTTTCCTATGGCATTATAGAGCAATTTTAACTCTTCTTCATCTTCGGTGTTGTACAAATTATAAATTAATTCGACGCTATTTTCATTGCGTGATGCAGTGATATTTTTAAGGACGTCAAAATGATAAACCTCTTTCATGATTTTTATAACATATGCTAAGTTGTTTTTGATAAGTATATTATCGTTAATGCAGCTGCTATTATCCATTACTATTCTTAAGTTTTCTGTCATTTGTTTGCTCCTTAGGTCTACCAATTAGCCAATGAATTGTACATATAAAAGATAATAGCATGCCTATACAATAAAAATCAATAAGGCATAAAAAATGATTAAGAATTTAACTGCAAGAGGAAATGGATGGCATTTAGGTATCCATAAAAATATTATCAAGTTACTGGGTGTAAATCCTGAAACTTGTAAAATGCAGTTTAGGATTAAGAATAAGGTTTTGTATGTACAAGAGATTTTACCAAACAATCCCGATTATGAAAAATATCTGATAAGACCATTTAGCAAGAAAAATACGGGTTGGGGATTTTATATGCCAAACTCAATTCTTGAATTACTTGATATCAATCCTGAAACAGATCAGGTCGAGCTGGAAATTGAAGACACAACATTGATAATTAAAAAACACGGGTAAGCTTTCCCTGCTCACACTCCTCCGTCACAGACAGTTAAGAGAAATCGAACGGAAAGGAGGGTAGGGGTAAATGACTATAGTTTTGTAGTTATGACTATAACTTTGGAAGAATGTTGAAAAAATGAAGTTCTGTATAACAGAAAAAGCGCTATGGCTTATCTTATGGATAAACATAGCACTACATTTCTTTAAATAGGGAAGTTAAGAAAAACCTTAAGAACTGAACCTTCTTAGGGTTCTTTCCCTATGTTCATTATTTGCTATTTTTCTCATTTTGTCAACTGTGCGGATGAGCAGTAGAGTAAACTTCTTGCATGTGTTTCATTGAGATATGAGTATAAATCTGGGTGTTGGAAATTCCTGCGTGACCGAGGAGTTCCTGAACTACTCTTAAATCTGCTCCGTTTTCAATAAGGCGGGTTGCGAAGCTGTGGCGAAAAACGTGCGGGGTGACTTTTTTAGGAAGCTCTATTTTTTCTACAACCTCGTTAATAGCTTTTCTTATGGTTTTATTTTGGAGTCTAAAACCGGTGCTGTTAATAAACAGAGGTGTGTTGTCGTTTATTATTCCTGTATTGTAGTTTGGTGCAATCAGGTTTCGGGCTGTATTAATATATTGGACTAAATAATTTTTTGCCCTGTCTGAAATCAATACTATTCTTTCTTTTGCACCTTTACCAAATACTTTTATCTCGTTTTCTTCAATATTCAGGTCGCCAAAATTAAGATTGCTGAGTTCGGATACACGCATTCCTGTTGCCCATAAAAGTTCTAAGATAACTTTGTTTCTAAATCCTGCCGGAGTATCAATTTTTACATTGTTTAGTATTTGTTCAACTTCTTCGGTTGTCAAGAATTTTGGCAGTGATTTGGGTCTTTTAGGTGCAGAAAGCGATACTGCCGGGTTTGTGTCTATGTATCTTTCACGGAACAAGTATTTGTAGAATGTTCGTATTGATGCGGTTTTCCTTGCGATTGTTGTTTTTTTATAATCAAAGCGTTGGATAAAATACAAGTATTCTCTCAATTTATTAAAATCGACATCAACAGAGCTTATACCGTCAAGCCAGAGTATAAAGCTTACGATATCGGAGCAATATGCACTTAGAGTGTGTTCGGAAAAGTTTTTCTCCACACTCAAATATGTTTTAAATCCTTCTATAAATTCTTTTTCTCTTGTGTCCATATTTATCATGTTTATTATACAATACTTTGTATAAAGTATGAATATTTTTAAATCATTTGAAACATTTTTAAAAGAACCATTAAGCGTACTGAAATCCAACATCATACAGATTGTGAGTATTCAGACGGGTAATATTTTTGCAAATAAACCGTCAGTGGATGTTACAATGTTGAAGGATAAAACACAGGTTACTGTTGTGAATAATGAAAAGCTCTATAACTTGCTGACATTGGTTAAGCATAGACAGGAGCAGAAGGAATTGGAACATGAAACATCTAAATGCTAATTTTATAATAAGTGCGGAAAAGCTTTCTCAGTGTCCTGATTTTCCTTTTGCTGAGTTTCCGTTATTAGGGCGTTCGAATGTTGGAAAGTCTTCTTTTATAAATGCTTTAGCCAACAATAAAAAGATAGCTAAGACATCAAACACACCGGGGAAGACCAGATTGATTAATTTCTTTAATTTTTCTGATATGTTTATGATTGCGGATTTGCCGGGGTATGGTTATGCTAAGGTTTCTAAGGAAGCACAGGCTAGATGGCAGCAGTATCTTGAAGAATATTTGTTAAATAGAAAGCAGATAAGGTCTTTAATCCAATTTGTTGATGCGCGTCATGATATTCAAAAAAATGATTTTCAGATGAGAGAATGGGTTGAAGCATATAATTTACCTATTTTTACAATAGTGACAAAAATTGATTATGTACCCCGCGGAAAGGTTCAAAAAGTTGTAACAGATGTTAAGAAACAATTTGGCGGTGATGTACTGCCTTTTAGCGCTGTTGATAAATATTATTGCGAAAAAACTATTGATTATTTAGTCAATTTATGCAAATAATTATTTATAGATAGGGGGACAATGTGTTTAAGATTGCAGAAAAAACTGAGCTGAATCAAATTTCTCTTACCGGTGTGCGTGGTATAGTTCTTGTAGGGCTTTTGATAATGCAGCCGCGCTCGCTTGAAGAAATCAGAAAAGCGTTTATTGAACTCAATATTATGGAAGACGAGAATTCTGATGATATTTTAAGAATAGATTTGAATACTCTGAAAATAATGGGGTGTGAAATTTCCAGAGCATCTGCAAAAACTAATTTTAAATATGTTATTGGTAATCATCCTTTTGCTTTTAAAATTGAAGATGACGAAATTACTCTCCTTAAGAAAGCTTATAATCAAGCAAAATCACATGCTGATTTGGCAGGGATAATTAGTTATGATGATTTGTTTAAAAAAATCGCTTCCAGAGTTTGTGAAGAAGACAAAAAAGAAGCGTTGCTTGGTATTTCTGTATTAAAACGCTATGATACACAAATCATTAAAGACTTGATGCTTGATTGTAGTCAAGGCAGAACTTTGAATTTGGTGTATAAAAAACCATCTTCAAATGTAGAAGAAAATAAAGAAATTGTCGCACAAAAACTTGTATTCCAACACGATAAAATTTATCTGTATGGTTATGATTTGGAAAAGAAAGATTCTGTCGTTTTACTTGTAAACAGAATTAAATCAATAATCTCAAGAAAGCTTGAAAAAACTGAATTTGAACAGCATTTCACTAAGGTGCGTTTTGTATTAGAGAATGCTGATTTCTCTGAGCTTCAAGATGGTGAAGTAATTTTAAGTAATAATGAAAATTCTTATGTTGTTGAAGGGAATTATCATAATGATTTTCTTGCAATGCAAAGAATTTTATCGTTTGGTACAAAATGTATTGTTACTGAACCTGCAGCATTCAAAGAAGCAATTGTTACTAAGTTAAAAGAAATGAGAGAATCTTATGGGAACTAAAGAAGCTGTTAAAAGAAATCAATCTTCAATGCAGGTTTTGAAAACTTTGCAGTTGTTACTGGAAGATAACTATACAATGACTGAACTTATTCACAAGTTGAATGCTAATGAAAAAGAGCCTATTTTTAATAACAGTGTTGTGAGTAAGTATATTAATACCTGCCGTTTTTGCGGACTTGATATCCCTAAGATTCATAATAAATATTTTGTAGCAAGTCTTCCTTTTGGTATAGATTTGTCTGCCAGAGAATTGGATTTGATTGAAGACTTGCAATATTCGGTTAAGAATACCATGTCAGCAAAAGCTGATGAATTATTTTCTGCATTTCTAGGAAAATTAAGCAAGTATTCTAACAAACAAATTATAAGAGTTGAGCCAAAAACTAAACAACAAGCTTTTGAATTATTTGATAGAGCTGTTGCAGAAAAAAGACGTGTAAATCTTTTATTCCGTGCGAAGGCTGTTTTTGAATGCATTCCTCTTCGAATTGTCGAGAAAAAAGGCAAAACTTGTTTTAACGTAATTCATGACGGGAAAGAAAAAACTATATCAGCTGAAAGAATCTCAGGTCTTGAAATTATGGACAGAAGATTTCAGCAGTCTGATGACAGTCCTGCACAAGATGTGGTATTTAAGCTTAAAGGTGCGTTGGCCGAGCGTTATACTCTAAAAGAGAATGAGGAGCTTACCAAAAACGAAAGACCGGATAGCATTACAATAACCAATAGGGGTGAGCGCAAAGAGGAACTGTTCGCAAGGCTTTTACGTTATGACAGCAGCTGCGAAATCATTTTCCCGCTTCATTATCGCGAAGAAATGAAGAATTTACTGGAAGAAATGTTGAGAAACTATGAGGCATAATTAATGCTTCTGGCTGCTGATATTGGAAATAGTAATATAACTCTTGGTATTTTTGATAACGATTGTCTGATTAAGACTTGCAGATTAGTTTCTGATGCCAGTATTAATTATGAATCCCAATTAGAGAGTTTAAAGGGTTATAGCATTGATTCCTGTGCAATTGCATCGGTTGTGACGGAATTGAGTTCTGTTTTTAAATCAGCTTGTGATAAGGTTTTTGGAATTGAGTCTGTAATCTTTTTTTCTAAAAACCTTGATATCAAAATAGCTTTGGAAGAACCTGAAAAAGTAGGAATGGACAGGCTTATTAATGCTTATGCTGCTATGAAAAAATATCCGTTGCCGCTTATTGTTATTGATGTTGGTACAGCGATTACCTTTGATATAGTTTCAAGAAACAAAGAGTTCTTGGGCGGGGTAATAATGCCAGGGTTTAATTTGCAATTTCGGGCATTAAATAACCATACTTCTAAACTTCCTTTGATTTCGACCTATACCAGTGAAAAAGCGATTGGAGCTAATACTGAGGAAGCTATTTTATCCGGTGTAATAAGAGGTACAACTTGTGCTATAGAAGGGCTTGTTGAGCAATGTGAGTCCGAACTGGGTGAGAAGGCAACAATAATTGCTACAGGCGGACAATGCCAGTTAGTTTCTTCGCAGAAAATTGATTTCATAAACCCTAATTTAACATTAGAGGGTTTGTATGAAGCTCATGTAAATTTATATTAACTTTATCCCTTAAAATATTCTAAAAAACTTTACAATTTTTCCTATTTAAAATAGTATGTTATTATATCGTTATAGTATAGTTAAACAAAACAAAGAGGAAAAATCGTGGATAATTTAGGACCAGATATTTTTGGAAGAAGAGATGAAAATACTGCATCAAATAATGATTACAGTATGCAGTCATCTGATAATTTTACACAACCGGCTCCTGGTATTAGCCCTGCTAAAATCAAAGTTATCGGTGTTGGCGGCGGCGGCGGAAATGCTGTTAATCGAATGATTAAATCAGGATTGACAGGCGTTGAATTCTGGTTGATGAACACAGATTTACAAGTTTTAAACTACGCAAATTGCAAAAATAAAATTCAGCTAGGTTCAAAACTAACTAACGGTCTTGGTGCCGGCGGTGAACCTCAAGTTGGGGAAAAAGCTGCTGAAGAAGCACAACAAGAAATTACACAAGCTATCGAAGGCGCTGATATGGTATTCGTTACTGCAGGTATGGGTGGCGGAACCGGTACAGGTGCAGCTCCTATCGTTGCTAAGATTGCAAAAGATTTAGGTATTCTTACAATCGGTGTTGTAACAAAACCTTTCTCTTTCGAAGGAAAACGCAGAGCTAATCAAGCTCAACAAGGTTTAGAAAAATTAAGAGAATCTGTTGATGCGCTTATCGTTATTCCTAATGATAAACTATTAGACGTTGTTGATAGAAGAGTTTCTCTTCAAGAATCATTCATCGTTGTTGATGAAGTTCTCCTAAGAGGTGTTCAAGGTATTTCTGATATCATCACAATCCCTGGTTTGATTAACGTTGACTTTGCAGACGTTAAGAGTGTAATGCAGGCTTCAGGCTCAGCATTGATGGGTATTGGTAGAGGAACCGGCGAAGGCAGAGCTATCGAAGCGGCTAAAATCGCTATTAACTCTCAACTCCTTGAAACTTCTATTAACGGTGCTTCAGGTGTTATTGTTAACATCACAGGCGGACCTGATATGACATTACACGAAGTAACTGATGCTACTAACATCATTAATGATGCAGTTCTTGATGATGCAAGAGTTATTATCGGTGCTGTAGTTGATGATAATATTCAAGGCGAAATCCAAATCACAGTTATTGCTACAGGATTTGAACTTCGTTCACAAATGCCTATCGAAGAAAAAGTTGAAAGCCGTTCAATAAGTGCAGCTGAATTCTTCAGCGGAGCGTTTAATAATACATCTGCTCCAAAAGCACCTACTATGGCAAACTTCTCTACAGAAATTCAGCTTCCTGAATTTTTAAGAAAATAAAAATGATTAAAAAGGGCGTCTGCATCGCAGACGCCCTTTTTTAATTGCTTTATTTTATTTCTACTACAAAACCCGTCCATTGGTCTTGATAAAGAGTATCAATAATTTTGAGATTGTGTTTTTCGATTGCTTCTAAAACAACAGGTTTCTTTTCATCAAGAATTCCGCTTAAAGCAAGTTTACCGTTAGGCTTTAATAGATTTTTTAAATCACCCATAATATCTGCCAGTACATTATGTAGAATATTTGCGCATACGAAATCGTATTTTTCTGTTAACAAGTCGGCTGTTTTGAGTTCAAAATCCGCCTCTACATTGTTAATTTTTGCATTCTCAATGCAGACATCTATAACAGTTTCATCGTTGTCACAGCCATATACAGAGTCTGCGCCGAACTTTTTAGCAAGAATCGCCAAAATTCCTGAGCCTGTACCGATATCAGCCATTTTATCACCTTTTTTAAGGTATTTTTCAATGGCTTTCATACAAAGCTGAGTGGTTTGGTGTGTTCCTGTTCCAAAAGCACATCCGGGATCAAGAATTATTGTGATTTCGTTTCCTTTAGGTGTATATTCAAGCCAGCTCGGTACAACCGCAATTCTATCGGTAACGTGAGTTACTGTCCATTTTTCTTTCCATTTTTTTGACCAATCCTGGTTTTCTTTTTCATCAAGTGTGATTTCCCAGCTTCCAAGTTCGTTATCTGTTAATCCGTTTGATTTAAGAAATTCGCGTTCAGTATCAAGTATTTCTTTTAAATTTTGTGGAAACGAAGTTAGAAAAACTTTCAATGTCCCGCGTGTTGTAGAAGTCATTTCCAAATCTTTGTATGCTTCTTCAGCTAGTACAACGCCTTCGCAATCGAAGTTTGAGAAGAAAATGTCTGATACGATTTCTTCAATTTCAGGATTAATAGAAATTTTAAGTTCAAAATAATTATTCATAAGCTTATTATATCTTAAACATTCTTGACTCCCAAACTTTTTTATAATAGTATTCATGCATAAGCCGAAGTATAGTGCTATGGTATGCCTTGCTCGGACTTGATAGTAATAACCTATATAAGGAGACACAAAATGCCAAAAATGAAAACCCACCGTGCAGCAGCTAAAAGATACAAAGTTACTGGCACCGGTAAAATCACAAGAAGACATGCAGGTATTGGTCACTTGCTTCAACACAAGTCAGAATCTAGAAAACGTAAGATTTTTGGAGATGCAGTTATTTCTGAAACTCACGAAAAACTAGTTTCTAAAGAGTTACCTTACAAGAAGTATTCAAGATAGGAGTGTTGAACAATGAGAATTAAACGTGGTAATGTATGTCGCAATAGACACAAAAAAATATTAAAGCTTGCTAAAGGCTTCAAAGGCGCAAGAAGCAGAATCTTTAAGGTAGCTAACTGTGCTGTTATGAAAGCGCTTAAATACGCTTACAGAGACAGAAGAGCTACAAAACGTAACATGCGTAGACTTTGGATTGTTAGAATTAATGCAGCAGTTAGAGAACAAGGAATGAGCTACTCAAGATTTGTTAATGCTTGCAAAAAAGCTAACATTCAAGTTAACAGAAAAATGTTAGCTGACCTTGCTGTTAGAGATAAAGAAGCTTTCCAAGTTGTAGTTGATGCAGCTAAAGCAGCTTTATAATTAATAATGTCTTAAATCAAATGGCGGTGAAAACGAAGTTTTCACCGCCATTTATTATAGAAAAAAGGAATTGGAATTACATATCATAGACAAAGTTTTGACCTGTTGTGTTTTCTGCTGCATCTTCTCTCATAGCTTGAGATGCGAAGAACATCTGTTTTGCGTAAGACTGGATTTCGGCATTATAAACTCTCTGGTCAAAAATGTTTTCGTATTTTTCAAGATAATCGCCGATTGGGTTAACAACGTCAGTTATTAATCCGAGAGCAGTATCTGCAACTTGTTCTACAACACGTTTGCCGATACCTAATTCAGCTAATTTTTCAGATAAAGTCAGGGTTAAAAAACCATTCCCTTGAACAGCTTGTTCTGCTTGTTCAATAAGCTTGGTTTCCATACGTTCTTCTGCGGCAGCATGTTGTTTAGTGGGGTCATACGTCGCATGTTTGTATGTTTGTAAGAATGTATTCAGATTAAATGCTTCTGCCATATCCTTAGTCCCTGTTTCTTTGTATTAATGTTATCGACATTTTTTTCAAAAACTTTAGGGAAATAAGGGAAAGTTTTACATTTTGTTACAAATCTTTGTTGTCGGCATTGGACGTGTTGGGCAAAAATCGCTTAGAACAGTGTATTTGCCTGATTTAGCTGGTTCTTTTAATACTCTTGCAGAAGAGTTTGTTAAAACAATTTGGTTTTGAACACATTCAAATCCGTTTTTCATAAACTCTTTTTCAAGGGCTTCTCCGGTGTTGGTATAGCGTTTTGTTTTGATAAATAACCCGAAGCGTTTTTTGCGTTTTTTTATTTGGTCTGTTGCAAATGCAATAATAGAATTAATATCAATTTCAACCCAGCTTGTTTGAGTAATATCTACAACAAAGTTTTCATTATCAGAAGTTCTAATCAAAATTCCGCCTATGATGTTTTTTGATTTTCGGTCTTCAATTATATATTTGTATTCGCTGTAATATGAAAGTCCTTTGAATAGCGGTTCTCTAAACTCTTTTACTTCGCGGCTTAAAAGCGGTCTGAAATGAGGTAACAGAGCTTCATTATATAAGCTGGTAATTAGTTGTGCGTCCGAGTTTCTAAATTCGCGAAACTCTTTTTTATCATAACTTGTTTCAATAAATTTATTTATACGCCATAGTTTTTCGTAAGAAATTTGGCTGAATCCGCATTTGGAAACAAACATTGATAACAAATCCGGTAAATAGTCGTCAACCTTTACCATAATAGAAACTGCACCCATTGCTTTATATTTTGATACTACAAATTGAACAAGTTCAACTGCATCATCCCAAGCGCCTTCTTCAAAAAGCAGCTTTTGGATTTCCATTTTTTTAATATGGCAGCTGGTAGGTGCTATTGTAATTAATCCTTTTGCTGTTTTATTATCTTTTAGCAGGTATGATTCCGGCAAAAACTTGAATTTAAGCGGAAGTAAATGGTGCAGAGGGATAAACGGATTAAACATAATGTGGTTAATGTATGTATCATATACATTATTGTTTAAAAACGAAATCATTTCCTGCGTATTCTTTTTATCAAAATAATAGAGCTTTCTAATCTTTGTCATAAGATGATTATAGCTTATTCTCTTGTTAAAGACAATAAAATTTCCTGAGGAATGTAAGTATTTTTGACTCCCGAATCAGTGTTAGCAAGGAAGAATTCAACCGTCTCACCCTTTTTAATGCCTAGCATACTGAATGGAACGGTAAGATCGATAACATCTTTGTATACAATACTTACTTCTTCGTGATTTGCAAGCGTCCAGATGTTTGGATGCAGACATGTTGCAAGTCTTGGTGGATAAAGAGTATCTTTTATAAGTGTTAAAGCGATTTCGTGCTCAAATTTTTCTTTTAGTATCGGGTACGGGTTATCCGTTTTGCTTATAAGTCTTATGAAGGCACGATTTTTTATATCAGTTGCATTTCTAAGATATATGTAAAACTGGCTGATTTTGCTGATTATAGCAGTTTCGCTTCCTCCTTTGTTTACATTTAGTCTGAAATACATATTGTTTTCATCGCAGCCAAAAAGGATTTTATCGACATTCTTACTTTCTCGGAATACAGGTCCGTCAAGAAGTGAAATATTTCCTGAATGATACCAATCATCAATGCTTTCGGCAAGGCCGTCCATTCTTGGAGAAATTGGTCTTGTTGGATGTTTGAGCGGCATTTCAATTTTTGTAATCAATGACGTATTTAGATATTCGGGTGGTTCAAGTCCCAAGATTAGGTAGACATTTTTAAGTCTTTCTCTGAACATATAATCAAATACAAAATCTTGTCCGGAATTATTTGGTTCGCCATACCACCAGAACCAGTCGCTGCCTTGAGCTATCATTAATTCATTATATGCTGCATCAAGATGCGGGTAGTTTTTATTCTGTTTTGCAAATGCTTCGTAAACATCTTTAGTGTGTTTTAGATAGCTCCAAGCTTTGTTTTTAGTAGGTTCGCCAATCCAATACTGGAAAGTTTTATCAATCCAGGAGCCGGAATAAATTTTATTTAATGTTTTCTTATGCTTATCTTTTTTTATGTAGTCTGAGATTAAGACGGTTTCCAGTGTTTCGTCAGCTTCTATTAATGAATAGATATTTGCAAGGAAATCGTTGCCGTCGTTCTGGTAGTTTTCCCAACAGTTTTCACCATCCAGTGCGATTGTTAATAAATGTGTTTGGTCAGGAGATACAAGAAGCTTATTTTGTACAACTTTAATTTTGTCGAACAAATCATTTGCAGCCATTTTAGCGTCTATTCCCGCGTATTCGAAGTTTATCAGATTTGGAATAGAACGATCTCTAAAAATAACATTTATCGGGTTGGTTTTTGTTTGGTATTCGTAAACTTTTGTCAGGTGATAAGGGTCGTTCAAGTTTCCTTTAAAATCCCTTATAAAATCAAAGTTTATAGAATCTGATAAAATTCCTTCATCAGAAATAGTCCATTCAATACCTTCTTTAGCAAGGAGGTTAAGCGTTTTTGGACCGAGGCAAAGCTCCGGAGGCCAGAAGCCTTTAGGTCTTATGCCCAAAATTTCTTCCACTTTATCCAGAGCAAGCCGGACTTGTTTTCTTGCATCATCAAGCATTCCAAGAGTAGGCGGCAGTCCTTCTGTTGTGAAAGTGTTTTTTGTGGAGGCTTTTAGGTCTATTAGAATTGGTAAAATCGAATGATAGTAAGCGCTTGTGGTTAATTCAATTCTTCCTTCATCAATATATTTTTTGTATGTTGGGATAATTTCTTTGATAATTTGACGATGAATATTGATAATTTCTATTCTGTCTTCAAGAGTGTAATTATACTGTTTAGCCCATAGTTCTTTAATTCTCGGATATCTTTCATCGTGAACAGGATCAATCCAGACAAGATTGAACAGTGCCATTAAATCAGAAATTTCTTGAGGAGAAAAGTCATCAGGGTCACAAACATCTTTTGAGAAACGTTTTTGATAAAGTGCTTTATAGTTTTCACTTTTATAAAGCATTGTTTCAAATTTTGGGCTGAAAAAGTTATTCAGGATAAAGGATTTCTCTTCACCGCTAAGTTTTTCGGTATCAGAGATTGTAAGCTCCGAATGGATATCGTGATAACCGTTAATATAGTTTACGATAGTGTCCATAAGTGCGGGTACAACATCAAAATTCAGTTTTAATTTTGGGAATTTTTCCAAAACCAAAACCATGTCTAAGTAATCTTTTACGGCATGAAGACGCGCCCATGGCATAAGATAAGTGCCTTCAATTTCGTAGACCGGCTGATGCATATGCCAGTATATTGCGATAGATAACTTTTTCACACCTTACTCCGTTTACATGAGTATAGCGCATTTCGGGCTCTTCTGCAAGAGGTTGATGTTCTTTTCTGTCTCCGCGCGTAGCACTCTTTACATTTACCCCTGTTTTTGTTACGATTTTTAGGCAATATAGTTTTTTATAGGGAGATTAAGAATTGAAAACTCGTATCAAAACACATAATTGCGGTGAATTAAACCTCAATAATATTAATGAAGAAGTAACTCTATCAGGCTGGGTATCAACCGTTCGTGACCTTGGTGGTATTTTGTTTATCGAACTTAGAGACAGAAGCGGTTTCTTCCAAATCGTTGCTAACCCTCAAATTAACCCGTCTGTTCATAAAGATTTAGAAAAAGTTAGAAGTGAATATGTTATCACTGTTAAAGGTAAAGTAACAAGAAGACCTGAAGAAACTTATAACGAAAAATATCCTACAGGTCAGGTTGAAATGTATCCGGAAAGTGTTCAAATCCTTTCAGAATCAAAAGTATTGCCTTTTGTTCTTGGTGATGAAAGCGTTTCAGAAGATATTCGTTTGAAATACAGATATCTTGATATCAGAAACGAAAAAATGCTTCATAACTTAACAACAAGACATAATATTGTTCAAGCTGTAAGAAACTATTTGAATGGTCAAGACTTCTTAGAAGTTGAAACACCAATCTTAATCAAAACAACTCCTGAAGGTGCTCGTGATTACTTAGTTCCTTCTCGTGTTCAAGAAGGTAAGTTCTTTGCGCTTCCTCAATCGCCTCAAATCTTTAAACAATTATTAATGGTTGGCGGTATCGAAAGATATTACCAAATCGCTAAATGTTTCCGTGATGAAGACTTGAGAGCAGACAGACAGCCTGAATTTACACAAATCGATATGGAACTATCATTTGTTGAACAACAAGATGTTATTGAAACTGTAGAAGGTCTTCTTGTAGATGCATTCAAAGCAGCAGGTGTTGAGATTAAACCTCCGTTTATTCAAATGCCTTGGCAAGAAGCAATGGACAGATATGGTTCAGATAAACCTGATACAAGATTTGGTTTAGAGTTATTTGATATCGGTGATATTATTCTTGAATCAGAATTTGAAATCGTTAAGAAAACTCTTCAAAACGGCGGTATCGTTCGCGGTATCAGAATTCCTGGCGGTGCTAAATATTCAAGAAAAGATATCGATGATATTACAAAACTTGCTGTATCATTCGGTGCAAAAGCGTTAGCAAATATTATTTACAACGAAGACGGCACAGCAAAATCTCCTGTTCTTAAATTCGTTACAGAAGAACAAGCAAAAGCTATCCAAGAAAGATCTCAGGCAGAAGCTGGCGATATTATTTTCTTCGTAGCAGATAAACCAAAACTTGTTTATGACATTATGGGTCGTTTAAGATTACATTTTGGTAAATCTTTGAACCTTATTGATGAAAGCAAACATAACCTTCTTTGGATAGTTGATTTCCCTATGTTTGAATACTCTGAAGAAGAAGGCAGATATATGGCTATGCACCACCCGTTCACTTCTCCTAACTTGGAAGATTTGGATAAGTTAGACAGTGGTGATTTGGGTAATGTTAAATCAATCGCTTATGATATCGTTTATAACGGTACAGAATTAGGCGGTGGTTCTGTTAGAATCCACTCTTCTGAAGTTCAGAAGAAAATCTTTAAAGCACTAGGCTTAACAGAAGAAGAAGCAACTGAAAAATTTGGATTTATGGTTAATGCTCTTCAATACGGAACACCACCTCATGCAGGTTTGGCAATTGGTTTAGATAGATTAGTTGCATTACTTTGCAGAACTGATTCAATCCGTGATGTTATTGCGTTCCCTAAAAACGCAAGTGCGAAGTGCTTGATGAGTGATGCTCCTGGTGAAGCTTCATTACAGCAGTTAAGAGAATTGCATATCAAGAGTACTATTAAGCAATAATCTTGTACGAATTAGTATCTTGACCTAAAGGAACACTTGGAGTATGAATTTTTACTTGTAGGTATATAAAATGTGTTCCGTCCAATGTTGAAAATAATAAAAAAGGCTTACTGAAAAGTAAGCCTTTATAATAATCAATAAAGGAAAAGGGAAAATAAATTCTTTTAAACTCCAACCAACTCGAACCCATACGTAGTCTGTTCCAAAGGCGGACTTGTAGTAGCACTCCAAACTTGTAGTTAAATGGAATGTCCGCCGCCCCTTGTCTACGTGCGTAGCACCTAGCCGGCACCCCAGTCAAATACTGACTGGATAGCGTCATCGATGTATGATTGGATAGATTGTATTTCTGTATTGATTGCTTCAAGTTCTGTTGATAAATCGGACATGTGCATATCAATGTAATTTTCTTTTTCAGCAATCCTTTCTTTTTCTGCGTTATACCATGCTGTAATTTCTTCTCTTGTATCAGAATCTGTTCTTGTTTGAACGGCTCCAGATGTTACAAAGTATGTTAATGTTGTACCTTCATCATAGTTACCGACATCGTTAACGTGTTCAAGCTGGAATGTACCTGTAACAAGCGCATCTGATACATAATCAGGATTAACTTTGGGGTCAGCATCTTTGTTATACTCTGTTGT
The DNA here is from genome assembly GCA_932182025.1 of uncultured Candidatus Melainabacteria bacterium. GTDB lineage: Bacteria > Cyanobacteriota > Vampirovibrionia > Gastranaerophilales > Gastranaerophilaceae > CAG-196. The sequence continues at coordinate 238,473 of CAKNXK010000027.1, forward strand.
CCAGCCGTTAGCAGCAGCTGCCTGGAAAATTGGAAGGTAGAAATCAACAAGTTTTTCTATTTTTGATTTAACAGTATCAGTATTTTCAACAGTTACTTTGTTTCCTGTTGATGTTCCGTTAAGAGTATTGTATGTAGTAGCACTATATGAACGAGCTTCCAATTCTTTTTCGTCAATAACAGCTTTGATGTCTTGAACATTAAAGCCAGGAAGAACTTTAGCTAAAATTTCAGGTAGTTTATCTTGAGAGAAAGTTCCGCCTCTGCCGTTTTGATCCATTGCACTTGCGCCAATAACAGATGTTATAGCTTTTGCATAATCATTAGATAATACTACTTGTCCTTTGTAATCTGCAAGAATCATATTATTATCAGATTTTAAAGATGAAGCACCGTTTAAAACTTCCATATAGTTTAAACCGCCCATCAAATGATGATAATCCATTTTACTATATTGACCATTAGCATAATAACAAACTTTTTTAGCTTGTAATTTGCTGTAATATTCAGAGGAAAGCGCAGATTGCTCTCTTGTGAGAGCCATCTTTTCTATGGAATCTAAAGAGATACCTAACTCGCAATCTGCTTTGCGGGTGGTAAGCGTCAATAGTCTAATCTGTGAGCAGGCTAATCCCATTTTTCTTTCCTTTATTGTCCCTTTATTACTATTGTTATCGGCAAATTTTGTGAAAACTTTAGAGTTTTAAAGAAAATTTTTACAATTTGTTACAATAAGTCAATTTTAAACGATGTTTTGTTTTACATGATTTATATAAGTGTGTAAGTGAAGGAGTTCTTATGAACAATATTCAAAATGTAGGAATTGCACCAAAGTATAAAACTGCTTTTAAAGCTGAACCAAAAACTGTAACTCAACCTATGACTCAGGATGAAGTTGTTTTACAAATGATGAATGAGCAGAAAAAACGTGTTCAAAAGGAAGAACGCAAGCGTAATATAGGTTTGGGTGCACAGGTTGCATTGGCAGCGGCTTTTGTAACGATGGCAGTTACATCTGTTCTATCATATATGAAGGTTGGCGGTAAAAAAGCTGCGAAAACAGCTTTTTCCAAAATTGAAAGTATGCCGGCATTAACAGATGGTTCAGTTAATCCTAAGGCAAAATCTTTTATTGAAAGAACCGTTAAAATGCTCAAGAAACCGGCAACTTTAACAGAGTATGCAGGTGCTACAACACCTCCAAGAATGGTTCTTTTCTGGGGTCCTACAGGTACAGGTAAAACGTTTTCTGCTAAACTTTTAGCCAAGGAAATGGGTGCTGAATATGGTGAGGTTCAGTTCTCAGAATTATCTTCTGCTTATATTGGCGAAACAGCTGTAAATATTACTAATAAGTTCAAAGAATTAGCAGAACTGGCAAAGAAAAATCCTGATAAACAGTATGTTGTAGCGTTTAATGAAATCGATTCTCTTATTAATAATGTTGATAAATTGGGTTCGAATAATTTGCATTTAGGTCAAAACAGAACTTCGTTCTTGAATGGTTTAGATTCAATCAAAGATATTCCAAATTTAACAATCGTCGGTACAACAAACGTTAATCCTAATAGCGCGAATCTTGATCCTGCAACATTAAGCAGATTGGGTAGTATTTTTGAAATCCAAAAACCGGAAGTTCCTGAAATTGTTGCATCGTTAAAATATCATCTTAAAAAATCGAAGGCAGCTGAAGATTTACTGAAAAATGATGCAGAGTTAGAGAAATTAGCCAAAGACATTTATGCTAAAAACGGTGTTCAAAGGGATGTTGAAGGAATTGTTAATACTGCTTTAAGTGATTTTGCGGTCTCAATTGAAAATACAACGACAAAGTTTGATTCATCATATATTGCAAATGTAATTGCAGGAAAAGAAACCTGGGCAGCTGGAATCGGCAAGCCTCAATCAGTAGAAGAAGAAGTTGCTCAATTCTTAGAAAAACCAGGAGTTTTGGATTATTTAAGAAGTATTTTTGGAGGCGGAAGTGCAGCTTAATAAATTTTAACAAACGAGGCAATTTCAAGTCTTATTTTGTTTTTACATGAATAGAAGGTAATTAGTTTAAGGAATTATTATGTTAGAAGTACCAAGTGTTAATGTGGAAAAACCAAGTTTCAAAGCAGATACTTATCTAAGAGCAGTTCAACAAGCTCCACTGCCGCCAATGGACAGAGATTCGTTTGAATTAATGAACACTCCAAAGAAGGCGGATAGCAAAGATAAGTGGATGAAAGCCGGTGTTATAGCAGGAGTTGGTTGTGCTGTAGCATTTGGTATTCAGGCACTAATTAGTCTTGCGACGCATAAAGTTAATAAACAGGTTGCTGCCGAGCAGATGAAAACTTTGAAAGAACAAGCTGCTTATTTTGCAAGACAGGGGAGTGAAAAAACTGAGCAGGCGGTTAAAAATATTTATGAAGATATTTCAAAAGCAACAAAAATTGAAGATATGGCGTTGTCTGATGATTTGAAAAAGTTAGCTGAGCAGATAAAATATACTGTTGAAAATCGAGAAACTATTATTGAAAGAGGCGGTGAAACTGTTAATTCAATCCTTTTCTATGGTCCTCCGGGAACCGGTAAAACAACTATAGCAAAAGCTATTTCAAATATGTTTCCTAAGGCAAAATTTGCAACTCTTGATGTTACCAAGATGAAGGATAAGTATGTTGGTGAAACAGAAAAAAATATCAACGCAATAATTGATAAAATATGTGCTGATGCGGATGCTATGTATACAAAATATCAAAAAGAATTAGGCGATGTTATTGGAAAAGATATAGTCGAACGCGGCAACGAAAAAGAGATTGCAGAAGCGATTGCAAAAGCTAAAAAAGAAGGAAAACAAATTCCTGAAATGGAACGAATTTTTGTATTCGCAGACGAGATTGATTCTGTAATGATGGTTGACACAGGTTCAGGCGCTAAGATTTCTAACGATATGTTAAACGAGTTCAAAAAAGGTTTTACGGAAAAACTTGGTAAACGCAGAAATGTTATTACATTGGGTGCAACAAACCTTGAAATTGACGCGAAAAAAGCAGCTACATCAGATGGTAAAATGCTTGACAGACCAATGTTAGACAGATTTGATTTACATATCAGAGTTGGTAACCCGACAGCAGGACAGCTTAAACAAACTATGACAAAGCGTTACGCGGAAAAGAGTCTTGTAGATGACGGATTAAAAGATATTAATTCTACTCAATTAGATGAACTTTGTCAGTTCTTGGAAGCTCATGATATTTCGTTCAGAAAACTAAACGCAATTCTTAAAAAAGCAGGCGGCGCAGTTAAAGATGACCCTAATGCTAAAACTACAATGATGGATTTGGTTGATGCAATTAAGAGCATGAAAGAATCCCTCAATATCAGAGATGATAACGAAATCATAGATTTGATTGCAAAGCTTAACAGAAGTCATTAGGTTGCGATATAATACTTGTATGGTAACAAGTTTAGACGAAAAATATATGCGTACTTGCCTTTCTCTTGCCTTAAAAGGGAAAGGCAAAGTCGCGCCTAATCCTATGGTCGGGTGTGTTGTATTAGATAAGAACGGTAAAGTAGTATCAAAAGGTTACCACAAAAAGTATGGTAAAAGCCACGCAGAACGCGATGCTCTGACTAAATTAAAAAATGATGAGGCAGAAGGCGGAACTTTGTATGTAAATCTTGAACCATGTTCGCATTATGGTAAGACTCCGCCGTGTGTCGATTTAATTATTGAATATAAATTAGCACGTGTTGTTTTTGCTATGCGAGATCCAAATCCAAAGGTAAATGGAATTAATAAATTAAAAAATGCGGGTATAGAAATTGTTGAAGGGGTTTTGGAAGACGAAGCCGCATTTCTTAATCGTGTTTTTGTAAAAAATATTAAAACAGGGCTTCCTTATGTTGTTTTAAAAACTGCAACTACAATGGACGGAAAAATCGCGGCAAAAACAGGTTCTTCAAAGTGGATTACATCCGCGGAAGCCAGAGAAGAAGTTTATCGTATGCGTAAAGAATTTGATTGTATAATGACAAGTTCAAACACAGTCATCGCAGATAATCCGACAATGGAACATAAGTTTAAATGTGTTTTAGACAGGCATGCACGTACAAGTCCCGATGCGAAAATTTATCAGCAGGGGCAAATACATATTTCCTCAAAACCGTTAAAAGAAACTTTAGAAGATTTGTACAAGTTTGGTGTTTATACCGTGTTTATTGAATGCGGCGGAACATTAGCAGGTGCTTTATTAAAAGAAAATTTAATCGATGAAGTTTATCAATTTATTGCGCCAAAAATTCTCAACGACAACAGCGGATTTAGCTGTTTTAACGGAGACAATATTGAAAATATCAACCAAGCGAAAAACCTTAATATCTATGAAATAAAACAAGTTGGAAAAGATATTTTAATCAAGGGAACTTTTTCTTAATTCTTTCGTCTCATGTATTAGAGTGGGACAAAGATAGGATGAAAAAGATGAGCAGAGCTTTAGGCAACAATGTCGAGTATATCGACGATAGTGAAATGGATTTAACGCTGCCGAAAACTTTTAGTGCTGTTGTAAACAATGATGATATTTTGCAAATGTATCTGAAAGAAATCGGTAGAAAACGTATGCTTACCAAGAGAGAGGAAATTGAGCTGGGGAGAGCTATTCAGGAAGGTACTAAACAAGAACGGGAACTTGCAAGAGAAAAACTGGTTCAGGCTAACTTACGACTGGTTGTAAGTATTGCAAAGAAATATATCGGACAGGGCGTTCTGTTTATGGATTTGGTACAAGAAGGTTCGTTAGGATTAATAAAGGCGGCAGAAAAATATGACTATAGAAAAAACTTTAAATTCTCTACTTACGCAACATGGTGGATTAAACAAACGATTATCAGGGCAATCTCTAATCACTCTCGTACTATTAGGATTCCTGTGCATATGCTTGATAAGATTCGCCGGTACAAGAAAGCTTGCGAAGACATTATTGGAAGTGATACTCTTGAACCTGATGACGAAACTATTTCAAAAATCTCAGGATTGGATTTCAAAAAGATTGAAGAAGTAAAAAATGCAATCAAAAAAGAGCCTGTAAGTTTGGATACGCTCGTGACAGATGATTTGTGTATTCAGGATTATGTAGAAGATACAACTTACAAATCACCGGAAGCGAGTACTCAAGACAAGTTGCAGGAGCAGGATATTACAAGATTGATAAGCACACTGGATAAACGTGAGCAGGAGATTATCAAAAGAAGATTTGGGATTGATGATGAAGAGCCGAAAACACTGGAGCAAATCGGGAATGCACTAGGGTTCTCGAAAGAGCGAATTAGACAAATAGAAAACGCAGCTATACAAAAACTAAGAAAAGTTGATAATATTGAGTGTCTAAAATCTTATCTGGATGCATGTTAGGACATCTGATTAATGGCGCGGAGAGAATTCTCTTCGCGCCATTCCCTTGACAAAAATAATATTAAATCTAATATGTACTTTTGTTAAAAATATTTGCACGAAACTCGTATTTAATATAGCATTAGAATAAGGTTCTATATTAAAAAGGAGGACATTTGATGTTCAAAAAGTTATTAAAAGGCTTATGTGTTTTAGCAGCATTATTTATGTTAAATAACCCTGCAAACGCATTCTATACTGATATGGACGAGGCACACTGGGCATATCAATCAATTAAATTTTTAACAGAAGTTGGTGTTGTTGTAGGTTACCCTGATGGTTCTTACAAGCCTGATATTCCTGTAACCAGAGCTGAATTTGCTTCTATGGCTATTAAAGCATTAGGACAAGAAAGCACCGAAGTTACTCAAGACATTCATTTTACAGACGTAACACCTGATTTCTGGGCTTATAATCAAATTAAAAAAGCAGTATATTTTGACCTTATTCCTGATGCAAAAGGTACAGGTTATAGACCTTTTGATTCTGTAACAAGAGCAGAAGCTATTAATATTGCTGTAAACGCTTTAACTACAAACCAAATCAGCCAGCAAAGAGCAAATGATATTGTTTCAAAATCATACGAAGACTATACTCAAATGCCTGCTTGGTTCTTAATGGCTGCTGCGAAAGCTCACGTTCTTGACCTTGTTGTTGTTATGCCTGGTCATGAAGGTAAAATGGAAGCAGAAAGACCTGCTAACAGAGCAGAAGTTGCTATGATTCTTTACAAAATGATGCAAGAAGCTAAGCTTAATCCAAACGCTAAACTTGCAGAAGTTATGCAAAAAAGAACTGCTGAAGGTTATATTGTTGATAACGTAAAAGTTCAAGGTTCAATCGGTATTGTTCCAGCTGGAACCATTTTCCCTATTAAACTTGAAACAGTTGTTGGTTCTCAAATTTCAAATGTAACCGATATTTATACAGCTAAAACACCTCAAAACTATGTAACAAAAGAAAAATATCTTTTAATCTCTGAAAACAGCGATATGAAAGGTCAGGTAAAATACGTTCAGCCTGCTAAGTTATTCAGACAAAACGGTGAAGTTATTATTAAGAACGAACTTCTTGTAACTCCGAATGACCAAGCAGTAATGGTTTACGGTGTTGCAACTCTTGATCCTAAGAAAATCGGTTTCTGGAGAAGAATATTCAAGGGCGCTAAAGTCTTAACAATGCCTAACGAAATTGTTAACTTAAGACTTCTTGCTCCTATCAAAATTGACCTTACAAACGGTTATATTTACGAATAATAGTTTATTCAATAATTTCAGGCGGTTTTTCGAAGTATTCGGAAAACCGCTTTTTATATTCTTCAAGCTCAGTACAATAAGCTTCCAAATCCAAAGACACGCCTTTTTTAAGCGGATATGATTTAACTCCTATTGCTTTATACATAACTCGCATAAACACGTTAGAAATAGCGTCACTGCCACGAGACCAAGGAGTTGCATGTGCTAAAATCCAACGAATTTCTGCAATATTTTCGTTGACTTTAGTCATATCTTTTTTCTTCACTTCTTTATTAATATATTTAGGGAAAATCTTATTACATAATTTAAAGACTTTATCCAGTGAATTGTTTATCGTATCAGGATCGGCATGCACTAGAGTTTCCCATTGATTAGGACGTGTCATACCAATATCGGTTTTTGAAAGTGGTTTGCAATATGCTTGGTTGAGTCTGTCTCTATAACAAGCATATCGTCCTTCGTCATAACTTGTAACTATACCGCCTGAAAGAAAATCTTCGGATTTCCATCCTTTTCTATATGTTCTTAGCACCCCTGTATTAGAACGTTTATAAAGGTCTAAACAAAATTGATTAGCAGTTCTTATACCTGTAGTAATAAATTTTAGAACATTTTCTGCGGAAGTATTATTTCTTACTAAATTTACTGCCGAATCTGCTGTTTCTATTGTTTTATTTGCCCACAGAGGATTTTTGCCATAGCCGCGAATTTTTACAAAAAAATCTTTCTGGCTATAGCGAAGTTTTGGAGAATTTAGGTTAACCCCAAAAGTCGTAGAATCTACTGAATTAATAAGCATATTAATTTAAAACATCTAAATGAAATAATTGCTATTTCTATCTAAAGTTTTTTGTTCAGAAGTTTCCAGATTTTTTACAGTAACTTTGTTTGCTGCGATTTCGTCTTCGCCTAGAATGAGTGCAAATTTTGCAACTTTAGAAGCTTTTTCGAGTTGTTTAACGAACTTTTTATTTGTTAAATCAAATTCACAAGTTACTCCTTGAGCACGTAATTCTTCTGTTAATTTAATTGCTTCCAGAGGGTTATTACAAACAACAAAAGCTTGAGTTTTGTCATCTTGTTTTTCTCCAATTAAAGAGGCTAATCTTTCCATACCCATTGCAAACCCGATTGCAGGGGTATCTTCACCGCCAAGATTTTTTACTAGGCTGTCATAACGACCGCCGCCACATACGGCGTTTTGTGAACCAAGGTTGTTTGATTTTATTTCAAAAACGGTTCTGTTATAGTAATCCAAACCTCTTACAAGAAGTTTATTGATGGAATAATTAACACCTAATTTATCCAAATAACCTTTAAGCTCTTCAAAGTGATTAGAGCATTCGTCGCAAATAAAATCGGATTGAATAATTTCCTGAATTTCAGGTTTAGCATAAATCTCTTTACATTCTTCTACTTTGCAATCTAAAAGCCTTAAAGGATTTTTTTCATATCTTGATTGGCAATCAGGACAAAGCTCTGATAAATAAGGCTTCAAAACTTCTTTAAGCTTTGTTTTAAAAACTTCACGGCATTCAGGACAACCAAGAGAATTAAGTTCAACAGATAAATCATTTAAACCTAATGCTTTTAAATAGTTAACAGCCATCAAGATAACTTCGGCATCAGCAGTTGCATGTTTTATTCCAAAAACTTCTACTCCAACCTGGTGGAATTGTCTTTGACGACCTGCTTGCGGACGTTCATATCTGAACATTGGTCCTTTGTACCACAATTTAACAGGAGCAGCAAGTCTGTGCATACCGTTCTCAATAAAAGAACGAACAACGCCTGCTGTGTTTTCAGGACGAAGAGTTAGAGAGCGTTCGCTTTTTTCAAAAGTATACATCTCTTTGTTTACAATATCAGTGGTGTCGCCAACTCCGCGTGCAAATAATTCTGTTGCTTCAAAAATAGGTGTGCGAATTTCTTTTGCACCATATCTTGTAAAAACTTCTTTTGCTTTTTCTTCCATAAAATGCCAAATCGGCATATCAGAAGGTAATATATCTTTTGTTCCTTTTTGTACTTTTATTATTGCCATAATTTCATCCTTTATCTTGTCTCCGCCGCGCGCGAGGCGAAAAACGGCAACGCTATTGCCATAATTCTCAATCCTTTATATAATAATTGTACTATAAAGGGGGAAATTATGGGAATAAAGTTTACCAAAATGCAGGGTTGTGGAAATGATTTTGTAATTGTTGATTATGATGAGTTCAAAAAATCAGGGTTGCAAATGGATGAAGCTGCAAGAAAACTCTGTGACAGACATTTTGGAGTCGGCGCTGACGGCTTTATTATTCCTGATACAAATTGTGATGAAGCTGATATTGGTTGGTTTTTCTATAATTCTGACGGTTCGACAGCGCAAATGTGCGGTAACGGAATGAGATGTTTTGCAAAATATGTTTATGACAAAAAGCTTGTTAATAAAAAAGAGTTTACAGTAAAAACTTTGGCTGGGATTATTAAGCCTCAAATTCTTGATAACGGTCAGGTGCGTGTAAATATGTCAAAACCGATTTTGGATACAAATGAAATCCCATTTTTACCAAATGATAATCTTAATTACAAGATTTCTGTCCAAAACAGAATTTTTGAAGGTAATGCTATTTCAATGGGGAACCCTCATTTTGTTATTTTTATTAAAGATAATGAAAATCTTCTTGAATTAGCAAAAACTTACGGCCCTGAAATAGAGCTTGGTGCGGAGTTTCCTGAGAAAACAAATGTTGAATTTATAAAAATCCATTCCCCAAAAGAAATTGAACTCTGTGTTTGGGAACGCGGATGCGGTATTACCTTAGCTTGCGGTACAGGTGCTTGCGCAAGTGTTGTTGCAGGTATTCTCAACGGTTTGCTCGAAAACAATGTTGATGTTGAACTCCTCGGAGGTAAAGTTAATGTTGTTTGGAACGGTACTCCAAATAAGCCTGAAGGCGACGTTTTTCTTTCAGGACCGGCTGAATATCTTTTTGAGGCTAGTCTTATATAAGGTTCATAAAATTATCAATTTCTTGGAAATCAAAAAACTCTTTCATTGTTATACCAAGTCCTGCGCATATTCTTAATATTGTATATGTTCTGGGCTCTTTCATATTTCTTTCAATCTCGCTGAGACCTCCTTTTGATATCCCGCTTTGATAAGCAAGTTGTTCTTGGGTCATTTTTTGTGCTTTTCGCAGCTCTAATATCCTGCTGCAAACTAAATTGTTAAAATCTTGATTAATCATACTTAATATAACTTCATATGTGTGAACTTTTTATTTGATATTAATTAAATTTGTTGTTAATATAGTTCATACATGTGAACCTCATTGGAGTAATTTATGGAAAAGAATATGAAGTTTTTGGTAGTGCGTTATGGTACAGTTGGTGATACAGTTTTTTTAAGTGTTGCTTTAAGGGAGCTTAGAAAAGCGTATCCTAATGCTCAAATAGATGCACTAGTAGACGTGGTTGCAATGAACGTATTGAGGAATTGTCCTTATGTTGATAATTTTATAAAAATTGAAGGTAAATACAAAAATATTCTATCGTATATGAAATGTTTTAAACAATATAATACAGTTTACTTTTTTAAATCAGATAGTTTTTTCTCTAAAGTTGCCTATTTAAGCGGTGTAAAAAATCGCATCGGATTTGGAAGAACTGAATATGATGTAAGCAAAAATCATTTTCTTACAATGGAAATTCCAAGCGGAGAAAACAGGCATGTAGTTGACTGCTTTTGTGATATGTTAATGCAGTCAGGAGTTCCTGTAAATAATTCTGATACCGAATTATGGACTCAAAAAGATGATGATATTCTGATAAAAGATTTTTTAAGTTCTTTTAAAGGAAAGAATGTCCTTATCCAAGCTTATAGCAGAATAAGAAAAAAAGATTGGCTGGATAATTATTGGGTAAAAGTTATTGAATATTTAATAAATGAAAAAAATGCAAATGTTTTTCTCTGTGGTGGGGAAAAAGACAGCGCAGCTTATGATAATTTATTAACAAAGTTGGGAGGATGTAAAGTTCTGCCAGTAAATATTAGTGGTAAATTTTCTTTATCTCAAACTATGTCATTAATTAAGTATGCTGATATGCTTATTGGTGTTGATTCAGGGCTTATGCATATAGCAGCAGCTTTTCAAAAAAGCTCTATTTTGATTAACGGCAATACTTCTTTAAAACGTTGGAAGCCAAGAAATGAAAATTGTGTAGTATTAACAAAACATTTTCCATGTTCTCCATGTTGCGTTATTCGAAATGCAAATAATTCATGTGAGCATAAGACTCCTGAATGTATGAAAGCTCTAACGCCTGATGCTGTAATTAATGAAATTAACTTTTAAGTATTTGAGTAAATTTATCTAATCTTTTAAGTAAGTTTTCATGTTTTTCGGCAAAAGCAGTTCCACGTTGTCTGATTGCGGTTGCGATTGCTTCAGGGAAATTGACTCCCAGCCCTTTTGTCAAATTATTATAATAAAGCTTCTCAAAATCGCTTCCAAGTCTCAATGTCCAACAATCTTTTTTTGAGCCCGGTACGTTATAAGTTTTCCCTATGCCAAAAAAGTCTGTAAAAAATAATTGAATTTTTTTAGCAGGGCTTGTAAATAATTCTGCAAAAGAAGCTGCCATAAAACGTTTTTTATCATTTCTCAATTCTTCTCGATACTGATTTACATCTTGATTAGGAACAACTGTGTCGGAGCCCAGAATGTGAGTTTTATACATAAAATGTTCTTTTCCGTTTCTGGATGTTTGAGCGTTTGCAAACATTTCATCCGTATATTCGATAAAGGATTTATTATCGTGCGACCCCGGCATAATTACATTTCTAGCCGGAGCATCAACCCCGCTCGCGCCAAATTGGGTTACGGAAAGTCCTGTGAGTTGTAATCTGTCAATAACTGCACGAACCGGCATGGTTATTTCGCCTAAGTCTTCACAAATTACTAAATCTTTGCTGATACCATATTTTGCGGCGGCAGGAAAAACGATTTTCTCTAATATTGCAGCGTATTCATCAATATTGCGTTTTGTATATTGTTCAAAAACTTCTTTAAATGGTGAAGAATAAAGTCTGCCTGAGTTTGCGGCTGTCATGTGTGGTTCATTTTTTGCATAAACAAACGGATCGATTAAACCGATAACGTGGTCAATTCTTACACCACCCGGTGAGTCTTTGAAAATTGACTCATAGCGTTTTCTTAAGAATTCTCCACCTTTCCCGAGGCTGCCGTCTTCATTAAAAATTAAGTTAGGTTTAAGAACTGCAAATCCCCAGCGCTGACCATCGGTTGTGAAATAATCAGGCGGGCAGCCTAGTGCAAAGTCTTCCATAAATAAGTCTTTGTTACGCCAAACTTCTGCAGGAGTAAAAGCGACAGGTGTATCAGCGATTATACGCAATCCACGCTCTTCATTTTGTTTGTTAGTTTTTTCTATTTCACGTTCAGCTATCCATTGTTTGAACATGTGGTATTCAATTTCAAATCTTAAATCATGACGTAATTGTTTTAAATACGCAGACTCTTCTCCGTTATCATAAAGATTTCTGTCTTTTTCATCCCAAGTTTGCCAATCTTCGTTATTATATTTTTTTACCATAACTTCATAGATTGCATTGGGTTCAAGTTCTTGTGCATGTTGTTTTTTAAATGATGAAAATTCCAGAGCAAGTTTTAATGTTTTATCACTTAAAAAGGTAAAAGTTCTATTGCTATAGGTGTCATACGCTTCTTTTAAAGCTGTTTCATAATCTTCTGCAACAGCTTTGTAATCTACCCGTTCCTCGTTTTGTGATGTAGCATTCGCTTGAATTTTGGCTAAAGTTTCTTTTGAAAGAAAATGGTCATACTCATCAGTAGCGAGGACTTCCAGAGGAATTGTGTAAATATTTTTTGATGTAGAAATCGGATCATAAGGAGAAGGGTCACTTAATCGTCTTAAATAAGCAGGCTCTTGTTGAATGCTTGTTACAGCTTGTTCGCGTAAAAACGGTACAAATGCAGCTCTCGCGTTTTCTGATAACAATGAACCAATACCTGTTGTAGAAGATTTAGCAGAAGGTACAGAAGAATTATGGATAATAATTCCTACTTTTTTATCCAAAACTTCTAAGCCTTCGCTAATGGCTCTTGTATAAGCTCTCATATTGGCAGGCTTAGCTGCAAAATTAAGACTATTCTCCCTTGAATTAATAATCATATAACACACATCCCCATAAATACATAATACTATTCTATCTAAATGTTAAATACTTGTAAAGCTCGTAAATTTTTATTATTTTGTATTTTCTTTTTGCAAAACTCCGTATTTAATTTTATAGCTTGAATCAAAATGCTTGGAAGTATATGTTTTAGGTGCATAACAATAATCTTTGAATAAATTTTTCTTATGAGAGTTATATGTTTCTTTATCTAATTTTGCATTTTCAAAATTAACATTTTCAAGTTCGCAGTTTTCAAATTCAATATTACTAAGAAAACAATTTTCAAAGTTGATATTTTTAAATTTACAATTACAGAATTTTATATTACCAAATGAAGCATTATTTAACTTTGTATCAATAAAAGAAAGAGCATACATTTTTGTTTTTTTATTATCAATGTCAATGTTATAAATGCTTGTCCCTGTTAGTGATGTGTTATCAAAATTTGTTAAATTCATGTTGCAGCTACTGAAATATGTGTTTGTAAGCTGCGCTTTCGAAAAATTTGCTCTGGACATACAGCAGTTTTGAAAATTTCCAAAATCAATGTGTGAATTTGTAAAATTAGTTGTAATACATTCAACTCCATTTAATTTTATGTTATCTAAATTGGTATTTTTTAAGTTTTTATTATTAAGTTCAATAGCATTATAATATTCTGTTTCAATTCCTTCTTCCGGCCACATTTTTTCTATAATTGAATGACATTGTGTATTATTATTTATTATATTTAAGGCATTAATGCAGTTTTTTGAAATAATGTCTCTGTCATTAGAATTAACATTTTCAGCCAGAATTAATGTAGTAATAAGGGTTTCAATTGTTTCAAAAATATATGGACAATTATTTCTTAGCCAATTATAGTATTGTTCTTTGCTTATAAATCTGTCATAAATGGGTTCGTTGATTGTTGAAAATATTGGTAAAGAATTTATTGAGCTTATTTTAAGCGACATATTATCAGCAGAAAGGTTTTTTATTATTTCAATAAACTGTTTATCTTTACGTATTATTTTTTGTTGCTTTTTGTCTTCCAAAAATTTATCATATCCTTGCCATAAGGTGACAAGTGCCAAAAAAGGTGTAAATATACTTGCAAAAGATTTTAAAGCTTCTATGTTGGCATTAAGCAGAATATTGTTATAGTATTCCAGATTTGTAATCTTAGACAACGATAAGCTTAATGGTAGCAATGAAAAATTTTGTAATTTTAAAATTATTGTAAATATATTCAGAGTTAAAAATAGAATATATAATAAAGATAAAATTAATATTATATAAAAGAAAACTTTAAAAACTTCTTTTATATTAAATTCAATTTTCTTCTCTGCTAATTTTCTAATCATAACTCCACTTTCTTTTTAATTTAAAAGACAGGATAAATTTTTATCCTGTCTTTTAATTTGGGTGTGCCGGGACTCGAACCCGGGACCAATTGATTAAGAGTCAACTGCGCTACCAACTGCGCCACGCACCCATATTTATTTAATTATCACTCGCTCCGTTGACTATGTCAACTGCTACCTCTCAAAAAATCCTCAATGGTTCAGATTTTTTTCGGCAGAGTCAACTGCGCCACGCACCCATATCTACAAGAAAACTTTATCATAAAAAACTTTTTTTAACAACTATCAAAAATATTTTTTTCAGGGTTTAATATTGATATGAATATTTCGAAAATCCAAACAACAACTCCCAATTTTAGAAACGAACAACCTAAAAAACGCGAGTTTATAGATAAATTCTCTGATGCGGTAACAAATCCGCGTGATGTGAACGATTGTGTTGCTGTTCCACGAGGGATTTTTAAAGCGTATTTATTTATAATGGGCGGCTTTGCATTAATCGGTATTGGCGGAGCTTTGCCGCAAAAAATGAAAGCTGCTAAAAGCGCACTTAATATTTCAGGAAATGTTTTAAACTTTATAAGCGCAATTTATTTTGCTAAACCTTTTGTTGTAAAAAGTTTAAACCCAACCGTTAAAAGAGAAGATGTTAATACTTAAGCAGCGCTTTCTGCTGATGCTGCAATTCCTTCCATAATTGTGTAGAAATCTTCTTCCGGTAAAGTAGACATTGTTTTCATCGCATAAGACAGAAGACTTACTTTGTCATACCATCTTCTTGAATTTGATAATTTATATAATCCTAAAACGCGGTCAATACCAAGGCTTACGCTTGGTTCTTCATCTTCTTCATGCAATTCTTTTATTTGTTTAACAACTGTTGTTAAATCTTTAGATAAAGCTCTTCTTTGATTTTCATCCATATCTTTAAGAATGCTTAAAGCTCTTTGTGTATGCTCATTAGAATCGTACCAACGTCTGTCGTACATAAATTAAAATCTCCCCGAGATAACGATAATTTCCTCTACAACATTGATTATATTAAATTATTAAGAGTTTTCAATCATCTGTTTGGTTGATTGCACCCAGTTTCAAACACGCTTCATAAGCACAATTTTGCTGTGCTTCTTTCTTTGATTTTCCTTTGGCTGTTGCTATAACTTTTCCTTGCCAGATTACTTCGACTTCAAACTCCGGTTTATGAGCAGGGCCATGCACAGCAACTGTATTGTATTCAGGTAAAGTCTTGTCTATGCTTTGAGTATATTGCTGCAAAATGTCTTTGGCGTTGTATTTTTCAAAATGTGCATCAACATCTTCAGCATAAGGTATTAAATAATTCCCAATAAAAGCTTCTATTTCTTTGCTTTTTCCGTTTAAATAATATGCACCCAAAAGAGCTTCTAATGAGCAAGCAAGGTTTGATTCCCGTTTTCTGCCGCCTTGTTTTTCTTCGGCAGGTCCGAGTTTAATTAATTTATCTATTCCAATCTCAAATGCTATTTTAGAAAGAATTGCATCCGACACGAGAATTGAACGGATTTTTGACAAATCGCCTTCCGGATAGTCAGGATATTTTTCAAAAAGAAGTTTTGACGAAAACAGTTTTAAAACTGAATCGCCAAAAAATTCTAATCTTTCATAACTTAATAAAGGTTCTAGGTTGTTTTCTTTGGTAAAAGAAGGGTGTGTAAGCGCTAGTTCTACTAGTTCTTCGTTTTCTACTTCACCAAAAATTTTAGCTAACATTTACATTTACCTCTAAAATAAACCTCTAAAGTATTCAAGGTAATAGTAAACAACAGGAATTGTTAAAATATAGCTGTCTGTTCTATCCAAGAATCCGCCATGCCCCGGCAAAACATTACTTGAGTCTTTCACTCCTGCATCGCGCTTAATCATTGATTCGCATAAATCGCCAATTTGTGCAAAAGCAGCAATCAATAAACCAAGAATTAAAATATGATACCAAGGAAGTCCAATAGGTAAACCAATTGCAATTGTAAATACCATACACATTGCTGTCCCGCCAATAGCACCTTCTATTGTTTTATTTGGGCTGATTACAGCCGCAAGTTTGTGTTTGCCGTATCTGCTTCCAAAAACATAGCAAAAAGTGTCTGTTACAAGCACACCAAAGAATAGGAGCACTGTGTAGCCTAAACCTTCCGGTAAGTTTCTTAAAAACAACAAGTGTAGTGGAAACCAACCGCAATATAAAAATCCAAAAACAGTTGTAGCAACATTTGCGATATAAGGCTGTCTGCCGCGGAATAAAACCCACATTAAAGCCATCATTGCAGACAACGTAAATGCAAGCGGGATTAAGTCAAACTTGTTAAAGTACGCTAAGCCTGCAAAAATTAAGCTTGAGGCAAGAATAATTTTTAAGCTTGGGAAAAAACCTTTGTGTCTTAAAATAATTGTATATTCTTTAGAAGCGTAAAATACAACTATTGAAACCAAAAGAGCAAGCCATATTCCACCTTGCATAATTGCAAACAATGATGTAAGTCCAATAACAAGCCCTGTCGCTAATCTTTTTGAATCCATTATACGGTAAGAACCTCTTTTTCTTTTTCTGAAACAAGTGAATCAATGATACCAACATATTTGTCGGTTAATTTTTGAATTTTGTCCTGAGTATCTTTTACCATATCTTCTGGAAGATTTTCTTCTTTTTCAACTTTTTTCAAATCATCAACCATATCACGGCGAACATTTCTTACCGCAATTTTAGCATCTTCACCATATTTTTTAACATCTTTAGCAGTTTCTCTTCTTCTTTCTTCTGTAAGAGGAGGGAAGTTAAGTCTGATGCAAGTTCCATCATTGTTTGGAGCAACACCAAGCTCAGCTTTAATAATTGCTTTTTCGATTTCTTTCATAATTGACTTGTCATAAGGAGTGATAACAAGGGTAGTACCTTCTGAAACACTAACTTGTGACATTTGTCTTAATTGTGTTGGAACTCCATAATAATCAACAACAACTTTATCTAAAACAGCAGGATTTGCTCTGCCTGTACGAACAGACGCAAACTCTCTCTTCATTTGAGAGATAGCTTTTTCCATTTTTTCTTCTCCGAATAAAAAGATTTCTTCAAGAGCTTCTGACATAATTTTCTCCTTATATATTTATTACTTTAAACCTAGCTTATATATGTTCCTACAGCTTCGCCGTTCATAATTTTAACTAAGCTGCCTGATGCTTTAAAATCGAATACTGTAATAGGAATGTTATTTTGTTTGCACAAGGCACAAGCTGAAGTATCCATAACTTTCAAATCTCTTTTAATGATTTCAGCATAAGAAATAACATCTATTTTCTTAGCATTTGGATTAATCTTAGGATCATCATCATAAACCCCATCAACACCGTTTTTCGCCATAAGCATAACTTCTGCGTTGATTTCAGAAGCGCGAAGAGCTGACGCGGTATCAGTTGTGAAGAACGGGTTTCCTGTTCCTGCTGCAAAAATAACAACTCTGCCTTTTTCGAGGTGTCTTATAGCTCTATGACGAACATAAGGTTCCGCAATCTGATTCATTGCAATTGCTGTCATAACACGACATTCAACTTCGATTTTTTTGAGTGCACATTGCAAAACAACAGCGTTCATAACAGTAGCAAGCATTCCTACATAGTCACCTGAAGCTTGATCCATTCCAAGCTTTGCACTGTTTTTCATACCGCGGAAAATATTGCCGCCCCCGACAACAACTGCGATTTCGACTCCGCGTTCATAGATAGAACGGATTTCATCAGCAATCATTTCAACGGGTTTAGGGTCAATACCAAACTGTTGGTCTCCTAATAATGCTTCTCCGCTAATTTTTAATAACACACGTCTATATTTATTATCAGCCATTAGATTAACCTCTCCTTTTTTATATAGTAGTCGAAAAAGGGGCGATTGTAAAGTGCAATAGGGAAATATCTCAAAAAGATTGACAAAACAACAAATATCGTAAATAATATAAATGCAGGGTGGACAATTAAGAACACTACTCTTAACTGTCCTCTTCATACCCTACAATTTGATTAAATTTATTAATGCTATTACTGCTAACGAGAATGCTAGTAATAGCATTATTAATTTGTCAATCATAGTAACTACCTCCTTTCTTCGTCAAATTTCTTCACTAATTTTGTGGCGAAGAGGAAGTAATTAAGGTATTACTTAACCCTGCAATTCTTCAATTGCACGAAAAATCTTATAAATACTATATTTTTGTTTAAGTGAAAATTTTTGATAAACATCCATAACCATTTTATCGAGTTCTTTTTCATCACTAAAATGTTCATATTCAAAAATTTCATTTGGACTAACTTCTAAACCTTGTATAATTTTATACAATGATTGCAAAGTCGGAATTGTTTTACCGGTTTCAAATCTGCTATAATTAGGTGTATCAATTCCTGTTTTCTCAGAAACTTCATCTTGAGTCAGTCGCTTAGATGCTCGTATTTCTTTTAATCTTTTTGCAAATTTTTCTTTATCGTAATCCATACTAGTATAATAAACTTTTGAGAAAATAATTTTAATGACTACATAAGCAATTTATTAGCCAATATATTATCTAATTAGATAATAGTAGTTGTTTTTTTAAGCTATTTTAAAAAGTAAACTTATCATTATAAACATATTTTTTTGAATATTTTTATTGACAAAAATAG
Organism: uncultured Candidatus Melainabacteria bacterium; assembly: GCA_932182025.1. Lineage (GTDB taxonomy): Bacteria > Cyanobacteriota > Vampirovibrionia > Gastranaerophilales > Gastranaerophilaceae > CAG-196. Next base: position 257,408 of record CAKNXK010000027.1, read on the forward strand.
CAATTTTGGTTGTACTATTAAACAAAATATATTTTATAAAATTATTAATATATACAAGAAAGGATGTCCAAGAAAAAATTATTTGCAATCATATCACTTATAGCGTTACTTACCCCTGTATATGCAGAAAAATTATTTGATTTAGAGTGGGAAGAGTTTGCGCCAAATAATTTCAAAAACGTAAAAGTTGATGGTTTTCATTTGACAGCAGAAGGCAGATATTGGGCTAACAGAAGAGCTATGTTTGAAAAACGCGTTGCTAAATGTAATAGTTTATCAGATACTTCTCAAGATGCTTGTTTAAAAGAACTAAGAGCTATTGAAATAAATGCCAATAAAATGCATGAAGAAAGAACAACTTCCAGAGCAATAAATTCTCTGCTCTATTCTTCTTTTTAACGTATAATAAAACTATGTTTTATTTTGAAAACGATATTTTAAAAAGTGATTTTTTAGAAGGTGTTGAGCATTTTTTTACAACACGAAATTTTAAAGAAAGCTTGGAGTGTATAATGCCTGAGCAAACCCACTCTGACCATGTCGAATTTGTTGATGAAAGAACTCAATATCCTGATACAGACGGATTAATTATTACCAAATCTCATCAAAAAATACGTTTAAAATTCGCTGACTGCACTCCGCTGATTTTTTATAACCATAAAACAAATATTGGGGCTGTTGCTCACGCCGGCTGGCGCGGAACCGCTCAAAAAATCGGCGTCAAAACTCTTCAAAAAATGGGCGGAAACCCTCAGGATACAATTGTTGTAATAGGTCCTGCTATCGGTCTTTGCTGTTATGAGGTTTCAGAAGACGTAAAAAATAAATTATTACAAACAGTCAATAACACAACAGGTTTGTATAATAACAATAATGTTGATTTAAAATCCATAAATGCTCGTCAACTCCAAGAAATCGGAGTTGAAAAAATCGACATCTGTCCTTATTGCACAAGTTGTAATAACGACTTATTCTACTCTTACAGAAAAGAAAACGGTACTATGCAACGGCATTTTGCTGTTCTTCAGCTGCCTTAGCTGCTTTTCTTTTCTTATCAAGTGTATTTGTAATATAAATATTCAAGTTAGGAATACCGAGACCAAGTACCAGTCCTGAGAACAAGTAACCTGCTGCTTGTGCTTTGTTAAGTGTGCCAAGTCTTTTCTTAGCAAGTTTTTTGACTTGCTCATCTTTTATTCCATTTAAATCTTTTAACATTTCTTTGAATGTTTTTGCAACACCATTTTCTTTTACGGTAGAAATATTATTCTTAGAAAGAGTTTCAACCAGAACCTCATCTCTTGTTTTGAGTGAAGAGTTAAATATTCTTCCAAAATATCCTTTACCTTCAACTTCTTTGGTTCTGTTCATAACGGTTTTATCCAGACCTTCTGCGGCTATTTTGTTAACAATGTCACCAAGTACAAGCCAGCTTAAGAAACCTAAAGTATCTTTTGTTAAAGATTCTCTAAGCTCATCCTTATCGCGTGTAGCTAAAAGTCTTGAAATAATTGTAAGACCATAAATCCCTTTTAGTTGTGGAATTGTTGGCCAGAACCCTTTGAATGCAATCTGGCTCATAAGTTTTTTCGGACTTACTGTGCCTAATGTTGCAAGTGTTAATCCCAGGAATCCTGCTCCTGCAGTACCTTTCATAAGTTTGAATTGGGTGCTGTTGTCTTTGCTTCTGCCCTCAACACCTACGAAACCATCAGAACCGGTTTTCTTTTTAGTTAAGTATATGTTCATTGGCTGAATTGACATACCAACACCGGTTGCAATTGTAAAACCTGCAAGTGAACGGATTTTAGAGAAATTAGTAAGCTTTTTAATAAATGCGTTATCCTTAATTCCTTTACCGTTTCTAACCTGTTCTTCAAAAACTGCTTTTACTTTATCTTTGTTAAAAGAGTCTGATAATTGATAAATATCTTTCAATAAAGTTTTTAGACTTGTTTCACTCTTAGTTTTAGCATCTGCTGATTCAAGAATATATTTAGATTCAGCTCCTGTGTCTGCAATAATTTTATTCATTGCTGTTTCAAGTGAATTAACAGAGTCTTTCTTCTCCCAATTTTTAAAGCTTCCTTTATTTATTTCTTTATCAAGAAGATTTGCAATTTCTTCAACAGTTTCTTCGGATAGTTTTACGTAACCATCCTTATCAGCATTTGCAGCTGCAGGGTTGAAGGCTTTTATATTTTTTAAAGTTTCTTTTAAATATTCAACTTGTGTTGTATTATTTTTAACCTGATTTGCTTTATTTTCAGCCAATATATTTAAAGTTTCGGGAGCGGCAAACATCTTATTTGCTTTTACGCCGAAATTTTTGTTCATTCCCATTAAAGCAGCAGCCCCAATTCCTCCTGCCATACCATAAACACCTACAAGAGAATGGTTAGCAGTACCGGAAGCTTCACGACGAGCTGTTTCTACACAGGCAGCCGGCCCGCGTTTAGCATCAGTAGTAACACGAGGGATTACCATAAAACTAAGGTCGGTCAAATTCGCGCCAACACCTTGATTTGTTGCTAAAAATCTTAAACCTGTATCAACAGCTCCTTTAAACTGCGGCTGTTTTTGCTGAATGTTGTTGTTTTGTTGAATTTTCTGTACTTTCATTTTCTAACCTTTTTTCTCTAATCTACACAATTTTCCCTATGCGACATTATTCGTTCGCGAAGGTGTGACCGTGTTCGTAGATTGGTCACCATGTGCAGCTTTCAAAGCTTCGGCGTGCTTTTTCTGCGTATTTTTTCGTGTAAAAATAGGAATCACTAACCCTAACAGTAATAATGATACACCCAAGTTAGCTGCTTGGCAAGCGGAACGCATGTTAACCGCTTTTTTACCGATAACTTCTTCGGATGATTTGATGTTTACATCTTTTACCCAGTGCCAGAATTTCTTCAAAGCATTTTCGTCACCCTTGAGCGGTTTAGTGTCATTGAGTAAAGTAATTCCAGTCTTTTTCTGGATTGCAGTAGCAGTAGCTTTCGCTACATAATCGCCTAAGAAATACATGCTGGAAAATGTTGCAATGTCTCTTACCGTAGCTTCTGCCAGTTCGTTTTTGTCATCAGCAGCAGCCATACGTGAAGCAAATGTAGTTGTTGAAATTATTCTTGCCTGATCCATTGTTGGGAAAATTCCTTTGAATTCAAGCATTCCCAAGGTTGGTTTCTTCATCATTGAAAGAAGCGCAACGCCAACCATTGAAGAAATTGAGATTAATTTTTGTTTAAATAGGCCTTCTTTTGCCTTAGCTCTAATTTCTTCATCCTGATCTTTACCAAAATCATCATAGATAGGAGCACCTTTTACGCCGGATGATTTTTCGGTAATCCATCTGTTAATATATTGCATAGAAGCAGCAAGCGGAAGAATTACTGCTAAACCTAAAGCACTCTTGGTTTTAACCAGATTTTTACTTTTCTTTGCGAATTCAGCTATATTTGTTCCTTTTCCTGCTTTTTGGAACTCTCTGAAATATTTAACGGAATCTTCTAATAGTGTGGTAGTTGTAGTAGCTTTTACATCTCCAACTTTTACACTTTCAAAAACATGTGTTTTCTCAGCAAGTTCTTTTGTAATTTTGCTTATTTCATTATTAAATTCTTTTCTTGATTTTTTAGAAGTTGATAATTCTTTTAATTTGTTAGCATATTCTTCTAATTCAGCTTCTGATAAAACTTCGCCAAACTTAACCTTAGTTTTGCCATCAGTTCCTTCGATACCTTTGAGAATTTCTTTTAAGCTGTCTTTGACTTTATCATCTGCTTGAGAGTTAGAATAAATATCTGTAGCTTTTTGGATAAGACTGCTGTCGGCCCAGCAACCGGTCATATTTGCGCCTTTTGGCAAAACAAATTTGTTTAAAGCACCTGCAAACCCCATTGCGACAACGCTTGGTATCATACAGTTTACGATAAGACCAGAGGATTCTCTTCTAAAAGCTTCAAATCCTGCAAACCAGTTGGTTAAGGATTCAACAAAAGTTCTAGGTAAAATTGCGCTTAATAAATCAATAACAGCAACATTCACCATCGGATTTCTTTCGCATGCTTGAATACAGCTCAAAAATGCACCGCCAACTCCGCTTTTGAATGCCGGATTTTGTTTTGCGTTGTTTTTATTTACATTATTAAAATGTCTGTCTTCTACACCAATTCTGCTAATCATACACATATTTCTTCTAATGCAATACATTGATTATATCAACATATATATATATTTAAAAGCGGGTCAAAATTAAAATTGCCATGTTTTCTCTAAATGTAAAGGAAATGTAAAGAAGAAATTTTGATTATTTTTTTCGGTTTAAGAATGTTATATTAAAAACGTATTAAATATACTTTGTGAACTCATTTAACAGCTAATCAATTATAAAATTTTCTAAAAAAATAACATGAAAAATAATTGTAAATTTTTGTTAAGTACCTATCCTTTATGCGAGGGATGTAAAAAAATGCTGATTTGTTATAATGAGTGCAAATAGGAGAGCTGTATGTCAGTAGATAATGCGTTGGTAATGATTTTAGCAGGCGGAGAGGGCAAAAGATTATTTCCGCTGACTCTAGACAGAGCAAAGCCTGCTGTTCCTTTTGGGGGAAGATATAGAATTATTGATTTTGTTTTGAATAATTTTATCAACTCAGGATTCTATAAGATAAAAGTATTAACGCAATATAAATCAGATTCTTTGAATAAACATATTACACGCGGCTGGACATTGTCTCCGTTTTTGAACCAGTATGTTGATTTGGTTCCTGCGCAAATGAGAACCGGCGGAACCTGGTATCAGGGAACTGCTGATGCTGTTTATCAGAATATTTTTCATATTCATGATGAAGAACCTGATTATGTTTGCGTTTTTGGCGGAGACCATATATATAAAATGGATGTTTGGCAGATGCTTAAGTTTCATAAGAAGCATAATGCAGAGCTTACTATTTCAGCAATTCCTATTCCTATTGAAGAAGCACATGAATTTGGGATTATTGAAGTTGATGAGAATTGGCGATTAACAGGTTTTGTTGAAAAACCTCAAACTCCTCCAAAGCCTATTCCTAACAATCCTAAAATGTGTTTAGCATCAATGGGCAATTATATATTTAATAAAGATACACTTGTGCAGGCATTAGAAGAAGACTCAAAAATATCTGATTCAAATCACGATTTTGGTAAGAATGTTATCCCTATGTTATTAAATCAGGGCAAAGAAATATTTATATATAACTTTGCAGAAAATCATTTTCCGGGAATGACTAAGAAGGAAAAGGGTTATTGGAGAGATGTAGGATGTATAGATGCCTATTGGCAGGCAAATATGGATTTGTTAGAGTATGAACCCGAGTTGGATTTGTATTCAAAGGATTGGCCTTTAAGGACTTTTAACTATAATTATCCTCCTGCAAAATTTATCTGGCAGGAAGGAGACAGGGTTGGTATGGCTACGGATTCAATGGTTTCTGAAGGCTGTATTGTTTCCGGCGGTTCAATTTCCAGATGTATTCTTTCTCCAAAAGTCAAGATTAACAGTTATTCTCAGGTATCGGACAGTATTTTGATGGAAAATGTCAATGTTGGAAGGTATTCAGAGATAAGAAAAGCTATTATTGATAAAAATGTAGATATTCCGCCTTATACAAAAATTGGTATAAATCGCGAAGATGATATTGCGCGCGGATTTTATGTTTCTGAAGGCGGAGTAACTGTCGTCCCTAAAAACTCTACTTTATAATAAGGGTCGGACGACAATCGTAATACTACAAGTTGGTATTGAGACTACAGGTCGTCCTCTGCTGACTTTGTTCCATGCGGGTTCGCATTGGTTGGGTTTGAGTTGTCTTCAACCCAGATTAATGTAACAGACTGCGGTGTTGTGAACGGGTTTGTTGCGAGTTTGTTGTATTTTTCGATTTTTTGGTTTAAGAATCTAAAAAATGTTGGTATTTTCATACCTATATACTAAACTGAATTCAAACAGGTTAATCACCCTAAGTAATAATTTATGTAAAAATTTCTTATACTTTTAGATTAGTGTTTGTATTTAACACTTTAATTTTTCAAAAAACCTGTTATAATAATAAATGTAGCAATAATTTAATATTGAGTGAGCGAATAGCTTTATAATGCGGCAAATTGTCGTGCTTTGAGTTGGATTGAGTCGGAGAAATCGGCTGATCTTATTCGGCTATAAGGCTATTGGCGTGCGCTTGATGGATTGAGGTATAAGAATGAAAAGATTACATGGCTTTTCCCTTATGGAAATGATGATTGTATTAACAATCGTAGCAATCGTTGCCGCGGCATCGGCACCAATGGTAAACAAGAAGATGGTACGTGCGGCAAGCGAAAAATCACCTTGGATATTTGTTAACGGTGAGTCTATCGGGTATAACATAGACAATGAAAATGGTATTCAGGATAGAAAAACAGCTACTATCGGGGCAAATGGTAGAGTTCCAAGTGCTGGCGGGAACCCTCGTTTGTATATAGATACCAATTCTGATACAACACCGCATATTCTTTTTGGACGCAGCAGTAACAACTTA